>CAZAFV010000018.1:0-52843 GCA_964484385.1 uncultured Acidimicrobiales bacterium
TGGATCCCATGCTTGCTCCAATCTCTGGAGCCTGCGCAAAACCCAGGGTGAATCAATCAATCAAGGCGGCGGTGCGCTTCGAAGGCAAGACCGAATACCACGAGTTCGACCCGGCCACAGTCATCGAGAAGGTGTTCGATTGGGCTGTCGGCTCGAAGGTCTTCGACTTGGACCCGAAGGAGGCAGCCGGCTACGGCCTAAAGCTGCCCGATGCGGATGAGTTTCTTGCTGGCAACGTGCATGTCGGAACGGTCGCTGACGTCGAACGGTGTGTTGCGGCACTCGATCTCGCGAAGCATGACCACTTCGCAGGATGACCACATCGGCTGCCATGGCACCCGACGAACGGGCTTTGCACCAAGCACTCAAGAGCGGCCGCTTCAGGGCGGGCGAAGCCTCGGGCAGGTGGAAGCTCATTGAACTCGAATGGCCTGAGGGTGTCTTCGCAATCGCAGCAGCTCCGCGCGACGGATCACCGGATGAATTCTGCTTGAAATTGAACTTCGAGGACTACCCGCGGCAGGCACCCACCGCGACACCATGGCACCTCGGGCGCAATGAGATGCTCGCATCCGATGAGCGACCCAAAGGCACCCGAGCAGCCAAGACATTCCGAACCGACTGGAAAGAGGGGAAAGCCCTGTACACCGCTTATGACAGGGAGGGACTCGCCACATACCCAGGCTGGGCCGACCAATACCCGCTGTCTGCTTGGCATGCCGAACGGGACGTGGCGTTCTTCCTTGAGTGCGTGTACGAGCTCTTGAATGCCGATGATTATGAGGGCATCTAAGCGCGAGCGAGGCCCGTTGCTGCGCATCAGCGGTGGGGTGTGGAAGCACCTCTGTGCCGAACTGGGTCGACGCGGTGAGGGGCGTAATGAGTCAGGAGCAGTGCTTCTCGCTTCCGCGGCGGAAGATTCCGATCGTTGCCCGCGAGTACGTCGCGTCGTGTATTTCGATGACCTCGGGGCAACAACCGGCGCTGGCTCGGTTCACATCAAAGGGCATGTGTTCAGCCGGTTGTGGGATCTATGCGAGGCAGAAGACCTGCGAGTTGTCGCAGACGTCCACACCCACGGCGGCAGAGGTGTGGCACAGAGCGCCATCGACCAGCACAACCCCTTTGTCGGCCGCAAGGGACATATCGCCCTGATACTCCCCAACTTCGCAGTTGGGCGCATTAGCCAACGAAGCGTCGGTGTGCATCGATATCTCGGCGATGGCCGATGGGAATCATGGTTCGGCCGAAGCGCTGCCCGGCGACTGAAGGGAGGTCTGCTTCGGTGAACCAGATCAACCAGAACAACTTCAGCCGGACTCAGAAGATGCTTGCAGACCGAGGACTGACGGAACTCGCAGATGCTGCTCAGTTCCAGCGCTCCCTGGTCATGCAGGTCCAAGTCCAAGGGGACATCAGCGGTGATGAAGCAGCCCAAGCAGCACTGCTCACCTCGATAAACTGCGGCTCGCGCGCACTGGGCGAAGTCCGCGTCGCATATAGCCATAACAGCGACTTGTCGCTGCCATGGGCAGAAGGAACCTCGCTCGACGATGCGGTAGTCCGGTTCGGAGGCTCCCTGACTGACGGCATCGACCCTGCCATTCCCGTGTATGTCATCGGCCAGGCCGACGGAGCCAGGTCCGTTCACAACGGCGTCAGGGTGCTCGGCGCTTGGATGGGATGGAGCGGGGGTGTGCTGACCGATCCAGCCTTGCAGCCAATCATTGGCAGCAATCCACTTGCCGGCATCGTCTCCGGTGCGCTCGCAGTCTCCGAAATATTCCAACACTTCATAGACAACTCGCCGGTGTACGCGCGCCGGAGCGTCGGGGTTTCGCTGTGGCGACCGGACATTGCGTGGATGGACGAACGCGCTGAAGGCCCGGAACTCCGATACCTACCGAAGAGCCTGTGGCTGCTCGGGCTTGGTCACCTCGGCCAGGCCAGTGCCTGGAGCCTCGGCTGTTTGCCCTACCCATCTCAGAATGGCCCAGAAGTCGGCCTTGTCGACTACGACCGCGTCGTCGAGGCGAATCACTCCACCGGATTGCTGACGAATCTCGGCGACGTCGGAATGCGAAAGACCCGCCTGGTTGCCGAGCGCCTCGAGCAGCTCGGATTCGGGACGACCATCGTCGAACGCAAATTCGGCTATTCGTTCGAGCGCGAGATCAATGACCCCGCGGTGGCATTCGCAGGCTTCGACCGGCCTGAGCCCCGCCGAGCGCTCGCCGGCAAGTTCGCGTTCGCAGTGGACGCCGGCCTCGGGTCGGGCCCCGTCGATTGCCTCGCCATGTCGCTCTACAGCTTTCCATCGGAGTACGACCCACAGACGGTGTTCGAGGCCGCACCGCGCGATGAGCGAACGCTCTTACCTCAATTTCAACGAGAGGTAGAGCGGAGGGTCAATGCTGGCGAAGATCACGGTGACGCACAGTGTGGCGTGATGGAACTCGCCGGCACCTCAGCTGCTGTCCCATTTGTCGGAGCTGTATCTGGAGCGCATACCGTCGCCTCGCTGTTACGGCACCTGCATGAAGGCCAGCAGTATTCGTTTCTGGGCAGCGATCTCCGAGACCCAAGTCGCGTTCGTAGCCGGCTCGATAACAGCCTCAACGCCGACTTCAACCCAGGCTTCATACTCGTTCAACCAAGGTGACAGCGCGAAAGCGATGCAGACCCGTTGACAGACTCGGGTAGTCCTCGATTATCCGGTCGGCGCCCGATGTACTGGATCTCATTGATGGGGTGCAGGTGCGGCGGCGAGACCTCCGTTGGCGTGGTCCCGTCGGCGCTTGAGCGTGTCCAGCAAGAAACGGCAGTAGGTGTGCGCGGTCCCGATAGCGAGTTGTGCGTGACGTGGACCGAGACCGCCACTAGATCGAGTGCGCCCGTGATCGGGGGCGTACTCGTTTCGAAGTTCGGCGATGCCGACAGTGACCTGTGACAGATTCGACAGGACGCGAACAATGCTGTCGCGCCCTTTGGTGGTCGGGGCGATTGACTCGGGATGGGCTTTGAGTGCTTTCTGGACGTCCCGAACGAGACTGGGGACATCGGCGCGGTCGTCATATTCGATGCCCAGTTCTTCCAGGACATGCTTGCTGGTTGCCTCGATCAGAGACTTCGATGCGCCGATTGCCAACGACGGATCGGAAGCGTCCAGCCGATCCAGATGTTCTTGAATGGACTGAGGGTTTCGCAGATTCTCCAGTGGCAACTCAAGGAGGGTCGGCGTGGCTACCGGCCGGATCAACCCGTCCTCACTGAGTTCGTAGTTGTCCCGTTGGAGCAGGCGTCGCAGCTTCGCGAGTTCCCGCTGCCGCTGTGACGGTTCTTGCCATTCGCGCCATGAGATGACCTCTTCGAAGACTCGCAACCCTCTATCTGCGTGCTCTGGGTCAGACCAGTCGATGGCCTCGGCGTAGGTGTCGAACAAGCGTCGGCGTTGACCAGACTCGTCTGATTCGGGACCTCTGGAGAATCCCTCTGTCTCGAACGCGTCTTCAATCGTCCGCAACGTCCCCCAGGCCACGCTGAGTTCGCGAACCTCCAGGCGAACACGCCGATGAACCAAGTCCTTGAGCACCTCTTGGAACCCTAACGACGGGTGACACATCCTCGTTGCCGCTAGGCGAGCTCTGAATTGACCCCGGCACAAGAGAGCCCTCTCGTTAGCGTGCTCACCGATACAGGACCACCCCGGCATCAGTTCAGACGCCACCGCTGAGCCGGAGGCGCTGGCCGGCCGTGTCACTGAGTTCGTCAGGGTCGGTGACACGGTGCGGCGTCCTGCGACCGGTTCGTCGGCGTCGGTGCGGCAGTTGCTCGCCCATCTCGAGAAGGCCGGTTTTGGCGGCGCTCCCCGATACCTCGGTACCGAGCCTGACGGGTCGATGGTGCTCAGCTGGGTCGAGGGGTGGGTGCCGGCCGATGCCGAGTGCTGGCGGGCGGGCGGTGGCGTTCATCGATTGGGACGGGATCTTCGTGGCGTCGCCGATGTGGGACCTCGCGCACGCCGTGTGGCAGTTCGCGCCGGTGTGCGGTGATGCCGATCGGTGGTTGGAGGGGCCGCGACAGGTGCAGGGCAGTGCGCAGCCGATGCCGGTTCAGTGTGGCCAGGAAATGTGTTTGACACGGTCTTGGGCGTGAACAAGATTCTGCGCGGTGGCACTGTCGAACCGCCAGATTGATCGAGCCGGTGAGCTGATTCGTGATGTCTATCTCGGCCGTCATCAGTCGCCGAACGGCGCTGTCGAGGCGGCCGTCGACGTGTTCTTGGAGCACAGGTCCGCTCACAGCAGGGCTCTTCGCAGCGCTCGCAGCGGGTTGGCCTCGTGCATCGGAGCCTCTGGCGTGTCGTCGCTCGAGGTTGCGCAGCGCCTGAAGCGAGCGAGATCAATCGTGCAGAAGCTGGGCCGGCTGCAAAGCATGGGCCTGTCCCAGATACAGGACATCGCAGGGTGCCGAGCTGTGTTCCTCACACAGCGCGACGCCTATCAGGTGCTCGAACGCATCGTCGTCAACAGCGAGAGGCGCTCGCAGCGGTCGCCCACGCAATTCACGACGAGGGTTCGCGACTACGTGAAGGATCCGCAGGCCTCCGGTTATCGGGCGCTGCATGTGTACACCCGTTATCAAGGTCGACGTGTGGAGATTCAGCTCCGCACCGTGCTGCAGCACGCTTGGGCGGGCACTGTGGAGGCCATGTCCGCAAGCGCCGGGTCCAGCCTCAAGCACGGCGAAGGCCCGCCGGGACCGTTGGCGCATTTGGCGAACGTGGCCGAGGTGGCCGCTGCGTATGATCTCGTCATGGACTACGCCCCGCTCTGGGCGTTCCCCACTGTTGCTGCTCGGTTCAGGAGCGCAATCGAACGACTGCAGATGCCGTGAACGTGCTCATTGTCTTTGACAAGAAGAACGCCAAGCAGGTCAAGCTTGAGGAGTTCGATGACGATCGCGAGGCGATCGAGGCGTACAACGAAGCCGAGCGCGAGTACGAGCACTTCGACAGCGATTCCGACTACGAAGTCGTTCTGCTGGGCGCCGACAGCGCCGGGGTGCTTCAGTTCACACACCCCGGCTACTTTCTCGGCTTCGGGAGCGACAGCACTGTTGCGCAGGTCATGGGCGAGACGCTGGGTCTGTGGATCCGAGAGAACAACGTGCACACGGTCCCGTTCGGGAACCGCTGGGCGAACCGCCGTGCTGGGGCCGCTGCTCCTTACGAGAAGTTCGAGACGAAACAGGCTGCAGTGGTGGCAGGCCGCCAGCAAGCTGAAGCCGACCGGGCAGAGCACATCATCCACAATCGAGATGGCTCGATCGGCGAGCGGAAGAGCTACATGAGCAATCCGCTGCCCCTCGGCTCCCAAGCCGAGTCGGCACTTGCGAGCGACATCGCATAAGCGCGTCAGTCGCTGAACATCTCGTAGCAGCGCGCTCGGCGATGCAGGACAGCCCAGCCTCAACGCCTGAGCCGGAAGCGAGCTCAGCTGGGTCGAGGGGTGGGTGCCAGCCGATGCCGAGTGCTGGCGGCTGGGCGCAGGCGAGCTCGCACGCGTGGTGTTCGAATATTGCGAATAGCGCTTGGGATTCGACCTTTTCGAATATTGCGAATATAGTGATGCCCTACTACGCTGTCCGATAGGTGCCGACGGCCTGGGGAGGCGCACCGATGGCACAGGGATCAGTCAGGGAGCTCGAACTGCTCGACGAGCACGGAGCCGCGCAGGCTGCTGACGCTGTTGAGCAGCTGACGGAGTTTCTGCGGGCGCACCCGACGCCGACCACGCATGTGCAGCTCGTGAGCGAGGATCCTGACGGAGCGACTCAGATTGTCGTTCCCTCGGTCGCGTTCCGGTTCTTTGTCGACGTGCTCGCTGAGCTGGCGAATGGCAACGCGGTCACAGTTGCTGCGGTGCACGCTGAGCTCACTACACAGCAGGCAGCGGACATCTTGAACGTGAGTCGGCCGTACCTCGTCAAGCTGCTCGACGAGCGGGCGATCCCGTACCGGCGCGTCGGCAACCGGCGCAAGGTGCTGCTGGTCGACCTGGTCGAGTACAAGCGCCGCGATGCGGCGATGCGGCGAGAGATCGCTGATGAGCTCACTCGTGAGGCTCAAGAGATCGCGCTGAGCTACTAACGGTCATGGCGTTCGTCGCCTTGTACGACGCCAACGTCCTGTATCCGGGGTCGCTGCGTGATCTTCTGGTGAGGCTTGGTCAATCCCGATTGTTTCAAGCAAAGTGGACTGATCAGATCCTCGATGAGGCGTTCTCGGCGATCATCCGCGACCAGCCCGAGCTGACCGACAAGCTGGGCCGGACGCGTGAATTGATGAACAACGCCATCGCCGATGCGCAGGTCACGGGCTACGAGCCGCTCATAGAGGGATTGGAGCTACCGGACACAGCAGATCGCCACGTCCTGGCGGCTGCCATCGTCTGCAACGCTCAAGTGATCGTGACCGCCAATCTGCGTCACTTCCCCGACGAATTGCTGGCACCGTTCGACATTGAGGCGCAGAGCCCTGATGAGTTCGTGATGAATGTGCTCGAACTCGCGCCCGCTCGAGTCATCGGCGTCATCAAGGATCAGGCTCGTGCGCTCACAAGACCTGAGACGACCTTCGAAGAACTCCTCGAACGGCTGCGAGAAGTGGGACTTCCTCGTACCGTGGCCGCGATACGTCAACAGTTCGGGCCGCTCTGACGGTGCTCCCCGATACCTCGGTACAGAGCCTGACGGGTCGTTGGTGCTCAGCTGGGTTGAGGGGTGGGTGCCGGCAGGGCCGATGAGCTCGCCGACATGGTGGCCGAGGTGATCGCCGGCTGCAGGCGGGCGGTGGTGCGCAAGATCGCTGCGGGGGTCCCGGCGTTCATCCAGATGGAGCGCGAGGGGATCCTGGCCACGCTCGACAGCCAGCACCGCGCCGCCGAACTGCTCCGCCCGCTCATCGCCCACGCCGCCGCAGTCAGGTAAGGATTTTGTCGATATAAGCACACTGCTTATAATGCATTTGTGCTTATGAATGTCAAGCAGCTGTTTGACAGTGTTGCCATCGAGGCGATGGTGAGTTCAGACCTGCCTGCCGACCAGCTTGCAGATGCACTGCTCGACGCCGCAGTTGACGACAAGCTCGTTCGATTTGCTGTCCAAGTGAAGAGTCGTGCTCCGTACCCCGGCGAGATTCCGCGCCTGGAGCCGTTGCGCAGCCGCCTCGCGACCGTAGGTGTGCCGTTGCTCGTGGCTCCACTTGTTTCCGAGCCGACAGGACGGGCGCTCACGGAAGCCCAGTGGTCGTGGGCCGACAGCCACGGCAACGCCGATGTCCGTGCGCGGGGCATTCGCATCAACCGCCGTGTGCCGAGCCGCGCGGTGAGCAGGACCCCGCGTGGTCTGCCCAGGGGCTCCGGATCGTGGTCGATCATGCGCTTGCTGATCTCGGACGGCGTCATGGAAGGCGAAGCCGAGTTCGCCGAACGCGCTGGTATCAGCCAGCCTCGGGTCTCACAGGTGTTGACGGCGCTGTCGACCGCTGGGCTCGTCGAGCGTCGGGGACGATCAACCTGGGCAGCGGACCGTCCGGTACTGCTCGATGCCTTCCTGAACAGCTACGCCGATGCGCGGGGGATCGCCAGCTGGTTCTACTCCTTGGATTCCCCCAACCAGGCATGCGAGCAGATCGCGGCCGTCGGAGAGTCGCTGCACGCAGACACCGTCATTTCCGGTGACGTCGCCGCCGACCGTCTCGTGCCGTGGCGCCTGCCCACGCACACGACGGTGTACACGAACGATCACCGGCTTGCGACCCAACTTGAGTTGACACCCGCTCAGGGCCCCGACGATGCGAACGTCGAGTTGATCGTGCCCGCAGACCAGTCGATTCTGCGCATCCGCCACGAAGAAGATGCGGCGCTCGCACATCCGACCCAGGTGATCTTGGACCTCCAGCGACTCGGCGGGGCCGATCGACACGAGTCGGCAGAGAAGATTCGCGAATGGCTGCTGACCCGCTAGCGAAGCTCGAACTGAGGTGCGCATCGGCCGCCGAACACCTCGGATTCGTAGCCCTCATCCAGCAGATGCTGCGCTGAGGCGGTCTTGGCCTCGTGGGCGCCGCGGTGCCATCACGACTGCGTCACGGGATTCGCTCGCGGCTCCGGCTTCGCTGAGGGCCCCCGGGTGGTTGTGTCGGACGGCCTCGGTGTACGTCGCTGCGCCGGCCCCTGTGGACTCAGGTTTTCTGGCTGGCGGTAGAACTCGAATTCCTCGGCGGGCGTCATGCGCTCAGCGTGCTCGGCGAGCTCTGCGGGCTTCTCGTACTTCCTCGACGGCGATGTCGAGTGCTTCGTCCTCGGAAAGGTCTGGGTTGCGAGCGGCGCTTGCAGCCAGGTCAGCGCTGAGAGCAGCAGCGTCGGCTGAGTAGAGCGCCCAAGCGGACTGTCGAGTGATGCCCAGGGCCGTGCCGATGGCTTCCCACGTCGCGCCCGCTTCGCGAGCCGCCGCGACCGTGTTGCGCTTGAGTTCGTCGCACTCGTCGATGGTGCGCACGAGTTTTCGCAGCGCGTCGATGGGCTGCGCCGGCAAGCGATCGTGAGCTAGAAGGCTCATTTTTGTCAGTTTAGCCTGACGAGAAGGGCCTGAAACCGTGGCCCTACTGCTCGACACGGCGGCGACGTTATGTCTGACGGCACTTCCCGCCAAACGAAAAAATGGGACCCCAGCGGGGGTCCCGGCTGGACCTCGACAGAGATCCCTAGCAAAGCGGGTTCCACCGGAACCCGGACCAAAATGGTGCCAACGGCCAAGATTGACTCTAGCGCTGCGACAGCGCCCTAAACCTTGCCGGCTGACGCGACAAAACAATTTTGCGTGTCATGAGGTTTCATCTATTTTCGACTCATCATGTGACGCGGTGAGAGCGGGAGCGACCATGGCGAGTACCGTTGAGCAAATGGAGTCCGACGCTGATGCCGGGGCGACTGTTGAGACGACCACGGTGCGCCTCGATGACGAGGACCGTGCGCTGCTTGACGAGCTCGCGTCCGAGTTTGGCGGCCGCTCAGCAGCGATCAAGCAAGGACTGATGATGCTCGCCGAAGAGCATCGCCGTCGACGTGCCCTGGCGGACTTCATGGCCGAGTGGGTAGCCGAGTCGGGGCCGCCAGACCCCGACGGGGTGGCTGCGATGCGCGAGCGCCATTTCAGCCAACGGTGATCCTCGACGCCGGCGTGCTCGCATGCGCGATCCGTCTTGACGACACCGTCATCACTTCCGATCTCGACGATTTCGCACGTCTCACCGCGCACCTTGGCGAGGCCGAGCCACGGGCACGGCACTGGCGCTGAAGCTCCCCAAAACAGCGACTATTCCGGCCAGCCTCGACGGCAGCTATGTGTGGACGGGCGGCGGAATCCTGCTCAAGTGGGCCGACATCGAGTCGTTAGAGTTTCGGCAGATACGCGAACTGGGAACGGAGAATGCTGATGGCGAAGAAGCGCCGCTCCAAGCGTAAGCCGCCCCGGGATCCGCGCCCGGAGTACGTCGGCGGCTACTACCCACGGCCTGGCGTGACCCCGGCAGATGTTCCCAAGGACCTGTTCCGTCCCAAGACAACCGAGGAGCTCATGAAAGAACTCCGTAGCTAGAGCTTCCACATCGGCTCAGGCTTCGCGGCAGCGGGGCAGACTGGGCTGTCGAGGGGGCACGTCATGTCGCAGGCTTTTGCTGTTGAGGAGATCATTGGTCACCCGGCTCCGCGGGTGTGGACCGCTCTCACCGACTGGCCGAACGCTCACAGGTGGATGCCCGGGATCGACACGATCACCGCCGATGGGGAGACCGCCGAGGGCACCCGGCTGACGTTCCGGGCTCGCGGCAAGGATCGCTCCAGCACCATCGTGCGATGCGTCGACGGGCAGTCGCTCGTGCTGCGCTCGGTTCAGGGCGGCGTGACTGCGGACTACACCTACGAGGTCCGGGCGCACGATGAGGGCACCTCACGAGTCACGCTGACAGCGGACTGCCAGAGCACCGGCGTGCTGTGGCGGCTGATGTGGCCCTTGCTTCGCATCGCCATCCGAACCTCCGACGCCAAGCAGCTCAGACTCCTCAAAGCCACGATCGAAGACGCCTAACCCCCGCACGGCGCGAGCCCGTTCGCCGCCACCTCGGCTCAGTCGGCGGATTCCGGCGTGCGTTCGTAGAACTGGATGTAGAACGCGGCGTCGTGCGCCGGCTCAATGTGGTGGCGGACTCCGGGAACGATCGGCACGCGTTCTCCCGCCGCTGCACGGACTCGCCGTGGGGTGTCATCGACGAACAGCACCGAGCCGTCGAGCACGACAAGTTCGGCCCACGTCGACGTCACATGTGACCTGATAAGTACCGGGGGGACGTTGGCAGCGTCGAAGGCGGGTGTTCGGCGAGCCGGCGTGGCCCCGGCGGGAACCCGTGGACTGTCAGGCGTGATAAGCCGAAACTACGCGAGCGGCCGTTCCCGCACCGCCGCCACGTCGGCTGGCAGCAGCCGACTGGCGGCAGCGCGCTCGTCGGGCGTGAGCGGCCCGCCGGTTTCGTCGAGCATCGTGGCAAGCAGCTTGTCGAAGTCGGCATCGGCCGCGAGCTGACACCTCATGGCATGTTCGACGTAGGCCGACACGCTCGATGCGCCGCCTTGGGCGACCACCGCTTTCACCTGGCCGGCGATGTCGGCGTCGACGGTGACTGTCAACCGGTTCTTCGTGGCTGCCATGCCGCTCAACGTACTGCGCACGGCGATTCATGCCGCTACCGGTTTTGACCGAATGGGCTGGTGCTGGTCGGTGGGTAGCTTGCGCTGATGGGTACTGCACCGAGTCTTGACGGGCGCACATTCGCCGGTGTCTCGAATGATCCTGCGGGCGATGTGGGCTCGGAGACGCGCTTCCAGTACCACGAGGAATCCGACGGGGTCGTGTGGGCACGCTACGAGGGCGGCACCGTGCGGCTTGGCCATCTCGTCGGGCGGCGCGACGGCGACGGCTTGGACTTCCGGTACTCGCACGTGACGACGAGCGGCACCACGGCCAACGGGCACTGCCGCAGCCGCATCGTCGTGTCGGCCGACGGCCCGCTGGAACTGCACGAGGAATGGGAGTGGGAGAGCCAACCCGGCAGCGGCACCAGCCTCGTCCGCGAACTGGACGCTGGGGCCAGCCCGGGTCTGCGCAGCAGAAATAGTGATCGCGGAATCCAATAAAACGATTTCCGCCTGCCCGGACCGCGAATGTACGGTGCAACGCCGGTGTGTATCATGTTCGCAGCGGAGAGGACCGGAGTATTCGGTGCCGTGAGCTTGCTCCTCCGCTTACTCGCAGAACGTGCCCCGCTTCGGCGGGGCACGAACGCGTTTTGGGGTCAGTTTGTATCTGTGCTTCGTAGATGAGTCGGGGACCCACGGAGGGAGTCCCGTGCTGGTCGTCGGCGGCATCATTGTTCACGAGGAAGATGCCTGGCACCTGCAGCAGCGTCTTGATTCGTTTCTGTTCCGGAAGCTCCGCCCTCTGGGGCACGACCACACCATGTTCGAGATTCACGCGGCGGAAATGTGGCGCGGCCGGAAACGGTGGGCAAGCGTCGTCGAATCGGATCGCCGCCGGGCGGCTTCGTTCGCACGAGATCGATGATTGTGCAGCCACCCGGGCCTGAGCCTGCAGCGGAATCGGGGCTCACGATTCTTACTCGGCAGGGGCATCCCGACTACTTGGATCTGCCGTGGGACCGGCCGCTCGCCGAATGGCACGACGTCACCGAGCGGCTGATCCGGGTGCGGCGGGGGCTCAGCCGCCACGTCGTGCGCATGGTGCAGTACGACGGCGGGGTCTATGCCCTCAAGGAGACCGAGCAGGCGCTGGCCGAGCACGAATACCGCGTGCTGCGCCACCTCGAAGACGAGCGGCTGCCGGCGGTGCGTGCCGTCGGGGTGGTGAGCGGGAGGCGCGCCGACGACGGCTCGGCGCTGCAGTCGGTGCTCGTCACCCGCTTCTTGGACTTCGCCCTGCCCTACCAGTACCTGTTTCGCACCACGTCGCCGTCGCTGCTGCGCGACCGGCTGCTCGACGCGGCGGTGGTGCTGTTCACCAGGCTGCACCTCGAGGGTGTGTACTGGGGCGACATCTCGCTGGCGAACATCCTGTTCCGGCGTGACGCGGGCGCCCTGATGGCGTACCTGGTCGACGCCGAGACCGCCGAATGCCGCCCCGCTCTCACCGATGCGCTGCGCCAGCACGATCTCGACCTCGGCGTCGAGAACATCACGGGCGGCTTGTACGACGCCATTGCGGGCGGGCTGCTCGAAGACGACGTGGACCCAGTCGAGATCACTGACGACCTGCTCGACCGGTACCAGCGGGTGTGGGCGGAGCTCACCCGCGAAGACGAGATCTCCGCCGACGAGCGGTGGCGCATCAACGAGCGGATCGGGCGCCTGAACACGATGGGTTTCGACGTGGAGGAGCTGTCGGTGGTGCAGTCGTCCGACGGCTCCCGGCTGCGGATCCGGCCTGTCGTGGTGGAGGAAGGGCACGCCCACCTGCGCCTGCGCAAGCTGACCGGGCTCGAGGTGCAGGAGAACCAGGCCCGCACGCTGCTCAATGCGCTCGACGCCTACGGCCTGTCGCTCGAGCACGACGCCGGCGGGCCGCTGCCCGAGGCAGTGAAGGCCTACAGGTGGCTGTCGGAGCGCTACGAACCGGTCATCGCCGCCATCCCGGCTCGGTACCGCGACCGGCTCGACGACGCCCAGCTCATCTACGAGTTCATCGAGCACCGCAATGCGCTGTCGCGGGCCGCCGGCCGGCAGGTCGAGAACCCCGAAGCCCTGGTCACGTTCGTCAACGACGTGCTCGAAGCGCTCCCCAAGGAGAAGGCCATCATCGACTCCGAAGACGACGCCGATCCCTACGACGCCTTCCTCCGCCGAACCGGCGAGACACGCAGCACCCGCTGAACTAGCGGGTCGATCAGTCGAAATCGGCGGGAGTCGGGGGCCTGAACAGCGCGTCGATCGCCGTCCAAAGCGTGCGCGACACCGGATCGAAGAGCACGGGCACCACGATGCCGACGGGTGCTGCGATTGCGAGCAGCAGGCCGCGGCTGACATCGGTGCCCCACACGAGCATGGACGCCACGACGGTCAGGATCACCGCCGTTGCCGACACCACCGTGTTCACGGCCACAGCGCCGAGCCAGTGACCTTCCATGCGTTCGAACCTCAAGCCGCAGCTCGGGCACCGCTCGCGTATGGCGAACAGCCCCCAGCGTCGAAACAGGCCGCGGCCGCCGCACGACGGGCACGCCAGCGTCAATCCGCGCCACAAAACGCGCACCCCCGCAGTCTGCCCGCCTCACCCGGCGCCGGCGCATCGGCTCGTGCGCCGTTGTGGTGACGTTTGCAGCCACCGTCCGCCTCACCCGTGCAGGAGGCCGAGGCGACAGCAGCGCGCGACATCTGGCTGGGGAAATCGGCTTTGTGTTTCATATGTTTTCACTTAATGTCGCTATATGGCGTGTGGTGACGAAGGCGGACGGAGCCGTGGCGACTATCGTTGAAGGCATGGACGCCGGGGCCGGTGCCGCTGCTGCGCCGCAGCCGATGGCACCCGTCGTGCTTGACGATGCGGCGCTGGAACGGCTCGCGGGCTTGCTGCGCGCCGGCCAGCAGCCCGCCCGTCCGGCATGGCAGATGTCGCTGCTCGTGACCCTGGCGGGTGCGCTGATCGCGGCTGCGACGGCCGGTTATTTCTCGCTGCGCGGCGATATCGCGTCGCTCGGGGCCAGCATGCGGGCAGAAAACGCAGCCCTCGAGACGAACCTGCGGTCCGACATGGCCGCTGTGGAAGAGAGTCTGCGGTCCGAGATTGCTGCGGTGGAGGAGAGTCTGCGTTCGGACATGGCGGCTCTGGAGGAGAGCCTGCGTTCGGAGATTGCTGCGGTGGAGGAGAGCCTGCGTTCGGAGATTGCTGCGGTGGAGGAGAGTCTGCGTTCGGAGATTGCTGCGGTGGACGCGAGCCTGCGAACTGAGTTGCGAGAGTTCAGGGCCGAGTTCAATGAATTCGCCTTGGACACCACCCAGCGACTGGCGCGCCTTGAAGCCGCACACCCCCACCCCGCTGCCCAATAGCCCAGCCGACGCTTTAGATCCGACTCTCCGATCGTCGATGGGTCCTTCGGTCAGTTGCAGGAAGTGCCGACTGCGAGTCGCGCAGGTATCTCTTCGTCACCGGACGAGGCGAGCACGTCGACGCAACCGGGCTCGTCCACCCAGATGCCGCCCGCCCAGACGATCCACTCGCCACGATCGGCCCCGCACGGCCAGCCGCCGACGTACTCGGCCGATCCTGCCTCGCACGCGGGTCCGTGTGAGTCGCAGGGGCCGGCTGTCAGCGCATCTGCAGTCCCGAACTCGCCCTGCCCATAATCGAGGAAGGCACCGCCCGGGGCCTTCACGATCTCGAGCGATGCCTGCTGGGAGCGGCGCACGAGCAGTCCGAACTTTGCGAACCGGTAGTCCTCGAAGCCAGAGCCTTCCGGACCGAATCGGCCGAGCTGCAGCGGTCCCGAAGGCAGCGCGATGAACCCGCCGTCTGCACCGTATGCCGTGTAGCCACGGCCGGGATCGGGGACCACGTCGATGACGTGCACGCACTCAACGACCCGATGGCCAGGTCGGTCTTCGGCCGTCTGAATGTCAGCGGCATTTCCAGCGCAGCCCAGGGCGACCCCGACGATCAGTGCAACACCGACGACCCGCATCGCCCTCATCGAGCCCCTGGCTGGTGGCGAAGACCGGAGAGCAGAACAGCTTCTTGCTGAGTCGAGTCCTGACACAGAATGGGCTGGCGACGCGGCGCTCACGACCTGATCATTGCGGCCACGGCACGGGCTGCGAACCGCATGGTCATCACCGGAAGGGATTCGAGAAGTACCGCGCAATACTCGCCACGCCATGAAGCGAACCCTGATCGTTGCCGCGGCCTCGGCTGCGCTGATGCTGCTGGCAGCCACTTCCGCAGCATGCAGCGCCGCCCCCGACGCACTCGGTGAAGGCGGCGGCCCCGCCACAACCGGTTCAGCGGCGGCTGCGATCGCCGACGAGGCGGCGGCCACCGCGGCCTCGTCCGCAACATCGGCACCAGTGTCGCCAACCACGGTGGCGACGCTGCCGCCGAGCACGACCGCACTCACGGAACCGGACAGTGGTGCCAGCCTCGCGGCCGAGATCGAAGGCCGCTGGGAAGGCACTGTCGACGTGCCGGGGCTGGGAACCCTGCCCTTCGCGATCGACCTACATGTCGCCGACGATGGCCTCGGCGGCACCATCGACGTCCAGGGCAATATCGGACTGCCGCTGAGCGCGCTGGTGCTGGACGGAACACGCTTGCGCTTTGAGCTGCAGTCGCCGCTTGGGCTCATCAAGTGGGATGGCGAGCTGCGAGACGGAGTGATCGAGGGCGAATTCACCCAGCTCAGCAACACGGGGGCCTTCACGTTGCACCGTCCTGGGGCCGAGTCGGACGTTGCCGCAGAGTCCGACCCAGTCGATGGTCACCGCTCCGAGGAAGTGACGTTCGCCAACGGTGCTTTCGTCCTGGCCGGCGAGGTTGCCCTGCCCCACGGCGACGGTCCCCACCCTGCAGTCGTCCTCATCAGCGGCAGCGGCGATCAGGACCGTGATTCAACCATTGGGCAGTTCCGGCTCTTCGCCAATCTCGCCGACCACCTCGCGCAGGCGGGCGTCGCCTCGCTGCGCTGGGACGACCGGGGCGTGGGCGCATCGGACGGCTATGGCACGCTCACCACCCTCGAAGATCGGGCAGGTGACGTCGAAGCCGCAGTCGAGCTGTTGCGCACGCGCCCCGACATTGACGCCGATCGCATCGGCCTCATCGGTCACAGCGAAGGAGGCTTCATCGCCCCAATCGTGGCCAACCGCACCGACGGCGTCGCCTTCGTGGCACTGCTGGCCAGCTCGGCCGTGCCGGGTGACGAACTGCTGCGGATGCAGCTGCTGCGCATCCTGACGCTGGCGGGCACACCGCCGGACGAGATCGCTCGCCGACAGGCTCAGCAAGAACTGATCCTGCAGGCGATCCTGACCGGTGAAGGCTGGGGCGAGGCAGAGCTGTCCACCCGGGAAGCGGTCCGTCGAGAACTCGAGAGCATGTCCGAGGAGCAACGCGAGTCAATCCCTGATGAGGAGGCCTTTCTGGACATCTCTGTCGAGCAGCGGCTGTCCCCGCTGCGTAGCCGCTACTTCCGATCGTTGGTCACCCACGATCCTCGGCCGGACCTCGTCGGCCTCGAAGTGCCGGTGCTAGCGCTGTTCGGCGAACTCGACACCCAAGTGCCGCCCGCGGCCAACGCAGCAGCACTGTCCGAGGCGATCGCGGCATCCGCCATTCCGAGCTACGCAATCGGCACCGTCTCCGGCGCCAACCACTTGTTCCAAGCGGCGGTCACCGGCAGCCCCGACGAGTACACCGAACTGGCGCCCGAATACGCCCCAGAGTTCCTGCAGCTCCTCACCGACTGGCTCACCGCGCAGACCAGCCGCTAGCCCTGTCATCGCCGGCTGATCTTGTTGTCGGCGATTCGCTTTCTGAATCTGCACGAGCTGGCGAGGTGATCGAAGCCTGGTCTGCCCCATGAGCGGCCGTACTGACGGTCAATCGCTGACGGAGAAAATATATCGCTATTTTCATATCATTTCACATAGTATCACCATATGACACACCGCGAGGAAGGTGGACAGAGCCATGGCGACTATCGTTGAAGGCATGGACGCCGGGGCCGGGGCCGCTGCTTCACCGCCGCCGATGGCACCTGTGGTGCTTGACGACGCCACGCTGGAACGGCTCGCCGCCTTGCTGCGTGCGGGCCAGCAACCGGCCCGCCCGGCATGGCAGATGTCGCTGCTGGTGACACTTGCGGGAGCGCTGATCGCGGCCGCCACGGCCGGCTATTTCTCGCTGCGCGGTGACATCGCGTCGCTCGGTGCCAGCGTGAGGGCGGAAAACGCAGCCCTTGAGACAGGTCTGCGCTCGGAGATTGCTGCGGTGGAGGAGAGTCTGCGTTCGGAGATCGCTGCGGTCGAGGGAAGTCTGCGAACCGAGCTGCGAGAGTTCAGGGCCGAGTTCAACGAGGTCGCCTTGGATCACACTCAGCGCCTAGCGCGCCTCGAAGCAGCTCACCCCCACCCCGCTGCTCAATAGCCCCCGACCACGCCCGATGTCCGACAAGAGCGTTGCGGAGCAGTATCTGTGGCTGTACGACCGCATGGAGCAGGAATGCCTCGGCATCGGGCTCGACCTCGACACCTCTTCGTGGGACGAAGCGGAAAGCGCCGCAGTCATCCTCGATGCAGTCCGCACCGACCAAGGCGTGATCCGCTAGCTAGACGAGCGCCGCCCGGCTGTCGTGACATCGACAAGACAGCGCCCACTCTCGGGTCGCTCATCGCGCCGTCAGGCCTCTTCGTCGATTGGGCCGGGTGGCGTTGCCGCCAGTGATCTGGCCCACGCTTTGACCTCACGCCCAGAGGACAGCCAGACGATCGGGAGATCGGGGCGTTGCTCGGCCAGCGACCCGACACGTGGCGCGTGCTCGTGGTGGGTTCGTATCGCCCAGCGGATGATGTGGTCGGGATCTCTCAGGATCGTTCGAAGAGGTGGTTCGCGAAGCCCGTTCCACAGCTCAGTTCGACGAACGACGCGCCGCAGCGTTCGCCTGATGACGCGGTTGTTCGCCAGCCATCTGGGCAGGTCCAGGAATACCAGCAGATCGGCACGCACAGCTAGCAGCGGGCGAGCGAACGTGTACTGCCATTCGGTGACCCACTCATCTTGAGCAGCCAGCGCAACGATGTCGTCGCGGAACGTCGGTCTTGGCAGCCATTGCGGGCCGTGATACAGAGCGTCTAGCTCGGTGTATGGCAGTTCCCAATGGGCAGCGAGCAGTCGGGCAAGCGTCGACTTGCCGGAAGCGACCGCACCTGCCACCAAGACCCGTTTCGGCCTCAGCGGCAGCCGATCGGACCACCTCAGAACTGACACTCCGGCAAGCGTAGGAGCCAACTTCGCGAGCTCTCAGGAGCCTTGAGCCGGCGCGGCCGTATTATCAGATAATCTGATTTTGTGGCAGAGATCAGCGCTACTGAGGCTGCACGGGAGTTTGCAGATGTGCTCGACGCCGTGGAGCACCGTGGGGAGCGGTTCACGGTCGTGCGGCGCGGCAAGGCGATCGCTCGCATCGAGCCCCTGGCGGGCGGCGAAGGCCGCAGGGCAAAACAACTTCTTGCCGAGACGAGCCCCGACACAGAATGGGCCGGCCAGCTCGCCGAGACTCGCCGACTGCTTGAACTCGACACTCGAACATGACAGCACTGCTGCTCGACACGACCGTCCTCATCGACGCCGAACGCGACCAAGAACAGCTTGACCGGCTCATCGGCGACGACGACTCGATCGCCATCGCTGCGATCACTGTGGCCGAACTGCTTGTCGGCGTCCATCTCGCCACGCAGCGACATCGCGCCCATCGCCAGGCATTCGCCGACGCCGTGGTCGACACCATCCCGGTGCTGCCGTACGGCGCCGACGTTGCTGTGGCGCATGCCGAGCTGCTGGCCGAGACCCATCGGGCGGGCCGGCCACGCGGCGCTCACGACCTGATCATCGCTGCCACGGCACGGGCCACGAACCGCACCGTCATCACCGCCGATCCGTCCGGATTCGACGGCCTCCCCGGCGTATCCATCGCCACCTACCGCTGAGCGGCGAGTTCAGATTCTGGTGAAGCCGTGCCCCGGTCAGCGTGCGGCGCGCAGGCGCAGGCGTGATGCGGCGGCGTACAGCAGCCACGCTCCGCACCAGACCGTGACTGCCGCCAGCAGAACCGTCTCGCCTCGAGCGTCCAGGCCGGGGGCGTAGAAGGGCTCGACGAAGTACTGCGAGATGAAGCCGCCCCGGTACGGCATGTGACCGGCGAGGCGCCAGAGATCCTTCTCCCAGACGGTCAGCGGGCACGGCAGCCCAGGCAGGTTGATCGCAGCGATCGGTGCCAGCGCCACGAGGTACCAGCGCATCAGCCGGGGACTGCGTGCAGCCAGCGGTGCACCGACCACGATGAATACGGCCAGCAGCCCGTGGGCAAGCGCCACAGCGGCCGCCAGCAACCATGCGACCACACCGCCACGCTACGCCAGCCGCGAGATCCCGCAGGTTCGAGACTGCCTGATGCGGTGGCTCGGCCCAGCGGGGTCAGGTGGGGTCGCCGGTGTGGCGGTGTGCTTCGAGCTGGCTCAACGAGGCCCACTCGAGGGTGCGGGCGTGGGTCGCTTCGAGGACGACCGGGGGAGCGCTGCCCGCCTCGAACGCTTCGGTCCAGCGGGATGCGCAGAGGCACCAGCGGTCGCCGGGAACCAAGCCGTCGAAGCCGACCGTCGGCTGCGGAGTGGACAGGTCGTTGCCGGCCGCCTTGGAGAACTCCAAGAACTCTGCCGTCATCACCGCGCACACCGTGTGCACGCCGAAGTCGCCCGTGTCGGTGTTGCAGCAGCCGTCCCGGAACCAGCCCGTCAGCGGGTCATACGAGCACGGCTGCAGTTCGCCTCCGACAACGTTGCGGGCCACGCCGCCCAGTCTCTCAGGTCACCGCCACACCCGGGCTTCAGGTCGCGACGATGCCGTCTGCTTGGCCATGGGCCGGCTCTGTGCGTTAGGAACGGGGTGCGACTGCTGTGATGAGCCGGTCGACCACTGCTGACCAGTCGTCGCCGGACAGCTGGGGCCGCTCGGGGGACTGGACCCGCAGCGCCAGGTATGTGCCGAGGCCAAGCGATTGGCAGAGGAACACGATGGCGGCGGTGCTCAGCGCTGGGTCGATGACTCCGGTTGCCTTGCCGTCTTCCACGATCTCGGTGAGATCGCCCGCTTCGAGCTCCATGCACCCGGCAACCGTGGGGTGCACCGACGGGTCGCGGCTGGCGCTGACGCACGCCTCGATCCACAGGTTGCGCATCTGGTCTCGTGTCGAGGTGAGCAGGTTGGCGCCGAGCATTTCGAGCTTGTCGTCGGCCGCCGCCTCAGCCTGCTTGATCAACAGCAGCATGCGCTGGGCCGAGGTGTGCTCGATGACGGCCAGGAACAGCTCGCGCTTGTTGGGCCAGCGCGCGTACACGGCGCCAGACGTCATGCCGCATCTGCGGGCGACCTCTGAGACCGTGGCGGCTTCGAAGCCACGTTCGCCGAACACCGCTGTCGCCGCGTCTAAGAGTTGTTCGGTGACCCGCTCGGACTTCCGCCTGGGTTGGGTGGTTTCCTCATGGATCGGAGGCCCGGGGTCCTGTGCCGCTGTCACTGACTGCCGAGCGTAGCCGTCGCACTTGATCGGTCGATGCGACCTCGACGAGCTCCCTCATTCGAGCCGTGCTCGTGAGGATTTCTTCACGCAATGATCTCGTGCCGGATCCCGCGGACGTCCATCTCGAAGTCGAGATCGATGACGGGCGGGCGCGACCGGTACCAGCGCAGGCCGTGACGGGTGGCTGCTCCCATCTGGCCGATGACCGCATCCTCGAGCAGGCCTTCATGCATGAAGACCGTGTACACGTCGGTGGTGGTGACCTGGCTCCAGCTGGCGCCCATGGCCGCCAGGCGCGACCCCATCGTCGCCACGACATGGCCGGCCTTCTCTCGCATGGCCTCGGAGTCGGTCTCGCCCTTGCGGACGATCTGGTTGTCGTCGAGCGTTGCTTCGGGAATCTCCCCCGCGCCCGACACCACGAACGTCGTCGGCGTACCGGCTGCGGCCTCGACGGTGTAGGAGAAGGCGTGCAGCACCGGCTCGGCAGGCGGGCCATGCGCGGGAGCCACGTTGGTGCGGGCCAGCGGATTGTGATCGCCGACGTAGAGGTCCCATGAGCGGATGAGCTCGACGTAGCCCGCGTTGAACTCGATGAAGCCAGGCATGGAGTACGGCTCGGGGCAGCGCAGCTCGATCGCGCACAGGGCCGGGCGCTCCCGACCGGCAGCGGACAGGTGGGCGTCGATCAGCTCGAACCCTTGGCGCCATGGCACGTGGGCGCCGAGCGTGGCGTGAACCACCTCATGGCCGTCTGATGCCACGACCCCGCTGGAGAACGGCGAGATGCCGGTGAGGAAGCGGTAGCCGCCTCGGGGATTGTCGATGAGCATGCGTGTCTCCTTGTAGAGGCTGGCCTCTACTTAGCAGAACGCTCCCGGTGACCGGGCGGGCCCGGCTAGCCGCTGGCCATCGTCCAGCTCAGGACCAGCAGGCAGCCGGCCAGCGCCACGGCGATGGCGAGCAGCCAGTCGCCGGCCCGGGCCCGAGGCTGAGTCGAGGTGTCCATGGTGGTTTCTCCGCTTCTGTGAAGCGTGCCCGTGAGGTGCACGTGGTGTTTCCCTCAGTGCACCAAGGGGGTGTGACAACCAAGAGCGCGGGCTCACAATGTGGGCCGGGTGAGCACGCCGCCGTCGACCACCAGATCCACGCCGGTGATCCATCTGGCGAGGTCCGAGCACAGGAACACGCATGCGTCGCCGACGTCTGCCGCGGTGCCCAGCCGACCCAGCGGTGCCGCCGCGTGCCAGCGCGCCACGCCCTCGGGCCAGTCGTCGGCGAGGCCGGGACGGTCGATCAAGCCTGGCGAGATGCTGTTGACGCGGATGTCGTCGGGGCCGTAGGCGCCCGCAGCGGCACGGGCATGCATCAGCAGCCCGGCCTTCGCTGTTGCGTAATGACCGTGCAGGTCGGTGGGCTGGTGCCCTTCGATCGAGGCGATGTGGACGATCGACCCGCCGGTGCCGTGTGCACGCATCGCGCTCGCTGCGGCGTGGGTCAGCCGGTGCACCGCCGTCAGGTTGACGTCGATCATCTCGGCCCAGTCGGCGTCACTCAGCTCAGTGAAGTGCACGAGCGGTTGGATGCCTGCGTTGTTGATCAGCGCGTCTAGGCGACCGTGGTGTTCGAGCGCGGTATCGACGACACGCTGCGCGCAGTCTGGCTCAGCGAGGTCGGCCTGCACGGATACGACGGGCGCTCCGTCGAGACCGACCAGGTGATCGACGGGTGACGAGCGGGTGTGTGCCACCACATTCGCCCCCGCAGCGATGAGTCGGCGGGCAATGCCAGTGCCGATGCCGCCGCCAGCGCCGGTCACCACGATCACCCGGCCGTCCAGCCGGATCAGCTCGTCCGGCGGCGCCAGCCCGTCCTGGTCATCCATCAGCGGCATCGGATCCGAGGGCGGCGACTCGTCCTGCTCAGCCATCGGCGGCATCTTCGCGGGTGAAGCGTGAGATGTGCTCGGCGGCCTCGGGGTAAGCGGCAGACAGCGCTGCCCGCTCGCCGAGCTCGAAGCTCGCGTCGTCGAAGGGAGGCGCCATGGTCGTGCCCACCAGCGACCAATCGCCAGTCGTGCCGGCCGCCATCCACGTGCCCGCCTCGACGGCTATCACCGGCCGCTCGCCCGCCGTCAGGTCGTCGCCGAGCAACGGCCGCAGCACCGTGCCGCCCGGTTCGAGCAGAAGCATCTCGACCGCAGCGCCCGAGTAGTGGTGCCACAGCTCGACGCCGCCCAGCCGATGCAGGGCCGAGAAATCACCGGGCCGCAGCAGGAAGTAGATCGCCGAGGAGTGCTCGTCTCGCCAGGTCTGCGCCCACTGGCCGCCCTCGCCAGCCAGCGGCTCGAGCCCCAGCAGCTCGATCACATCGTCGGCATCCACCGGCGCAACCAGCCTCAGCCAGCGTCGATGTCGGGTGCGATCGGGTCCAGTCCGAGCAGGTCTTCCAGCACCGCGAGGGTCTGCAGTACTCCCACATCGTCGGTCTGGTGGCCGAGCACTCCGAGGCCGATCGGCATCCCGTCATCGGTGAAGCCGCTGCACACCGTTCCCGCCGGCCGCCGGGTGAGATTGGCGAGCGGTGTGAAGCGCACCCAGTTCTCGGTCTCGACGCCGTCAATGAGCCCGTCGCCGCCCACCACGGGGGTCTGCGACGCCATGGTCGGCAGCAGCATCACGTCGAAGCCCGACATGACCTCGCCGAGCTGCATGGACAACTCGGTGGCCTGCTGGCGAGCCGACGAGATCGCTTCCACGGTCACGTTCTCCAAGGATTCCTCAAGAGCCACGGCCAGCAGGTCGGTCACGTCATCCCACGCGGGCGTGCCGAGCAGCGGCCTGTACGAAGGCGCGATCAGCCCGCCCAGGAACAGCGGCACGAACGCGGCTGACACGGTGTCGAAGAGCGTGCCCATCTCGACTACCTCGACGCCTTCGGCCGCCAGCAGCTCGACTGCAGCGGCGCAGCTCGCCAGGATCTCCGAGTCCACTGCATCGCCGTCGAACGACGGCACCCACAGCACCCGCGCGGGCAGGGGAGGATCGTCCAGCGCAGCGCGCCACGACTCGGTTGGCGCCGGCAGGCTGCGCAGGTCTGAGGGATGGGGACCGATGACTGCATCCAGGCAGTACGCCACATCGCGGATCCGGCGGGCCATCGGTCCGACGCACGACAGGTCCAGCAGCCCCGGTGGCGGCGGCCCGCTGGGCACGCGCCCGTGGCTGGGCTTGAGGCCCGACATGCCACAGATCGACGACGGGATGCGAATCGAGCCGCCGCCGTCCGAGCCCGTGCCTACCGGCACCATGCCCGACGCGATCGCGGCACTGGTGCCGCCGGATGACCCGCCCGGGGAGCGGCCGAGGTTCCACGGGTTCCAAGTGGCGCCGAAGACGTTGTTGTAGGTGTCGCCCATGCAGCCGAACTCGGGCGTGTTGGTCTTGCCCAGGATCACGGCACCGGCGGCCCGCATGCGGGCCACTTCGGTGGAATCCGCAGCTACCGGAGGCGAGTCACGCAAGTGCATCGCCCCCCGGGTGGTGACGAATCCCGAAGCATCCGCCAGGTCCTTGACCCCGATCGGAATTCCCGCCAGCGGCCCGACCTCCTCGCCCGCATCGAGCCGCTCGTCGATGGCAGCAGCCTGCGAGCGAGCGCTCTCGGCATCGAGCGCCACAAATGCATTGAGCTGCGGGTTCAGCACCTCGATCCGCTCGAGCGCATGCTCGGTTACCGCAGCGGCGCTCAGCGCCCGGTCGCGCACCATCGCCGCCAGCGCCTCCACCGTCACCGTCCGAAAGTCGGGCACGTCCATGGCTGCCTCCGCTGCGCTCGTCAGTTCCCCTCGCCGCGGGACACTAGCGAGCCACCGAGACCCCGCTGGCTCAGCCTCTCAGCGGGCGGATGCGCCGCCGTCGATCGTGACCGAGGTTCCGCTGACGTGGCTCGCCCGGTCCGATGCGAGGAAAGCCACCACGTCGGCCACCTGTTCTACGGTGCCCGGCGCCGGGTCGGCGGGGATCAGCTCCTCCCAGCGAGACTCGTCGCCGAGCTCGTCGATTGCCTGGCGGCGGAGCATGTCGCCCATCCGGTCGGTGATGATCAGCCCCGGGTTGACGGCAACCACGCGCACACCGTCACGCAGGCTGCGGCTGCCGAGCGCAGCGGTCATGGCGACCAGGCCGCTGTTGCCCACGCCGCCGGCGATGTAGTTCGGTTGCGGTCGCAGCGACGCCACGCCGATCACGTTGACGATGACCCCGCTGCCGCGGGCCGTCATCAACGGCAGGACGGCCCGGCACAGGTCGATGTAGCCGAAGACCTTCAGGTCCCAGGCATCGCGCCATGTCTCGTCGTCGACCGTCACGATGTCGCCAGCGGGAATCGCTCCGGCGTTGTTCACCCAGATGTCGACCAAGCCGGCCCCGCCGCCGTCGCAGCCGGTCTCGGCCAGCAATGTCCGCCGACCGTCGGCCGTCGACAGATCGACGGCATAGGTCGTCACGGCCGCCCCGGGGGCCGCCTCCCGCACCTCGTCGGCGGCCCGGGCCAGCACGTCCGCCGACCGTGCGGCCAACGCCACCTCGCAGCCTTCGCGGGCCAGCGCCAGTGCGCACCCCAGCCCGATGCCCTTCGATGCGCCCGTGATCACGGCACGCCTGCCCGTCAGCCCCAAATCCATCGGCTCAACGTAACCCCGGGCCTTCGACGGATGCTGTGTTGGCGAGCGGCGGCTGCCGGGTCGGGCGGTGGCGGCGTTCGGGCGGGGTTGGCGCGGTGGTTCTACGCTGCGCGCATGGCCAGCGTTGACGAGGTCCGCGACGAAGCCCGGACGTGGCTGGAAGAGCATTGGCACCGTGAGCGGCCGCTGATCGAATGGCGCAACCTGCTGGCCGAGACCGGCTGGGGCACGCCGTCATGGCCGACGGAGTGGCACGGGCGAGGTCTGCCGCCCTCGATGGACGCTGTGGTGGCCCGTGAGTTCGACGCTGTCGGCGCGGTGGGCGTGGCGGCGGGCGTGAGCATGTATCTCGTGGCGCCGACGCTGCTCGCGCACGCCGACAACGACCAGAAGCGACGCCACCTGCGCCCGATCCTGACCGGCGAGCACAAGTGGTGCCAGCTCTTCTCCGAGCCCACCAACGGCTCGGACCTGGCGGGGCTGGTGACCCGGGCCGACCGTGACGGCGACGAGTGGATTGTCAACGGCCAGAAGGTCTGGAACTCGGGCGCGCACAAGGCCCGGTTCGGCATTTTGATGGCGCGCACCAACTGGGATGTGCCCAAGCACCAGGGCATCTCGTACTTCCTGATCCCCATGGACCAGCCCGGCGTGGAGGTGCGCCCGCTTCGCCAGATGAACGGCCACGCCACGTTCAACGAGGTGTTCTTCGAAGATGCCCGGGTGCCCGGCGACGAACTGGTCGGCAACCCCGGCGACGGCTGGCGCATCGGCCTCACCACGCTCACCCACGAACGGGCGGCGGTGGCCACACGTCGTCCTCGTTACCCCGCCGACGGCGGCCCCACCGTCGAGCGGGCGAAGCAGGAGAGCGACGAGTACTTCGCCACCTACAAGTGGTACCCCCAGCGCGCCGGTCGGGCCAATCTCGTCGTGCCCGAAGCGCAGCGCACCGGCCGGGTCAGCGACCCGGTGATCCGCCAGCAGATCGCCCGGGTCGAGACGCTGCGCCGTATCTCGTCGTGGACCACCCAGCGCGCCCGCGACGCACGCGCCGCCGGCAAGCCGCCCGGCCCCGAGGGCTCGCTCACCAAGCTGAACATGTCGGTGACCGCCCGGGCGTGCCACACCGCCCACACGATGATCGCCGGCTCGATGGGAATGCTCGTGGGCCCCGGCTCAAACGCCGACGGCATCGTGTCGGAGATCCTGATGTCCACCCCGGCCATGTCGATCGCCGGCGGCACCGACGAGATCCAGCGCAACATCATCGGCGAGCGGGTCCTGGGCCTGCCCAAGGAGCCCGACGACGCCAAGGACCTCCCCTACAAAGACGCCCGCCGCAACTGAGGCCCGGCACGGGCCGCACGCCCGCCTCGCTGACGGCGCGGCGCCGCAGCTACACGTCGATCTTGTAGAGCTCTGCGGCGTTGTCCTGCAGGATCCGCTTCTGGGTGGCGGCGTCGAGGTTGCCGATCGCGTCACGCACCCGCTCTACGCTCTTCGGGTACAGGCACGTCGGGTGGGGGATGTCGGTTTCGAACATGATCTGGGTGGCGCCGATGTGGTCGATGGCCGGCGCCAGCGTCTGTGACTCGAACCAGAAGCAGCCGAAGAACTGCCGCCGGAAGTACTCAGACGGCTTCATCGACAGGTGCGCC
Organism: uncultured Acidimicrobiales bacterium; assembly: GCA_964484385.1. Classification (GTDB taxonomy): domain Bacteria; phylum Actinomycetota; class Acidimicrobiia; order Acidimicrobiales; family Poriferisodalaceae; genus Poriferisodalis. Next base: position 26,759 of record CAZAFV010000018.1, read on the forward strand.
AGGTGCTCGGGTGCGGTCTCGCCGCACTGGTAGTCGAGCGCGTCGAGCAGGAACGGGATCCAGCCGATGCCGCTCTCCACCGACACGAAGTTGAGATTCGGGTAGCGCTCGGGCACGTCGCTCACCAGCAGGTTCACCATCCAGCGAAGCTGGCCCAGGAAGATCGCCGCCCCGCCCAGCGAGATCTTCACATCGCCCGACCAGGTGTCATAGGGCACCTTGCCCGACCAGTCGATGTCGCCCTCCGATGCGCCGATGTGGAAGTTGACCGGCATCTCCAGCGCTTCGCAGATCTCCCAGAACGGCCGCCAGTCGGGCTGCGCGAAGTTGGGCATGCCCGAGTCGTGCGGGTTCGAGCACATCACGATGCCCTTGGCGCCGTTGCGGTGCGCCCGGTCGACCTCGAGCACGCTGGCGTCGATGTCCCACCACGGCACCAGCGCCATCGGCAGGATGCGGCCGCCCGAGCGGGCCTGCAGGTCGGCCATCCAGTCGTTGTAGATCTCCACGCAGGCGATGCGCAGCGCCCGGTCCTCCACCTTGAGGAAGTTCTGGTTCCCGAAGCCGCCCACGTTGGGGTACACGATGCCGTGGCTCACGCCCATGGCGTCCATCAGCTCGAGGCGGGCGTCGCAGTCGTACGACGCCGCGTGCACCATCTCGATGTCGTGCTTGAGGAACTTCAGCCCGAGCATCTTTTCGCCGTCGGGCAGGATCGCCGACACCGCCGAGTCGCCCGCGATCGGGATGTCGCCGTTCACCACCCACTTGCGCTTGCCGTCGTGCTCGCGGATCTGGGGCACCAGGTCGCGGTACTTCGCCGGGGCGAGGCTGGTCCACAGGTCGTGCGGCTCGGTCCAGTGGGTGTCGGAGTCGACGATCTTGATCCCGGGAAAGAACTCGGTGATCGGCATGGTGTGCGCCCCCTCTCGGTGCCTGTCGGCACCGGATTCGAAACTACCAGTCACCCGCGCAGCAGTTCCGGGCTGGCCGTCTGCTCAGCAGCCGGATCTGCGCGAAGCTCGCTGCACGCACCCAAGGAGGCGGACCATGCTGCGACTCACGTTCTTGCTGCGGCGCAAGAAGGGCATGACCCGGGCCGAGATGCAGGACTACTGGCTGAACGTGCACGGCCCGCTGGTGGTATCGCACTCGGCCACGGCCAAGTTCCTGCGCTACGTGCAGGTGCACACCACCAGCGACGACCACAGCCGCCTGCCGGGCCGGCGCGGCGAGATGGAAGAGCCCTACGACGGGGTTGCCGAGGTGTGGTGGGAATCGCGTGCGGCGATGCTTGCCGCCATGCAGACCGACGCCGGCCGCGAGTTCGACCGGGTGCTGGTGGAAGACGAGCTCAACTTCGCCGACATCGAGAACTCCTCGGCGTACTACTGCTACGAGTATCCGCAGGTGAACCCGACGCCCGAGAACATCGTGGCCACCGAGCGGTCCAGCCTGGTCAAGCTGTACTTCAGCTTCCGCCACCTGCCGTCGCTCAGCATCGACGAGGCGCAGCGGTACTGGCGCACCCACCACGGGCCGATCATCCGGCGGCAGGCCCAGTCGTCGGGCATCCTGCGCTACCAGCAGGTGCACGCCGACGAGCACTCCTTCACCTCGGCGGTCAACCGCTCACGAGGATCGAAGGTGGAGCCCTACACAGGCCACGCCGAGGTCTGGATGGACCGCAGCGCCATGGGCAACGCGATCCCGGAGAACCGGGCGGCATCGCGCCGGGCCTACGAAGACGAAGCCAACTTCATCGACTTCGGCCGCTCAGTGATGTTCCTGGCCAAAGAACACGTGATGGTCGACCACCGGTGAGCTCACCGCCGGCCGACGGCGTGAGCGAGGCGGCGGCGGCCGACTGGGCCGCCCTGGCCGCATCCGACGCAGAGGCATGGCCGCCAGCGCTCGACGACGACGGCCCGCGCATCATGCCGCTGAGCTGGGACCGCGGCCCGCAGCGCCTGTGGGGCACCTACGAACGGGCCGAGCGCGACCACTACAGCCTGGCCGGCGAGGTGGACTGGGCGGCGCTCGCGCCCGACGATCTCTCGCCCGACGAGCGCCTGGGCCTCGCCTACTGGTTTGCCATGCACGGCAGCTTCGAAGCCGCCGGTGTGCTCACCTTCGCGCGGGCGCTGATCGCTGCCTTCGAGGCCCGCGAACACGACGCCGTCCGGCGGATGCTGGTGACGGTGACACGCGACGAGAACCATCACGACGAGATGGCGATGCGGGTGTGCCGGGCCATGCACCCGACCTTCGGCGAGGCGATGACACCGGCGAACGAGCTCGAGCGTGCAGCCATGCGCAACATCGCGTGGGTCCAGTCGCAGATCAATCGCTACTGGCGGGGCTACCAGTCGGCGCATGAGCGCTACCGCTTCGGCACCATCGTCTCTGCGTTCGCCGCCGGCGAGGCAGCGGGCACGTTCATGTTCGGCCAGCTCGCACAAGACTCGTCGCACCCGGTGCTGCGCTCGCTGATGCGGCTAGTGGCCCGTGACGAATCGCGCCACTTCAGCCTCGCCACGCACCTCATGCGCCGCTACCTGCCCAACATCGACCCGGACGAACAGGCGGCGGTGCTGCGGAACCTCGTGGGATCGCACGCGTACTTCTCCGTGTTCATGGACGAGCCGAACGAGCAGTTCTGGGGCCACCTTCCGAGCGGCTGGGTCGACTGGCACCACCGCCTCGAAGACCTCGCACGTCGGGCGGGCCTTGCTGTGCCCGACCCTGATCAGCGCACCGATCTGTGGCGGGGCGCGTTCCTGCGGGTGAAGTCGATCGTGGACGACGTCGGCCTCGACTTCCCGGCCATCCCGGCGTTGGGGATCGACGGGGACGAGATCTCTGTGTCACCCGACGACGTCGTGGTGGCAGCGCTGTAGCGGGCGTCAGCCGTGCACGCACCCGGCGTCACGGGCGAAGCTGAGGGGCCACACGCCGGCCGACTCGACAACTGACCGGGAGGGAAACATGGCAGAACCGCTGCTGATGCGCTACTTCGACGAGATCGAGGTGGGCGACACGCAGGTCACCCGGGCGCGGACCATCACCGAGACAGATGTCGTCAACTGGTGCATGTTCACCGGCGACTGGTTCCTGCTGCACTCCGACGTGGTCACCTCTGCGGAGTCGATGTTCGGTCAGCGCATCGCACCCGGGCTGATGGTGCAGGCGATCGCCGGCGGCCTGCTGCTGCCGGCCGACACCCGCAGCGTGATCGCCAACTACGGCATGGACCGGTTGCGCTTCCCGGTGCCGACGTTCATCGGCGACACCATCCACGTCGAGCTCGAGATCATCGAGAAGGAAGAACGCGAGGTGGGCGGGCTGGCCCACATCGAATGGCGGGTGCTGAACCAGAACGGCACGCTCGTGCTCACCTGCGTGAACCTGGCCCTGTTCGCCCTGACCCGACCCGAGGATGATCCACGATGAGCCCCGAGAACACGGGCCGCCAGCCCGCCTTCGAGACGCTGGCCGTCAATGACGAGAGCGGCGTCCGCACCATCACCCTGAACCGGCCTCGGGCCATGAACGCTGCCAACCAGGCGATGCTGGCCGAGCTGTCGACGGCGTTCGAGGCCGCGGAAGCCGACGACGGCGTGCGCTGCCTGCTGATGACCGGAGCGGGCCGGGCGTTCTGCTCGGGCCGGGACCTTTCCGAGGCTGAGCCCGGCGAGGACGCCTACGCCATCATCTCGCAGACGATCACCCCAGTCCTCGAACAGCTCTGGGAGTTCCCCAAGCCGAGCGTGGCGGCGGTGAACGGCGCTGCGATGGGGGTGGGCCTGGGCCTCGCGCTGAACTGCGACGTGGTGATCGCGGCTGACAATGCCCGCTTCAGCTCGCCGTTCGCGAACCTGGGCGTGGCACTCGACTCGGGCGGCCACTACCACCTGCCCCGGCTGGTCGGCATGGGGCGGGCGATGGAGATGATCTACACCGCCGACGTCATCCGGGGACCGCAGGCGGCCGAGTGGGGGCTCGTGAACCGCTCGGTGGCCGGCAGCCGGCTGCTGGCGGTGGCCTCGGCGCTGGCCCAGCGCATCGCGGCGGGGCCCACGCTGGCGTTCCGCCGCCAGAAAGCCCTGCTGCGCCAGGCCGTCGGCATGACGTGGGCCGACGTGAACGAGGCCGAGGCGCGGCTGCAGGCCGAGCTGGTGACCACCGACGACTACCGCGAGGGCTTGGCTGCGTTCGCCGAGAAGCGGCCGCCTCGTTTCAGCGGCCGATGAGCACGCTGTGGGACCTGCTGCGCCGCACGGCGCGGCGGCGGCCTGACGATTCTGCCTACATCTATCCCGCCGAGGGGCTGCAGTTCACGTGGTCGGAGGTGGCCGAGCGGGCGGAGCGCGTGGCCGGCGGGCTGGCCGAAGCTGGCGTGGCGGCGGGCGACCGGGTCGCGACCTTGTTCGCCGACGGCCCGCTCCACAACGAGGCCATCTTCGCGTTGGCTCGGCTGGGCGCGGTGCGGGTGGGCCTGAACTACCGGTACTCGCCGGGCGAGATCGACACGCTGCTGTCGCACAGCGGGGTGCGCCACGGGCTGTGCAGCGACGACTTCGCACCGCTGGTGGCGCAGAGCTCGCCCGGGTTCATCAACTGCGGCGATGCCGCTGCCGACTACGGCGAGCTGACCGCATTGATCGACGTCGGCCAGCCCAGCGGATTGCCGCCCGTCGAGGTGACCGAGGCCGACCTGTCCACCATCTGCTACACGACCGGGTCGACCGGTGCGCCCAAGGGGGCGCTGTGGACCCATCGCAACGTCACCCACGCACTGGCGCACACGGCGATGGATGCCGAGATGCGCCCCGACGACATCTGGCTGCATTGCCTGCCGGGTGCCGGTGTGCCGGGGCTGCTGGGCATCTGGCACGTGGTGCTGGGCTGGACGAACGTCGTGCTGCCCGCGTTCACGCCCCGTGACTGCCTTGACGCCATCTCCCAGCACAGCGTGACCGCGACGGTGTGGGTGCCGACGATGCTCGGAGCGGTGCTTGACGCCCAGGAGGCGGCGCCCGCCGATTGTTCCAGCCTGCGCAAGGTGGTGTACGGGTCGGCCCCGACCACGCCGGCGATGATCCGGCGCACCCTGGCCACCTTCGCCGACACCGAGATCGAGCAGTGGTACGGCTCGACTGAGGGGGCGGGCGGCTGGTTCACCCGCCTGTCCCACGCCGATCACCTGCGCGCAATGGCGGGCGACGAGCACCTGCTGCGCTCGTGCGGTCGGCCCATGCACCACGTCGAATTGGAGACCGCCGGGACCAGCGGCGAGGCGCTTGCGCCGGGCGAGCAGGGCGAGATCCGTGTGCGCAGCGCCTCGGTGATGGCGGGCTATCTGGATGCGCCCGAACTGACCGCCGAGACGCTGCAAGGCGGCTGGCTGCATACGGGCGACTTGGGTTACGTCGACAGCGAGGGCTATGCGTACCTCGTCGACCGCAAGCAGTTCATGATCATCACCGGCGGGTACAACGTGTACCCCGTCGAGGTGGAGAACGCCCTGGCCGAACATCCTGCTGTCGCGGACGTGTGCGTCTTCGGCGTGCCCGACGATCGCTGGGGCGAGGCAGTCCACGCGCTCGTGGTGCTGCGTGACGGCCAGGGCGCCACCCCCGAAGAGCTCATCGACTTCAGCCGCGAGACGCTGGCGACGTTCAAGGTGCCCAAGACGGTCGAGATCCGCAGCGAATTGCTGAAGGGCCCGACCGGCAAGGTGCTGAAGCGCGAGCACAAGGCCGACTACTGGCCCACCTAGCGCGCCCCGGGCGCTCAGGCGTGTTCCTGGCGCCGGACCACCAGGAACCAGGTGAGCACGAACGACAGCATCACCAGGATCACGCTCAGCAGCCCGGCCTCGGCAATGAAGGCATCCTCGAACGAGCCGTAGATCCGGGTGGTCAGCGTGGAGAAGCCGAGCGGCGACACGAACAGGCTGATCGGCAGCTCCTTCATCACCGACAGCAGCACCAGTCCCGCGCCCGCTCCGAGCGCAGGGCCCATGACCGGCATATCCACCGTCAGGAAACGGCGCAGGGGACCGGCGCCGAGCAGGCGGGCAGAATCGTGCAGGCGCTCGGGCACGCTGCGCACAGCGACCACGCTGATGCCCATCGCGAGCGAGCCGAAGCGCACGATGTAGGCGAAGATCAGCAGCGCCGCAGTGTCGCCCAGCAGATCGAGCACCAGGTCGGTGCGCAGCGTCCAAAAGCGCATCGACAGGGCAATGAGCAGCCCAGGAAGCGCGAACGTGCTGATGACCACGGCGTGCGCGAGCGACCCGGTCCGGGATCGGTAGCGCCCCACCAGCAGGGCGATCGGCAGCACCGCCGCCACCGACACCACGGCCGCTACGACGCTCACCCACACGGTGTTGAACGTGGACTCCGCGATGGAGGAGTAGTCGACGGTGAGCGCGCGGTCGCCGGTCAGCGAGCGGAACAGGCCGCGCTGCGCCCAGTCGGCCAGGGCGATGAAGGGTGCGATGACGCTCGCGAAGACCGTCACTGCCACCGCTGCGGTGGCCCACGGCCGCCAGCGTCCGAGCCGGTAGTCGAGCGGCCGATCGCTCTTGGCCGACATCGCGTCGGGCAGGCGGCGCGAGAACCAGCGCTCGGCCAGCACCACGATTGCTGCGAGCACCAGCAGCATCAGGCTGAGGGCCAGGGCGACAGGTGGGTTGGCCAGGTAGTTCGTGGCAATGGCTCGTGTCAGCGTGTCGTACCGCATGAGCTGCACAGCGCCGAAATCGCTCAGCGTGTAGAGGAACACCAGCAGCGTTCCCGCTCCGATGGCGGTGCCCGCGTGCGGCAGGCAGATGCGGCGGAACACGGCAAACGCGCTGTCGCCGAGCAGCCGGGCGCTCTCCTCGAGGCTGCCGGGAAGGTGCCGCAGCCGTGCCGCCACCGGCAGGTACACGTAGGGATAGGTCATCAGCACCAGCACGAACCATGCGCCCCAGAAGCCCCGCAGTTCGGGCACCGAATCGATGCCGACGCTGCTGAGCAGGTCATTGGCCAGCCCACCCGGATTGAGCGCGCGGATGAACGCAGCCGCGCCCACGAACGTCGGATACACGAGCGGCAGCGGCAGCAGGACCCGCCACAGCTTGCGCAGCGGCAGGTCGGTCCGCATGGTGAGCCACGCCAAACCGGTGCCGAGCACCAGCGCGCTCGCCGACACCGACACCGCCAGGCGCAGCGATCGCCACAGCGGGCCGAGGGTCCGGGCGCTCCACAGCAGCCCCTCGGGACCGGTGCCGTCGCGCAGCGCCCGGTACACCAGGTACACACCGGGGAAGGCGAACCCGAACGCCAGCACCACCCCGGCGATGCGCAGTGCAGCAGGGGCGCGGCTGCGTCGCCGCCGCAGTGCTCGGATCATCGCGCCGCTCCGGCTGAGAGGCTGAGCCGTATGGCGAAGCCGTGGCCCGAGCGGCCCGTGAGCGCAGCGAACAAGAGCGGGAAGCAACGGGCAACGCGACGGCGAGTTCCGCCAATCCGCGCACGTACTAAACGCGGCTGTGCTGAGGTCACTCGTTCAGGATGCCGCTTGCTTCGATGATCTCCGTCGAACGTGCGAATCCGTCGCCCAAGGCGTCGAAGTCGATGCTGCCGATCTCGGGGCCGCCCAGCGGCGGCAGGACGCCTGCGGGCGCCACGCCGGCCGCCAGCGGGTACTCGAGCGTCTCGTTGCTGAAGTACTGCTGGGCGGCTTGGCCCAGCAGGTAGGCGATGAACTGGTTGGCGATGTCTGTGTCGTCGCTGGCGGTGGTCACCGTGGCGGCGGTGATGATGAGTATCGAGCCGACGTCGTCGCCGGCGAAGTCCCAGTTGGCGGCGCGGTGATCGTCGCCCAAGGCCGCGGCCACTTGGTACTGGTAGTAGTGATTCACCAGTCCCATATCGATCTCGCCGCGCCCGGCAGCCTCGACGATGGACCGGTTGTTGGGGTAGTAGCGGGCATCGTTGGCCACCATGTCGTCGAGCCATTGCGCCGCAGTGTCGCTGCCGTGCTGGTCGCGGAACACGGTGAACCAGTCGACGAACGAGCCGTTCGTTGCCGGGATGGCCACCCGCCCGCGGTAACGCTCGTCGGTGAGGTCGAAGATCGATGCGGGCAGCTCGTCGTCGGCGACGCTGTCGAGGTTGTAGACGAGCACGCGCTGGCGACCGGTGAAGCCGACCCACGTTCCGGCGTCGGACCGGTGGTCGGCCGTGACCAGGTTCGCCACGTCGCCGTCGACGGTGGTGAGCAGCCCCTGGTTCGCCAGGAAGCCCACGGGGCCGGGAGAGCGCGACAGGAACACGTCGGCGGGTGTGCGGTCGCCTTCCTCGGCCAGCAGCAGGGCCAGATCGGTGGAGGCGCCCCACCGGACCGCCACCGTGATGCCGGTCTCGCACTCGAAGGCGTCGAGGACCGGCTGGATCAGATTCTCGGTGCGGCCCGAATAGACCGTGAGCTGCCGGTCCGATTCCGAGACGCACTCCCCGTCGTAGATCTCCGCAGCGGTGCCTTCCAGCGTGCGTGCGGAGCCGCATGCTGCCGCCGCCACGCCGAGGGCGACGATGAGGGCCGCGAGGCGCAAGCGCTTGGCGGAGCCGCTGGCTCGTCGGCGGGGAGGTGCAGTCGTGTCGTTCTTGAACATGGCGCCGCACTATAGCGGCGGTTGTCACAGGTTGTAAAGTGTGCCTAACTACAAATATCGAGCGACCTGATCAGCCCCACACCCACGGCCGGACACAGGGCCTGCCCGCTCTCCGCATATTGGGTCTGTTTCGAGGTCAGTCGAAGCGAAGCGGCTCGGCGGCGCTCCAGTCGACGGGCTGCTCGTCGAGATTCAGCGCGAGCTGGTGCCAGATCAGCTCGACCGCCGGCGGACCCACCGGGTCGGCCTCGTCGGCAGCGTTCACCATCAGCTCGTACATGGCGCCGTCGGTCTCGTCGGTGGGGCGGGCCAGCAACTCCATGAACGCCTCGGCCATCTCGCATGGCTCCAGCATCCGCGGCTGCCAGCGCCCGAAGATCCGCTCGTTGCCTGCGTACTCGTTGGTCATGCCCGTGCGCACGAACGGCAGCAGCAGCGTGAAGCAGGTGACGAGGTCGGCGCTGCGGCCCAGGTTCACCTTGAGCACCTTGGGAAGCTGCAGCACCGCCCAATTGCTCAACGCGTAGCCGGGCACCGCCGGGCCCGGGTCGACGGCCTGCCGCGACGACACGTACACGAACTGCGCCTGCTCGCCGGCGTACACCGCCTCGCCCGCCCACAGGTGGGTCGATGCCAGGAAGCCGTCGACCTTGGTGTCGAGCACCAGCCGTGACTGTTCCAGATTCTCGATGAACGCCTGACGCACCCGGGCCCGCCGCAGCGATGACGACTCGCCCTCGACTGGCCGCAGTGTGCGGCCGAGGCTGTAGCCAGACTCGGTCAGCCCGGAGTTGCAGATCACCAGGTTCGGCGGCAGGCCGCCCATCTGATCGATGACGTAGCTGCGGATTGCCCACAGGTCTCGCAGATTGGTGACATCGGCCTGCACAGGGAAGGCGTGCACGCCCTCGTCGCGCAGGCGATCGACCAGGTCGAACCCGTCTTCGTAGCTGCGATGGAAGTGGATGCCGACCGAGTCGGCGCCGTTGAGCCCGGCGCTGAGCGCCATCGCCTGGCCGATGCCGCCGTCCTTGCCGGCCCCGGTGATGAGCACGCGCTTGCCCTCTACGCCGCCGCGCAGCGCATCGAAGCGGAACCTGCCGGTGGGCGCGGTGTAGGTCATGGCGTAGCTCCTCAGTGAGCGACGGGCTGATGTGTCGGAATCTGCCAGTTGAGCTCCCGGCCGGACGGCCGGTGCAGACCGCGAGTCTGCCCTACGTGGACAGGCGCGAAATACGCCTTTTGGTTCGGCTAGCGGCCCGTCCAGACGGGATCGCGCTTCTCCACGAACGCCCGCGGACCCTCCAGGAAGTCGTCGGTGCCGAGGATGTTGCGGAAGTGATCCTTGGTGATCTCCCAGCCGTCGTCCTCGGAGCGCGCATGGCTCTCGAGCACCACGGCGCGGCTCTCGCGCACGGCCTTGGGAGCGTTGGCGATGATCCGCCCGGCGAGCTCGATCGCGGCGGGCACCACCTCGCCCTCGGCGGCCATCTCGTTGACCAGCCCGAGCTGGTAGGCCCGCTCGGCCGAGATCGGGTCGCCCGTCATGGCCAGCTCCAGCGCCACGTTGCGGCCCACCACCTGCGGCAGGCGGAACAGCCCGCCCGCGGCGGCCACCAGCGACCGCTTCACTTCGGGAATGCCGAAGCGGGCCCGCGGCGAGGCCACCACGAGATCGCAGGACAGCACGATCTCGAGACCGCCGGCCAGCGCCGCCCCGTCCACCGCCGCGATGAGCGGCTTGGTGCGGGGGTAGCGGGCGAGCCCGGCAAAGCCGCCCTTTTCGGTCTCGATGGGCTTCTTGGCGGCCACCGACTTCAGGTCGGCGCCGGCGCTGAACACGGTGCCGGTGCCGGCCAGGATCCCGACCCACACCTCGGGATCGGCCTCGAAAGTGTCGAGATGGGCTTCCATCTCCGAGGACACCTCGTGGCTGATGGCATTGCGGGCTTCGGGCCGGTTCAGCGTGAAGATCGCCACCCGCCCCTGGACTTCGTAATCAACGACCATCGCGTCAATCTAGGAGTCGCGCAGCTAGGTGCGCCCGCTCTGGCATCTGTACCTGACTGTTCAGCGGCGGATGTCGGGGGCGCCTAGGCGGGCGGCGTCGGCGGTCTGGTCGTCGGGCCTCGTTTGGCTGTCGCGTTCGGCTTCGACTCGTGCCTGGTAGTGCCACACCTCGCGCTCGACGGTGTCTGGCGACCAGCCCAGTTCGGCGCCCATCAGTTCGGCCGTGTCCTGCGCGGCGTCGACGCCGCGGTCCCACGACTCCACCGACAGCCGTGTCCGCCGGGTCAGCACGTCATCGAGATGCAGTGCCCCTTCGTGGCGTACTGCGTGGACCACCTCGGCACGCAGGTACGGCAGCCCTTCTGCCAGGGGCCGGCCCAGGTCGGGCTGGTCGGCGATCAGCTCGAGCACCTCGTCGATCCGATCGCCGTGGCGGTCGAGCAGGTGCGCGGCCGTGGAGCGGCTCAGGCCCACCCGGGCACCGAGCTCGTCGTGACGCCGGCGCCGCTCCTCGTAGCCGTCGGCACCCACGAGCGGCGTGACGAGCGTGGCGGATCGGCGGGCGGCAGCGTCACGGCGGCGGCCGGCGAGCCGTGGCGCCGTGTGGCCCCGGGCCGCCCACACCTCGCCGAGCGCCAGCTCGACCGTGTCGGCCGCCATCACCCGGTAGGTCGTGTACTTGCCGCCTGCAACCGAGACCAGTCCCGGCGCCACCCGGGTGATCGCATGCTCGCGGCTCAGCTTGGCCGACTGCTCAGCCGAATCGGGGGCATCGCCGGCCACCAGCGGTCGCAGCCCGGCATAGACACCGCAGATGTCGTCACGGCCGATCGGGCGGGCCAGCACGCTGTTGAGGCGTTCGAGCAGCAGCTCGATGTCGGCGCTGCTGGCAGCGGGGTGGGCGTAGTCGAGATCCCAGTCGCTGTCGGTGGTGCCGACGATCCAGCGCTCGCCCCACGGCACTACGAACAGCACGCTGGGCGGAGTGGGAACGATGAGCCCGCACTGCAGGTCGAGCCGATCCCGCGGCACCAGCAGGTGGATCCCTTTCGATGCACGGATCCGGGTGCGGGCCCCCTCGGGGGGCTGGGCGCCACGGTCGGCAAGCTGCTCGATCTGGCTCGTCCACACGCCGGTGGCGTTGATCACCGCGTCGGCGTCGAGCTTGAAGGTGCGACCGGTCTCGCCGCAGTGAGCTATGACCCCGCGGACGGCACCGTCGGCAACCACCAGCTCCTGCACGCGGGTGGAGGTGAGGATGCGTGCACCATGGGCGGCAGCCGTGCGGGCGATGGCCACCACCAGCCGGGCGTCGTCGGTCTGGCCGTCCCAATAGGTGATGGCGCCGCGCACGACATCGGCGTCGAGGCCAGGTGCCAGGCGATGGGTGCCGCGCTTGCCGAGGTGCCGGTGCGAGCCATGGGCGTGGAGCCCCCGACCGGCCATCGCGCTGTACAGCGCGATGCCGAGCCCGGTGCGCAGCCGTTCCCGCCAACCCCGCCGGATGGGGTAGAGGAACTGGACGGGGCGCACGAGGTGAGGCGCCAGCCGGCCCAGCAGCAGCCGGCGCTCGGTGAGCGACTCCTTCACCAGGCCGAACTCGAGGCGCTGCAGGTAGCGCAGGCCCCCGTGGATCAGCTTCGACGAACGGCTTGAGGTGCCCGACGCCAGGTCGCGCTGCTCCAGCAGGGCCACGCTGTGACCCCGCAGCGCCAGGTCGAGCGCGCAGCCGGCTCCGGTGACACCGCCGCCGATGACCACCACGTCGACGCGGCCGTCACCGTGGCCGCCGCTGAGCTCGTCGAGCCACGCGGCGCGCTGGGTCGGCCCCAGCCGGCTGTCACCCGCAGCATCGGCTTCGGACTCGCCGTCGCCGGTCGCAGCAGGCTCGTTCACTGCTCAGCCACCCTGCATCGATCCGCTGTGGTCAGGCGAACTCGTGGGGCAGGTGACGGCGGGCCGCCCAGCCGAACAGGATCCAGCCGAAGTCGCCCTCAGTGAGGTTGCGCTGCGCTATGCGTGCGTCCTCGGCGGAGATGGGGATGCCGCGGGTGGCCTTCATCTGCACCTCAGCCACGCGTTCGGCGAGCACGAACCAGCCCACCGCGTCGGCCGGGCTCGCCCCCACCGTGAGCAGCCCGTGGTTGGCCAGGATGACCGCGCGGCCGTCGCCGAGGGCAGCGGCGATGCGCTTGCCGCCGTCGGTGGAGAGGACCTGCACTTCCCCGTCGTCGAAGAGTGCGTGATTCTCGAAGAAGCAGGTCGCTTCCTGGTTGATCGGTTCGATCATCCGCCGTTCAGCCGAGAACGGCGTGCCCCACTGGGTGTGTGTATGTGCGGCTGCGCCGATGTCGGGCCGGGCCTCGTGGATGGGGTGATGTATGTGGTAGGCGGCGTTGTTGATGGTGGCCGGCCTGCCGTGCCGGTCGGCGGCGGTGCCGTCGGGCGCCAGCAGCACGAGGTCGTCGACCGTCGCTCGTTCGAACGGCACGCCGTAGCGCAGCAGCCACATGTGGTCCGGCTGCAGCGGGTCGCGGCAGGTGATGTGGCCGTCGCCCAGCTCGCCCCAGCGGAGCGTTCCGAACAGGCGGTATGCCTGGGCCAGGTCGGCCAGCAGGCGGGAGCGCTCGGCGTGCGGGTCGGCCTCGAACGGCTCGGCGGTCTCGGTGGCAGGGTCGCAAGCAGTCACTTCGCGAATTCTGCCACGCCCGGGGTGCACCGGATACGTCCGTAATCGCTTGCGGACTAGTCTCGGCCACGCAGGTCTGTGCGCCTGAAATGGGGGTCTCATGGCAACGGTCACCCTCGACCGGCTCACGAAGAAGTACCCGAACGGGTTCGTCGCCGTCACCGACCTGAACATCGACATCGCCGACGGCGAGTTCCTCGTGCTGGTGGGGCCGTCGGGCTGCGGCAAGTCGACGGCGCTGCGGATGGTGGCGGGGCTCGAGGAAATCAGCGACGGGGAGCTGCTGATCGGCAGCGAGCGCATGAACGACGTGGAGCCCAAGGACCGCAACATCGCCATGGTGTTCCAGAGCTATGCGCTGTATCCACACCTCGACGTGGCACGCAACATCGGCTTCCCCTTGAAGCTGGCGGGCGTGCCGAAGGCAGAGGTGGAGGAGCGGGTGCGCACCGCCGCACGCCTGCTCGAGCTGGAGCCGCTGCTCGGCAACAAGCCGGCACAGCTCTCGGGCGGCCAGCGCCAGCGCGTCGCCATGGGCCGCGCCATCGTGCGCGACCCGGCGGTGTTCCTCATGGACGAGCCCCTGTCGAACCTCGACGCCAAGCTGCGGGTGCAGATGCGCGCCGAGATCACGGCCCTGCAGCACCGGCTGGGCGCCACCACCATCTACGTCACGCACGACCAGGTGGAAGCCATGACCATGGGCGACCGCGTGGCTGTCCTCAAGGACGGGCTGCTGCAGCAGGTCGACGATCCGACCGACCTGTACGAGCGGCCCGACAACCTGTTCGTGGCCGGTTTCATCGGCGCGCCTGCGATGAACCTGCGCCTGGCGCGGCTCGAGAGCGGCGCCGACGCATGGCAGCTGCACTTGGGCTCGCGGACGCTGTTGCTCAATGAACAGGTGCTCGCGGCGAATCCCGCCTTGCGGGGCTATGACGGGGCCGACGTGGTGGTGGGCATCCGGCCGGAGGCATTCGAGGATGCTTCCGTGGCTACCGACGACGGGGCGCCGCGCTTGGCGGCGACGGTGTCGTTGACCGAGGCGCTGGGCTCGGATCTGCTGCTGCACTTCCCGCTTGATGCGCCTTCGGTGGAGGCTGGTGATCCTGATGCTTTGGAGGGGATTGAGGATCGGATGGTGATTGCTCGGGTGCATCCTCGTAGTGCTGCCCGGCCCGGTTCCACGGTTGAGCTGACCGTCGATGTCGACGGCTTGCATTTCTTCGATTCTGCGACCGAGGCCGCTATCCGCGGGTGAGGGATCAGGGGTTCCAGAGCTTTTGGTGGGGGATGGATTGCAGGACTAGGTGGCCGAAGAGGTCGCATTCGGTTTGGTGGGGGTAGCCGGAGAGGATGAAGGCGTCGATGCCCACCCTCCGATAGGCGTCGAGCTTGGCCGCCACCTCGTCGGGGTTGCCGACTATTGCTGCGCCGGCGCCGCTTCTGGCTCGGCCGATGCCGGTCCAGAGGCCTTCTTCGGCGAAGCCTTCGTCATCGGCGCCTTCGCGTAGCTGGGCTTGGCGCTGTACGCCTACTGAGGCCGAGTCGAGTGCTCGGGCTCGGATTGTGGCTCCGGTGTCGTCGTCGAGCTGGCTCACCAGACGGCGGGTGGCGTCCATGGCTTCTGCGGTGGTGGGTCGCACGATCATGTGCGCTCGCAGGCCGAACTTGAGTTCGCGACCTACTGCTGCGGCCCGGCCTCGCATTTCGGTGACGGTTTCGGCGACGCCTGCGACGGTGTCGGGCCAAGTGAGGAACACGTCGGCTGCGAGGGCGGCGGTGTGCTTGGCGTCGTCGGAGAAGCCGCCGAAGTAGAAGGGCGGGCACTGGCCGCTCACAGTGCCGACGCGTGGGGGATCGAGCCGCACCGAGACGAACTCGCCGTCGAAGTCGACCGGCTGGCCGTTGAGCAGGGTGCGCAGCACCTCCATGTACTCGCGGGTGCGCTGGTAGCGAGGGGCCGATGGCAGGGGAGCGCCGGGCAGATCGCTGGAGATGATGTTGATGGTGAGCCGCCCGCCTGCCATCTGGTCGATCGTGGCGAGCTGGCGCGCTAACTGCGGCGGCCAGAGCTCGCCCATGCGCACCGCCAGCAGCAGATTGATGCGACTGGTGCTGGTGGCGATGCCGGCGGCGAACGCGGTGGCGTCGATGCCCAGCGTGTAGCCCGAGGGCAGCAGCACGTTGTCGAATCCGTTGCGCTCGGCGGTGGTGACGATGTCTGCGCAGTGGTCCCACGAGCTGGCCAGGCTCGGGTCTGGCACGCCGAGGAACTCGTAGTCGTCGTCGCACAGCGCCGAGAACCACGCAATCTCCGGCGGCGCTGTACTCATTGAGCCAGCTCTGTAGGGGTGAGCAGCTCGCTCATCTCCACTGGTCGGCCTTCGTCTATCGAGATATGCGCGGCCCGACCGATGGCCACCGACCACAATCCATCGGCCAGTGTGCATTCGGCCGGGCTCGATGTGAGCACGGCGTCTCGGAAGCGTTCCAGCTCGATGTACGACGAGCCATGGTGATGGCCGGTCACCGGCGCGGTGCTGGCGATCTGCTGCTCGGTGACGTTGCCGATCCAGTCGCGGCCACGCACGCCCACCCGCAGCACATCATCGGGGATCAGCGCCTCGAGCTTGCCGCCCTCGCCCACCACCGACAGCTCTTCCTGGTTCCGTGTGGCGTCGGCGAACATGCACAGGTCCAGCAGCGCCCGCGCGCCCGAGGCGAAGTCGACGATCACGAAGGCGTTGTCCAAGATGTCGGGCGTCTCGCCGCCGTAGCTCTCGTCGAGATGGTTCAGGTCCTGCGCGCCCGACGCCATCACGCGCACCGGTTCGTCGCCCACGATCAGCCGCATGAGGTCGAAGAAGTGGCAGCACTTCTCCACCAGCGTTCCGCCGGTGTTGCGATTGAAGCGATTCCAGTCGCGCACCTTCGGCTGGAAGGGGAAGCGGTGCTCTCGGATGGACACCATTGCGATGCGGCCCACGGCACCGGCGTGCGCCTGTTCGATCAGGGCAGCCACCGGCGCCATGTAGCGATACTCCAGCCCCACCCACACCAGCGGTACGCCGGGCCCGAGCGCTTCCACGCCGTCGACGATGCGGCGGCAGTCGGCGAGCGTGGTGGCCAGCGGCTTCTCGACGAGCTGGGGTACACCGGCAGCCGCCACATCCAGAACGATGTCGGTGTGCAGGTGGTTCGGCGTCGCGACTACCACGGCATCGCACAGCCCCGCATCGAGCAGTTCGTCGTGGCTGCCAAAGCTGGCAGCGGGATCGAGCCCGCTGCAGGCCAGTTCGTGCTGGCCCGCCTTCAGCGACGGCTCCCAGTCGTCGCACAGCGCCACGACCTCGGCGCCGTTGAGCGCGATGAGGTTGGCGATGTGCTCGATGCCCATCATCCCGGTGCCGATGACGCCGAAGCGCATCGGCTCGCGGGCTGCTCGGGCCACGGCGTCGCCTTCCGTCTCGGCCTCGGGGACGCCGTCGCTCACGGCAATGGCTGACCTTCGGAGGCTTCGACGATGTCGTACACGTCGTTGCGATCGAGCTGCACGCCGAGCGCCGCCTGCAGCGCGTTGAGCCGCTCAGGCTGCTGGGTGCCGACAATGGCCACCGGTGCCGTGGGGTGGGCGAGCACGAATGCCACGCACACTGCGGCGCGGTCGACGCCCTCCCGTTCAGCCAGACGGTCCAGCGTGGCCAGCAGCTCCGGCCGAACCCCGCCGTCCTCGTCGGGCTGGTCCGACGGTTGTTCGCCGGCAAGCGGGCTCTGTGCCATGAGTCGCCCGCCTGCGAGCGGACTCCAGGCCAGCGGCACCATGCCCATCTCCGAGCACAGGTCGAGCGTGCCGTCTCGCAGTGCGTCCAGGCAGCCGGCTGAATACTCGGGCTGGGTGCTCACCAGCGGTGCGTCGAGATGGGCCGCCAGTGCCCGGGTCTGCGCAGGCGTGTAGTTGGACACCCCCACGGCACCCACGAGCCCATCGGCAACCAATGCGTCCAGCGTGTCGGCCACTTCGGCGGGGTGCGTGAACATGTCGGGCCGGTGCACCTGGTACAGGTCGATGCGGTCAGTCCCGAGCCGGGCCAGCGAGGCCTCGCACGCCGACCGCATCGCTGCCGCGCCCGAGTCGTAGGGCACCGGCGGCACGATGCCGCCCTTGGTGGCGAGCACCATGCGGTCGCGCAGATCGGGCCGGGCCCGCAGCACCGCACCCAGGTTCTCCTCGCAGGATCCGAAGCCGGTGCCGCCCCAGTCCAGGCCGTACACGTCGGCGATGTCCACCAGGTTCATGCCGAGCTCGAGCCCAGCCTCGACGAGCGCGGCGTTCCGGCCGACATCGGTGCCGGTGAAACGCCAGAGGCCCAGCGCCAGCGGGCCGATCTCGACGTCGCCCGGCCCGAGCCGCCGCGCGCCCGCGCGCACCAAGTTCCCAACGCTCCCTGCGCTCAAGACTTCACCGAGCCGGCCAGCAGCCCACGCACGAAGAATCGCTGCAGGGCGAAGAACACGATCAGCGGCACGCCTGCCTGCACGAACGCGCCCGCAGACAGCACGTGCTCGCGCAAGCCGAACTCGCCCGCCAGCGAGGCGATCCGGATAGTGGCGGGCCACGCCTCGCCGTTCGAGCCGATCATGGTGATGGCCACGAGGTAGTCGTTCCACGTCCACAGGAACTGGAAGATCGTGAATGCCGCCAGCGCAGGCACCGACAGCGGCACCACGAGCCGCCAGAAGATCGTGACGTGATCGGCGCCGTCGATGCGGGCCGCCTCGAACAGCTCGCCGGGCAGCGACGCGATGTAGTTGTGCAGCAGGAACACGGCGAACGGCAGGGCGAATGCGGTGTGCGTCAGCCACACCGCGGTGGCGCTGCCGGCGAGGTCGAAATCTGGGAACAGCGTCAGCGTGAATTCGGTGCCGGGAATGGTCCAGTGCGCCCCGCCGGCGTAGAGCTGCAGCAGCGGCAGCAGTGCCACCTGGTTCGGCAGTGCCAGCAGCGACACGAACACGATGAACAGCCACTCCCGGCCCCGGAACTTGATCCAAGCGAAGGCGTAGGCGGCCATGGCGGCGATTGCCACCGGGATCACCGTGGCCGGAATGGCGATGGCGAACGAGTTCACCAGTGCCCGCGCCAGCCCGCCGGTCTGCTCGGTGCCCAGCACCTCGGAGTAGTTGGCGAGCGTCCACCCGCCCTCGTTGAACGACTCCCACCAGCCGCTGTTGCGCTGCGCGTCGCGGGTGCGGAACGAGTTGAGGAACAGGCTGCTCGCCGGGATGCTCCACACGATCACCATCAGCCACAGCACCCACGTCGGGATGCGGCGCAGGAAGCCGTAGATCAGCTTGCCGGTGCGGTCGACCCGCTCGATGGCGCCGCTGGCCGGCCCGGGCTTCGAAGCGGTGACCGTGCTCATGCGTCTGCTCGCTGCGTGCGCCGGATGTTGAACGCCATGGCCGGCACGACGGCCAGGAACAGCACGACAGCCAGCGCGGAGCCCAAACCGAAGTTGAGCTCGGTGAACGCCTTCTGCCACATCTCGTTCGCGATGACCTGCGTGCCGAAGTTGCCGGCGGTCATCACCTTCACGATGTCGTACACCTTCATCACCAGCACGATCAGCGTGGTGGCCACCACCGTGATGGTGGGGATGATCGTGGGGATGATGACGTTCCAGAACGTCTGCCGTTCGGTGGCCCCGTCCACCCGCGCTGCTTCGATCAGTTCAGAGGGCACTGCCTTGATGGCTGCCGACAGGATCACCATGGCGAAGCCCGTCTGGATCCAGATGAGCACCACCATGAGCCACACGTTGTTGAACGGCGCCTCCTGCAGGAACAGGATGGTGCCGGCGATGGGCTCGCCAGTCGGGCCGGGCACCGAACCGCCCAAGCCGGGCCCGAGGAACCGGTAGATCAGCCACAGCACCGGGATGGCGGTGACTGCGGCGCCGATGGCGAACGCGGTCTGCCGCCGCCTCACCCCGAACGCGCACAAGCCTGCCAGCAGCACAGTGGCGAGGGCCAGGATCAGCACGGCCACCCACGCGCCGCTGGTGCGCGGCCGCAGGCTGCCCAGCCAGACCCAGATGGCGTTGAGGAACCCTGTCTGCGGTTTCTGGGGCGGCCGGGCGATGTACATGAAGCGCCAGATGATCCCGGCGCCCACGAACGAGATCGCCATGGGCAGGAAGATGAGGCTCTTGGCCACCGATTCCCCGCGCACCCCGTCCGCGAGCACGGCCGCGGCCAGCCCGAGTGCCGTCGACAGCCCCGTCACCACCACCACCCACCACAGGTTGTTGATGACGGTGCCACGCAGCGTGGTGAACACGGCGAACGAGAGCACGAACAGCCCGATGGCGATCGGGCCGATCGAGCCGGGCAGGGCCTCCATGGTGCGGCCGCGGCGGCGGCCCACTGCCATGCCGATCCCCAGTCCGACGGCGATGAGCACGAGGGCGGCGTAGAAGAGCCGGCTGGTGAAGATCTCGGTCCAACCGCTCAGGTCGAGGCTGTTGGGGTTGGTGAGAATCTCGCCGTAATTGGCGAGCCCCACCCATTCGGCGGCCCGTGAGTCGAGCAGCGAGAGATAGATCGACCGCAGCAGCGGGATCACCAGGCCGAGCGCTGCAAACAGCAGCGACGGCCCGAGGAAGGTGACGAGACGCCCGCGTTCGGACAGACGGTTCCGGCTGGGTTTCGACGGCGTGCCCAGCAGGCTGGCCGCAATGCCGGCGGCAGCACCGACGACCGCGCACACCGCCGCCCAGATCCACAGCGGCCCGCCGGCAACGTCATTGCCGGCGATGACTGCGCCGATCAGCGCGCCGACGAGTGCGCCAGAGGTCGCAAGAAACGTGCGCCAGCGATCAACCGCCAGGTCGAAGAGCCAGTTCGCTCCGAAGAACAGAGCTGTGCTGGCGCCGATGGCGATGACCACGCCGATCAGCGCACCGCCTAGCGCGCCCATCGTCGCAGTCTTGCAGGCGCGCAATCACACTTGATGACTGCGAGGCGCGTCACCACGCCGACGGAATTCACCGGATGCCCAGACGCGAGGGAGGCCGGCCCAGCACGCTGGACCGGCCTCCGTTCACGAGTGTTTTCCTTCAGCCGTTCTCAGACGACCCTGGCCGGCTACTGCGGCCAGGAAGCGTCGATCGCAGCGAACGCCTCGGCGACGGTCTTGTCGCCGTTGACCGCGCTGGTGCCCTCCGTCCAGAAGGTGCCGGCGCCCACAGCGGCAGGCATCAGGTCGGACCCGTCGAAGCGGGCCGGGCTAGCCGTCTGCAGGATCTCGACGAACGATCGCTCAAGGTCGTTGTAGACGCTGAGGTCCTGGTCGAGGTTCGCCGACAAAAAGCCGGACTGGCCGCCGCCCTTGCGGGCCGCCTGTGCAGACTGGCGGACTTCCGCGTACTCAGCGCTGCCGAGGTACGCCATCACGGCCCACACCTCGGGCGCATTGCGGAATGCCGAGACGTAGGTGCCTGCGGTCAGCACCGGCCGGTTGCCCTTGACGCCGAGTGCGGGGAAGTAGAACACATCGACATCCTGGCCCGGACCGACGCTCGTGCCCTCGGGCAGGAACGCTGCATAGAACGATGCCTGGCGGTGCATGGCGCAGTCGCCCGCGACGAGCGGCTCGCCGTTGTCGCCGAACGGTGTGGCAGCGATGGAGCCGCCTGAGGCGTACACCATCCCCGGCGTGTTCCAGATGTCGAGCACCTGGTTTGCGACGAGCACGATGCGCGGATCGGCGAACTTGATTTCGCCCGCGACCCACTGGTCGTAGATGTTCTCGTCATGAATGCGCAAGACCAGGTCTTCCATCCAGTCGGTGAACGTCCAGCCGGTGGCGGGGCCGGACTCGATGCCGACGCACCACGGCGTGACGCCGTCGCCGAGCATCTGGATCATCAGGCCTTGCAGCTCTTCCAGCGACTGCGGAATGGCGTAGCCGCCGCTCTCGAAGATCTCGGTGTTGTACCAGACGATCGACTTGAGGTCGGTCTTGTTGGGAACGCCGTACAGCGTGCCGCCGAACGTGACGGTGTCGAGCGTGCCGGCGGGCCACTGAGCGCCGATCGCAGCTTGCACCTCGTCGGGTACAGCCAGGATCCAGTTCTCGGCTGCGAAGTCGCCGACCTTGCCAGGCTGCGGGAACACCGCGATGTCCGGCGGGTTGCCGCCGGCTGCCTGGGCGTTGATCTGGTCGGAGAAGTCGCGGGCGCCGGTGTAGACGATCTCGATGCCGGTTGCCGCAGCGAAGACGTCCAAGGCGTCCTGCATGGCGCCGGCCTCTTCCTCGCTCGACTCAGGGCCGAACACCGTCACCTTGGTGCCGGACAGGTCCATCATGGCGTCGTCCATGGAGTCATCCATGGAGTCGTCCATCGACTCGTCGTCCATGGCCTCATCCATGTCGTCGTCCATGGATTCGTCGTCCATGGACTCATCCATCGACTCCTCGGCCATCGCCTCGGTCGCGGCGGGCGCCTCCCCGGCGTCATCGTCGTCGTCGCTGGCGCATGCGGCAACGACGAGGCCGAAGGCAAGGACGACTGCGAGCAGCCGAGAAGTGCGTAGGCGGGTTGATCTGGTGCGGTGCTTTTTCATGTGAGTTCCTCCCTCTGGGGGCGCAAGCCCATTCGTGTATCGACGTTGCAAGCGCTTGCAGTCACCGTGCCGGAAGCCTAGCGCGACGGCTGAACATGCCATTCCGTCATCTGTGCGATGCGGGGGCCGGATTGCTGCCCAGATCGACGCCCAGACTGGTGCTCAATCGGCGCCCGGCGGTCCGACCGAATCCCGGATGATGAGCTCGGTGTCGAGCTGCACGTGCTGCGGGGGCTCGACGCTCGGCTGGAGCATCTGCAGCAGCAGTTCGGCGGCGACAGCTCCCTGCCTGGCAACGTGCTGCC
Organism: uncultured Acidimicrobiales bacterium; assembly: GCA_964484385.1. Lineage (GTDB taxonomy): Bacteria > Actinomycetota > Acidimicrobiia > Acidimicrobiales > Poriferisodalaceae > Poriferisodalis. Next base: position 49,065 of record CAZAFV010000018.1, read on the forward strand.
TGACGGTGGTCAGCCCCACGAGGCGACTCTGATCGTGGTCGTCGACCCCCACCACCGACAGGTCCTCCCCGATGCGCAGCTCAAGATCGCGAGCGGCGAGCATGATGCCGAACGCCTGCTCGTCGCACATGGCGAACATCGCGCTCGGACGCTCGGCTGATTGCAGCAGCGCATGGGCCGCCCGGCGCGCCTCGGCCCAGCTGTTGCTGGTGGACACCCGCAGCGCCGGGTCGGGCGTGAGCCCAGCCTCGGCGTGCGCCTGTTCGTAGCCCTGTGCCCGATGAGCGGGGATGCTGAAGTTCAGCGAGTCGCCGCTGTCGAGGCTGAGCAGGCCGATGCGTCGGTGCCCGTGCCGGAGCAGGAGCTGGGTGGCGTCGCTGCCGACGGCCACATTGTCGATCGTCACCGAGCTCAGCGCCTTCGTACGAAAGCCGACGCTCACGGCGCGCCCGCCCTGGGCGACGAAGGCTTCCGCAGCCGCCTCGTCGAGAGCGACGTCGACGAGCACCACTGCGTCGCTCCGCCCCGATCTCACGCCGTTCAACTCGATGAAGCGCTGCCGCTCGTCGAGGCTTGCAACGCCTGACAGCAGCAGGTCGTACCCGGCGGCGGTCATCTCACGGCCCAGCGCGCCCACCATCGTGGCGTTGAACCAGGCAGCCGGGTCTGGCACCGCCACCGCAATCGTGTTCGTGGTACCGGCGGCCAGCCGTGCGGCGGGCAGATTGGGCCGGTAGTCGAGCTCAGCGGCCACAGCGAGCACTCGCTGCCGTGTTGCGGTCGCCACGTGCGGCAGGCCGCGAAGCGCACGGCTGACGGTTGCGGTCGATACCTCCGCCGCCCGTGCGACATCGCCGATACGGACCGGGGAACCGGCGCCGGCTGCTTGCGCCACAGGCCTGCCGGCGAGCGATGCCTCGCCTAGATCCGCCATACCGCTGCGCTCGCGGGAGGCAACAGGTGAACTCCGCCGGGCCTGTCCTGCGCCTTTGCGGCCGTAGGGGCTGCGCTTGGGTGACGGCAGGCGGTCGCCGAGTCGTAGAGCAGCGTGGCACCGGCCGCAAGCGGCACGTCGCACGCCGTGTCGCCCACGTTGGCCGCCACCATGAGGCCGCCCCGCCGGTACGAGATGATGGGTCCGTCGCCGCCGTCGGTCCAGGTGACGGTTGCTCCGGCGGCTTCGAGGTGGTGGCGGGCGCCCCGCTGCACAGCGAGCAGCTCGCGGTACGCCTCCAGCCACGAGCGCGCAGCCCCGTCCTGCGCTGCGGCCGTGTGGGCGTGCGGGCGATCAGTCGACCGCAGCCACGGCTCGGCGTCGGAGAAGCCGTTGTGCGGGCCGCTGCCCCAGGGCATGGGCGTCCGGCAGCCGTCTCGCCCCGCACCCACGTCGCTGTCGGGGCCGACGGGGTCGAGCTTGTCGGCCACCGCCACCTCGCCGTCGGTCAGCCCGAGCTCCTCGCCCTGGTAGAGCACGAAGGTGCCGGGCAGGAATGCAGCGAGCACGTTGAAGGCGAGCGTGCGAGCGGCACCCCAGCCGTCCGGCGCGGTCGAATCGTCACCGGCGGCGTTACTGCGCAGGGCGAAGCGGGTGGGGGCTCGGGGCATGTCGTGGCTGCTCATTGCCCACAGCAGCCGTTCGGCCAGGTCGCCGGTGGGTGCGCTCAGCGTCGTGCGGATCTCCGCGGGCTCCCATTCGATGTGCATGGGCGCAAACCAGTAGCCGCCGTGCATGCCGTCGGCGGGCAGCAGCGCATCCATGCCTCGCGGGTCGAGGTGGTACGTCTCGCCGTGCAGGAAGGCCCCGTAGCCGTCGCAGATGGTGCGCCAGCGCCGGAAGACGTCTTGGCTTTCGGGCTGGAACACATCGTGAACGTGCTCGAAGCAGTCCCATTGCTCCCAGCGCGAGGCCCCCGCCGGGATGGGCTGCAGCTGCGGATTGGAGCGCAGTTGCTCGTCTTTCACCAGGCCGCCTGCCACGTCGACGCGGAAGCCGTCGACGCCGCGGTCGAGCCAGAAGCGCAGGATGTCGTCCCACTCGGCGGCGACGGTCGGGTTGCGCCAGTTCAGATCGGGTTGCGAGGGCAGGAACAGGTGCAGGTAGTACTGGCCCGAGTCAGGATCGAGGGTCCACGCTGGGCCGCCGAAATAGCCGACCCAGTTGTTCGGCGGGCCGCCGTCGGATGCCGGATCGCGCCAGATGTAGTAGTCGCGGTAGCGCTCGCGGTCGGCCGCACCGGAGTTGCCCAGCGCCGCTTGGAACCAGCGGTGGTCGCTGCTCGTGTGATTCGGGACGAGGTCGGTGACGATGCGGATGTCGCGCTCGTGCGCTTCGGCCACCAGCCGGTCGAGCGTGGCCAAGTCGCCGAAGAGCGGGTCGACGTCGCAGTAGTCGGCCACGTCGTAGCCCCAGTCATGGCCGGGCGTGGGATAGAAGGGCGTGATCCAGACGAAGTCCACGCCGAGGCGCGCCAGGTAGTCGAGCCTGGCGATCACCCCGCCGAGGTCGCCCACCCCGTCGTTGTCGGAATCGGCGAATGAGCGCACGTACACCTGGTAGCCGACGGCATCGGCCCACCAGCGCCGGAGGCTGTCTGTGGCTGATGCGGGGCTGCAGCGCGTCACGGCCACCTCCGGTCGTTGATCGACCGTCAGTCTGCCGCGTGTCTGTAACCGTTTGCGGCATCACCCGCAATGAGCCCGTTCTGCAGCCCTGTCCTGCAACCCAAAGACCGACCCGCCGAAGCGGGCCGGTCCTTGGTCTGTCAGTTTGGGTTGTGTGATGTGCGGCTCGGAGTTCACACCCCGAGCGGTGAACACACGGCTTGTCTAGCGCAGCGCAACGAATAGTGTCAACTGTCCGGTCAGCGAACAGAAAGGCGCCCGTCATGCCACAACCTCCCAGCCCCTATGACTTCCTTCCCTCTGTCGCGTCGTTCGAGGTGCGAAGCGACGACGTCGCCGAGGGGCAGATGCTCCCGATGCCGCAGGTCTCGGGCATTTTCGGCGCCGGAGGCGAAGATCGATCCCCGCACCTGTCGTGGTCGGGCGCGCCTGAGGGCACACAGAGCTACGCCGTCACCTGCTTCGACCCCGACGCGCCGACCGGCAGCGGCTTCTGGCACTGGGTCGTGTTCGACATTCCCGCGTCATGCACCGAGCTGGCCTCAGGTGCCGGCGACAGCGAAGGCAGCGGGCTGCCCGACGGTGCCAAGCAGCTTCGCAATGATGCCGGACTGTCCGGCTACCTGGGCTCGGCGCCGCCGGCCGGCCATGGCCCGCACCGCTACATGTTCGCGGTGCACGCGCTGAGCGTTGCCTCGCTGCCGATCGACGAGAACGTCTCGCCGGCAATCTGCGGCTTCAACATGTTCGGCACCACACTGGGCCGCGCCCTCGTCACGCCCATCTACGAACAGAGCTAGCCATGGCGGCCGGAAGCGCCCACAGCGGCGTTCCGGCCCCACCGGCTCCAGCGAATGGCGTTGCGATGCGCCGCCTCGCTTGGAATGACGACGTGGGGGAACCGTGCTTGAGGACGATCACGACCTGACCGACGATGATCTCGCTGCCCTCGAGGTCATCTACCGCGTCATGTGGGAGGACGAGGGCGCCGGGCTGCACAAGCACGTGGCCCGCAGCTTTCGAGCGTGGGCTCAGACGCAGCATCCGCATCTCGACGTGGCTGACGTCGAGGGCGACGGCGGCGACGACGGCCATGTCGCGTGGGAGAACGGCAGCCGCGTCGACCTGACGCGGGCGACCCGGACGAACGGCGGTGT
>CAZAFV010000019.1:0-50742 GCA_964484385.1 uncultured Acidimicrobiales bacterium
CCCGAGCACGACCTGTTTATCCAGCAAACCAAGCTGAAGAACACCCTGCGCGAGTGGATGGGCGAGGAGCCGGTCACCCACTCCGAGGCCGGCTGACGAGCGCTGAACAGGGCTGCTGCGCGCCGGCGGCTGCGCGGCGATCACAATCTCATCCCGCTCTCAGGTTGGTTTCAGGGACCCTTCAGGTTCATTCGCCATCGTCTGGGTCGTTGCACACACCCCGGCGAAAGGACCGGCGATATGACCGAATCCGGCGAGACCGACGAGCCCACCGACGCACCGAGGCGCAAGTCAGGGCGCAGCCGAGCGCTTGCGCTGCTGGCTGCGCTGCTGCTGGCAGCGACTGCGGTCGTTGCGTTCGGCGCGGGCAGCGCCAGCGCGCAGACCCAGAACGACAACGGCAACGCCGACCAGCAGCAAGCGGACGACGGCGCCAACGACGACGGCAGCGACGACTCCGACGGCACCTGCGACAAGAACGGCGCACGCCGGGGTGGCAAGCTCGGACGGTTCGGCATGGGCGACACGCTCACCGAACTGCTGGACACCGACGCCGAGACACTTCGGGAACAGCTGAAGAGCGGCTCGACGCTGGCCGACATCGCTGCCGCACAGGGCGTTGACCTGTCCGAAGTGATCGACGCCGTCGTGACGGCGATCACCGACAAGGCAACCGAGCACGATCGCGAGGTCGACGTCGATGCGGTGACCGAGCGGGTCACCGCCTTCGTGAACGGCGAACGGCCCGAACGTCCCAATGATGACGAAGACCGCCGCGGCCGGCGCGGGTTGCACCGCGGAGGTTTCGACGGTGTGAGGCACTTGGGTCGGCACGCCTAGTCCGACGCCGCTGCATAGCCCCCCGCTGCCGCCGAGCAGCATCCGAAGCGGGCCGGTTCCCTCTCCGCCGGCCCGCTTCGGCGCGCTGGGCGTCAGGTGTCTCGCACTCGAATTGCCCGACTCAGGCCACGGTGAAGACGGCGACGCGTGTCCAGCGGTCGGGATCGTCAGGGTCGGCACCGCCGCAGATAGGACGCAGTTCGAAATCCAGCCCGCTGATCTGCCCGGCCGATTCGCGTTGCGCTAGCCAGTCGCCGAAACCGACCTCGGCGAAGTGCGCCGAGTTGATGCCCAGGCTGCAGCGGGCACCGGGTCGGGCCACCCGCAACAACTCGGTGACGGACTCGGGGCCGAGATGACCGTGGGTGAACGCTCCCGCGCTCACGATTCCGTCATAAGTGTCGCTGTCAAGCTCGAGTCGGCCGGTGAGATCGGCTTCGATGAGCTGCCGGTAGGTCGCGCGCCCCTCGTGGGTCTTGGCGGCGGCCTTCGCCAGCATCTCAGGCGAGATGTCGATGCCGTCGATCACCGGCACACCCAGCCGTGCCAGCTCGGCTCCAACCACACCCGTTCCGCAGCCGACATCGAGCACTGGCCCGCCGAGCTGGTCGACACCACCCTCGCCGCCGCAGAACGCTGCAACCACGTGCTGGTGGTACTCGTAGTCGTTCTCGGCAAGGAATACCGACTCGTAGGTCTCCGCCCACGAGGCGTACAGCTTGCGGTTGTCGTCCGGACCGTCGACGGCATACGCGTCGTCGAGCCCGATGCTCGTCGCTCCAGAATCTGTCGCAGATTGCTCGGCCATCGTTGCGAGACGCTAGTGCTGCCGTTCTCGGCGCAGGGGTGCCGTTAGGGGCTGCGGTGTTGCGCAGAGAAACGAGTCGATCCCTCAGACGAGCAGCGGGTCGGTCAGCACTTCCACCAAGGCGGGACCCGGGTGTGCCAAGGCCTCGCTGAGCGCGTCGTCCAGTTCGTCTGCCGCCGTCACTTCGCGGCCCATCGCTCCGCACAGCTCCGCGATCCCGGCGAAGCTCGGGTTGCGCAGCGAGGTCTGCCACACGTCGAACTCGGCCGCTCGCTGCTCCTTGGAGATCTTGCCCAGCTCGCCGTTGTTGAGCAGCACGTGGGTGATGCCCATCCCGTACTTGACGGCAGTGGTCAGTTCCATGGCGTACTGGCCGAAGCCGCCGTCACCCGACACCGAGACCACCGGCCGGCCGGCCCAGCGCGAGCCGTCTGCGCCGTCACCGCTGCCGGGCGCAGGCTGGGTGGCGGCCCAACAGCCCATTGCCGCCGGGAACGCGAAGCCGATCGACCCCAGGTACCCCGACATCAGCACGGTCTGGCCGCACGGCTCGAAGTAGCGGCCAAAGGAATAGGCATGGTTGCCGACATCCACCGGCATGACGGCATCAGCCGGCACGAGGCGACTCAGGGCCTCGAACACGACCGCAGAGTTCACGCCGCTGCCGCGGTCGTCGACCTGCCGACGCTGCTTCTCGGCCCGCCAGATGTCCCACCGTGCTGCCACCTCGGCTGCGGCCGAAGGGCTGCCGGTCCTGCCTGCGAGCGCCCCAGCCAGCGCCCGGGCTGCCACACCTACATCGGCCAGCATGGGCACGGTCACCGCATGGAACCGGCCCAGCGCCATCGGGTCGAAGTCCACCTGCACGATCGGTTTGTACGTCGCGATGCCGGTGTGGTTGGCGAACGACACGCCGAAGGTCACCAGCGCGTCGGCCTCGTTCATGAACCAGCTCGCGATCGGGGTGCCGGAGCGGCCGAGCACGCCGCAGGCCAGCGGGTGCTGGTCGGCAATCAGTCCCTTTCCTTTGAAGGTCGTGGCCACTGGCGCATCGATGGCCTCGGCCAGTGCCACGATGTCGTCGATGCTGCTGCGGGCGCCGTGGCCCACGATGATCATCGGCCGCTTCGAACCCGACAGCACCTCTGCCGCCGCATCAAGCGCACCGGCGGCAGGCGACACGCCGCGGTCACCGGTGCGGCCCTGCGGCGAGCCGGCCGGTCGCTCGGGCGCAGCCGCCGGCAACACCTGCACTTCATCCGGCAGCACGAGGTGCGCCACGTCGCGCTCCACCAAGGCGGTCTTGCAGGCCAGGTTCATCAGCTCGGCTGCATCGGAGCCCGCTTGGACTGTCGCCGAGTAGCGGGATACGTCGGCGAAGGCCGCGGAGAGGTCGGTGTCCTGGAAGGCGCCCCGGCCCCGGACGCTCGACGGCACTTGGCCCGACAGCGCGAGCACCGGCGCACGGTCCATCTTTGCGTCGTACAGCCCCGTGAGCAGGTTGGTGCTGCCGGGTCCGGCGATAGCGAAACACGCTGCAAGGCCTCCCGTCAGCTTTCCGTAGGCGGTGGCGGCGAACGAGGCGGCACCTTCGTGCCGTACCCCGACGAATCGCAGCGCGCCATCGGCCTCGGCCTCGCGCAGCGCGTCTGCGAATCCCAAGTTGGAGTGCCCGACCATGCCGAACACCCACGCCACGCCCCACGCCGTCATCGTCTCGACGAGCTGGTCAGACACGGTGCGGGACCGGCCGGGGGCGATCGGCAGAGCGACGTACACGCCGTCGGACCTGGTCTCGGTGCGGTATGCAGCCGGTGCTTCGTCGAACGGCGGCGGCGGTGTGCCGTCACGTGGCGAATAGTCGTAGCCGTGCCACGGGCAGCGCAGCCAGCCCCCCTCGATGCTGCCCTCGCCCAAGGGACCGCCCTGGTGGGGGCATGCGTTCGCGAGACACCCGAAGCCCGATTCCGTTCGAGTGACGCACAAGCTCTCACGCTCGACCGTGACCGTCGTGACACGGCCCACGTCGAGTTCGTCGACGCCGATGAGCCGGTGCCAGGCGAACTCGCCGGCGGGCAGCTCCGGCACTGCAGTGCTGGGCGCCGGATGCTGGGATGTGTCGCTCATCGTTCACCCCTGTTCGACTCGAGCTCATCGTCGCACACTGCGCAGGAACACCCGTAGTCGCGAAGCGACGCCAGACACCTCTGCGCGGCTCTAGCGTTTCCGGCGTGCTGTACCTCGTGCGTCACGCTTCCGCAGGCGATCGGCGTGCCTGGCGCGGCGACGACAGCGCGCGACCGCTGGACCCGATGGGCCACGCCCAGGCGGAGACCATCGCAGCAGCGCTCGCCTCGGCACCGATCCTGCGCGTGTTGTCGAGTCCCAGCGTTCGCTGCGTCCAGACGATCGAGCCGCTTGCGGCAAAGCTCGGCCTGGACATCGATATCTCCGCCGAGCTGGCCGAGGGCGCCGACGGCTGGCGAACCGAAGCGTTGGTGGAGCGCCTGTGCGGCGAGGCGGGCGACAGCGTGCTGTGCAGCCACGGCGATGTCATACCCGAGGTGCTCTGGCGCCTGTCTTACCGTGACATCGACGTGAACCCCACACGCTGCAAGAAGGCGTCGGTGTGGGAACTGCATGTCGCCGGCGGCACCGTCAGCCATGGCGTCTACCGCTCACCTCGAAGTCTCGGTGCTCGATTGGAGGATCTGACGTGAGGGCGAGCCGGCACTACTACGTCGAGTCGTTCGACACCGTCTCGCTGGCGCCGTATCGGATCAGCAGATCACCGTTCGCGCACCGCTACACCACCCCCGAGACCGTCCACGCGGTGTACTGCAACCGGCTGTACCCGATGAAGTCGAGATTCGACGAGAACCCCATTCCCGCCTACTGGAAGCTGCGCCAGGGCGTTCTGCTGTACGACGTGCCTGAGATGCCACTGGCAATCGAAGGTCCCGACGCCGCGCGGCTGCTCGAGCGCGTCTTGGCGTGCAGGGTCGCCGATCTCGGCATCGGCCGGTGCCGGTACGGGCTCGCGTGCAACGACGACGGCGCGATCCTGATGGACGGCGTGCTGACGCGCCTCGCCGAGGACCGCTTCTGGTACGTCATCGCCAACGGCGAGTTCCTGAGCTGGCTGAAGGCGCACGCCATCGGGCTCGATGTGCAGGTCTTCGACCCGCGCTCGCGGGTGTTGCAGATCCAGGGACCCACGTCGCTCGATGTGGCCGATGCGGCGATCCGTGGCGGGCTGCCAGCCGATTTTCGCTATTTCCGCGCCGGCTTCTTCGAGGTGTGCGGTCAGACACTGTGGGTCTCACGAACCGGCTGGACGGGCGAGGCCGGCATCGAGATCTACTGCAACAGCGGGCCTGAGCCCACCGACCACGACGCATTGTGGGACGGCCTGTTCGCCTGCGGCGAGCGCTTCGGCATGGAATTCAGCACCGGGTCGTCCATGGGGATCCGACGCATCGAGGCTGGAATCCTGGACAACGGCAGCGACATCGAATCAGACCTGACGCCCTTCGGCGCTGGCCTCGGCCAATTCGCCCGGCTCGACAAGGAGGGGTTCATCGGCAAGGCAGCGCTGGAGCGAGCCGACCGCAGCCAGTTGCTGTTCGGCCTGATCTGCCCCACGGCAATGCCCGAGCCCGGCATGGCCATCAGCTACCGAGATCGCCAGGTCGGGCACGTCACCATCGGCACCTGGTCGCCCACGCTCGATACCGGCGTCGGCTACGTGCGCTTCGACCGATCGCTCCCCGGCGACGACTGGCTCGCCAAGACCGTTCACCTGCACGGCCATGACGGCACGCGGCACACGGCGACGGTCGACACGCTGCCGTTCGTCGACAAGGAAAAACAGTTGCCGCGCGCCGCTTGGGGCGGCCCGGCCGCCGCCGCCGGCTGATGTTGACGCTCGACGCGGCGGCGGTGCGACAGTCCACGCCGTGGAACGAGCTGATGGAGGCAATCGAACGCCTGCTGATCGACCGCAACGCCTCGGTGCCGCAACGAGAAGTCCATGATGTCGGCTTGCCCGACGGCGGCACAGGTTCGCTGCTGGTCATGCCCGCCTGGGTCGACCGCGAGGTGCTCGGGGTGAAAGCGGTGACCTACTACCCGTCCAACGCCGGCACCGATCTGCCCACCATCAGCGCCGGTTACCTGCTGTTCGACGGCCAGACCGGCCAGCTCAGCGCCGTGCTCGACGGCGATGAGCTCACGCTGCGACGCACCGCGGCGGTCTCCGCTCTCGCCGCCGACCGTCTGGCCCGCCCAGACGCCCGCCGCCTGCTCGTGGCGGGCACCGGCAAGTTGGCGCCGAACCTGGCGCTCGCCCATGCCGCAGTCCGCGATTTCGACGCCGTCGAGGTCTGGGGTCGAAGCCCGCAGCGCGCCGCCGCAACAGCGCAGCAGCTCGTCGAGCATGGTCTGCCGGCACAGCCGGCCGATTCGCTCGACGAGGCCGTCGGGCGAGCTGACCTCATCTCCTGCGCCACGGGTGCCACCAGCCCCCTGGTGCGCGGTGCCCTCGTGCGGCCGGGCACGCACATCGATCTGGTGGGGGCATTCCGGGCCGACATGCGAGAGGCCGACGACGAGGCCGTCAGGCGCGCGACGCTGTTCGTCGACACGCTCGACGGTGCGCTCGGCGCGGGAGACCTGGCACAGCCGCTCGACGCCGGGATGATCTCCGCCGGCGACATCGCCGCCGACCTGGCGTCGCTCGCCGCCGGCCGCCACCCGGGACGCACCTCCGACAGCGAGATCACCCTGTTCAAGTCGGTCGGCTTCGCGCTGTCCGATCTGGCCGCCGCCAGGCTCGTGCATCGACGGATCGCAACCGGGTCGGCGGGTGCACCAGATGCAGACGCATCACGCTGGTGATGGTCCGAACCGGCAGCCGTCGCCTCGGCTGGGGCCTCGCAGCGCTCGGCATGCTGCTGGTGTCCACCGATTCGCTGTGGGTTCGTGTCTCTGGCGCCGATGCCCTCGACATCGCCTTCATCGTGGGCGTGCTGTCGCTGTTGCTCTACGGCGCCATGGCCCTGCGCCAGGCATCGGCGTCGTGGGCGTCGTTGCGGGCCGATACGTGGCCGCTGCTGGCCATCGGCGTGCTCGGCGCGATCAGCCAGCTCACGTTCATCTCGGCCATCACCCGCACCGAGGTGCCCAACGTGGTCGCAATTGTGGCGTCTGCGCCGGTGTTGGCCGCGGCGTTCGCGTGGGTGGCCCTGCGGGAGCGGACGTCACCTCGGGTCGGCGCGGGCATAGCGCTCACCGTGGTGGGCATCGGCATGGTGGTGTCGACGTCAATCGGTTCGCCCAACCTCTGGGGCGATTTCCTGGCACTCATCGCGGTGATCTGCTTCGCCGCCAGCACCGTCATCTGGCGTCGTCATCGGGATATGAGCCGCCTCATAGGGCTTGCCTTGTCTGCGTTGCTCGTGGTGATCCCAACTGCATTCGCAGCCGATCCCGGAGGGCTCGACGGCCCAGCTTGGCTGGCCATCTTGGCCATGGGCTTAGTTTGCAACCCGCTCGGCCGCCTGTCGTACAGCAATGCGCCCAGGTACGCGCCCGCCGGCGAAGTCGCCCTGTTCGCTCCGGTGGAAACCGTGGCCGGCATCGTCTGGGCCGCCGTGTTCTTGAGCGAGTATCCAGCTGTCATTACCGTGGCTGGGGCCGTCATCGTGATCTTCGGCATGCTGTACGCCACGGTGTTCGACCGTAGGGGAGCGGTGGCGTTCGGCAGCGACTGAAGCCCACATGTCGCTTCGGCCATGGCTATGACGGCCAGCTCAGCGTCACGGCGTCGGCTGTGATCTGGCCGCTCGGATACTGTCCGAACCCATGGGGTCGAACGCCGCGGCCAGGGACACGCCCTCAGACCTTGAACGCAGCGCAGCGCTTGCCGAGAACTCGGCAGACGAGATGGATGACGACGAAGCCCTGCCGCTGCCGCCGAAGCGACCCAGCCGTGTGTCCCGGCGTGCATACGAACGAGAACTCAAGCTCCTGCAACAGGAGTTGGCGCGCCTCCAGCGCTGGATCCGCCACAAGGGGCTCAAGGTCGTCGTCATCTTCGAGGGAAGAGATGCGGCTGGCAAGGGCAGCACGATCAAGCGCATCATGGAGCGACTGAATCCACGCGTTGTGCGCGTGGTCGCGCTCGGAACGCCGAGCGACCGCGAGAAGACGCAGTGGTGGTTCCAGCGCTACGCGGAGGAACTGCCTGCCGCAGGCGAGATGGTGCTCTTCGACCGCAGCTGGTACAACCGCGGCCTCGTCGAACCGGTCATGGGTTTCTGCACAGAAGAGGAGTATGAGGAGTTCCTGCGCTCGTGCCCCGAGTTCGAGCGGATGCTGGTGCGCTCGGGGATCATCCTGATCAAGTACTGGTTCTCGGTCAGCGACGAGGAGCAGGAGCGCCGATTCCAGAGCCGCATCGCCGACCCGGCCCGCCGCTGGAAGCTCTCCCCGATGGACCTCGAGGCTCGTGCGCGCTGGGTGGATTTCTCACGGGCCAAGGACACGTTGTTCGCTCACACCGACATCAAGCAGGCGCCGTGGTATGTCGTGGATGCTGACGACAAGCGTGCCGCGCGGCTGAACTGCATCGCCCACCTGCTGTCGCAGATTCCCTACGAGGCCGTTCCGTGGGAGCACGTGGAGCTGCCCGAGCGGCGCCCGTCGGGCGGGTACGTGCGCCCGCCGCTGTCAGACCAGACCTTCGTTCCCGAGCTGTACTGATCAGCCGACTGAGGCGCTGACCGTTTCGGCTGCAGGCCGGGCCCGGGCCTTCAGGACTGCGAGCTGGACTCCATGTTGATCTCGAGCAGGCGCGCGGCAATCACCCGAGCGTCGTCGAAGCCGGCGACGAAGTGGTCGCCCGGCACCCGATGCAGCACATCCAGCGACTGCAGGCTGCCCTCCGGCAGGCTGTCGACCCCGATGACGATGCACTCGGTGTCGTGCTCCATCGCGGCGTCGATGAGCTGCTCCACCACGAGCGCAGCGCTGTCGTCCATGTAGCTGGTCTCGGTGAAGTCCAGGATCACCACCTGGTGCTCCTGGATGTCCTTGCTGATGGCGATCCGCAGCCGGTTCGAGGAGGCGACGGTGAAGCTGCCGCGCATCTTGACCATGCCGACTCGAGCGGAGAACGCATCGAATTGGCTGACGTCGACCCGGTCGCTGTCGGCGAAGAACACGGCGTCGAGCATCGGCACTGACAACACGCTGTCGAGCTCCAGCCGCTCGAAGCGACGGCTGGCTGCAAGGGCAGCGGCGACGATGCCCGCGGCGATGGCCAACAGCAGGTCGACGAACACGGTCAGACCCAGGGTCAGCAGCATCACCAGCACGTGTTCCGGCTGCACCCGGTACAGGTGCGTGATCAATCTCCAGTCGATGAGGCTGAGCCCGAGCCACAGCAAGATGCCGGCCAGCACGCCATAGGGAACGCTGTCGATGAGGCCCGAGAGCACGATGATCAGCACGAGTACCGCCACCGCGGAGACGACGCCTGAGACACGAGTCTGTGCTCCGGCCCGGATATTGGACTGAGTGGCACCGGGCGCACCCGCGCCCGGCAGACCGCCGAACATCGCGGCGACGGCATTGCCGAGTCCCACGCCGAGGAGCTCTCGGTTCGGATCGTGCTGGTGCCCGGTCAGCGAATCGGCGGCCGAGGCGCTCAGCAGGCTGCTCAGCGAGCCAATGAGAGCGATGGTCATGGCGGCCCCGACGGCTCCCCAGAAGCCGGCACCCGGCATCTCCATAGCCCAGAACGACGGTGCCTCGATCACGTCAGCGATTCGCGGCGCTCCGTCGAAGATCCATGCGCCGAGGATGGTTCCGCATACCAAGGCGCCGGCCGCCGCCGGCACGTACTTGCGCCATCGCTTCGGCCATCCGGCGCAGATCACGAAGGTGGCGACCGCTACGCCGAACGCATGGAAGTCCATGTCGCGGGCGGCGTCATCCCAATGACGGATCGAATCGATCGGGTTGCCCAGCAGGGGGTCGGCGCCGAAGAACGGCAGCACCTGCAGCAGCACCACCATGACCCCGACACCGCTGACGAAGCCCGATGTCACCGAGTGGGGCGTGTACTGGAACAGGCTGCCGATTCGCAGCAGCCCGAAGAGCACCTGAATGATCCCCGCGATGAAGATGATGGCGAGCGCTTCGGTAGCCGAGTCGGCGTACCTGACGAGGACGAACGACACGGCAAGCGCCACCGGCGCCGTTGCGGCGGATATCTGCACTCGCGTGCCGCCCGCGACAGCAGCGAGCAGCCCGACGGCGACTGCACCCCACAGGCCGGCGATCGGGCCCAAGCCCGACACCACGCCGAACGCCAAGGCCAAGGGCAACACGACAATCGCCGAGACGATCCCGGCTCGAAGATCGGCACGGAGGTTCCCGATGTCGTAGTTCATGTCAGACCTCGCCGCGTGCAATGCACCCGCGGGCCACAGTAGTTCAGGCCCTAGCGGCTACCTACGAATCCGAACGCCTCGGATCATGTCGCAAGCTCAGCCGTTGTGTTTGATGGTTCGGCCGAGCAAGCTCAGCCGCTGTGTCCAATGGTTCGGCCGAGCAAGCTCAGCCGAACATGCCCCCATCCACCGTGAATTCTTGGCCGGTGCAGTAGCTGCTGGCGTCGGAGGCGAGGAACAAGACCACCCGGCCCACCTCTGCTGGCTCGGCGACGCGCCCCAGAGGCACAGCGCGCAGAATGCGCCGGGTGCGGTCGCTGTCCTCGGTGAACACGTTGGTCTGCGCCAGCATCTCAGTGTCGATGTAGCCGGGGTGCACAGAGTTCACCCGCACGCCGCGACGCCCAAGTTCCTTTGCGGCCGACTTCGTCATGCCGCGAACCGCCCACTTGCTGGCGCTGTACGCGAACGACCCGGCGGTACCCATCAGTCCCGCGACCGAGCTGATGTTGATGATCGAGCCCGATTCGGCCTCTGCCATTGCCGCGCCGGCCTTCTGCATGCCCAGGAACACACCGCGGGCATTGATCGCCAGCATGCGGTCGAAGTCGGCAGTGGAGGTCTTCATCAGACCCGCGCCCTGAAAGATGCCGGCGTTATTCACCAGCACATCGATGCGTCCGTGGCGAGCAACCACGTCGGCAACCACCGAGTCCCAGGCCGCCTCATCGGCAACGTCATGATGCAGGTAGTCGCATCCGAGCTCGCCTGCGGTGCGCTCGCCTTCGTCGTCGAGCACGTCGGTGAGCACCACCGTCGCCCCCTCGTCGGCGAAGAGCTGGCCCTCGATTGCGCCCTGCCCTCGTGCACCGCCGGTGATGATCGCAACCCGTCCGTCCAGAACACCCATCTGCTGTCCCCTTATGTCAAATGCAGTCGGCCTCGCGCCACACCTGCGCGCGAGTGACGGCGAGACCCTAGACCTCGACGGGCACGGGTGCCGCTGCTGTCGGCGAACCAGTCGGGATCGCTCAGTGACGGCTGGCGGCCTGCAGCTCCCGGAGGATGCCAGTGAGCTGCTCGCCGTCGCCCGGCGTGTTGACGGGAATCGAGAACTCGATGCGGTCGATGTGGGGGCCGTACCGCTCGGCGAGCAGCCCGCCGATCCGGTCGTAGGTGCCGACGGTGGCGATGGTATGCAGCATCTCGTCCGACACGATCGCCGAGATCTCGTCCCAGCGTTGAGCCTTGGAGAGGACCGCCGCTCGCTCTGCCTCGTCCGTCCAGTCGTGCACATCGAAGGCAGCCCGGTACGCGGGCGTCGAGAGGTAGAAGCCCACGCGCTCGCGCACCGTGCGGGCCACGGCGGCCAGGGCTGCCTCGTCCGGTGCCGTGGCGACGAGGGGTTTCATGCACCATTCGACTTCGTCGGCGTCGCGCCCGGCCCGCTCGGCGCCGCGAGCGACCGCGGGTGCCATCACCTCGGTGATGTAGCGAGGCGAGCACACCGGGTGCAGCCGCACACCGTCGGCAACCTCGCCGGCGACAGCGCACATGTTGGGGTTGATCGCGGCGATGTGCACCGGGACACCGGGGTGGTCTATCGGGCCGGGATCGAACAGCGGCACCATGAGGTTCAGGCTGTAATGCTCGCTCTCATACTCCAGCGGCGTGCGGTCCTGCCAGCAGCGCCACACTGCGCGTACAGCGCCGACGTAGTCGCGCATCCACGGCCCCGGTGCTGACCACTCCATGCCGTAGCGGCGCCGGATATGGCCGCGCACCTGTGAGCCCAGTCCCAGGATCGACCGTCCCCCAGATGCCTTCTGCAACGTCCACGCTGACAGCGCGGTGACGGTCGGCGACCGCGGAAACGCCATCGCCACCGAGGTGCCGAGCCCGAGCGTGGTGGTTGCCACTGCCGCCATGGCGAGCAGCTGGTACGGGTCGTCCTTGGTCTCCTCCACGACGAGAGCGTCATAGCCCAGTGCCTCGACCTGTGCAGCGGCCTCGCCGATGCTCGTCACGTCGAGCGGGACATCGGGTGCGCGCAACCCGGGGTCGAGCTTGCCCAGCGGCAGCAGCGTCTCGGCTTTCATGATTCAGCCCTCCACGAGCAGGCTCGGTGTGCCGCCCGCCACGAACCTGTCCAGCTGTGCCAGGAACAGTTCGTCGTTGCGGGCTGTCATCCCGCTGCCGGCACCGCCGATGTGGGTGGTCATCACCACCTTGGGGTGCTGCCACAGCGGGCTGTCGCCGGGCAGCGGCTCGATGTCGAACACGTCGAGCACTGCGGTCGCCGCACGGTCGCCGTCCAGCCACGCCAGGAGTGCGTCGGTGTCGATGACGGCGCCCCGTGCCACGTTCACCAGCACCACGTCATCGCGCAGAGCCGACAGGAACTCCGCATCGACGAGCCCGCGGGTCTCGTCAGTGAGCGGGCAGGTCAGCACCACCACATCGGCGAGCGGCAGTTCATCCGCGATGGCCTCCATCGTCACCATGGCGTCGGTGACCTCGAGGTCGGCATCGTCGGCCACGCTGCGGCGGGCGCCCACGACCGCTGCGCCGAATGCGCGGGCCAGCGTGGCCACTTTGCGGCCAATGGAGCCGAATCCGACGATGAGCCAGCGGCTGCCGCGCACCTCCCGCCACGGAGCCTGCAGCCAGTCGCCGGCACGGCGCCGCTCGATCCGTCCTGCCCAGTCATGAAGGGTGCTCAGCACCAGCGACATCGTGTGCTCGGCGGTGGCATCGTTGGGCGCGTCGCTGCGGCTCAGCTGAACGCCCGCAGCAAGAAGCTGCTGGAACGGCGGCGCGTCGGTTCCCGCCAAGCAGGCCTGCGTCCAGCGGAGTGTCCCTGGGGCCAGTGCCGCATCGACGAAGGGCGCCAGGTTGCCGCCGAAGAGCAGCCCGATCGAGACCCAAGCGGCGACCGGTGCGTAGTCGGCGTTGCCGGTCGGTACGCCGCTCGCATCGGCGATGACCGAGCCGTCGGCGAGCGTCACGCCCTCACGGCTCCACAGCAGCGGCGTGATGCCGCGATCGAGTGCGGAGAGCTGATCGGCAAGTCGCTCATAGTCGCCGGCGGGCAGCAGCACTTGGGGAGAATCCACGCAGGCACGCTAGGCACTCCCAACGGCCGCTGCCTTCACGGATCTCTGCGGCCGGCGCCATGTCGCCCACGGTGTGGTCGCCGCTGATCTGACGCCGCTGCGGTGCGCTGGCCGCACAATCGACTGGTGACAGCCATAGGGTGCGCTGCGATGCGGACGGGTGACGTCCCGAGCGCGACGGCGGGCGTGCCTGACGAGGTCGCTGCGACCGGAGACGGCCCGATGCAGCGTTTCGGCCTGAACTTCGTGCTGGTCGCGACGATGGTGCTCGGCCCGTTCCCGATCATGGCGCCGGCCGTGGTGGCCGTCGACCTGATCGGCGATCTCGGCATCACCACCGGTGCGTTCAGCGTCGCCCTCACTGCCAACACGGTCGTCGCAGCACTCTTCGCGCCGCTGTCGGGCCGTATCACCGATCAGATCGGGCCGAAGGTGTCCACCGTGCTCACGATCGGCACTGCCGGGGTGGGACTGTTCGGCATGGCCTTCGCACCCAACGTGTGGCTGCTCATGGCGGCAGCGGCGTTCTCGGGTCTCGGTCAAGGCTGGTGCAATCCAGCCACCAACAAGCTCATTGCCGAGCGTGTCCCGGTGGGTCGTCGCGGCACCACCACCGGCCTGAAGCAGTCCGGCGTCATGTTCGGCACGTTCCTGTCGGGCGCCACGCTGCCGACGCTCGCCGCCCTGTACGGCTGGCGCTGGGCGACCGGCATCTACGGCGTGGTGACGCTGGTGTGCGCGCTGGGCATCGCGCTGTGGCTGCGGCCCGACGCCAAGACCGACAGCGAGCCGGCCTTCGCCTATGAGGCGCCGCCGGGCGCGGTGTTCGCCGTCACGCCTGTGCAGCCCAAGGTGGTGCGCATGGAGCCCGCGGAGCGCCGATTCATCATCACGATCACGTGGTTCTCGCTGCTCATGGGCAGCGTCGTGGGCGGCGTCGGCCGCTTCCAGATCCTCTTCGCGGAGGAATCGCTGGGCTGGACCAACTTCTGGGCCGGATGGGCCAGCGCCCTAGCCGGCGTGACTGCAATCGGTTCGCGCATCTGGTGGGCCCGGCTCACTGAGCGGCGGGTGCATCCCGCGAGCGCGTTGGCCATCCAATCCGCGTTCACGGTGGTGGCGATGGCGCTGCTGTTCGGCGCAGCAACTGTCCACAGCAGCCTCATGTGGGTGATGTCGCTGCTCGCCGGGTTCACGATGATGTCGTGGAATGCCGTTGCCATGCTGGCCATCATCACCGGCATTCCCGTCGCGCTGGCAGGCCGGGCATCGGGCATCGTGATGCTCGGCTTCATGTCCGGACTCAGCATCGGGGGTCTCGTCACGGGCTACGTCGCGGAGTGGACGGGCAGCTTCAACTTGGTCTGGTCGGGTTTCGCAGTGCTTGCTGCCGGAGCGACCGTGCTGGCGCTGATCATGCGCCGCCAGGGCCGCGGCGCCTCCCAACTCCGGCGTGCCGAGCCTCAAGAGGGGTTCAGCGGCGCGACCTAGGCTGGCCGCCATGGGGGACGACTTCGGCATCGAGTACCAGAGCGGTTTTGGCAATGAGCACGTCACCGAGGCAGAACCTGGCGTGCTGCCGATCGGCCAGAACAGCCCCCAGCGCGTCACCCACGACCTGTACACAGAGCAGCTGACCGGCAGCGCGTTCACCGCGCCGAGGGCGGACGCGCTGCGCACCTGGATGTACCGGATCCGCCCGTCGGTACGCCACGTCACCGCGCTGCGCGACATTGAGTCGGGCAACCTGCGCACTTCGCCCTGCCGTGAGGGCACGCCACCTGTGGCGCAGCTGCGCTGGAGCCCGATCGGGGTGCCCGACGAGCCGCTGAGTTGGCTCGAGGGCCTGTGCACCCTTGCGGCCAACGGCGACGCCCACCTCGGCACGGGTGCCGCAACGCACTTGTATGTCGCCAATCGCTCCATGGACGACGAGGTCTTCGCCAACGCCGACGGCGAGATGCTGATCCTGCCCCAGCAGGGCGCGCTGCGACTGGTGACCGAACTTGGCACGCTCGCTATTGGGCCTGCGGAACTGGCCACGGTGCCCCGTGGCGTCAAGTTCCGCGTCGAGCTCATGGAGGAATCCGCCCGGGGCTACGTGTGCGAGAACTACGGCGCCCCGTTCCGGCTGCCCGACCCAGGGCTGATCGGCGTGGATGCGCTCGCCATGCCCCGCGACTTCCTGTTCCCGATGGCTGGCTACGAGGCTGACGATCGACCCACCCGGCTGGTCTTCAAGCACGGCGGCCGCCTGCTCGAAACGCACCTGCCCCATTCGCCGCTCGATGTGGTGGCCTGGCACGGCAACCTCGCCCCCTACAAGTACGACCTGCGCAACTACTGCCCCCTGGGGCCGCTGTTGTTCGACCATCCGGCGCCGTCCATCTGGACACTGCTGACGTCCCCGTCAGACACGGCGGGCACTGCCAACGTCGACTTCGTGCTGTTCCGCGAGCGCTGGGCCGTGCAGGAGCACACGTTCCGGCCGCCCTGGTACCACTCCAACGTGATGAGCGAGCTGATGGGGCTCATCGAGGGCACCTACGACGCCAAGCCCGAGGGCGGATTCGAGCCGGGCGGTGTCAGCATTCACAACGCTTTCCTGCCCCACGGCCCCGACATCGAGGCGTACGACGCCGGCACCACGGCAGAGCTCGAACCCCGCCGGATGGCCGACATGCTCGCCTTCATGTTTGAGTCGCGCTATGCGTGGATCCCCACTGCGTGGGCTGCCCAGTTGCCTGAGCTGCAGAGCGACTACGCCGACGCATGGACGCCGCTGGATGACCGCAGCGCCCTCCGCCGCAACGGCGACGGCTGAGCGCTTGTTGCAGTGGAGCGTCGGCTGATGGCTGCGACACGAGCGAGTGCGGATCTGGGCGGCCGGGTGGCGATCGTCACCGGCGCCGGGGCACGTGGCGACGGCATCGGCAACGGCCGCGCTGCGGCGATCCTGCTGGCCGAGGCCGGCGCGCATGTGGTGGCGGTGGACCGCAAGCCCGAGCTCGCCGAAGCGACGGTGGGGATGATCACCGCCGAGGGGGGCAGCGCCGTCGCCGTCGGTGCCGATGTGACCGTCGAAGCCGACTGCAAGGCGATGACCCAAGCTGCGCTGGATAACTGGGGCCGGCTGGACATTTTGGTGAACAACGTCGGCATCGGCAGCAGAGGGACGGTGGTGACCGAAAAGGTGGACCGCTGGGAGCGGGTGATGGATGTGAACCTGACGTCGATGGTGCTGGCGTCTCGGTATGCGATCCCGGCGATGATCGAGCACACGGGCGGGGGAGCGGTGGTCAACATCTCGTCCATCTCGGCGCTGCGGCCCCGCGGCATGACCGCGTACTCGACCTCCAAGGGGGCGATCATGGCGCTCACGGCCGCCATGGCCGTCGATCACGGCACCGATGGTGTGCGGGTGAACTGCGTGGCCCCGGGACCCGTGCGCACACCGCTCGTCGGCGGCGACGAGATGCCCGACGAGCTCGCCGAGGCCCGTCGACGGGCCAGCGTGCTGAAGATCGAAGGCAACGGCTGGGACATCGGCGCGGCCGTCAGGTTCCTGTGCACCGACGAAGCCCGCTACATCACCGGCCACACGCTGGTCGTCGACGGCGGTGTGACCCTGCGAGGACCGACACGGGCCTCGCCGCGGGGCTGAACCGGACGCCGCTGTGCTTCTTCTCGCTGGCTGAGCCGGCTATCCGCGGCCGAGCCGCCGCGCCGATCGGCTACACCCGCTGCTGGCGGAAGCCGCTGGCGTAGTGTGTCTCGGGCAGGCGCCTGCGGCCGAACAGCTTCTCGCGCAGCGATCCCGGCTGGTACTCCCGCTGCACGAGACCTCGTTCGCGCAGCACCGGCACGACACCCTCGATGAAGTCCACGAACGTGCCGGGGGTGGTGGCATACACCAGGTTGAAGCCGTCCACACCCTGGTCCAGCCGGCGCTGCATGCCGTCGGCGATCTGCTCGGGCGACCCCACCAGGAATTGCCCGGCCATGTTCAGCTTGATGAGGTCACCGAAGGTCCGGGTTCCCGGCCGCGCCGAATCCAGCAGCGACTTCACCGGGCCGCGCACGCCCTCAGTGTTCAGCGTCTCGAGCGGCTGGTCGGGGTCGATGTGGCTCAGATCGATGTTGAGGTTGCCGCTCAGGTGTGCCAGACCTGCCTCCAGCGAGAGCGTCTCGAGATAGTCGGCGTGCTTGGCTTTCGCCTCGGCTTCCGTCCCGCCCACGATGGGCGACAGACCGGCAATGATCTTCACGTCATCGCGGTGGCGACCGACCGCACTCACCCTGCGCCGGATGTCCTCGGCAATGCGCGTCAAGCCCCGCGAGGCCGCCACGACAAACACGCATTCGGCGTGTTTGGCCGCGAAATCGCGCCCACGATCCGATGAGCCTGCCTGGTAGATCACCGGCGTGCGCTGCGGCGACGGTTCGGCCAGATGAGGCCCGGCCACCGAGTAGTACGGGCCCTCGTGGTCGATCGGCCGCACCCGGTCAGGGTCGGTATAGACGCCGCGTTCGGTGTCGGCCACCACGGCATCGTCAGACCAGCTGCCCTCCCAGAGCTTGTAGCAGACGTCCAGGTAGTCCTCGGCTCGCTCGTAGCGCGTGTCGTGCTTGGGCAGCCGCGGGTAACCGAGGCTCTGCGCGCCGTTCTGCAGGTACGAGGTGACGACATTCCACGCCACCCGCCCGCCCGTGAGGTGGTCGAGCGTGGAGATCTGGCGGGAGAAGGTGAACGGGTGCGCCTGCAGCACGTTGCTGGTGAAGGCGAACCCCAGGTGCTCGGTGACCGTGGCCATGGCCGGGATCAGCAGCATCGGGTCGTTCACGGGCACCTGTATCGCCTCGCGCAGCGAGGTGTCGGCGCTGCCCCGGTAGGTGTCGTACAGCCCGATGACGTCCGCGAGGAAGATGGCGTCGAAGCATCCGGCCTCGCAGATCCGGGCCAGCTCCAGCCAGGGCTCGAGCGAGGTGTATTCCCGCTGGCGGGTGTCGTCGCGCACCCACAGCCCCTGCTGGATGTGGCCCACGCAGTTCATCGTGAACGCGTTCAGGATGATGCGCCGGCCTTGACCGTCTGCCCCCGCTGCCGCCGCCACGGGAGTCAGTCTCGCACCACTGGCTGCGAGCCGTCCCGCCCTGTCAGCGGGAGTTGGGGCTGGGAGCTGCGAGGTAGCTGTCGACGATCTCGGCTGGGTCGCCCACGGCCCGGATGCGGCCCTCGTCCAGCCAGACCACCCGGTCGCAGAAGCGCCGGATCTCGTTCATGTTGTGGGTGACCAGCACCACCGAGCCCGACGCCGAGCGCACGTCGTCGATGCGTTCGGCAGCCAGCCGCCGGAACTCCTCGTCGCCCACGGTCAGCGCCTCGTCGATCAGCAGGATCTCGGGTATGCGGGCCGTGGCGATGGCGAAGCGCAGCCGGGCGCGCATGCCAGACGAGTACGTGCGCATCGGCCGGTCGATGTCGGCGCGCAGCCCGGCGAAGTCGATGATCTCGTCCATCCGGCGCTCCACCTCGGAACGGGTGAAGCCCAGCGCCAGGCCGCCGATCAGGATGTTGCGCCGCCCCGACAGCGCCGGTCGCAGCACCGACGACACCCCCAGCAGCGACGGCCGCGACCTTCCCCGGATGCTGCCCGAGCGCAGCGGCAGCAGGCCGGTCATCGCAGCGAGCAGCGTCGACTTGCCCGCACCGTTCGGCCCGATCAGCCCCAGTGTCTCCTGCTCGAACAGATCCAGCGTCACGCCCTGCACTGCGGGGATCATGCGGTACTGACGGCGCATCCGACCCCGGGCGAAGCCCTGCTTGAGGCCCATGGCAGGTTCCTCGAACACCCGGTAGCTGACGTGGGCGTCGCGCACCTCGACCGTGACGGCGAAGTCGCTCACGCGCCGAGCCT
This sequence comes from uncultured Acidimicrobiales bacterium, assembly GCA_964484385.1. Classification (GTDB taxonomy): domain Bacteria; phylum Actinomycetota; class Acidimicrobiia; order Acidimicrobiales; family Poriferisodalaceae; genus Poriferisodalis. Next base: position 19,142 of record CAZAFV010000019.1, read on the forward strand.
CTGCTCGGACCGGTGGAACACCCAGAATCCGATTGCGGGCATCACGATGCACCACATCACGAGACCGGCCACCACCCAGGGGTCCACGGGTTCGCCCAGCAGGCACCAGCGCGCACACGTGATGATGTCGTAAAGCGGGTTGAGCGCGAACGCACGCCGCCACGCCGCGTTCTGCACGAACGCGTCGACGCTGAAGATCACGCCCGAGCCGTAGAACAGCAACCGGAACAGGTGCGGCAGGATCTGGCGCAGGTCCGGCAGGGTGGTGCCGATGCGGGCCACGAGCAGCGCAGTGCCGAAATTGAAGGCGAACTGCGCTACCAGCACCGCCGGCAGCGCCAGCCACCGAAGCGTCGGCAGCTCACCGGTCGCCAGCACCGCCAGGATCGCCAGCGCCAACGCAGGCACGAACGCAGCGGTCTGGCCGTTCACCGATGCCGCGGGCAGCAGGATGCGCGGGAACTGGATCGAGCGGATCAGGCCCATGTTCTGCGTGATCGAGGTGGATGCCTCCAAGGTGACCCGCTGGGTGAGATGGAACAGCACCACGCCGACGATGAGGAATCCCAGGAAGTTGTCGACCCCGCGCCGGGTGTCGATGATGACGCCGAACACCAGGAAATAGACCCCGACCAGCAGGGCCGGATTCACCAAGTGCCAGAGCTGGCCGAGCGTGGTGTCCATGTTCTGGGCCCGCAGGTCCTGCGCTGGCACCACGATGGCGAACTCGCGCCGACGCCACGCCTCGCGCAAGTAGGTCCGCGCCGTCGGCCTCGATGTCAGGTCGATGAGCGGCCGGACCGCCGCATCCCCCGAACTGGAGCTGCCGGAGCCGTCGGCGGCCTCAGTACTCACGCTGGTCATCCTACGAAGGCCCCGCAGGGTGAGCCGAAGGCCTCGTTGCAGGGTGGCGACCCTCAGCAGGGGCATACTCACGCGGCCGAGTGATGTCCGGCAACGGATGTCTGACCGCAACGGACCGCCCGTGTTCACACTGCCTGCACACCGTCCCACGCCGCCGCCCGCCGCCGTGCGGGGCAATGACTGGCGCTCGTTGGGGGTGGCCCCGCTGGACGTGTTCGAGCCGCTGCTGCCGGTGACGGTGGTCGTGCCCTACTACGAGGCGCCGGATGCGCTGGCGCTGACGCTGGCGGGGCTAGAGCGCCAGACCTATCCCCGGGATCTCTTCGAAGTCATCGTGGTGGACGATGGCTCCGACCCGCCGCTCGACCTCGCTGAACTCGAGCTAGCTGCGCTCGACGGCGCGGGGCCGAGCGCGCTGAGCCTGCGTGTCGTGCACCAGGAAGACCTCGGGTTCGGCTTGGCCCGGGCGCGCAACAACGGCGCCCGTGCAGCCCAAGGCGATGTGCTGGTCTTCCTGGACTGCGACATGGTGCCCGAGGCCGACTGGTTGGCCGCCCACGCCCGCTGGCACCACGCCGCCAACGACCTGCTCACGTTGGGGTTCCGCCACCACGTCGACGTGGACGGAATCGGGGCGGCCGACGTGCGCGACCGGCCGGGTTCGCTTGCTGCGCTGTTCGAAGGACGGCCGATCCAACGCCCCGAGTGGATCGAGCGCCGGATGGAACAGACCGACGACCTCGCCTCAGATGCCGACGACGTGTTCCGGGTGGTCACCGGCGGCAACTTCGCTGTTTCGAAGGCGTTCTTCGAGACCGTGGGCTGCTTTGACGAGTCGTTTACGCAATGGGGCTCGGAGGACATCGAGTTCGGCTGGCGTGCCTACGCGCAGGGTGCAGTGTTGGTGCCCGAGCGCACGGCGCTGTGCTGGCACCAGGGCGAAGGGGCGGTGCTCAGCGAGGACGAGTCGGTCAGCCTCGCCCAGCAGCGCGACAAGCTCTCGCACCTCATTCCCGACCGGCGGTTGCGCACCTCGCCCCCCGGCCGCTCGTACACCATCCCGCAGTTCGTCGTGACCGTGGAGCCGGGCCACGCCGACGAAGAGGGTGTGCTGGAAACTGTCGAGCAGGTGCTCGCCAGCAACGCGCATGACCTCGTGGTGTGGGTCGATGAGCGCCCCGGCGAGCCGTTCGAGCGGCTCCGCCGCCAGCTCGACCCCGACCCGCGCGTCAGCGTGGGCGACGCTGGTGGCGCCGCGCTCGCGCACCCGGCGGCGGCGTTTCACGTACGAGTTCCCGCCGGCGCACAGATCCGCCCCCGGATGCTCGATCGTCTGCAGAACCAGCTCGGCACAGCAGCCGCAGGCGAGTCAGACCTGGCCTCGGGTCATCGGGTTGGGATCACCCGCGGCTGGGCGGTTCACCGTGCCCACCGGTCGGGCCGCACCGTGGCCGAGTTCGGCAGCGTTGTCGAGCTGGATGTCGACAGCCTCCAAGTCACCCAGGAGGCCAAGCCCCAGGGGTGGCTTGCCGGCAAGCTCCACGGGCCCGCCAAGCGATTCCTGCGGCTGTGGACCCGCATGCGCCGGCACCTGGCGACGTTGTTCGTCGCGATCCGTCGCATCAGGCGGCCTGCCGATGTGGCCCGCCTCATCGCGACCGTGGCCCGTGCGGTGTGGTGGCGCGTCAAGAGCCTCCGCTGGAAGTTCCGCAGCCTGATGTGGGCCCTGCGGCGGGCCCGCAAGCAATGGCCGCGCCGGGTGAAGAAGCGCCTGCGCATCTGGCTGGGTCTCCAGCCCCGCAGCCAGCGATACGTGCAGCGCCTCGCCCGCTACCCGCTCGGAGCCGAGATCGTGGCCGCCGGCCGCGAGGCATCGGCGGTCTTCGCTGCCTCCACCAGGGTGGCAACCCACGTCGGCGACGACGGCGATCATCACGTCGACGTCGTGGTGGCCGATTCAGCCAAAGCCGGCGAGGCGGCGCTTCGAGGTGCTCCGGGCGAGCGGCGGCCCCTCGTCGCCGTCCTGGCGGACATGGCCCCGCTGGCCAGGGTGCAGGCCTTCAATCCCGAGGCGGTCAACCCGATCGGCTGGTCGGCCGGGTCCGAGCTGGCACCGGCATCGGTGCGGTCGCTGCTGTCACTGGCGCGTGGCTCGATCTTCAGCCTCTACCTCGGCGGCGAGCTGCTCACCGACCTGCGCGCTCCGCACCATCTCACCGACAGCGCCGCCGACCACCGAGACGCGGTGCAGCGGGCAGGAGCGCTGGCGGCGCTGGCCGGCGCTGGCGTTGTCGTGCACATCGACGCACGCGATCCGCAGCTCGCAGAGACGCTCGGGCCAGCACTGCACGACTTGATGGCGTCGGGCGATGTCGCCGGTGCCGATGCTCACCGCCGCGAGCAGCTCAGCATCGAGATGCGGCGCTGCGCGCTGCGGGACCACTCGCTGCGCAGCCGAGCCCGCCAGATCCTCTCGGCCACGGGCGTCAGCGCCCAGCCGCCCGAGGTGTCCATCCTGGCGCCGACCCGGCGGCCCGACCGTGTCGCCGATGTCATCACGACCGCCGCCCGCCAGACCTACCCCCGTCTCGAGCTCGTGCTCGCCCTGCACGGCGACGGCTTCGACAGCGATGCCGAAATCGAAGCGCTGGCTGGCGACCTCGGCCACCCTCTCCGGATCGTCCGGGTCGACAGCACGGAGAACCTGGGAGGGGTGCTGCGAGCTGCCGCAGAGGCAGCCGGCGGATCGCTCGTCACCAAGATGGACGACGACGACTACTACGGCGCCGAGCACATCTGGGACCTCGCGCTCGCCCACGAGTACTCCCGAGCGGAGCTGATCGGCAAGTCCGCCGAATACGTGTACCTGGAGCGGCTGAACACCACCGTGCGAGATCAGAACCGCCAGAAGTTCTCGGAGCGCTACATCCCCTTCGTGGGCGTCTCCGGCGGCGTGCTGATGATCTCCCGCCACGATCTCGAGGCTGCCGGAGGATGGCGGCGGGTGCCCCGGCGGGTCGACATTGCCCTGGCCCACGACGTCACGCTGGCCGGCGGGCGCATCTACTGGACCCACGGTGCGGGCTACCTGCGGGTGCGCCACGGCGACGAGCACACCTGGAACGTCGAGGACAGCCACTTCCTCGGCCGGGCCAGCGAAGTGCGTGAGGGTTGCGACCTGTCCTTCGCGGGAGTCGAAGAGGCCTGACCGCTCCCGTCCTGCGAGACTGGGGCCATGAGCGGCACCGTGGACCTCACTGCGAACGAATCCGAACTCCAGCGCTATCTCGACGAAGTCGAGGAGAACGGCTACTGCATCGTCGAAGGCGCCGTCGAACCCGAGCTGGTCGCCGAGATCCGCGAGACCGTCGCCCGGGTGGAGGACGAGCTGAACGTGCAGCCGAAGGGCAATCGCATCGAGGGGTTCGCCACCAAGCGCATGTACAACCTGCTTCACAAGGACCGGTCGTTCTGGAAGCTGCCGATCCACCGCAACGTGCTGCCGTTCCCCCAGCACCTGATGGAGCCCGGCGCGATCCTGTCGGGCACCACCTGCATGCACATCGGCCCCGGCGAGGTGCACCAGGGTCTGCACTCCGACGACGGACTGGTCGATCAGATCGATGTGCCGCGGCCCCGCCCGCCGTTCATGGTCACCACCATCTGGGCGTTCACCGACTTCACCGACGAGAACGGCGCCACCCGTCTGGTGCCCGGCTCGCACCGCTACGACCACGAGCCCCAGCCGGGCGAGAAGCCGGAGTACATCGCAGCCGAGATGCCTGCTGGCTCAGTTCTGATCGTGAATGGCGGCACCTGGCACTGCGGCGGCGCCAACACCTCCGACGACGACTGGCGCCTGGGTATCAGCGTGCAGTACTGCCGGGGCTGGATGCGGCAGCAGCAGAACCAGTACTACAGCCTCGCTCCCGAAGACGTCCGCGACATGCCCGACGAGCTGGCGGCGCTGTGTGGGTTCAGCCTCTACCGGGGGATCATGGGCCATATCGACGGCGCCAGCCCCGGCCGGTTCCTCGGGGCCGAGGGCCTCGCCGAGACCGCATACGCAGCCCGGATCAAGGCCATCGACGAAGGTGAGCAGGTCGGCGGCATCGGCACCGCCGAGCCCGCGGAGGCCGGCACCGACTGATCCTGAGGCGCACTGACGCTCTTCGGCACCGCCACGAACGGCTGCGCTGCGCGACACTGAGCCGGTTCACAGCGCCGAGAGGCCGAGAGAGGAGCGAAGTCGATGGAATTGCGTGATCGGGTTGCGATCATCACAGGCGGCGGAGGCGGCATCGGCGGAGCTACCGCTCGGCACTGGATGGCCGAAGGTGCTCGCCACGTCGTCGTCGCCGACTACAACGCCGAAACCGCCCAGGCGGTTGCCGACGAGATCGGCTGCGAGGGCGTCGGGCTCGACGTCACCGACGAAGCGGCCGTTGCCGATCTCGTCGAACGCACGCTCGAGGCGCACGGCCCGATCGATGTCTTCTTCTCCAACGCCGGCGCCGGCGCCGACGGCGGCGTGGATGCCTCCAACGACGCATGGCAGTCTCAATGGGAGCTGCACGTGATGAGCCATGTGTACGCAGCCCGTGCCGTGCTGCCTTCCATGCTCGCCCGGGGCGAGGGCTATCTCGTGCACACCGCCAGCGCCGCCGGATTGCTGGCGGCCATGGGCTCGGCGCCCTACTCGGTCACCAAGGCAGCCTGCATCAAGCTGGCCGAGATCGAGGCGATCCTGCACGGCGACGACGGCATCCGGGTCTCGGTGCTGTGCCCGCAGGGCGTGAACACCGCCATGGCCCCGCAGCGACTCGCCGATGGCGGCACCGACGGCATCGTCGAGCCCGAGTTCGTGGCGCAGGTCATCACCGAGGCGATGGCCGAGGAGCGGTTCCTGATCCTGTCCCACCCCGAGGCCCAGACCTACGTAGAACGCAAAGCCTCCGACCCCGATCGCTGGCTCAGAGGCATGCGCCGCCTCCGCCAACGCTCCCTCGACGTCGAGGAATCCGCTTAGCACTCTGCGCCGAGCAAGCCAGTGCGGCACGTCGTAGCGTTGCCGCCATGGCTGATTCCGATGTCAAGGCACTGACGGGCGGGCTCGAGCTCCCCGACTTCGAGACCACAGCGTTCACCACGCCCCCGCCCTTGGCGGAGGCCAAGGTCGCCATCGTGACCTCGGCATCGCTGCACCATCCCGACCAGGACGACTTCTCGCCGATGGACACCGGCTATCGAGTGCTCGACGGCAGCCGCCGCGACTACATGTGCGGCCATTGGAGCCCCAACTTCGATGCCACGGGCATCGCGCTCGACCTCAACACCGTGTTCCCCATCGACCGACTCGACGAACTCGCCGCCGACGGCACCATCGGCGAGGTCTCCGACATCCACCTGTCCTATGCCGGCAACCAGTTCGACCTGTCCGCCGTGCGGATGGACTCCGGGCCGGCGGGTGCGAAGTTCCTGCGTGATCACGAGGTGGACGTCGCGCTGTTCACGCCCGTCTGACCGCTGTGCACGCGTACCGTGAGTACGCTCGCCCATGTCTTCGAGGAAGCCGGAATCGCCACGGTGGCGCTGGGCTCGATCGGCGCCCACATCCAGGGAACTGCCCCGCCGCGCGGGCTTTGGTGCGAATTCCCGTTGGGACGCCCGCTCGGCAAACCCAACGACCCGGAATTCCAGCACCGTGTCCTGGCACACGCCTTTGGGCTGCTCGGCTCGTCCGAGCCTGTCGTGGAGAAGTTCGCGGATGCGATCACCGACGACGGCACCGAAACGATGGTGTGCGAGCTGCCGCCTCGCCACGACCCCAGCCTGCATCCCGCAGTCGACGAGGCCAACGGCCTGCGCCCGGCCTACGACCGGGCGGTGGCCAAGCTCGGGAACCGCACCGGCGCCGGCCGGACCGTGGCCGCCGACGACATCGGTGCCGCCGTGCTGGCCTTCACCAAGATCGCCGAGGGCACGCCGTGGAAGGAAGCCGGCATTCCGGGCATCCCCGCACGGGTGGCCCAGGACATCCGCGGCTACTACGAGACCGCTGCGCTGGCGCTGGCCGAGCACGCTCCCGCCGCATGGGCAGGTGCTCGCTGGTTCTTCACCTCGACCGAGGCAGGGCGTGCAATCGTCGATGCCCGCCAAGCCATGGCCGACGCCGGTGAGAAGCACCCGATCTGGTTCTACATCACCCCTGGCGACATGTAGCGAGGTGACCGCAGCCGGCTGCTGCGGCTTGCGTGTCAATCCAAAGCCTTCCCCCGTGACGATGCCCGCCGGATCGCCGTCTGGCAGTGCAGCATGCGTGGTGCGCCGCTGCCGCACAGCCGGCGGAGCGTGCAGAGCCGTTCATCCGGCGGCTGACTCGTGCTGATCGGTCGGCCCTTCCATGGCTGGCGCGTGGCGTGGGCCGGGTTCTGGGTGCTGTTCATCGTCTATGGCCTGCAATTCAGCTACGGCACGTTCGAAGGGGCCATCAGCGCAGACACCGGCTGGTCGACCAACTGGCTGCAGCTCGCGTACGCGCTGTACATCCTCAGCTACAGCGCCATCAGCGTGTGGAGCGGGCAGCTCACCGACCGGATCGGCCCCCGTCAGGTCATCGCCGTAGGCGCCCTGCTGCTGGCTGCCGGCTACCTGGTGCTGTCGTCTGCGCCGAGCTTGGTGCTGGTCTTCATCGGGCTGGCGGTGATCGCGCCGCTCGGCATGTCGTCGTCGTGGGTGCCCGCGAATGCCACCGTCGTGCGCTGGTTCACCGCTCGGCGCGGCTTGGCGACGGGCATCGTGGGCTCGGGCGGCAGTGCCGGCGGGATCGTGGCACCGCCGATCGCTGCGTGGCTCGTCTCGCAGTTCGGCTGGCGCACGGCGATCGCCGTGATGGCCGTGGTGGGCGGCGTATTCATGGCGGCCACCGCCATGCTGTTCGTGCGCGATCCCGAGTCGATCGGACAGTATCCCGACGGTCGCACGCCGGATCCCGCTGACCGCCCGCTCGCCCGTTCGCGGGTCGTGTCGAGGCCGGCGGGATTTGTGGTGGAAGCCACCCGCAGCAGCGCCCCCGACGCCGAGAATCCCCGCACGGCGTGGACGGCCTCCGCAGCGTGGCGCACCTCGGTGTTCTGGCGCATCTTCGGCATGTTCGCGCTGACCTTCGTGGTCGTGTTCGTGCCGTTCGCGCATGGCGTCCAGTACGCCCGCAGCCTCGGTTTTTCCTTGCAGTGGGCGTCGGGAGTGATCAGCTCGGTGGGCGTCGGAGGCCTCGTGGGGCGCATCGTGACGGGCCCGCTGTCGGACCGCATCGACCGCCGCCGGGCCGTGGGGCTGGCGCTGGCGGTCGAGACACTGTCGTTCGTCGGCTTTGCCGTGGCCGACAACTTGGTGCTGTTGTACGCCTCGGCGATCGCGTTCGGGCTGTCCTACGGCGGGAGCGTGGCGGTCTTCCCGGCGCTGGTCGCCGACTACTTCGGCCGTACCCATGCCGGAGCGATAGTCGGTCGCTTCTTCGCGACCGCGGGGTCGTGCGCCGCGATCGGACCGTACGTGGCTCAGCTGCTGCTGAATGCAACGGGGGGCTATGGCTGGACCTTCACTATGGCGGCAGTTGCCAATGCGTGCGCACTGGGGCTCGCATTCACGCTGCCCCGGCCAGGTCTGCTGTCCAAGAGCTGAACGGCCGCTGGGACCACGGGTTCGCTCTGTGCTGCCCGCTCTTGTGCACGGCGTTCACGGGCCGCTCGGGCCCGTGGCTCAGCCTCTTGCGTCCCGGGCAGCACTTTGGGCTGACGGGTAGCCTCGCAGATGGCCGCTACACCCATCGCCGCGGCGCATGAGGGGGATTCGATGGCACTCGCAGACTTCAAGCTCGAGGATCGCTTCGACCGCGTCGAGGGCGATGTCGCCATGTCAGGCGTGCAGGCCTTGCTGCGCGTCCTGCTGGATCAGCTCCGGGCAGACCGCCGCGACGGGCTGAACAACGCGGCCATGGTGTCGGGTTATCGCGGGTCGCCGCTGGGCGGCATCGACTCGCTCATGACGACCAATGCCACCGAGCTTGAGCAGAACAACATCATCTTCGAGCCCGGCCTCAATGAGGATCTGGGCGCCACGATCGTGTGGGGCAGCCAGCTCTCGAATCGCAACTTCGAGGGCCGCTTCGACGGTGTGCTGGGCATGTGGTACGGCAAGGCCCCGGGGGTCGATCGCTCCGGCGACGCCATCAAGCACGCCAACGTCTGCGGTGTCGACCCCAAGGGCGGTGTGCTGCTCGTTGCGGGCGACGACCCTGCTTCGAAATCCTCGACGCTGGCTTCGGAGTCCGAGCCGGTGCTGATCCACTTCCAGACGCCGATCCTCTACCCCGGCTCGGTCCAGGAGGTCATCGACTACGGGCGCTGGGGCTACGAGCTGTCCCGCTACAGCGGGTTCTGGTCGGCGCTCAAGATCGTCACCAACGTGGCCGACGGGTATGCAACCGTGCAGGTCGGCCCGGGCCGTGTGTCGGTCGCACGTCCCGAATTCGAATGGGAGGGCCAGCCTTGGGCGCATACCCAGCAGGACGCCCTCTTCGGCCCCAACGCGGTGCGCATGGAGCTCGAGATCCACGAGGGCCGCATGGTCGCAGTCGACGAGTTCGTGGCGGCCAACAAGCTCAACCGCCAGACCGTTCCCACCCGCGACGCCCGGATCGGCCTCGTCGCGGCAGGCAAGACCTACTACGACCTGCGCGAGGCGCTCGACCGCATGGGCCTCGACGACATCGAGCTGGAGCGCCGCGGCGTCCGCATCTGGAAGCCGGCCGTGGTGTGGCCGCTCGAGCCCACCAGCCTGCGCGAATTCGCCGACGGGCTCGACGTGATCGTCGCCGTGGAGGAAAAGCGCTCGATCATCGAGTCGCTCATCAAGGAGAACCTCTACGGCATGGCCGACATGCCCATCGTGCTCGGCAAGCGCGACCAGCAGGGCGGCTTCTGGTTCCCCGGCCACGGCGAGATGGATGCCGATCTCATCGCTCGCAAGATCCGGCCGTTCTTGGTGGACCGGCTCGGTCCCGAAGGCATCGGGCCCGCCGTGCCCGAGCGCATCACCATCCCGCTCGCCGTCACCACCTCCAAGGGCGAGAAGGCCGCCGGCCGCACGCCGGGGTTCTGCTCGGGCTGCCCCCACAACCGCTCGACCTGGGTGCCTGAGGGCTCCGAGGCCGGCGGCGGCATCGGCTGCCACGGCATGGCGGCCATGACACCCACCCGCAACGTGCGCGGCACCACCCAGATGGGCGGCGAGGGCTGCCAGTGGGTCGGCGCCGCGCCGTTCGTGACGATGGATCACCGGTTCCAGAACATCGGCGACGGCACCTATCACCACTCCGGTTCGCTGGCGCTGCGCCAGGCTGTGGCTGCCGGCACCAACGTCACCTACAAGATCCTCTACAACGGTGCGGTCGCCATGACGGGCGGTCAGGACATCGACGGCGGCATGGCCGTGCCGGAGCTGACCCGCTCGGTGCACGCCGAAGGCGTGGCCAAGGTGATGGTGGTCACCGACGACCCTGACAAGTACCCCGCCGATGCCGAGTTCGCCCCAGGCACCGATGTCTGGCACCGCGACCGCATGGACGAAGCACAGCGTGTGCTGCGTGAGGTTGAGGGCTGCACGGTGCTGATCTACGACCAGGCGTGTGCAGCCGAGCTGCGGCGCGACCGCAAGCGCGGCAAGGTGGCCGAGCCCAACACGCGGGTGTTCATCAACGAAGCCGTCTGCGAGGGCTGTGGCGACTGCGGTGAGAAGTCGAGCTGCCTGAGCGTGCAGCCCATCGAGACCGAGTTCGGCCGCAAGACGCAGATTCACCAGTCGTCGTGCAACAAGGACTTCACCTGCCTCGACGGCGACTGCCCGGCGTTCATCGAGGTGGTCCCTGCGGGGAAGATCCCCACGAAGGCCACCGTGGCGATCGAGCACATCGGAGACGACCTGCCCGAACCGGACCGGATCGACGAGGGCAACATCTTGATGATGGGCATCGGCGGCACCGGCGTGGTCACGGTGAACCAGATGCTGGCGACGGCCGCCCTGCTCGACGGCAAGACGGCCAATGGCCTCGATCAGACCGGCCTCGCCCAGAAGGGCGGCCCGGTGCTGTCGAACCTCAAGGTTCGCCGCCGAGAGGCTGAGCCGAATGGCGAAGCCGTGGCCCGAGCGGCCCGTGAGCGAAGCGAACAAGAGCGGGAAACAATCGCTAACGGAACTTCCGATGCGGATCATGACGGCGGCGACGAGGCCAACAAGGTCGGGCTCGGCGAGGCCGATGCCTACATCGTGTTCGACCTGCTGACCGGCACCAATCCGGCGAACCTCGACAAGGCGCTGGCCGGCAAGACCGTTGCCGTCGTGTCGTCGTCGAAGGTGCCCACCACTTCGATGGTGCGTGATACGTCCGCCGAATTTCCCGAATGGACCGCCTTCCAGCTGGTCATCGACGAGTCCACCAGTCCCGAGCGCAACGTCTACTTCGATGCGGGCACGCTGTCTGACAGCCTGTTCCGCTCGCACATGCCGGCCAACGTGCTGGTGGTGGGCGCCGCCTATCAGGCGGGCGTGGTACCGATCAGCGCTTCGGCGATCGAGCGCGCCATTGAGCTGAACGGCGTTGCGGTGGAGATGAACACCCAGGCGTTCCGCATCGGCCGCAAGATCGTGCTCGACCCCGACTTCTTGGGAACGCTCGAGGTCGAGCGGGTCGGCAAGGTGAAGCGTGACATCGGCCCGTCAGGCCGTGAGCAGGATCTCATCGACACGGTGCCCAGCCAGTCCGAAGAGCTGGCACGGCTGCTGCGCATCCGGGTGCCCGACCTGGTGGCCTACCAGAATCACGCTTACGCAGCGGCGTACGCCAGCTTCATTGCCAAGGTGCGTGAGGCCGAGGCCGCAGCGGTCAGCGATACGGCGCTCAGCGAGGCCGTGGCGACGTACCTGTACAAGCTGATGGCCTACAAGGACGAGTACGAGGTGGCCCGGCTGCACCGTTCGGGGGCGTTCCAGCAGGCCGTGCGCGACCAGTTCGGCGACAAGACCGATGTCACCTACAAGCTGCACCCGCCGATCATGCGGCGCATGGGTGTGGAGAAAAAGATCGGCCTCGGCCGGTCAGGCGACATCGCGTTCGCCCTGCTGGCTCGCATGAAGGGCCTGCGTGGCGGCGCGCTCGACATCTTCGGCAAGACGGCTCACCGCAAAATGGAGCGGGAGCTGATCGACGAGTACCGAGGCATGATCCAACGGGCACTCGACAGGCTCAGCGCCGGCGACGAGGCCGCTTATGCCCGAGCCGTCGAGATCGCCTGCCTCCCCGACATGATCCGCGGCTACGAGGAAATCAAAGAGAACAACGTCGAGCAGTTCCGAGCCCGCGCCGCCGAACTCGGCGCCTGATCGTCGAAGCCCTAGGGCATGGGTGACGGTCGTGTTCGACTCCACGGAGGGAGTGCGACCGCCCGGACGGAACGACCGCTGCCCGGGCTGCGGCCACGGGCACGAGCCTGGACGACCGTGGCAAGCAACCCTCGCCTCCGAACAGCCTGAGCCCTGGCATCCCCTCCTCGGATCGAAATGGGATTACTGGCACAGCAAATGCCGTAGGAAGTATGAACGCGAACGCGTTAAGGCCCGCGCAGCAGAGCACAGACGTGACCCCCGACGACTGGCGTATCAGCATCAGCAACGCGAGAAGCGCCGCGAGGAATGGCGAACTGGCTCAATCAAGGACCGCGTAGCGATCACCGTTGGCTGGGCGATAGCTGCCGGGGGTGTCGCACTGGTCGCAGCATGGGCTTTCGTGGCCTTACGCGCGGTCCTGTCCGGTCTCTTTAGCTGACCCCATCGGTGACGCAGTGTTCGGCAGGCATTCTGCTAGCGGTGTCAACGACCCCTTGCGGACGATCGTTGGTTCGAGTTCCAAAATGGAGGCCCGCGGCCAACATGATTGGCTGTGGATCTTGCACAGGCAGTCGGAGCCAGCAGGTATCGCTGGGTCGCTACCGCGACATCACCTTGACAGGGATCCCTGCTTTGGGCCCGGTCGGCTTGGTGCCTGTCACCTGTTTCGCGGCCACGCTGACTAGGACCAAGCTCTGTGAGCAACACTATCGATGGTCAGAAATGGTCATTGACTTGCGGTTTCTACCGTCGGCCCGTTTCTCATTAGCCGCGTTGCAGGCTCGGTAGTCTCCGCTGCATGGGCTGGCGCCGTGTTGTCGCGTTGCTTGCCGGAACGCTGCACCGCAAGCCGCAGCCCGGTGGCCAGCAAGCTCGATGGAGCCAACCGCTGCCGGCCGTCGTGGGCGACGAAGCCATAGCTGAGGCGCAGCGCGAGCGGCTACGTCAGTTGCACGAATTCAAGGCGAGAGAACCGTTCCTGCGGCCCGCGCAACAGCCCCCGCCGGACCAAGCGACGAAGGTGCGCGCCGCAAACGATGCCCTCGAACCGCTGCGGGCTCTCGATACCTCCGACATCTTTGCTGCGCCCGAGGTGGTCGGCGTAGCGCTGCGCATTATCGACGATCTGCTGCAAGGGCTCACGCGTGGCCGTACACCCGCGCAGGTCGCCGCCGACTTGCTTGACGCCTCCGACACCATGGCTTCACGCGCGAGGCTTGATCGGCTGCGCAACGAAGTTGACATGTTGCAAGGCATCGAAGGAATGGACCGACTGCAAGGCGTTGAGGTCATGTTTGGCATGCCTCAGCCGGCTGGCGGGGTGGCCTTGGGGCATGCGTGGCTTTTTCTCGGCGAGTTGTTGGACCGCGAGCGGCGCATCGTCTCTGAGGCGGAGAATGAGCAGGCTGCGGGGTAGCGCAGAGGTTCAAAGCCCAAGTGGACTCGGGTCATCGATCAAGCACTCGCGCCGTGATGGTGCCACCGGTCGCGAATACCCGCTGCAGCCGGTGGCGGCTGGGTATGGTCGCCAGTACCGGAGGCGGCATAGATCGGGAGGCTCTAGATGACCCGTGAAGAGGCGATGGCGAACTACAGAGCATTCACGGCGCTCCTCGAAGCTGAACCAGGAGCGGCGCGCGTCGGTGAAGTCGCGTTGATCTGCGACCGAGAGATCACCGCCTTCTACCCGGACGTGGGGACAGCGTTCGAAACCGGACTGTCGATGCACGGTGCAGGCCGGTTCACGATCCAAGAGGTCCGGGACACGCCGCTGTTCTTCGGCGGGATTCCCATCATGCACAGCGTCAACTGAGTCGCAGCGACCGTATACCGCTCCTCCGTATCGGGTCGGCCCGAGGCAACTTGGCTAATGCTGGATATAATATCATAGCATCTCAGGTCAACTCGATGGTAACCATCAAGCAGTCGTCGCCTTGCCGATCAGTTCGCCGACGACTGGTGCGATGCGGCTTTTTCGTGTGCTCCTAGATACGGGTGCCAACGCATCAGGCATCTCGCAGCACGTCGTTGACAGCCTCGGCTTGGGCGATGACGAGGCGCAGTCGGTGATGTTGAACGTACGCACTGTGATGGGGCAGGTGGCAGCGGATGGGTTCGTAGTCCACATGCACCCTCCAGCACGAGACGACCAGCTGACGACACAGCCAGCGCCCGGCATCAGTGCCTTGGTTTCCGTGCTGGAGATACCTGTCGCGGGTTGTGACGCACTCATGGGGACTCAGGTCCTGCGTCACATGGCTCGACAGGTCCTGTTCGACTTCGAGACCGGTGAATTCGAGATCGTCTGGAGCGACTGAGCTATGTCGCCGTACGATCCACAGCAGGAGTCCGCGGCAGCGCAGAGCGGCGGGTGAACTGCGGGAGGAATGTCTATGGCTGCCAACCGGCCGGAAGGGCATACGCCCAGCGCACCGGCGTGGTGTGTAATCGACTTTCCCGAGCTGACCGCCTATTCGATGGTCTTCTCGAAGGGGCCTGACAACGCCGACACGCTGGCGGAGCTGCAGGCGGCGTTGACCGGCGGCGAGCACCGGCCCGACCACGTCGAGCGGGCTCGCGTCGTCAACTTCACCGACGAGGGCGATGACGCTGACGAAGCTCAGGGCGATGTCGAGACCGTCTTCATGGCCTACTGGGTCGATCCGGCGGTCTACCAACGTTGGCGGGACGGCTGCGATGTGCTCGAACGGGACGGGGTCTATTGCGAGACGGCCGTCATCCCGGCGGAGCGCTGGGAGACGATTGCCGGGACCAAGCGGCCGCTGCCGGGCGTGCGCAACCTGACGTCGGTGGACCTCACCGAGCTGCACGACTACTGGGGAGCTGCGCGCGACCGCATGGCGGCCAGCGCGGACGACCCGTTCGATGCGGCTCCGGGTTCGCCGCTGCCCGCCAACCTGTGCCTCATCCGCTCGGGTCAGAAGTGGGACGAGTGCCTCGACGACGAGCGCGAGATGTACTTCACCGACATCGAGCCGAAGCTGCGGGCCGGCATCGAGTTCTTGGCGGCCAACCGCGACTCGGGCTGCATCTCGAGCAGATTCCTGCGCGAGCAGTCCATCGACGGCGAGGATCTCAAGTCCACGAGCTTCGTGGGCTGGTTCGACGACTTGGCGTCACTCGAAGCCTGGTCCCGGTCGCACTCGACGCACCTGGCGATCTTCCACTCGTTCCTCTCGACGGTGCACCTGCTGGGGCGCCCGCCCAAGCTGCGCCTGTGGCACGAAGTGTCGGTGCTGCCTGAAGGCGGAGTGGAGCTGGTCAACACCGAGCTGTCTCCCCTGGCCGAGCTGATCAGCTGATATCCAGCCAGTGACTTCGACACGGCGGCACCGCGTTCGTAGGCTGTGATGCCGTGACTGACGCCCACCGGGGGCCTTCGCCAATGCCCGAGGCCCTGAAAGGCCTGGACATTGCGCCGTCAGTGCTGGACCTTGTGGGCCGCACGCCCATGGTTCGGTTGAGGAATGTCGAGCCGCACACTGCAACGCCGGTCGTCGCCAAGCTGGAGATCACCAACCCCGGCGGTTCGGTGAAAGACCGCGCCGCAGTGGCGATGGTCGACGCCGCCGAGGCTGACGGCTTGCTCCAGCCGGGCGGCGTGATCGTAGAACCCACTTCGGGGAATACTGGCGTAGGCCTCGCCGTGGTCGCTGCGCAGCGCGGCTACCGGTGCATCTTCGTGTGCACCGACAAGGTGGCGCCTGAGAAGGTGGCGCTGCTGCGGGCCTATGGCGCAGAGGTGGTGGTCTGCCCGGTCGCGGTTGCGCCCGACGATCCACGCTCGTATTACTTGACCGCGGAGCGCCTGAGGAGCGAGACACCGGGCGCATACTCGCCGAATCAGTACGGCAACCCGAAGAACCCCCAAGCGCACTACGAAACCACCGGACCGGAGATCTGGGCACAGACCGAGGGCCGCATCACCCACTTCGTGGCGGGTGCAGGCACAGGCGGCACCGTCACCGGCGTAGGTCGCTACCTCAAAGAACAGGATCCCGCCATACAGGTCGTGATCGCCGACCCGCCGGAGTCGGTGTATGTCGGCGGGGACGGGCGGCCCTACTTGGTGGAAGGCATCGGCGAAGACTTCTGGCCGTCCACCTACGATCCCGGCGTCGTCGACCGTGGCATTCCCGTGACCGATGCCGAGTCGTTCGCGATGGCACGCCGGGTTGCCCAGCGCGAGGGCCTGCTGATCGGCGGTTCCGGCGGCACGGCCGTGACGGGCGCATTCGCCGTTGCCGCGGAACTCGATGCCGCTGGCCGCTCGGAGGAGTCGTTGGTGGTCACGCTCATTCCGGATTCGGGCCGGGGCTACCTCAGCCGGGTGTTCGACGACGAGTGGATGGCACGGATGGGGTTCCTGCCGCAGGAGCCTGGGCCCGGCACGGTGAGCAGCCTCGTCCACGGCGAGTTCGTGTTCGTCCGGCCCGACGACACCGTGGCCGCTGCGCGCCAATGCATGGATCAGACGGGTTTGCGTGCCATTCCGGTATGTGAGGGCGAGATGCCCCTGGCCGCGGCTCAGGTGGTGGGTTCGGTGGCCCAAGACGGACTGCTGGCGGTGGAGGGCAGCAGAAAGGTGTCTACGGCGATCGAACCGCCCCTGCCTGCCGTCGGCATCGGAGAACCAGCCGGTCGAATCGACGAACTGCTGGCCCGAGCCGACTTGCTCGCAGGACCCGAGGCAGTGGTGGTCTATGACCGGGGCAGGCCCGTCGCGACGCTCGGCGCGGACGCAACTGGAGGCAACGGGTGCTAGGCGGCGATCCGCAGGTGTCGGGGTTCGAGGATCCCGACGAGTTCGGCTTCGAGACACGGGCGATACGGGCAGGCCAGCCCCACGATCCCTACACGGGCGCAGTGGTCACCCCGATCTCGCTGGCCACCACCTTCGCCCAGGAAGCGGTCGGCCAACCGCGGCACGGCTACGAGTACGGCCGAACGGGCAACCCGACCCGTCACGCCTACCAGGTCTGCGTGGCTTCACTGGAGGGAGCCCGTCACGGGTTTGCATTCGCCAGCGGGCTGGCGGCGTCGGATGCGCTGCTGCGTGTGCTGCGCCCAGGCGACAGTCTGCTGCTCGGCGATGACGCCTACGGCGGAACGTTCCGCCTGATCGACAAGGTGTTCGGCAACGCCGGCGTGGGGCTTGCCGCGGCCGATCTCACCGCCCCCGAAAAGATCCGCGACGCCTGGACGCCGAGTACCCGCATGGTGTGGCTGGAGACGCCCACCAACCCACTGCTCACGGTGTTCGATATCGAAGCCATCTGCGCCGTCACTCACGAGCTGGGAGGCATCGTGGTGGTGGACAACACGTTCGCCACGCCGTACCTGCAGCAGCCGCTCGCGCTCGGCGCCGATGCCGTCGTGCACTCGGCCACCAAGTACCTCGGCGGCCACAGTGATGTAGTGGGCGGCTTCGTGGCCACCAACGACGACGAGCTGGCCGACCACCTCGTGTATACGCAGAACGCCGTGGGCGCCGTGCCGAGCCCGTTCGACTGCTACCTGACGCTGCGGGGCATCAAGACGCTCGGCGTGCGCATGGATCGCCACGGTGCCAGCGCGCAGGCGGTAGTCGAGCTGCTCGACGCGCACCCGGCGGTGCGGTCTGTGCTGTATCCCGGGCTTGTTGATCACCTCGGGCACGACATCGCCTGTCGCCAGATGAGCGGCTTCGGAGGAATGGTGTCGTTCCGGCTGCACGGCGGGCGAACCGCTGCCGAGCAGGTCGCGGCGTCGACCAAGGTCTTCACGCTGGCGGAGTCGCTGGGCGCAGTCGAATCGCTGATCGAGCATCCCGGAGCGATGACCCACGCGTCGGCCGCAGGTTCGGCCCTGGAGGTGCCCGACGACCTTGTCCGGCTGTCGGTAGGGCTCGAAACTGTCTCGGATTTGCTGGACGATCTCGGCGCCGCGCTCGACGCCGTATGAAAAACGGCCCATAAGCGGCCGGCCTGCAATGATGTGCGCATCAGCCGCCGTATTGCCCGCTGGCGCGCCTGCGCGCGACGAGGAGAGAAGCGATGGAAGGCAACATTGCCTGGATACTGACCTCAGCGGCCTTGGTACTGTTCATGGTGCCGGGGCTTGCGCTGTTCTACGGCGGCATGGTGCGCGCCAAGAACGCGCTGAACATGCTCAACATGAACATGTGGTGCCTCGGCATCGTGCCGGTGATCTGGGTGCTGGTCGGCTACAGCCTGGCAGCGGGCGAGAGCGGCCTGCCGATCATCGGCGATTTCTCGCTGATGGGCATGGCCGGCATCCACGATGCCGAGGGACTGGCCACGTTCGCCTTCCTGATGACATTCGCGGCCATCACTCCTGCGCTCATCTCGGGCGCCGTCGCCGACCGCATGAAGTTCTCGGCCTGGATGGTGTTCGTGCCCGTGTGGTCGCTGCTGGTGTACGCGCCGGTCGTGTACTGGGTGTACGGCGCTGACGGCTGGATCTTCAACCTGCCCGCCCACGACTTCGCGGGCGGCACCGCCATCCACGTGAACGCTGGCGCCGCCGCCATGGCCCTGGCACTGGTGGTCGGCCGTCGCTCCGGCTGGCCCGACAACCGGCCGGTTCCCCACAACGTGCCGTTCGTGATGCTGGGTGCGGGCATCCTGTGGTTCGGCTGGTTCGGCTTCAACGCCGGTTCGGCCCTGGCGGCCGACGGTGCGGCGGCGCAGGCCTTCGTCAACACGTTCATCGCAGCGGCGGCCGGCATGGTGGGCTGGGCCTTCGCCGAGTACGCACGGCACCAGCGGGTGTCCACCATTGGCATCGCCTCCGGTGTCGTGGCGGCGCTCGTAGCCATCACACCGGCGGCGGGATTCGTGGGCTCGATGCACTCACTGGCGTTCGGCGCCATCGCCGGCGTGGTGTGCTTCTTCGCCATCGAGGCCAAGTTCCGGGTGGGCTTCGACGACAGCCTCGACGTTGTGGGCATCCACTGGGTCGGCGGCGCGGTCGGCGGCGTGCTGCTCGGCTTCTTCGCCGACGCGTCTGCGGTGCCCGGGGGCGACTTCATCGACGGCGTGTTCTTCGGCGGCGGCGTGCTGCTGTGGAACCAGGTCCTGTCGATTGCGGTGGTCACCGCGTACTCGTTCGCTGCCACGTGGATCATCGCCAGCGTGATCAAGGCCACCATGGGCATCCGGGTCTCGGCCGAGGTCGAGATGGCCGGCATCGACGTGAGCGACCATGGCGAGGCCGCGTACCAGATCGAGTAGCCCTACGGGTGACGGCGGGCCTATTCGTGCCGCCGCTAGGTTGCCCGCCGTGACACAACCCCACGAGACGGCCGAGACCGCCGCAGACGCGGAGCCCGTCTACGACGACTACGACCTCGCGCCGTCCGATACCGAAGTTCGCCAGTTCGAGCAGGAGCGGTGGATCCGGCCGCCGGGCGCGACCGAGGTGCTGCTGGTGCGCCACGGTGCGTCCCAAGCCTTCATCCCCGGCGAACCGTTCCCCATGCTCGGCGACCAAGGCGACCCGGCGTTGGCCCAGAAGGGGCACGAGCAGGCTGAGGCGATGGCCAACCGGCTGGCACACGAGCCGATCGACGCGCTGTACGTGTCGTCGCTGCAGCGCACCCAGCAGACGTTCGCGCCCCTTGCCGAACGGCTGGGCATGACCCCGACGATCGAGCACGATCTGCGCGAGGTGGCCCTGGGCGAGTGGGACGGGGGGCGCATCCGCCAGTTCGCTGCCGACAATCACCCGCTGTACGAACGCCTGCACATCGAACGGCGCTGGGATGTCATACCCGGAGCCGAGTCGAATGAGCAGCTCATCGGCCGGTGCATGGCGGCTCTCGGGCGCATCGCCGACGCACATCCCGATCAGTTCGTGGCGGCATGCGTGCACGGCGGCGTGATCGGCGCCGTGCTGGCGCACATCACCGAATCCACGCCATTCTCCTTCGGCGGTTCCGAGAATTGCTCGATCACCCAGGTAGTTCGGTGCGACGGCGATTGGGTGCTGCGCCGGTTCAACGACTGCTCACACCTTGACAACCACCTGCACCACGGCTGAAGCTTCACCCTGCCACCCTGAAATCGCCTGATGCACCTGCTGTGCGGCGTGTCCGGGGGGCAACGGCCCAAGCCGTAGGGTTCGAAGATGAAACGCCTCATCGGGCCGCTGATGGCGTTTGCACTCATCGCTGCCGCGTGCAGTGACAGCGCAACGGACTCATCTCCGGACACCACCGCCACGGCGGCCGTCACCACGACGACCATCAGCGAAACCGCACCCGCCACAACGGCACCTGCCGTCGCCACTGCCTCGGCGCCGGCCACGACCGAGGCCCCTGCTCCGACAACGACCGAGGCGCCGCCTGCCGAGCCGGCCGCAGGCGACTTGGTGTCGGCAGAGCCGGTCGATGCCGGCGAGCTGAACGGTTGGCGCATCACGTACCTGTCCACCGGTGTGCGGGGCGATCTCGTGGAGGTGAGCGGGCTGGTCTTCGCGCCGCCCGGCTTGCCCGCGAACTCGCCCATCGTCTCGTGGGCCCACGGAACGACGGGCGTGGCGGATGTCTGCGCACCATCAGCGACACATCCGGTCGGCTCTGAGATTCCCATGGCGATTGCTGCTGCAGGCCACGTTGTCGCGGCCACCGACTACGAGGGCCTCGGCACGCCGGGCGTCCATCCGTACCTGGTGGGTTCCAGCGAAGGCCGAAGCACCCTCGACATCGTGCGGGCCGTGCGCCAGATGGAGCTGGGCGCCAGCAACCGCTACGTCGTCTGGGGCCTGTCGCAGGGCGGTCACGCCGCCTTGTGGGCCGGGCAGCTCGCGGCGTCATACGCACCCGAGCTGGATCTCGCCGGGGTCGTCGCCGCTGCACCTGCTGCTGACATGAGCGGTTTGATGGACACCGTCGGCACCACGGCGCAGGGCTTCGCCGTCATGGCGGCGTTCGCGATGGCGGCTGCCTATGACGACCTCAACCTTGAGGACTACTTCTCTGCCGAGGCCATCGACCAGATGGGGATCGTCGAGGAAGCCTGCCTCGGTGCCGTGTTCGAGGCCTTCTTCGGGCTCGACGACAGCGCGATGCGCAACCCCGACGGCTGGGACGGCATCAAACCGGTCGGCCCGCTGGCCGAGGTGCTCGCCGCCAATCAGGCCGGCGGTGCGCCGATCGCCGATGTGCCGGTGCTGTTCGTGCAGGGCTGGGCCGATGCCGTCGTGCTGCCCGAGCTGGTCCGTGACCTGCACGGTGTGTACTGCTCGCAGGACACCCAGGTGACGCTTGCGGTGTATCCCAACGGGGGACATGTCGACACCACCTTCACGTCCATGGAAGACACGCTCGGCTGGGTAGCGGATCGACTCAACGGCGTTGCAGAGCCGCATGGCTGTGACTACGTCGATCCTGATCTGGCTGAGATCGAAGCTGCTGCGCAGACCCCCGCCGCCTTCGCCGGCACACTGCTCGAAGGTTCAACGCCCGAGGGCATCGACAATCTCTTCAGCGAGACCACGACGCCGATCGCGGAGACCTGCCCCGGCACGCCTGCGTTCGGCGGTGCTGAGCCGACGGCTTATTCGGGATCCGTCTGGGTCCAAGACGCCACGACGGGACCGTTCCTCGACGCCTGGATCGCTCGCTTCGAATCGCCCGAGGTGGCGTCGATGGCGCTTGCCGACTTCCAAGCCGAGCTGATTGCCTGCGGCGAGTTCGTGGACCCAGGCACAACGGCGCTGGGATCGTTCAGTCCCGGAGCAGATCCCGGCTTGGGCGACGAGTCGTTCGGCGTCGACTACGCGGGCAACGTGGCCGGCTTCCCGGTCAATCGCTACAGCGCCGTGGTGCGCATTGGCGACACGCTGTACGGCTCGGGCCTTGCGGCCCTGTTCACCGAGCCGGACGTTGCTGCCGTGATGCACACACTCAACGCCATCCTCGGCCTCTAGGGGCCTGCGAGGAAGGCACCGAGTGCGGCAGTGAGCATGGCGGGGTCATCGCTGCCGCCGAGTTCGCGGGCCGAGTGCATCGAGAGCTGGGGCGAGCCCACGTCGACGACGCTCATGCCCAGCCGCGAGGCCGTGATCGGCCCGATGGTCGAGCCGCACGGCAGGTTGCCGCGGTGCGAATAGAGCTGGTGGGGCACACCGGCCGCGTCGCACGCCGCTACGAAGCGTGCGTGCGTGCGCGCATCGGTGGCGTAGCGCACGTTGACGTTGGTCTTGATAACCGGGCCGCCGTTCAGCAGCGGCAGGTGCTGGGGCTCGTGGCGCTCGGGATAGTTCGGATGCACCGCGTGGGCCCCGTCGGCTGAGACGCACAGCGAACGAGCTACCGCCCGCAAGTACTGCTCGCGGCTGGCGCCCAGCGCGGCCGCGATGCGCTCGAGGGCATCGGCCAGGATCGGGCTGCCGGCGCCGGTGGCGGAGTCGCTGCCGATCTCCTCATGGTCGAACAGCACGACGACCGCTGCCGCGTCGTCGGGAAGCGAACCCAGGCTGGCCAGCGCCTCGACGGCTGCGTGGCACGATGCGAGATTGTCGATGCGACTGGCGGCGTACATCTCCCCGTCGCGTCCCAGCCGGGCCGGCGGTGTGAGGTCGTGCGCCATGACATCCCATGCCAGCACGGCGTCGGGCTCTACATCGAGCTCGTCGGCCAGAAACTCGCGGAACCCCGCAGAGCTCGGCCCGCCGAGCCCCCATACCGGGGTCATGTGCTGCTGGCGGTCGAGCTTCAGCCCGTCGTTCACGTCGCGGTCGAGGTGGATCGCGAGCTGCGGGACGCGCAGCAGCGCCCGGTCGCAGCGCCACAGCACGGTTCGGGTCCCGGCCGCTGGGTTGTCGCCGTCCCCGTGCTGCACCTCCACGCGTCCCGACAGGCCGAGGTCGCGGTCGAGCCACGAATTCAGCAGCACGCCGCCGTACACCTCCACGCCAAGCTGGCGGTAGCCCAGCGTGCCGCTGTCGGGCCGGGGGCGGACGCGCAGGTTGGGGCTGTCGGTGTGCGCGCCGATCACACTGAAGCGCAGCCGCTCAGGGTCGACCTGGGCGCTGGCTCGCACGGCCAGCACGCTGCCACCGTCGCGCACCACGAATCCCTGTGCAACGTCGAGTTCGCTCCATGACTCGCTGCGGCCGGCCTCGACATAGCCGGCCGTCGCCAAGCGTTCGACCGCCGCTGCAGCCGCGTGAAACGGCGATGGCGACGCCTCGATGAACTCGAACAGCGAGTCGAGCATTAGGTCATCACGCGTCGGCGTAGGCGGTGATGATGTCCCGGCTGAAGTCATCGAAGCGGGAACGCGACATCGGATTGGTGATGAGCCGGGTGATGCCGATCGCTGCGTACTTCTCTACCCATTCTGGAGTAGCCGCGCCGATCGTCGTGAAATCGAGCTTGTCGGGGTCGCGCCCTGCCTTCTCGGCGCAGCGCTTCGCATGGTCGAACAGCATCGACATCTCTTCGAGATCGCCCGACACAGGGAAGAAGCCGTCACCGTGCTCGCCTGCGCGGCGAGCGGCACGCTTGCTGTCGCCGCCCACGATGATCGGAATGTGGCCCGCCGGCTGGGGGCGGCAGTACACGCGGTCGAAAGAAACGTGCTCGCCCTCGAACGAGCAGACATCCTGCTGCCACAGCGCCCGGTAGGCGTGCAGATGCTCATCGGTGATGTCGCCGCGATCAGCGAACGGCACGCCCAGCGCGTCGAATTCCTCTGCCAGCCAGCCGGCGCCCACGCCCAGCAGGACGCGACCGCGTGAGAGGCGATCAAGCGTCGCAACTGCCTTCGCCGTGACGGCGAAGTTGCGCTGCGGCACGATCAGAACCCCCGTGCCCAGCTTGATCTCCGACGTCACCGACGCCACGAAGGCCATCCACATCAGCGGGTCGGGAATGTCGATGTCGTCGCGCTTGCCGGGCATCTTGCCGTCTTCGGCGTACGGGTACGGCGTCTGGTAGCCCTCCGGCACCACGACGTGCTCGACGGTCCAAAGCGATTCGAAGCCGGCTGCCTCTGCTGCCTGCGCATACGTAATCGCCGACTCGCCCTCGACGTTGGGGCCCGTGTTGGCCAGTGTCATGCCGAATTTCACTGTGTACCTCTTTTCACATCGCTGCAGGCCGTAGTCTGCCCCTATGCGACGCATCTCTGCTCTATTCGTTGTGCTTGCCTTCGCAGCCGCCGCGTGCGGCGGCGGTGACGATCCGCCTCCCGCCACCGAAGCCGCCGCGCCCACCACCGCTGCGCCGACCACAGTTGCCACAACAGAGGCTCCGCCGCCAACCACCACCGAAGCACCGCCGCCCCCGACCACCGAGGCCCCGCCGCCAACCACAGCGGCCCCGCCTCCCACCACCACTGAGGCGCCGCCTCCCACCACCACCGAAGCTGCCGCGGAGGCCAACGCATTGCCGCCGGCGGTGGAAGGCGCCCTGCTGGAAGGCCAGACACCCGAGGGCTTCGACACCCTGCAGACCGCCACCAACATTCCGCGGGCTGAGACCTGTCCCGGCACACCGGCCTACGGCGGGATCGTGCCGGTGGCGTACTCCGAGTCGGTCTGGGCGGCGGATCCGCTCACGGGTCCGTTCCTCGATGTCTCCATCTCCCGGTTCGAGTCGCCCGACGTGGCTTCGCAAGCCTTCAACAACTACATCGTGGAGGTCATCGCCTGCGGTGAGTTCCCCGAGCCGTCCACTGGTGCGGTGGGTGCGTTCAGCGAAGGCGAGAACCCCGGCTTGGGCGACGAGTCGTTCGGCACCGACTACACGGCCACATTCCAGGGGCTGCCGGTCAACCGCTATGGCGTGCTCGTACGCATCGGCGACTCCATCTACAGCTCGGGTGCCACCCACGTCTTCGTCGACCCCGACAAAGCCACCGTGTTCGAGGCGCTCAACACCTTCCTCGGCCAGTAGACGATCGGTCGGCCTGACTCGGCGTTGAGATGCCAACGCTGAAAGCGCCGACGCTGAACTACAGCGCGGAGCAGCTGCGCGGCGACGTCTTCGGAGGCCTCACTGCGGCGGTCGTCATGCTGCCGCTGTCGCTGGCGTTCGGCGTGGCCTCGGGCCTCGGCGCGATCGCCGGCCTCTACGGCGCCGTCGCAGTCGGGTTGCTGGCGGCGATCTTCGGCGGCACCCGGACACAGATCTCTGGGCCCACCGCGCCGCTGTCGGTGGCGATGTCGGTGGTGGTGATCGACTACGCCGGCGGCGACATCGAAAAAGCCCTGGCGATCGTGGTGCTCGCAGGGATCGTGCAGGTATTGCTGGGCGCGCTGCGTCTCGGCAGCTATGTGTCGTACACGCCCTACCCGGTGGTATCGGGATTCACCTCCGCAGTCGGGTTGATCATCATCGTGGTGCAGCTGATCCCGCTGCTGGGGCACGAGGTGGCGCTCGGCGGCGTGTCGGCATCCATACGAGCGCTCCCCGATGCCGTGGGCAACGTCGACATCGGCGCCTTCGCGCTCGGTGTGCTCAGCGTCGCCGTCTGCCTGCTCTGGCCCCGCCGCTTGCGCCAGGCGTTGCCGCCGTCGGTCGCTGCGCTGCTCGTCTGCACGGTGCTCAGCGTGCTGTGGATCAGCGACGTGGCGGTCATCGGCGATGTGCCCTCAGGACTGCCCGAAGTGCGGATGCCGTCGTTCAGCTGGGGTGACGTCGGCGGGGCTATAGCGCCTGCGGTCACGCTCGCATTGCTCGGCTCGGTCAACAGCCTGCTCACTGCGATGGTCGCCGATTCGATGACTCGCGATCAGCATCACCCCAATCGTGAGCTGCTCGGCGTCGGTGCCGCCAACGTGCTCATCGCGTTCATCGGTGCGGTGCCCGGCGCGGGTGCGACATCGGCGACCGTGGCCAATGTCAAGGCAGGCGGCCGCACGCGGGTGTCCGGGGTGCTCTGCGCGGTGGTGCTGGGTGCGCTGGTGCTCGGATTGGGACGGCTCGCCGAAGTCATCCCGCATGCGGTGCTCGCCGGCATTCTCATCAAGATCGGCTTCGACATCGTCGACTGGGACTACATCGCTCGGGTGCGGCGCACCCGGCTCGACCAGTACGGCGTGATGGCGCTCACGCTGACCCTGTCGATCGTGGCGGATCTCGTGGTGGCGGTGGGTGCGGGTCTGATTGCCGCAGCGATGACCGGCGCCCGGCAGTTCGAGCGCCTCGAACTCGACGAGGGCGTGGTGTCGACCCCGTTGCTGGACATGACGTTCCTGTACGCCCCCGGCAGCGACGACGCTGAGGGCGACGAGCCCGGCGGCATCAGCCTGGCGAGCCTCGATCTTGACGGTCCCGACCCGTTCGCGGCGCGTACCGGACTGCTCTCGCTGCGCGGTTCCTACACGGCGTCGTCGTCGATCAGGCTGTTCAACTCGATCAACCACGATGTCGAAGAGCACGAGGTGGTGATCTTCGACTTCAGCGAGACCCGGCACATGGACGACAGCGCTGCGTTCATGATGGGCCAGCTCATCGACGTGGCGCTGGATTCGGGCGCCAAGTGCATCGTGATGGGACTCGAGGAGTCGCAGGCGACCAGCGTCAGGGAGCTGAACGTGCTGCGCAGCGTTCCCGCGGAGAACTTCGTCGACGATCTCGAGGGCGCCCGGGTTGTGGCCCGCCGGCTCCTCGACAGCCCCGAGGGCGACGAGGCTGGCGAGGGAGAAGACGGCTAGACGCCGGCCTTCGCAGCCGCCTTGGCTGCGGCCTTGGCGGCTCGGCGTGCTGCCATTTGCTCTCGGTGTGCAAGCGTGCGATCGATGTAGGGCGCGATCGCGGGCGTCTTGCAGCCGGTCTCGCCGTGGTCGACCTGTATGGGTCCGATGCGGGCGTCGACCTTGAGCACCGTGCGCCGCAGGCTCTCGTCTTTCAGCCCGATCGCGATGAGCACGCCGTTCATCTCGTGACGCACCCGGTTCGGCCGCTCGGCGATCTCGGCATCGATCTGCGCCACCAGGCCGCGCAATTCGCTGGCGGACCAGATGTCGGCCTGCTCGGCGGTGCAGGCCACGATGAACCAGCCCACCGATGCAGGCCACTCGGCGGGCGAATCCCGCCACTCGTCGCTGAGTTCACGTGCGTGCGGCGACTCGGAGAGCTTCCCGCCGAGCGCCTCGGCGAGGACGTAGTTGTCGACATCACGAAGCCATCGCCGGGCGCGGGTCTTGGTCATCGCAGACGCATCGGCGATGCGCAGCGCCAGCACTCGGGCGTCGTGATTGCCTGAATCCCACAGTTCCGCCGCGAGCGCATGATTGGTCTTGAGCGGCTTCGCGATACGGCCGAGATCTTTGTAGCTGACGCCGAACATCGGCTCGGCGGCGCCATGGCGCGCGTACACCTTGCGATTCTGCGCCGTGCCGGCGAGCTGCAACTGCGCCATCACATCCTGCAGCGTCGACATAGCACCAAGCCTTCTGGGGCGTCTCTGTTGGATATGTGGAAAACCGCACCGGCTGGCGGAATGTCGCTGCGATCACACATGATCGCACTCCCGCCCGGTAACTGGAAGCTACAACGGACGGCGTGTGCCTGCATACGCCCGCCCCTGCGGAGAACTGCTGCGGGCGCCAAGCAGACAACTCGTAGGGTGCAGGGCCGTGCGCGGGCTTGGCATTCGACACGGCGGGCAGCCGGTGGCGACGATGGTGCTTGGCACCGTCTCGGTGGCGGTGTTCCTCCTGACGCACCGTCTCACCCGGGCCTTGGCGTTCACCCAGGGTTCGCTGCGATTCTCCGCGCTCGAGGGTTACAGCACGTTCGGTCCCTATATCGCCGACTTCTACGGGGCCAGAGAGCTCCTCACTGGTGCGTTCCTGCAGACAGACTGGTGGCGCATCTTCACAGGCGCGTTCCTGCATATCGACCTGCGCCACCTGCTGTTCAACATGGCGGTGCTGTTCTTGCTCGGGCGGCGGCTTGAGCGTTTCGTGGGTCCATACGTGCTGGCGGGCATCTATGCCGTGTCGCTCGTCGGCGGTTCTGCTGGGGCGATGCTGCACCGTCCCGAGAGTGCCGTTGTGGGGGCGTCAGGCGCTGTGTACGGCGTGATGGGCGCAGCATTTGTCGTCGAATACCTGCGGGGCGGTAACCCGTGGCGAGACGGGCTCGGCAGCTTGATCATCATCAACGTCGTCATCTCGTTCCTCATCCCCAACATTTCCGTCGGCGGGCATCTCGGGGGGCTGGCGGCAGGTGTGCTGGCCGGTTTCGCCATCGGCGACACCAGCAGGCGGCGGCACCCGCCGACGCTGACCGAGCGGCTGTCGAATGAGCCCATAGACACACGGATGCGCCGCTCACCGGTCGCGGTGTGGGCTCTGCTGGCATTGATCGGGGCCGCAGCGTTCGTCATCGCACTGGCAGCAGCGACCACATGGCGCGACCCGCTCTTCTAGCGCCGGAGCGCGAACACCAGACCTTCAGGGGATCACGTCGGTCGGCGTCGGATCCGATTCGCGGTTGATCACGATCGCCGCAATCACCGCCACGATGCCCACCGCCTCGCGCACGCTGGGCACCTGCGACAGCCACACCAATCCGATCAGCGTCGCCGTGACGGGCAGCAATGCTTGCAGCAGCGCGAACCTCGCCCGTGCGAGCCGCTGCATCACGAGCTGATCGATGCCGTAGGGGATGACGTTCGACAGCACACCCGCCGCCACGCCGCCTGCCAGCAGCAGCGGCGCTGCCACAGCGGCGCCGAGCCCGCCGGCGCCAGCGACGCCGTCGATGATGCCCACCGGGCTGATCACCAGGGCGCCGATGAGCATGCCCACGCCAAGCCCGTCCACTGCCATCCCGGCCCTCGCCACCCGGTGCCCCAACACGATGTACCCCGCCCACAGCGCACCGGCGATCAGCGAGAACAGTGCCCCGAGCTGGGCCTCAGGCGGCGCAAACCCCGCCAATGCCACCACGCCGCCGATGGCCAGGGTCAGCGCCCCGCCCGACCGCAACGTCCGGGTGCCGAATGCCGCCACGGCAATCGGCCCGATGAACTCGATCGCCACCGAGTTGCCCAGCGGCACCCGTTCGATGGCCAGGTAGAAGAACAGGTTCATCGACGCCAGCGCCGCCCCGAAGGCCGCCGTCCAGGCCAGTTCGCTGCGCGACCAGTGCCGCCGCCACGACCGGCGCAGCAGCACCACCACCGTTCCGGCACCGGCCACCCGCAGCAGTGCCACCGTGCCCGGCCCGAGCTCGTCGAACAGCTCGAACGCGGTGGCAGCGCCGAGGTATTGCGACACGGCGCCAATGGTGAACAGCGCTTCGGGCGACACCCTGCCTGCGCTCCAGATGCGTTCGACAGGTGCGCTCAACTAGGTACCTTCCCGTGACAGTGGTCATCTAGGGTGAGGGCCAGACGCATACAGCTTGGCGAACCATGCTGACGCTCGTGCACGATTCAGGTGGCTGCGGCCGTGTGCGACAGGCGCACGAGGTGTTTTCGCGAGGACTCGCTAGGCGAATTCAGGGAGGAATATGCGTATGAACAGGAAACTGATGACGCTCTTGGCGGCACTCTTTGCGCTGTCGCTGTTCGCCGCGGCATGCGGTGACGACGGCGACGGCGAGGCCGCCGACACGGCAACCGCACCAGCGGCAACCGAAGCGCCCGACGAGCCGGCCGACGAGCCCGGCGACGAGATGATGGACCATCTCGGCGACGGCTCGCTCGGCGCGGTCACCGTCGACGCCGGCGGAGCGGTGCAGATCCGCTCGCTCAATGCCATCACCGGCGACGTCGCCTTCTTCGGCCTGCCGCTCGAACGTGCGGTCATCCTCGCCATCGAGGACTACGGCCCCATTCACGGCTTCGACGTCGACTTGGGCACCACGCTCGACGACCTGTGCTCCAACGACGGCGGTCAGGCAGCCGCCCAGATCGTCGTGGCCGATGAGGATGTGCTTGGCGTGATCGGCACGTCATGCTCGGGTGCAGCGGTGGCCGCGGCACCGCTCATCACCGATGCCGGCATGGTGATGATCTCAGGCGGCAACACGTCGCCTGCGCTCACGTCGGACCTGGCGGGCACGCCGGGCGAGAACTACAACGTCGGCTACTACCGCACGGCACACAACGACCTCTTCCAGGGTGCCGCAGTGGCCAAGTTCGTCTTCGGCGAGCTCGGTTTGACCACTGCCGCAACGATCCACGACGGAGACCCGTACACGCAGGGTCTCGCGCAAGCCTTCGCCGACGCCTTCGAGGCCGAAGGCGGCACGATCACCGGGTTCTCGGCGGTCAACAAGGAAGACACCGACATGGTGCCGGTGCTGACCGAGATCGCGGCGGGCGGCCCCGCAGCGTTGTTCTTCCCGATCTTCCAGCCCGCCGGCGACTTCGTCGCCGATCAGGCACCGGGAGTGTCGGGATTGGAGGACACGGTGCTGCTCGCGGCCGACGGCTTGCTGAACACCAACTATCTGGCGCTCCCGCAGACCGCGGGCATGTACTTCTCTGGTCCCGACTCTCGCTTCGGCGAGAACGTGAACCAGAGCACCGGCAAGACGGCACAGGACTTCCTGGCCGCCTACGAGGAGCGCTGGGGCGAGGCGCCTGCTGCCCCGTTCTGGGCCCACGGTTACGACGCAACCACGATGCTGCTCGATGCCATCGCTGCCGCGTCGTACGTCGACGCCGACGGCAACCTGCACGTCGATCGTCAGGGCATCCGTGACTACCTCAACAGCATCGAGGGCTTCAGCGGCCTGATCGGCACCATCAACTGCGACGACTTCGGCGACTGCGGCGCAGCCCGCATCACCGTGGTCCAGAACATCGGCGGCGAGGAGAACGCGGTGGCCAGCATGGACAACGTCGTGTTCTCCTTCGTTCCGTGAGCACACGGGGGCGGGTCCTAGGTCGGTCGGTCACGGCCTTCTAGGGTCAATCCGGTGATGGACGAAGGGGCGCCCCCCGGCGGGGCGCCCCGCTCCCGGCCCCCGCGGGCCCGCGCCCGGCTCCTGCGGCCCCGCACCCGGGTCGACTGGTTCCTCACGGTCATCCGGGTGGCGGTGCTGATTGTCCAGGCCGTCGGCTTCACGGCCATCATCGCCCAAGATATCAACACCGACAATCCCTTCGCCCGCTGGGCCAACCCCGACGCCACCGGCCTCACCGGGGCGCAGTTCCGCGGGCTGGTGATCTCGGGCGTCGCCCAGGGCTCGATGTACGGGCTGATCGCGCTGGGCTACTCGATGGTCTACGGCGTGCTGGGCTTCATCAACTTCGCCCACGGCGAGGTGTTCATGGTGGGGGCCATGACCGGCATGA
>CAZAFV010000020.1:0-20319 GCA_964484385.1 uncultured Acidimicrobiales bacterium
CTGATCAGCCCGCTCACCGACACTGCGGCGGCCGCGCCGAGCGATGCCGCAAGCAGCACGATCAGCCGGATCCGGCGGGGTTCGAGGCCGAGCGCCGCGGCCTCCTCGTCGCCGACGGCGAGCACGTCGAGTGCCCGCCGGTAGCGCAGCATGATGGCCGTCGTCACCAAGAAGTACGGCAGCAGCAGTGCTGGCTCGGCCCAGCCCGATGTGGCAATTCGGCCGAGGAGCCAGGCGAGGATTCTGCGGAACGCATCCGCGTTCGCCTGCAGCAGGTACGTCTGGCAGGCCGCGAGAAAGCTCGCCACTGCGATCCCGGCGAGTATCAGCGATGCAGTCGACCGCCCGCCGATGTGTCCTGCGAGGTAGGCCACGGTCACGGCGCCGAGCGCCCCTCCGAAGGCCGCGATCGGAACGAGGTCGAACACACCGGCGCCGTCGCCGATGTCGTTGACGATGGCGACGGTCGCGCCGAGTCCCGCGCCGGCGGCGATGCCGAGCAGGTAGGGGTCGGCGAGGGGGTTTCGAAATGCCGCTTGATAGGTGGCCCCGCTCGTGGCGAGCGTCGCGCCCACCAGCAGTCCGAGCACAACGCGGGGCAGTCGGATATCGGTGACGATCGCCTTGTGCGCGTCATTGAGTCCGGACTCGACCGCAATGCCAGGCAGCAGGTCGGCCAGCTCCATCAGTACCCGGTGCGCCGGAATGCCGGCCGGACCAATCGTCAGCCCGGCGACGACAGCGATGACGACGGCAACGATGCCGGCGACAAGCGCGCGGGCGCGCAGCGCCGATGCCTGAAGCTGGATGCCGCTGGCACTGGCGGCGCCGGATGCGCCGTTGGCGCGCATCACAACCTCAGCCCCCAGTCACCAGCGCCGTACACAACGCTGCAACGCATCGCTGCGGGCACCGATCAGCTCGCTGCGCCGATCGAAATGATCGCATCGGAGATTGCCGCGATGAACTCCACGAGGCGTGGTCCCCAGCGCGAGACGATGTCGTCATTGAGCTCGACAATCCGGCCGTGCTGGACCGCACTCAGCAGGTCCCAGCCTGGACGGGCAGCAACCGTTTCGGCGTTCTGGCCGCAGCACAGCGTGTCGGCCAGGAAGATCAGGTCGGGATCGGCGTCGACGATGTACTCGTTGCCGAGTTGCGGGTAGCCGTAGGAGCTTCCGTCGGAATCGGCAGGATCGGCGATGTTGTCGAGCCCGAAGAGCGCATACACCTGTCCGATGAATGTGCTGCTCGTCACCGAGTACAGGCCGTCGGTGAGCTCGTGGAAGTAGCTGAGCCCCGAAGCGTCGGGTGCTGCGTCGATGAGGGCGCCGATCTCGCTGCGCATCTCCGAGATCAACGCAGCCGCTTCGTCGATCTGCTCGGTGGTCTCGCCGAATTGTGCGATCTGCACATACACCTCGTCGAAGGTGGTGGGGGCGTTGATGGCCAGCACCGCGATCCCCAGCGACTCGAGGTTGGCCTCGATGTCACCGTCGCTGCCCATGACGACAAGATCGGGGTCGTATGACGCGATGGCCTCGACGTTCGGCTGCCAGCCGCTCAGGTCGGTGACGGGTGCCTCGGGCGGGTAGTACGAGAATTCATCGACGGCGACCACCCGATCGCCCGCACCGATGGCGAACAAGATCTCGGTGCCGGTGGGGGAGATGGAGACGATTCGCTGGTAGCGGTACTCCGGTTCGGCGGGAGCCGGTTCGGTGTCTTCGGTCTGTTCGGCCGACCCTGCCGCTTCGTCGGTCCCCTCGGCCGCTTCAGCAGCGGCCTCGGTCGTGGTCGTCGGCGCTTGTGTTGCCGCCGGTGCCTCGGTGGCAGGAGCAGCCTCCGTCGCCGGCGCAGGCGTTGGACTGCTGGCGGTGTCGTCGCTTCCACAGGCCGAGACGAGGAAGAGCACGGCTGCCAGTGCCCAGAGCAGTCGCAGTGGCAGGGCCGCTCGCTTGGTGGCGGTGCGGTTCATGGTGTTCTCCCTTCTGCTCGAGTTCAGGGCCGAGCAGCGGGAGCACCCACCGCACGAGCCGCTCCTTACCTCGAGGAATCGGTTCGCGTGATGGCGGCCGGGAGGCGACCGGACTCGTCCCCCGAAGGGGCATCACCGTTGCGGGACAGTGCCGGGATCTCACCGGCTTCGCTCACGACAACCGGGCGTGAGTCTATGGCGCGGCCGGGAGGCGAAGGGCTACGTCGGAGCGGACTCGCCGGAGTCGGCCGCGGAGCTGCGAAGCAACCGCCAGTAGCTCACCAAGACCGGGATTACGAGTGCAAGCAGGATCACCGAATTCACGCGGCCGGTGATACCCCTCGAATAGAAGGGCTCCACCAGGTAATGCGAGGCGAAGCCGGTCTCATACGGTTCCCGCCCTGCTTGAAGGAGGAACCACTTCTCCCAGGTGGTCAGCGGGCAGTCGGAACCGGTGAGGTTCACCAATCCGGCTGCGCCGAATGCGGCGAGGTGCCACTTCATCAGCTTCGGTCGGCGCTTCGCGGCAAACCCGCCGACCAGCAGGAACACGATGTAGGCCAGATGCGACACGGCCATGAGCCGCGCCAGCCCGACAGCAACCATCGCCGCGACGCTACCGCTGAACAGTGCTTGGCCTGGGCTCGCACTGGTTGCCGCGAATCGATGGCAGGGCACAGCTCAGCCCTGAGCGGGCGAGGCGGTGCTCGCTGCGGGCAGACTTGTGGTGTGGGCACGGCCATGATGACCGACCTGTACGAGCTGACCATGCTCGATGCAGCCCTGCAGTCGGGGGTGGCGTCGCGGCGCTCGTGCTTCGAAGTGTTCGCCCGGCGATTGCCGCCGGGACGCGGTTACGGCGTGGTGGCGGGTCCGGGACGGCTGGCCGGGCTGCTGGCTGACTACCGGTTCGAGGCCGACGATCTCGACTACCTGGCCGGGCTCGGCCGATTCAGCGACAGCCTGCTCGATCACCTGGCGACGTTCCGATTCGACGGTGATGCCTGGAGCTACCGCGAGGGCGACTTCTACGTGCCTGGCAGCCCGGTGCTGCGCGTTGATGCTTCGGTCGGCACGGCGCTGCTCGTGGAAACGTTGGTGCTCTCCGTGCTCAACCACGATTGCGCGGTGGCGTCTGCAGCCGCACGGATGCACGATGTTGCCGAGGGTCGTCATCTCATCGAGATGGGCGGCCGCCGCACCCACGAGCTCGCTGCCGTTGCTGCTGCGCGTGCAGCGTGGCTGGTGGGCTTCGATGCGACCTCCAACCTGCTGGCCGGCGAGCAGTACGGCATCCCTACTGCCGGCACGGCTGCCCACGCCTTCACGCTGGCGCACCACGACGAGGAAGCGGCTTTCGAGGCGCAGATGCGTGCGCACGGCCTCGAGACCACGCTGCTCATCGACACTTTCGACCTGAGAACGGGACTCGAACGGGGTCTCGCCGCGGCGAAGCGTCTCGGTGGCGTGCCCGGTGCGGTGCGCATCGACTCGGGGGATCTCACGGTCGAAGTGCCTCGGGTTCGGCAGTGGCTGGATGATGCTGGCGCGGAGTCGACCCGCATCGTGGTGTCGGGTGATCTCGACGAGTACCGCATCGCCGACCTGGCGGAGCTGCCTGTGGACGGCTACGGCGTGGGCACCCAGCTCGTGGTGGGCTCCGGCCACGCAACCGCCGGCATGGTGTACAAGGCAGTGGCAATCGCCCGGTACTCGGGCACCTTCGAGCCGGTGGTGCCGGTCCACAAGGAATCAGAGGGCAAGGCCACCCGCGGCGGCGTGGTGCGGCCCTACCGGGTGGTGCGAGAAGGCAAGGCCACCTCGGAGACGCTCGTCGAGCAGGATCGACCTGGTCCCACCAACAGCCGGCCGCTGCACGTCCCGCTGCTGCGATCCGGTCAGGCGGCCTATCCGTACACGCTCGCCCAGGACCGCGTCTTCCACCAGCGCGTCCGTGCTGAACTGCCCGAGTCGATGCGCCGCCTCGACGGCACGCCGGATTTCGAGGCCGAAGTCGTCGCCGAGCCGGATTCGAACGGCTTCAGCCTGGGCTAGTCCGCCGGCTCAGCAACCCGGCAGAGTCCTGCGGAGCCGGGGGGCGCCGCAGCCTTGCGTCGCCGCTCGCGACTACTTGCCCGGCTGCGGCACCAGGCGCAGGTAGGGCAGCGGTGATTCCCAGCCGTCGGGGTACTTCTCGGCGGCTGCCTCGTTGGAGACGGCGGGAACGATGATGACGTTCTCGCCCTGCTGCCAGTTGGCCGGTGTGGCGACCTGCTCGGCGGCGGTGAGCTGGCACGAGTCGAGCAGGCGCAGGATCTCGGCGAAGTTGCGTCCGGTGGTCATCGGGTAGGTCAGCGACGCCTTGATCTTCTTGTCCGGGCCGATGATGAACACGGTGCGGGCCGTGGCATTGTCGGCCGCGGTGCGTCCCTGCGATGTGTCGCCTGCGTCGGCGGGAAGCATGTCGTAGAGCTTCACCACCGCCAGCTCCGGGTCGCCGATGAGCGGGTAGTTGGCCTCGTGGCCCGTCGCGGAGGCGATATCTGCCTTCCAGGCCACGTGGTCGCTCACGCCGTCGACGCTGATGCCGATGATCTTGCAGTTGCGTGCGGCGAATTCATCGGCCAGTGCCGCAACGGCGCCCAACTCGGTGGTGCAGACCGGGGTGAAGTCCTTGGGATGGGAGAAGAGCAGCGCCCAGCCGTCGCCGATCCAGTCGTGGAAGCTGATCTCGCCGGCGGTGGTGTCGGCAGTGAAATCAGGAGCGGTGTCGTTGAGTCGCAGTGCCATGGTCGTCCTCCATGCGATGCGGTTGGCGCGGTGGTGCGTGAGCCAGCACCATCCGTGCCGCGGAGGATAGCCGCATTTGACGATAAATCCGACCGGATTAGTCGGGAATTAGCCCACGGGTTGGATGCGGCAGTTTGCAGCCCTTGATCGGGTGCCGGGTTTCAGCAGCAATCGCGGATCGGGGTGCCGTCGGCGTGGTGGTAGTGGACCTTCGAGGCCTCGTTGAGCGCACGGTCGCCGGTCGGCGCCCGAGAAGTCTCGAACACGCCGGCGGCGGCACCCAATTCCAGCGCCCGTTCCACGTTGACCACCCGTGGCCCGCTGCGCTGCACATCGGCTATTGCCGACGCACTGGGGCCGATCGTGCGTTCCCGGTCGCCGTCGAGCGACAGCACCGTCGGACCCCCGAGCTCCACGGCTTCCCCCAGATCGACGCTGCGGTGATCGATGACTGGCACCGTCCGGTACAGCCCCGGTGCCAGCGCCACTCGCATCGGGCGCCCGCCCGGCCCGCACTCAACCAGCACGCCTGCATCGTCGGCGAATGAGCATGGCTGCAGCAGCCCTGCGAGCGAACTGAGCCCGATGCTGGCGGGATGGGCACGTGACACGAGCACCTGCCGCAGCCGCGCCCCGTCCGCCGGCATGCGGTTGCCGACGAAATCGTCGGCAATCGTGACCGCGTCGACCAGAGCGATCTCGGTCCACGCCCCCGCCGGCCGCCCATTGCGCGATGTGCCGTCTTGCGATGTCACGGTGATCAGCTTTGAGCGGGGCGCACACGCCTCGGCATCCACCACGCCGGTTGCCATCAGCCCCGCCGCGGCACCGGCCACGGTGGGCTCGGTGAGGCTGGGGAACACGTTGTTGGTGCCGGTAGACATGGGCACGAGCGTCGCTTCGGGCCAGACGCCGGCAATCGTGCGGTTGGTGCCGTCGCCGCCCAGCGTCACCAGCACGCTCACGTCCCGAGCTCGCATGGCCTCCACGGCACGGATCGTGTCGGTGGGTGACACGGTCGCCCCCACGTCCACGATCTCGATCTCCGCGTCGATGCGAAGGTCGGTGAGCGCACCCGTGGCGATGCCGAACGGTTCTGCCATGGCCACGATCCGCGTGGCTCCCGCGGTCACGGCGCCGATGACTGCCCGGGCGATCCGGTTGCGCTTGTCCTCGGTTGTCGACACTGCGCCGCGCGCCGCCACCCGGCGAACATCACGCCCCGAGACCGGATTGGCGATGATCCCCACCGTGCCGTCGGGGGAGATGCGGCCGGCGAAAGAGTCGCTCGGTCTTGACGCGGATCCGGCCATCGCCCGCCGACGCTAACCAGCGGCGCGCGTGACTGCCGCGCGGCGCTCTCGACTGTTGTACTTGGGACATGGCCGGCCCGATGACGAGGGAGAATCCCCATCCGCCCGCGCAGCACGCCTGGTCGCCCGCGGCCCTGACCATCGCGGGGGCGGATTCGTCCGGCGGGGCCGGTCTCGCGGCCGACCTGCGGGCGTTTGCGGCATGCGGCGTGCACGGGACATTTGCTCTCACGCTGGTGTCGGCACAGAACACTGCAGAGTTCCGGGCTGCGCAGCCCGTCGACGCCGAGCTGGTGGCCGCACAGATTCACGCAGTGCTCGACGACATGCCCATTGCCGCTTCCAAGACGGGCCTGCTGCTCACGGCGGAGACCGTCGCGGCGGTGGCCTCGGTAGCTGCCCGCCGGCTTCCCCAGTTGGTGGTGGACCCGGTGCTGGTCGACGGGGCCGGCGAGCCCCTGCTCAGCGCTGAGACCGAACGATCGGTTGCGACGCGCCTGCTGCCGAGCGCCCGCGTTGTGACACCCAACCACCTCGAGGCAGGTCGACTGGTGGGCAGAGACCTGGGCGACGAGGTCGAAGCGTGGATCGAAGCGGCCCGCGAGCTCGCTGCCACCGGCCCCGAGGCCGTGGTGATCACCGGCGGTCGACTCCTGAGCGGTGAAACGATCACCGATGTTGTGGTCCGCGACGGCAGCGTCCGGCTGCTGTCGGCGCCGCGCATCGAGACCCGCAACGTCCGCGGGTCGGGCGATGTCTTCTCGGCAGCCATCTGCGCGGAGCTGGCCAAGGGCACCAGCGTGGACTCAGCGATTGACCGTGCTCACGACCTGACGGCGCGCGCCATCTCGGCGGGCGCAGATCGCCTGCTCGGCAGCGGTCGAGGGCCTGTCGACCCGCTCAGCCTCTGAGACCAGAGGCTGGGCCGGCCTGCGGGCTCCTGCATACACTTCAAGCGCCGCAGGTGATGTCGACGCTGAACGCACCTCGGCAGTGACGAGGCTGCGGATCTCAGGAGGCACGGGTGACACGCGAGCGCTGGCAAGCAGAGTTCGAGGCCACCCCGGTGCGCGACGCCGACTTCGAGACGATGAGCGGCCTCGAGCTCGAGCCGCTGTACGCGCCCGGCAACGGCGAACCCGGTACCGACGTCAGCTGGCCCGGCCAGTATCCGTATACGCGCGGCGTCCACGCCAGCGGCTATCGCGGCCGCCTGTGGACGATGCGCATGTTCGCAGGCTTCGGAACGCCCGAAGACACCAACAATCGCTTCCACGAGATCCTCGAAGCGGGCGGAGGCGGGTTGTCGACTGCGTTCGACATGCCCACGCTCATGGGTCTCGACTCCGACGACGTCATGTCGCTGGGCGAGGTGGGGCGCTGCGGCGTCGCCGTCGACTCGATCGAGGACATGTCGACGCTGTACGACGGCATCGACCTCGAGGCGACCACCACGTCGATGACCATCAACGCACCGGCCGCCACGATCTGGGCGATGTTCGTCGCCAACGCCGAAGAGCACGGTGCGCATCGCAGCAAGCTCGGCGGCACGCTGCAGAACGACATTCTCAAGGAGTACCAAGCCCAGAAGGAGTGGGTGTACCCGCCGCGGCCGTCGATGCGCCTCGTCGCCGACACCATTGAGTTCGCCACTGAGGAGATGCCCCGGTGGAACTCGGTGTCGATCAGCGGCTACCACATCCGCGAGGCGGGTTCGACAGCGGCGCAGGAGCTCGCGTTCACCTTGGCGAATGGATTCGCGTATGTCGAGGCTGCTGCGGGGCGGGGACTGTCCACTGACGAGTTTGCGCCCCGCCTGAGCTTCTTTTTCAACGCCCACATCGACTTCTTCGAAGAGATCGCCAAATACCGGGCCGCCCGCCGTATCTGGGCAAGGTGGATCCGCGACCGCTATGGCGCTCAGAGCGAGCGGTCGATGATGCTGCGCTTTCACACCCAGACAGCCGGGGTCTCGCTCACCGCGCAGCAGCCGGAGATCAACATCGCTCGCACTGCCATCGAGGCGCTCGCCGGAGTGCTTGGAGGCACCCAGAGCCTGCACACCAACTCGATGGACGAGGCGCTGGCGCTGCCGACGGACAAGGCCGCCCGCATCGCGCTGCGGACGCAGCAGATCATCGCCCACGAGACCGGTGCTGCCAATGTCATCGATCCGCTCGGGGGCAGCTGGTTCATCGAGGAGCTGACCGACAAGCTCGAAGCCGAAGCTGAGGAGATGTTCGCTCACATCGACGCGGCCGGTGACGGCTCCATGCTCGAGGGTGCATTCCGCCTGATCGACGAGGGCTGGTACCAGTCTGGGATCGCCGATGCGGCATATGAGTTCGAGAAGAAGGTGAACGCCGGCCGCCGGGTCGTGGTGGGCGCCAGTGCCTTTACTGAGGGCAGCGAAGACGACGAGATCGACCTGCTGAAGATCACCAGCGACGACGAGCAGCGCCAGATCAAGCGGCTGGCCCAGGTACGGGCCGACCGCAGCCAGGCCGCCGTTGATGAGGCACTGATGTCGCTTCGCCGGGCGGCGGAAACCGATGCGAACCTCATGCCGCACCTCATCGACACCGTGCGGACGCGGGCCACAGTGGGTGAAGTGACCAACGCCTTGGCCGACGTGTTCGGGCGGTACACCGAGCGGCCCTTCATCTGATCGGCATTCGAATTCGCGTGCAGCGAGAGGCCGTCCAGACGGCACGGGTGACCTGCAATTTCGCAGGCTGTGAGAAGCGCGGGCCGCGACGTGGCGTTGGGCTATTGTCCCGTCATTCCTACCCGGAGGCCCGCGACTTGACCAGACCGCTCGCGCCGGAGACAGCCTGTGCGCGGGGGCGGTGGACAGGTGTGCATTGCATTGTCCGATGGGGCTGGATCGCTGTTTCGGCGTTGCTGATGGCGACGGTGCTCGCGGCCTGCGGCGGCGGTACAGACCAGTCGCAGGTGGAGCGCGAGGTGCAGGACTACCTGCAGAGCGTGGTGGCGCCTGCCGAGATCGCGGACATCGACTGCCCCGAGGACGCACCCATCAGGCCAGGTTCGACGTTCCTGTGCGACGGCCTCGTGGAGGGAGCGTTTTACGAGGCGCAGGTGACGATCATCGACGAACAGGGCCGCCGCGAGATTCGACCTCGTCAGGCAGTGATGCAGACCAATGCCACCGAGACGGCGCTCGGTGCCGAAGCGGCAGCCGCCCTGGGATTCGGCGTCCAAGCCAACTGCGGCGACGACCAGTACCTGGTGGTTTCGGTCGGCCATACGTTCCTGTGCACGCTGGAGCGTTCCGATACAGGGGCGACACAGGACATCGAGGTCGAGGTGCAGAACGAGATCGGCGCCATCGAGTGGAGGCTGAAGGGCTAGGCCCAGCGCATGCCACGTCACCGTTATGACGCGATGGGCAACCTGCGCCCGCTGCGCCAGCGCCAGCCGGGGCTGTGGTGGACCGCAGTCCTTGTCGTTGCAGCGATGCTGCTGACTGGTTTCGCCGCGATCACCTCGGTGCTGTAGTCAGGCGCGGACCTCAACAGACGCGCCGTCAGGTGCGCACATTGACAACAGTGCGCCCTTGCACCTCGCCCGCCAGGATCTTCGGCCCCAGCGCAGCCAGATCGCCGAGACCCACGGTTGTCGCCATCGATGCCAGCAGATCCCGATCCACCAGCTCGTCGAGCCGTTGCCATGCCGCAGCACGTGGCTCGTAGGGGCACATCACCGAATCGATGCCGAGCAGGTTGACGCCGCGCAGCAGGAAGGGAATGACGGTGGTGTCGAGCCCATTGCCCCCGGCGAGGCCGCATGCTGCCGCGCTCGACCCGTACGACATCTGGGTCAGCACGTTCGCCAGCGTGGTCCCCCCGACGGCGTCCACGCAGCCGCCGAATCGCTCGCTGCCGAGCGGCCGGCCCAGTGGCTCCGACAGCTCCGCCCGGTCGATGATCTCCGAAGCGCCGAGGTTGCGCAGGTAGTCGGCGGTCTGCGGCCTGCCAGTCGAGGCCGCGACCTCATGGCCGGCAGCCGACAGCAGGTGCACCGCAACGCTGCCGACGCCGCCGGCAGCACCGGTCACCAGCACCGGACCCGACCCGATGCCGTGATCTTCCAAGGCTTGGGCGGCCAGCATCGAGGTGAACCCGGCCGTGCCGATCGTCATGGCGTCGAACGTCGACAGCCCGTCGGGCAGTCGCACCAGCCAGTCGCCGCTCACGCGTGCGCGCTCCGCGTAGCCACCCCAGTGGGTCTCGCCGACTCGCCAGCCGGTCAGCACGACGCGATCGCCAGGCGCGAAGCGATTGTCGTCGGATGATTCCACGACGCCTGCGAAGTCGATGCCTCCCACGTGCGGGTACGTGCGGACAAGTCGCCCGATCCCGCCCAGGATCATCCCGTCCTTGTAGTTCAGCGTGCTGTATTCCACGGCCACGGTGACATTGCCGTCGGGCAGCTGGCTGTCGTCGATGTCGGCCAGCTCGGCCGAGACGGCTCGGTCCTGTTCGTGCAGCATCAATGCGCGGAAGGCCATGAAGATCCCCTTTGTTGCGGGTCGCCCTCGGTCTGAGAGGCGCAGCGAGCGCGCGGGACACTACCGCCAGGCTGTGGGGCAACGCCGTTCGCAGCCGCCCACGGACCCGCAGGGCGTCGTCAGTAGGCTGCCGCTATGGCCCTGAGCGACCCGATGGCTCCCGCTGACGCAGTGCGCGAATCGATGATGGAGACGCGGCGCGAGACCTTTGACGTCACGCCGGCTGCACTCGAGAAGGTGGTCGAACTGCGCAACAGCGAAGTCGACGGCGATCAGCTGGCGCTTCGCATCGAGGTGACCGGCGCCCAAGGCGTCGACTACACCTACGACCTCGCCTTCGAGCTGCTGGCCGAGGCCGACGCTGCCGATGTGCCGTTCGCAGTCGGGGGCGGCCTGACGGTGCTGATTCCCGATCGCGACGTGCCCAAGCTCGACGGCGCCTCGTTGGACCTGCCGTCCAACCCGAACCAGCCGGGCCTCGTGCTGCGCAACCCGAACCGTCCCGACCTCGGCCCCAACGCACAGCTCGACCTCGACGGCACGGTGGAGGACAACGTCCGCGAGGTGCTCACCAAGCGGATCAACCCCTCGATTGCCGCGCACGGCGGGTTCGCCGAGCTGGTGTCGGTGGAAGGCGACACGGTCGTCGTCAAGCTGGGCGGCGGCTGCCAAGGCTGCGGCATGGCGAACGCCACGGTCACCGCGGGCATCGAGCGCACACTGCGCGAGCTGATCCCTGAAGTCGAGCGGGTCGTCGACCTCACCGACCACGCCTCGGGCGAGAACCCTTACTTCACCTAGCGGCTGAGCCGAACGGCGACGCCGTCGCCCGAGCGACGGAGGTTGTGGCAGTGGGCGTGATCCTCACCGATCAGGGAGAGATCGAAGCGCCTGCACGGGCGCTGATCATCGTGGCCCATCCCGACGACATCGACTTCGGCATGGCGGGAACCGTTGCCGCGCTGACGTCAGCCGGATGCCACGTGGCGTACTGCCTGGCGACGAGCGGGGAAGCCGGCGACGACGACATGTCCCATACACCCGACGAGCTGGCCGCAATGCGGCAGGCCGAGCAGACCGCTGCGGCAGCGAAGGTGGGTGTGAGCGAGCTGCACTGGCTGGGCCATCCCGATGGCATGGTCGTGGCCGATTTGGGATTGCGGCGTGACATCGCGCGCGTGATCCGGATCGTCCGTCCCGATGCCGTGCTGTGCCAGACCACGATCCCCAACTGGGACCACATCTACATCTCCCACCCGGACCACCTGGCCACTGCTACTGCTGCGATGGCCGCTGTGTACCCCGACTCCCGCAATCCGCGTGCGTTCCCGGAACTGCTCGACGAGGGCTACAAGCCCCACAACGTCAGCGAGATCTGGCTGATCGGCACCGAGCCCAACCGGTGGATCGACATCACCGACAACTTTGGCCGAAAGGTCGAAGCGCTTCGTGCGCATCGCGGCCAGACCGCGGAGATGGACGATCTCGAAGGCCGTCTGCGCGAATGGGCTGCCGATACCGCAGCCGCGGGCAGCCTTCCCAGCGGTCGGCTCGCCGAGGCCTACCGCGTCGTGCCTGCGGGCTAGGCGACAGGGACGCTCCACGCCGTAGGCTCCTGCGCTGGCCGGTGTGCGCCGAGGACAACCGAACCGGACCGCTTGACG
Source organism: uncultured Acidimicrobiales bacterium (assembly GCA_964484385.1). GTDB lineage: Bacteria > Actinomycetota > Acidimicrobiia > Acidimicrobiales > Poriferisodalaceae > Poriferisodalis. Next base: position 12,280 of record CAZAFV010000020.1, read on the forward strand.
GCCGAGGACCGCGGCGACGATTGCAACCGCAGCGACGGGAGAACCGACAATGGGACGAGGGATCATTGCGTACGGGGCGTACGTGCCGTATTGGCGGCTGGACCGCTCCAAGATCACCGCGGCGATGGGCTCGGGCGGCGGCCGCGGGCACCGGGCCGTGGCCAGCTACGACGAGGACACCACCACGATGGGTGTCGAGGCGGCGCGCAACGCACTGCGCAGCAGCGACATCGTGCCCGACTCGGTGCTGTTCTCGACAGCCAATCCCGCATACATGGACAAGACGAACGCGTCTGCCATTCACGCCGCGCTCGACCTGCCCCAATCCTCCTGGGCGGTGGACGCCGGCGGCGCGCCGCGTTCGTCCGAGGCCATCTGGGCGCTAGCTGCGGCCAACCGGGGCACCAACCTGGCGGTCGCTGCGGATCTGCGCACCGGTCGCCCGACCAGCGGCGACGAGGCCGGCGGCGGCGACGGTGCAGCCGCTTTCGTCTTCGGCGATGACGCCGTGTCTCCGGTGCTGTGCGAATGGCTCGGCGGAGCGGTTGCAACCGCTGAGTTCACCGACCGGTACCGCCAGCCGGGTGATGCGTACTCGCGCATCTGGGAGGAGCGGTTCGGCGAGCAGGTGTATCTGCCGCTCGCCAACGATGCCATCGAGCGGGCGCTGGCCGACGCCGGTGTCGGCCTCGACGGCATCGACAAGATCGCCATCGTGGGCCTGCACGCACGTGCGGTGCGCGGCCTGTCCCGGGTGGCAGGCGACAAGCTGGTCCCCGACTTGACCGGCGAGATCGGCAACACCGGCACGGCGCATGCGGCGATCGTGCTGGCGGCCGTGCTCGACGACGCGGCGCCGGGAGAGACGATCCTGCTGGTCCATCTCGCCGACGGCGCCACGGCCGATGTGCTGAGGACAACCGACGCCATCGCTGACCATGCGCCCTACGCGCCGGTGCGCGCCCAGATCGATCGGGGCAACGACGCGCTCGACTACAACAAGTTCCTGACGTGGCGCGGCTTCCTCGACCGCGAGCCGCCCCGCCGGCCCGACCCGGAGCGTCCCGGTGCACCGCCGGCATTCCGCTCCGAAGACTGGAAGTACGCCTTCGTCGGCTCACGCGACCGCAGCTCGGGCGCCATTCATCTGCCGCCGATGCGCGTGTCGATGGAAGGCGGCGCCGTCGACGACATGGAGCGTGTCCGCATGGCCGATGTGCCCGCCACGATCGCCACCTTCACGGTGGACCGGCTGGCGTTCTCGCTGTCGCCGCCCATGGTTGCCGTGGTCATCGACTACGACGGCGGCGGGCGCTTCCAGGCCGAGATGACCGACGTCGAACCCGACGAGGTGCGCATTGGCGACCGTGTCGAGATGACGTTCCGTCGCCTGTACAGCGCGGAGGGAATCCACAACTACTTCTGGAAGGCTCGCCCGGCTGCGAGCTGACGCAGCAATGCTCGCGCTGCGGGAGCAGCGGCAGGCGAGCACAGTCTGCGGGAGCAGCGGCAGGCAAGCACAGTGGTCAGCGGCCATAATGTCAGTACCCAACCCACCACAAGGCAGGCACACATGAGTTCACATGGCATTCGCGACAAGGTCGCGATCGTCGGAATGGGTTGCACCCAGTTCGGCGAGCACTGGGATCGCAGCGTCGATGACATGCTCACCGACGCCGCACACGATGCGTACGCATCGGCGGGCGTCACCCAAGACGACATCGACGCCTTCTGGCTCGGCACGATGGGATCGGGCGTCTCCGGCCTGACGCTGTCGAAGCCGCTGCAGCTCGACTACAAGCCGGTAACCCGGCTCGAGAACATGTGCGCCACCGGTTCTGAGGCATTCCGCAACGCTGCCTATGCAGTCGCTTCGGGCGCCTACGACATGGTGATGGCGATCGGCGTGGAGAAGCTGAAGGACTCCGGCTACTCGGGTCTGACGGGCGCTCGCCCGCCCAGCGACGGCACCGATTCCACGATCACCGCACCGGCCACGTTCAGCTTGCTGGCACCGGCTTACGCCCACAAGTACGGGCTCGACGAGGACACCATGAAGGAAGTCCTCACCCGGATCGCCTGGAAGAACCACCGCAACGGCTCGCTCAATCCCCGGGCGCAGTTCCGCAAGGAAGTCGCCAAGGAGACCATCGCCGGCTCGCCGCTGATCGCTGGCCCGCTGGGCATCTTTGACTGCTCTGGCGTCAGCGACGGCTCGGCTGCCGCGGTCCTGGTACGGGCTGAGGACGCGCACAAGTACTGCGACAACCCGCTGTACATCAAGGCGCTCAGCTTTGCGTCCGGTCCTGCGACCGGCGCGCTGGACAGCACCTACGACTACACGACGTTCCGTGAGGTCGTGGCGTCGGCCACCGAGGCCTACAAGCAGGCCGGCATCACCGACCCGCGCTCGCAGATCGCGATGGCCGAGGTGCACGACTGCTTCACACCCACCGAGCTGGTCCTGATGGAGGACCTCGGCTTTGCCGAGCGTGGCCTGGGCTGGAAGGAAGCCATGGCCGGCACGTTCGACCTCGACGGCGACCTCCCGGTCAATCCCGACGGCGGTCTCAAGAGCTTCGGCCACCCGATCGGCGCATCCGGCCTGCGGATGCTCTTCGAGTGCTGGCTGCAGCTGCGTGGCCAGGCCCCGCCGGAGCGGCAGATCCCTTCAGTCACCGAGCAGGGCAAGACGCTGGGGCTCACGCACAACTTGGGCGGGCAGCCTGGGGCGGCGGTGAGCTTCGTCTCGGTCGTTGGTTCCGAGCTGGGCTAACCCTCGCTGCACAATTCAACGCGTAGCGGCCCGGGGCATCTGCTCCGGGCCGTTTCGCGTCGCTAGGGCGTGATGCGGGCGAGGGTTTTGCGGACCGAGGCAGCGATGCCGACTGCGTCGAGACCGAGTTCGGCGTGCAGTTCTTGGGCGGTGCCGTGGGGGAGGTAGGCGTCGGGGGTGCCTAGTTGGGTGATGCGTGGGACGGCCGGGGCGTCGAGTTGTTGGAGCGCATCGTTGACGAGGCTGCCGAAGCCGCCAACGCGCACACCGTCCTCCACGGTCACCACGAGTGGGTGCGCGGCAGCGTCCAGCAGCATGGCGCGGTCGAGCGGCTTCAGGACTCTCGGATCCCACAGTGAGACATCAACGCCGTCGGTGCTGAGCAATTCGGCGGCTTCGATCGCCGCGTTGAATGTCTGGCCAGCAGCCAGGATGCAAGCGTCTGGGCCTGACCGGTGTTGGCGGGCCTGTGCGCGCATGTCATTCGTCGAGACATCCGGTTGCTGGACCGTTCCGGCCACTGGGCCCTTGCCGCGGGGCCAGCGGATTGCCACGGGGCCGTCGGTGATCTCTAGGGCTTGGGCGAACGCTGCTGGCAGCTCGTCGGGCCCCGACGGGGCGAACACGGTCATGCCGGGGATACGCGTGAACATGGCAATGTCGTACAGGCCGTGGTGAGATGCGCCGTCGGGGCCGGTGATGCCGGCGCGGTCCACGCAGAGGATGACCGGCAGACGGTGCAGGCCGATGTCGTAGAGCGCCTGATCGAAGGCCCGTGCCAGGAATGTCGAGTACACCGCCACGACCGGTCGGAGGCCGGCCCGCGCCATGCCGGCAGCCGATGTGAGCGCATGCTGCTCGGCGATGCCCACGTCATAGAAACGATCGGGAAACTCCTGCTGGAAAGGCAGCAACCCGGTGGAGCCGGGCATGGCGGCCGTAATCGCGACGATGTCACGGTCGTGTCGTGCTGCTGCGATGAGTGTCTCGGTGAACACGGCCGTGTAGTCGCGCAAGACCGGTCGCTTGTCGGCACTCGGTGACGGGGCGCTCCCGGTGGCGGGGTCGAAGAGGCCGATGTCGTGCAGGTGTTTCTCGGTGTCGTGCTCGGCGGGGGCATAACCGCGACCCTTCTGGGTCACGACATGGACGACGATGGGACCGCCGGCGTAGGCAGCAGCATCGCGGAAGGCCGATTCCATGGCCGATATGTCGTGCCCGTCGACCGGGCCGACGTAGCGCACGCCGAGCGTCTCGAAGAATGCCGGCGGTTCCCACATCTCGCGCATCGCGGCCGCGGCGCTGTCGAGGCTCCGGCGTACGCCGTCGCCCAGCGGCACTCGCTCGAGCAGGTGGTCCACCGCGCGGCGGCCCTGCACGTAATGGGGCGACTGTCGCAGTCGCGACATCACCGTGGAAAGCCGGCTGACGGTCGGGGCGTAGGAGCGGCCGTTGTCGTTGAGAACGATCAATGCCCGCTGGGCGTAATGGCCGAGGTTGTTCAGCGCTTCGAACGCCATGCCACCGGTCATGGATCCGTCACCGATCACGGCCACAACACGCCGGTGCTCGTGACCGGTGAGCTGGAATCCGGCGGTGAGTCCAGACGCCCAGCTCAGAGATGTGGAAGCGTGGCTGTTCTCGACGACATCATGGGGCGACTCGGACGTGCTGGGGTACCCCGACAGGCCGTGCCGCTGGCGCAGTTGCTCGAAGCCGTCCCGCCGACCCGTGATGAGCTTGTGCACGTAGGCCTGGTGGCCGGTGTCCCAGATGATGACGTCCCGTGGCGATTCGAACACCCGGTGCAACGCCACACTGAGCTCGACTGCGCCGAGGTTCGAGCCGAGATGTCCGCCGGTCTGCGAGACAGCCTGCACCACGAAGTCCCTGATCTCCGCACAGAGCTCATCGAGCTGAGACGGGCTGAGCGCTCGCAGGTCAGCCGGACTGGTGAGCTTGGCGAGGTGCATTCGTCGCCCAAGGGTACTCAGCGCCCGAGCGGCACTTCCGCAGGCACCTTGCCACCCCTGCGACGCCCGCCGAGCGCCAGCGCTGGGGCGCCGGTCAGGCTCACCAGCAGCGTCAGCGCATACACCAGGAGGCCCAGCAGCACGGCTTCGCCCTCGTTGACACCATGGGCATCGAGGAACAGCACGAGCGCCCCCTCACGCACTCCGAGGCCGCCGATGGCACTCAGATTCTGAACGATCAACACCATCGGCGCGAAGGCCAACCAGGCTCGAAGACCTGGATTCACGCCGATCGCGGCCCCCGCCAATGCCGTCGCCACCACAAGCAGGAATTGATACGCCAATCCGACCGTGAGCAGTCGGCCCGCGGCCCCCGGATGTCGCCGGAACACGCTCAGGCCTGTGTGCACTGCCCCGAGCGCTTCCCGGATGCGGGTACCGCCCGCAAGTCGGCCGAGTCCGCGGGGATGTTCTGCCACCCAGACGATCAACGCGAGCACGACCAGCGTCCCCAGAGCGAGCCCGCCGGCGATCTGGCCTCCGGAGTGTCTCAGCAGGTTCGGCTGCGACATCAAGGCCGCCAGCGTCAGCAGCGGCAATACGACCCAGCCCGTCAGGCGTTCGATGATGACCGTGGCGAAGGCGTTGGCCTGGCTGCCGCAGATGCGAGCCAGCCGGTTGACTCGCAGCACGTCGCCGCCGATGGTGGTGGGCAGGAAGTTCCCGACGAACAGCGCGGCGAGGTAGATGGACAGCGTCGAGCGCCCCGACACGCGGACGTCGAGCGTGTCGGCCACCTGCCACCAGCGCACTGCGGCCATGACGAATGCTGCCGCGATGACGAGGGCGGCACCAGTCAGCCAAGCAGCTGCAGCGCTCTTGGATCCGACGTCGAGCGCCGACAATTCATCGCGGCTGATGATGATGAGCAGGGCCAAGAGACCTGCACTCGCGCCAACGCGTAACGCCGTAACGAGGCCGTGCGGGATGCGCACCCGCCGCCGCGATGGCGGGACTGGTGCTGTGGCGCCGCGCATCGCCGTCAACCCGCCGAGCGGGAGTCACGCCAAGGCTGCGCTCGGCAGCGCTCGCCCAGCACGTCGCTCTCGGGGGCACGGCGACGCACATCGGTTTCGAAGCGTTTCACGTGGCTCCGCACAATAGTGTGACGACGGTGCGGCCCACATACGGCCGTGCCGCGGCCTCATCTCGTGCCCGCACCGAATTCTGAGACGCTTGGCAGCTTTATGACACGCACATCCGACATCACGGCCGCCGCAGAGATAACAGCGGAGCCGCTCGTAGATCTCGATGTCGTCGATGCGACCTTGCGTGCAGCGCTGGACGCAGGCGGCGAGTGGGCAGAGCTGTTCGCCGAAGACCGCGAATCGGCCAGCGTGGTCTTTGACGAGGGCCGGGTGGAGGAGATGAACTCGGGCCGCGACCGCGGTGTGGGCATCCGGGTCACTGCCGGTGAGGTCACGGGTTATGCCCACACGTCCGATCTGAGCGCTCAAGGGCTGGCGGAGGCCGCTCGTACGGCTGCTGCGGTGGCGACCCGGCAGCCTCACGGGGGGACTGTCGACATGCGGTCGCTCGGGGGGAATGCTCTCGCTGAACCACGGGTTGCTGTGCTGCCGGCCTCCATCGGCGCCGAACGCAAGGTGGCGCTGTTGCGCGCAGCTGATGATGCCGCCCGCTCCACTCACGAGGCCGTCACCCAGGTGACTGCCCGCTATGGCGAGAGCCGCCGCCGGATCATGGTGGCCAACACCCATGGCGTCTGCGCGGCCGATGACCAAGTGCGGACATTGTTCTCGGTGGGATGCGTCGCGAGTGGCGACGGCGGCTTGCAGACCGGCCGCGAGACCGTCGGCTACACGGTGGGCTGGGAGCTGTTCGACGACCACGATCCTGCTGAGCTCGCCGAGCGAGCTGCGCAGCGCGCCGTCACGAAGCTCGCGGCCCGTCCCGCGCCGAGCGGCGAGGTGCCCGTGGTGATCGCCCGCGGTGGGGGCGGGGTCCTGTTCCATGAGGCATGCGGGCATGGGCTCGAAGCCGATCTGGTGCGCAAGGGCGCGTCGGTGTTCGCCGGCCGGGTTGGCTCGCAGGTGGCGGCCAGCGGCGTGACGCTGGTCGATGACGGCACGATGGGACCCGAGTGGGGCGCGCTGGCCATTGACGACGAGGGCCACCCCACCCAGCGCAACGAATTGATCAGCGACGGCATCCTCACCGACTACATGTGGGATTGGCTGCGCAGCCGCGATGAAGGCCGGGTGCCGTCGGGCAATGGTCGGCGTCAGAGTTACACGCATCTGCCGATGGTCAGGATGACCAACACATTCGTCACCAACGGTGACATCGATCCGGCCGACATCATCGCTGACACGCCCTGGGGCGTGTATGTGGCGCATCTCGGCGGCGGTCAGGTCAACACTGCCACCGGCGACTTCGTGTTCGGCATGACCGAGTCGTACCTCATTGAGGACGGCGTGATCACCGAACCGCTGCGAGAGGGCAACCTCATCGGCAACGGCCCCCAAGTACTGCTCGACATCGATGCCCTCGGGAATGACTTCGCCATGGGGAGTCCTGGCACGTGCGGCAAGGACGGCCAAGGCGTGCCTGTCGGCGACGGCCAGCCCACGCTGCGCGTGCGAGCGCTGACGGTCGGGGGGACCGCCGCGTGAGCGGCGGGGTGCGGCTGCGCGTGAGCGGCGGGGTGCGGCTGCGCGTGAGCGGCGGGGTGTGATCGCGCGTGAACGGACGGCGCCAGTTCGACACTGACGAGTTGGCCCAGCTCGCGCAGCAGGTGTGCGAGCAGGCCCAAGGGACGGAGCAGATCGAGGTCTGCGTATCGACGGGGCGCTCAACCACGGTGCGCGCGTACAACGGGGATGTCGAGTCGCTGCGCTCGGGCCACAGCGCGGCAATCGGCGTGCGCGTCATCACCGACGGTCGCCAGGGCTTCGCATCGGCCGGCTCGCTGGACACCGACGTCATAGCCGACACGCTTGCAGCCGCCCGGCGCAATGTGATGTTCGGCGAGCCTGACCCCCACCAGGGGCTCGCGGAGCCCGACGATGTGGCCCCTCCTGGCTTGGACCTCTGCGACCCGGCAGTGCTCAGCGTGTCCGACGCCGACAAGATCGCAGCGGCCATCGACCTCGAACGCCGTTGCCTGGCAGCGGATCCCCGCATCTCGGGCGTGCGCGTCGCGGCCTGGAGCGACGGGTGGTCGCAGTCGGCGCTCGCGTCGAGCACCGGCATCTGCGTGCAGTCCGAGCA
>CAZAFV010000020.1:20329-48982 GCA_964484385.1 uncultured Acidimicrobiales bacterium
GACGCCGCATGGCGGCCCGATGAGCTAGACATCGACAGTGTGGTCACAGAGTCGACATCGCAGGCCACCGGTCAGCTCGGCGCGACGAAGCCGCCGAGCGAACGTGTCACCGTCGTGCTGGCCCCTCCGGTCGCTGCGGCGTTCATCGGCGTAGTCGCGAGCGTGCTCGCCGCTGACAGCGTGCTCAAAGGTCGCTCGCCGTTCGCTGATCGTGTCGGCGAGCAGATTGCCGACGAGCGACTGCATCTCGTCGACGACCCCACCGACCCGGCGACGCTCGGGGCCGCGAACTTCGACGGCGAGGGGCTTGCAGCACGCCGCAACGCGCTGATCTCAGCCGGTGTGCTGAGTGGATTCCTGCACAACGCGTACACAGCACGTCGATCAGACACGGCGTCCACGGGCTCGGCAGTGCGCGGTACGCGGTCCATTCCTGGCGTCGGCACCCACGCACCAGTTGTCGCCACCGGCGACATCGCAGCTGGCGACCTGCACGCCTCGGTCGGAGACGGCGTGCTGGTGCGCGGCGTCAGCGGCCTGCACAGCGGCGTCAACCCCACCAGCGGAGACTTCTCGGTGGGAGCTTGGGGACACCGGATCGCGGGCGGTCAGCTCGCTGAACCGTTCCGTGAGGCGACGATCGCCTCCACCCTGCAACGGATGCTGCTCGGGATCTGCGGCATCGGCGCGACCGCCGAGCCACTTGCTGGGGGGATGTCAATGCCGCCGCTGGTTGTTGCCGACATAGCGCTCTCGGGGGTGTGAGCGATGCCGCGCCCGCCCGCACCAGCAGCCGTCGAACGGCATCCGCATCTGGCCGACAGCTGCCCGACGGGCTGGGTGCGTGTTGACTTCCACACTCACACCATGTGGTCGGGCGACTCCACGACGACACCCGAAGAGTTTGCGCAGTGCCTGTCCGAATGCGGCATCGACGTGGTGTGCATCACCGACCACAACGCTGTTCGAGGTGCCCAGCAGCTGCAGGGTGAGCTGGATGCCCGCGTCGTGGTCGGCGAGGAGATGAAGACCCACGCCGGGGAGATCATCGGGCTGTTCCTGACCGAACGGGTGCCGCAGGGCTTGGCACCGGTCGCGGCCGCACAGGCAGTGAAGTCCCAGGGCGGGCTCGTCTACATCCCGCATCCGTTCGACCCGCTCCGCAACAACCTGCGTCACGACGTGCTCGACGAGCTGGTCGGCGAAGGCCTGGTCGACGGCATCGAGGTGCTCAACGCAAAGACGAGCCTGTCCAGCCTCAACTCGCGGGCATCTCGCTATGCCAGCGAGCACGATCTGGCGCCAGGTGCGGGCAGCGACGCTCATGTTGCCGAGGCGCTCGGGGGCGCATACCTGGAGATGCCCGACTTCCGCGACGACGATCCCGCCGGCTTTCTTGCATCGATGCGCCAGGGCTGGGCCGTCGGCCATCACTACGACCCACCCCGTCGCTGGAGGCCGCGCATCGTTCCTTCGGTGGGGAGCGACGACTAGGGCCTGCAGTGCCGGACCCTGCCGTCGCGATCCTGCTTGGCCTGCTGCAGGGACTGACGGAGTTCTTCCCTGTCTCGTCGAGTGCCCATCTCGAAGTGGTGCCCTGGCTGGCCGGTTGGGATCTCTTCGACGGTGACAATGAGCTGGAAAACGCCTTCGATGTCGCCGTGCACGTCGGCACGCTGGCCGGAGCGGTGCTGTACCTGCGTGCCGACATCGCCCGTTATGCCGCGGCACTCTGGCGCGGCATCCGTGGACGCGCAGAGCGCGACACCCTGATTGCCGTGAGCTTGGCGCTGTCTGCGCTCCCCGCAGCCGCCGTCGGCGTCGCTTTGGAAGATCGCTTGCTCGACTTCGCCGAGCGGCCGTTGCTGATCGCGGTGCTGCTGGCCGGCTTCGGCTGGCTGCTGTGGCGGTCCGACATCGCGGCGCACGATCGGGGCGCGCAGCGAACTGAGGATTCTTACCGGGCGCGGGACGCCCTCGGCATGGGCCTCGCGCAAGCCACAGCGCTGCTTCCCGGCGTCAGCCGATCGGGAGTGACCATCACGGCAGGGCGGTGGCTCGGCTTCGACCGAGCCGCAGCGGCGCGGTTGGCCTTCCTCATGAGCCTGCCGCTCATCGGGGGGGCGGGCGTGTATCGCTTCGCAACACTTGGTGATGCTGCCCCCACAGCCACACAACTGCAGCTATTCATCGTGGGGGGCCTGGCCGCGGCGGTGTCGTCGTGGGCAGGCGTTGCTGCCATGGTGTGGCTGCTGGATCGGACCGGTCGCCGCCGGCAGCGCAGCCCGTTCGCGCTGTTCGCCGGCTACCGCCTGGCACTCGCAGCCGCCGTGGCCGTGGTGGCGATCAGCGGCCTGCGCTGAGCACCACGGGCACCACGACGCCCGTGGCGCTGGCCCGTGCCACCGCGTCGAGGTGGACCGGCTCAATCTCGACAAGCCATCGATCCCGGGACGCGGCGAGGACGAAGGCGGGCACGCGAGCGGCATCGGCATCGCCGGCGGAGGGATCGAACGGATCGATATCGGCGAACAGCATCAGCTCGACGGGGGTGCCGGGCTTCACATCGGGGGCATGGGGCACGATGCTGATGCCGATGCCCCGGCGTCCCGGGCTCACCCCTGATGCGGGGTGGAAATCGAGCTCGGTCAGCAAGGCGCCCTGTGGGACTGCCCGAGACAGCTCACCGAGGCCGAACGCACTGGTGAGCGCCCCGGCGGGCACGAGATGGGCTGGCACCTCGACGAGATCGATGTGCTCGGTCGGTGAGCTTCCCACTGCCAGCGAGGTTTGCGCGGCCAGCACTCGCACCGAGGTTCCCCAGGCGGCTGCCGCCGAACGCGCTCGGCCGGCCATTCCGGCTACCAGCAGGAGCGCCACGAGCGCGACCACACCGACCGCGGCCCAGTGCACCACGTTGGGGCGCCGCCGCCAGAGGTTGCTGAGCTGTGAGATAGACGCCATGAGAGCCTCCGTCGCGAAGCCATCGCAGCGGCTGGGCCGCTGCGGGCTTGTCTCGATGCTGGAGGCGTCAGCCTGACGCCGAGGCGGCCCCCACGGCGGAGCTCGACGTACCGTTTGACGAGCTGCTGTCCGAAGAGGCCGATTCCTTGCTTGTCGAATCGCTGGTTGTGCGTGAACTCGATGAGTCCGACGAGTCGTTGCCGGAAGCCTTCGACGTGCTTCGGCCCTCGGACCTGCTGTCGTTCCGGTAGAAGCCGCTGCCCTTGAAGCTGATCCCGACGTTGGAGAACACCTTCCGCACCTCACCGCCGCACTCCGGTGCCGACCCATTGAGCGCTGTGCCCTCTGCCGGCAGAGGGCACACGCTGATGGGATCGTCGGAGAAGCTCTGGTAACGCTCGAAGGTCTGGCCGCAGTCGGTACAGCGATACTCGTAGGTCGGCATGAAGTCCCGCCCGGTGTCCCTCGGGGCCAGTCGCTCTGGTCACCCGCAGTGCCCGAGCCGCCGAGCAGTGTAGCCCTGGGCCGCAGGGGACAGCCTCGAATTCCCGACCGCAGTCGTTCGTCCAGCCAGCCTCTAGGTTCTGGCACCGTGCTCGCCTCGGCATTGGCAGACCGGTACGGCATCGACATCGCGGCGGCCCAGACGCTCGTGGCATACGGCTTCGATCCCGAGACATTCGACGGCCTGCGCCGCCGGCTGACTACCGGACGGCCTTCAGCACCGCGCAGCACAGACGCCAACTGGGTGCGCGGGAGCATCGAGGCCCCGCGACGCGACGACTTGGTGCCGCTCCCGCCGCCGGGCTCCGCTGAACGCGAGCAGCTCAACCGTGCCGGTCGTGACGCGATCGCCGGCGGGCAGGTGGGCGTCCTGCTGCTGGCCGGAGGCATGGCCACTCGCTTCGGGGGCGGCGTGAAAGCGCTGGCCGAAGCACTCCCGGGCCTGACGTTCGCAGCCGCCAAGCTGGCCAACCTGCATCGCGTCACCGGTGAGCTGGGTTGCGTCGTTCCCCTATGGCTGATGACCAGCTTCCAATCTGACGGCGTGCTGCGCGACTGGGCGGCTGCGGTGGCGACGCCCGACGTTCCCATCGGCATCGCCGCGCAGGGCGTCTCGATGCGCCTCACACCCAGCGGCGACGTGTTCCGCCACGCCGACGGTGCCATCTCGCTGCACGCACCAGGGCATGGCGACGCGCCGTGGGCATTGCAGCGGAGTGGCCTGCTGGGCCGGTTCGCCGATAGCGGCGGACGCTGCCTCTTCGTCACCAACGTCGACAACGCCGCGGCAACACTGGACCCCGCGGTGATCGGAGCGCACCTTGCCCGGGCGAGACCGCTCACCTGCGAAGTCGTCGGAGGCGACGCTTCGGGAGGCTCTCCGTGGCGCGTCGACGGCCGGCTGCAGATCGTCGAGTCGTTTCGCCTGCCGCCTGGCGTCGACCCGCTGGCGCCTGGCGCGGTGAACACGAACTCTCTCGTTGCCGACGTCGAGGTGCTCGCAGCTGGCTGGCCGCTCACATGGTTCGAGGTGCACAAGCAGGTCGACGGCGTCGAGGTGGTGCAGTTCGAGCGGCTGATCGGCGAGTTGTCGGCATTCGTGGACACGACGATGCTGCTCGTCGAGCGCGATGGGCCCGACGGCCGCTTCCAGCCCGTCAAAGATCCCGCAGAACTCGAGGCGCGCCGGCCCGAGATCGCTCGGATTCTCTCCGGACGAGGCATCGAGATCGCCGACTGAGGTACACCCGCTTCGAGATCGCTGTGCCCAGTACATTGCGTCCGATGTTGCCCCTGGAAACCGTGCGCGAATTCGTGCTTGACCGATGCTCCGCTCGCGCGCCGTTATCGGTGCCGGTTGCCGACGCACTGGGCTTGGTGACAGCCAGCGAGATCATCTCGTCTGAAGCCATCCCGCAATTCGCCAACACGGCTATGGACGGATTCGCTGTCCGGTCTGCCGACGTGGTTGACGCACCGTGCGATCTGCGGGTTGTCGAGACGATCGCTGCGGGTCACGCGCCGCAGGTGACAGTGGGGCCGGGCGAGGCCAGCCGCATCATGACAGGCGCGACGATCCCCCCTGGCGCTGATGCGGTGGTCATGGTGGAACGGACCAGCATCGTGACCGGCGGGCCCGCCTCTGGAGACGGCGCGACGGAGATCGTGCGTGTCGAGGTGAGCGTTCCGCCGGGCAACCATGTGCGGCCGGTCGGCGACGACCTGCATGCCGGGACCCATGTGTTCGGCGTCGGAACGGAGCTCACCGCGGGACATCTCGGCGTGCTGTGCAGTCTCGGTCTGACCGAGGTGGAGGTTTTCCCGCGGCTGCGGGTTGGCGTGCTGTCGACAGGCGATGAGCTCGTCGACGACGGCAGCCCGCTGCGGCCCGGTCAGATCCGCGATTCGAATCGTCGAACCCTGCTGGCATTGGCGCACCGAGCCGATGTGGTCCCGGTCGACCTGGGACTGTCTCCCGACGACCCCGACGAGATCGAGACTGCGATCACTACAGGTGTCCAGACATGCGATGCGATCGTCACCTCCGGCGGCGTCAGCATGGGCGACTTCGACTACGTGAAGGCCGTGCTCGACCGCATCGGCGACATGCGCTGGATGCAGGTGGCCATCAAGCCCGCGAAACCGCTCGCGTTCGGCACCGTGGGCGATGTGCCGGTCTTCGGCCTGCCGGGAAATCCGGTCTCGTCCATGGTGTCGTTCGAACTCTTTGCCCGGCCGGGCCTGCGCTCGATGATGGGCCACCCCGATCCCGTCCGGCCGACGGTTGAGGCCACGGCTGCGGAAGATCTGCCTCGGCGCGCGGATGGCAAGACGCACTTCATGCGGGTGCTCGCGACACCCACTGACGGCGGTGTCGAAGTGCGCTCCGCCGGCGGGCAGGGCTCGCACATGCTGTGGGCGATGGCGAAGGCCAATGCGCTGGCGGTCGTGCCCGACGGCGATGGGGTGCGCGCCGGCGGCCCGGTTGACGTGCTGCTGCTCGATTGAACGGTCCCCGCCGCCCACGCCCAGAGCAGCCGAAGGATCAGCCCGCGCGCCGCTGGGTACGCTCAGGCCAATGAATGGCGCAGCAGGTGTCGTTGCTCCGGCCCGGGCAACCGATCTCATCGATCCGTTCGGCCGGATCGTGGGTGACCTGCGCATCTCCGTCACCGACCGGTGCAACTTCCGCTGCCAATACTGCATGCCGGCCGAAGGCATGACGTGGCTGCCGCGATCGGAGATCTTGAGCTTCGAGGAGATCGAGCGATTTGCCAAGGTGTGCGTGGAGCGATTCGGCTTCGAGAGCATCCGTCTGACGGGCGGTGAGCCCTTGGTGCGAGCGCATCTGCCGCGGTTGGTCGAACGCCTCGCCGAGCTGGGCGTCGACGTTGCATTGACCACCAACGGCGCCACGTTGCGCCTGCATGCCAAGCCGCTGGCTTCCGCTGGCCTGTCGCGCATCAACATCAGCCTCGATTCGCTGCAGCGCGACCGGTTCCTGGAGCTGACCCGCCGAGATGAGCTGGACCGGGTGCTCGACGGCATCGACGCGGCCGTCGATGCCGGGCTCGACCCGGTGAAGATCAACACGGTCATGATGCGCGGCATCAACGACGACGAAGTGGTGGACTTCGCCCGGTACGGCCGCGAGCGGGGCGTCGAGGTCCGCTTCATCGAGTTCATGCCGCTCGAAGCCGGCGACGTGTGGAATGCAGATGTCGTTGTGCCTGCCGAGGAGATCCTGACGGCAATCTCGGCTGAGTTTCCGACTGCGCCTGTCGTGCGCGCCAACGAACCCGCCGAGCGCTACCGGTATCTCGATGGCGGCGGTCAGGTCGGGGTCATTGCCAGCGTCACCAAGCCGTTCTGCGGGAACTGCGACCGGGTGCGGCTCACCGCCGAGGGCCAGTTCCGCACGTGCCTGTTCGCGCTCGACGAGTTCGACATGCGCTCGATCTTGCGTGGTGGTGCAACGGGTGCCGAGCTCGACGATCTGCTGGCCACTGCCATCCGCGATGCAGTCGGCACAAAGTGGGCCGGTCACTCGATCGGCCAGGTCAACTTCATCAAACCCAAACGGACGATGAGTCAAATCGGCGGCTGATGCCGCCGATCCGTCAAGCACAGAGGCGGCTAGGACATGACCGAGTCACCCTTCACCCACTTGGACCCGCTCGGCCGGGCACGCATGGTCGATGTGACGCCCAAGGAGGCATCCCACCGCCGGGCGATCGCTCGCTGCCGTGTGCACATGGCAGCAGAGACAGCGTCGCTGGTCGCCCGCGGAGCTATCGCAAAGGGGGACGTCATCGCGGTCGCCCGCGTGGCCGGCATCCAGGCCGCCAAGCGCACCCCGGATCTCATCCCGCTCTGCCACCCCCTGCTCGTGGGCGCGGTATACGTCAACTTCGAGATCGCCGATACGTGGATCGAGATCGAGGCCCAAGTTGAGACGGTGGATCGAACTGGCGTCGAGATGGAGGCGATGACGGCATGTTCGGTCGCCGCGCTCACGATCTACGACATGTGCAAGTCGGCCGATCGTTCCATGGTCATCGGCGATCTGGCCCTGTGGGAGAAAACGGGCGGCAAGTCGGGCACGTACCGCCGCGAGGTGGCACGCTAGGGAGCAGGCCCGCCCGCGAGGCAGGTGTTGCGTGACACAACTGGTCTTGGTGCTGTTGGCGGTCATTTGGATCGTGGTGCTGGCGCCGGACGTCGCTCGCCTGTTGCAACCGCGCCGGAGGGCGACATCTTCGGTCGATCAATTCCGCCAGCAGCTCGACTCGCTCGGCCGATCCGCGCCGGCCGCAGCGCAGATCTCCCAGGGGCACGCACGCAAACGCGTCGGCGATCCTCAGCGACGCTGGACGAGCCCGTCCACGTCGATGCCGGCCACTCCAGCCCAGGCTGCAACGCGTCGGCGCGACATCGGCACGCTCCTGGTGCTGTGCACACTGGTGACGCTTGCAGGCGCACTCGTCACAGGATCGCGCTGGGCGCTTGCTGCGTGTGCCCTGATGCTCGTGGCTTCATTGGCATTCGTCATGCTCATAGTGCGCCGCCGCCGTGCAGCGCCGACCGCCGAAGTGCACTACCTGCCGCTGCGCGATCCCGCCACCGCTTCGACGGTCAGGATGATTCGCCGTCAGGCGAACCAATAGGCACAGTGCTGTCAGGCAAACGAGTAAGCACAGCACCGCAGGTATATTCGGCGGTCGCCCATCTCGGGGGTGTAGCTCAGTTGGTAGAGCGCTTCGGTCGCATCGAAGAGGCCAGGGGTTCGATTCCCCTCACCTCCACAGCTTCAGCAGCGGGCGCATGAACCCGGCTTTCTATGTGGTTGCGATCGCCTTGACGTCGATGGTGATGGCACTCTGCCAGGCGATGCACGCCGGCTTCCCACGGCTGCGGCGCGCCCCGAGCGACGGCGCGTTGATCGATGGCCGCTACCGGAATGTTGCCGTCAACGGCGGCGTCGCTCTCGCTACCTACGTCGCCGGCATCGTGCTACTCGGCGGATACCTGATCGACGCCGACCGTGCCTCGCGCTGGTACGCGCCCATTCTGGTGCTGCTGCTGTACGACTTCGGCTACTACTGGCTCCATCGCGCATTGCACTGGCGATCGCTGATGCGCAGGGTCCATTGGGTGCATCATCGAACCTCGCACCCAACCGCCGTCGATTCGCTGTACCTGCATCCGCTGGAGACTGTTGCTGGCGTCGTGGTGCTGCTGGCCAGCATGGCGGCAGTCGGCCCGCTCGGGACGGGGGCGTTCATCGCGGCGGCGATCTCGCACTCACTCGTCAATGTGCTCGTGCATGCAAACCTGCACACACCGGCACGACTCGCGTGGCTCACGAACCACTGGTCGGCGCGTCACGATGCACACCACAGCGATGGCGGCAACTTCGCCACCATCACACCGCTGTGGGATTGGCTATGCGGCACTGCCGCCCGGAGCCGGCACGCATGAATCGCCCAGAGCCGGCGGAGGCTCCCGTGCTGGTGACCGGTGGGTGCGGCTTCATCGGCTCAGCGGTCGTGCGTGCGTTCGCAGATGCGGGCCGGCAGGTACGTGCGGTCAGTCCGCGTTGCCGCCCGTTCCGCGACGATGTGCAGTTCCTGGATCTGGACGTCAGAGACGCGGCCGGCCTCACCGAGGCCTGCAGCGGGGTCGAAACGGTGGTCCACTGCGCCTCGGTGGTGCAGACCCG
The DNA here is from genome assembly GCA_964484385.1 of uncultured Acidimicrobiales bacterium. Classification (GTDB taxonomy): domain Bacteria; phylum Actinomycetota; class Acidimicrobiia; order Acidimicrobiales; family Poriferisodalaceae; genus Poriferisodalis. Next base: position 29,520 of record CAZAFV010000020.1, read on the forward strand.
CAACACGGCGCAGGACGAGATGTGGGCAGTGAACCACGGTGGCACGCGCAACGTCCTGGAAGCGTGCCGGCGGGGCAGCGTGCGCAAGCTCGTGCACATCAGCTCTGCAAGCGTCGTGTACGAAGGCCGCGATCTCGAGGCGGGCGACGAAGAGCTGCCGTATTCCACGGCGTCGTTGAGCGCGTACGCGGACAGCAAGATCGCAGCCGAACAAGACGTCCTGGAGTTCGCCGCCGAGGGGGGCACCAGCGCATGCGCACTCCGGCCCCACGTGGTGTTCGGCCCCGGCGATACACGATTCCTCCCCAACATCTTGCGACGGGCCGACGGCGCCGGCGTCCGGGAGGTGGGGACGCGCAGCAAGCTCTCCGACTTCGTCTACATCGACAACGTCGTCGACGCAGTGGTGGCTGCGGAGACCAGGCTCGATCCGGGTAGTCCAGTGTGCGGTCAGGCGTACTTTGTGACGAACGGCGAGCCGATCGCATTCTTCGAGTTGGTCGAACGGCTGCTCACGGCGATGGGTTACCCGCCTGTGCGCAAGCGCGTGCCGTACTGGCTCGCATATGCCGCCGCCGGCCTGGTGGAGGCGTCGCACTCGGTGGTGCGCAGAGGCGGAACCTCCGAGGACGGGTTGTCGAGGTTCGCTGTCCGGTACTTGAACACGCACCACTACTTCCGTATCGACAAGGCCATGCGCGACCTGCACTGGCGGCCCCGGACGTCGCTTGCCGAGGGAGTCCAGCTGACCGCAGCAGCCGCGACCCGGTGATCTGCCAGTGGCGAAGCTGGCCGGCTTGGACAGTTAGCGTGTTTGCTCGGTAGCAGAACCTCATCTTCACATGAACCTGTTCGGATCCGGAATGAAACGCCTTGCCGCACACCTGGCGGGCGTCGCCGTGATGCTGCTGTTGGCGGCCTGCGCGCCCGGAAACGCTGGTGATGCAGAGGCGCCGGTGGCGTCGGCAGACCCGGTGCCGGTGCAGGCAACCCAGGACGTCGACTTGCTGGAGACGGTGCGGTCGCGGGGTGTTCTCAACTGCGGTGTGTACGGCGCTGCGGTGGCATTCTCCGAGACGCAGCCGGATGGCAGCACGACCGGGTTCGATGCTGACTACTGCCGTGCGCTGTCCATCGTGATGCTCGGCGACGCCACCGCAGTCAACTTCGTGCCGCTCACCTCCGCCGAGCGGTTCACGGCACTGCAGACCGGCGTCATCGATGTGCTGGTGCGCACCACGACGTGGACGCAGAGCCGCGACGGCGACCTGGGGTTCGACTTCGCACCCGTCACCTTCTACGACGGCCAGCAGCTCATGGGACGCGCCAGCGACGGGTTCAGCGCTGCGTCCACGGTGGCGGACATCGCCGGCGCAACGGTGTGCGCCACGGCGGGCACGACCACCGAGAAGAACATGGCGGACGCGGCCGATGCAGCCGGCGTCGAGATCAAGCTGGCGACGTTCGAAGATCTCGACATCATCACCGACAGCTTCATCAACGGCGTGTGCGATCTGATGACCACTGACGGTTCGGGGCTGGTCGGCCGCAAGGCTCGCCAGGAGGGCGATCAGGAATGGGTGATCTTCCCCGCAGCACCGTTCTCCAAGGAGCCGTTGGCCCCGGTATACCTGCCGAACCAGTCCACCTTCGGCGACATCGTCAACTGGACCGTCTATGCCACGATCATCTTCGACGAGAAGGGCATCACCTCAGCCAACGTCGATGACTTGCTGAGCAGCGGCGAACTCGATGCCGAGGCAGTCCGGCTGCTCGGGGGCGAAGGCGAGCTGCAATCCAAGATGGGCCTGGCGCCTGATGCGTTCTACGAGGTGGTTCGCCAGATCGGGAACTACGACGAGATCTACACGCGCAATCTCGAATCTGTCGGATTGCGGCGAGCCGGCACGCCCAATGCGCGCTGGACCGAAGGCGGGCTGATCTACGCCCCGCCAGCGCGCTGAAGGGCTGCCAGGAGGCCCAGTCGCTGACAGCCTGCATATTGTCCACAGGTCTTGCACCGGCTTGTGGAAACAGGTGCGGCCGCACCACCTCTATGCAGTGGCGGCCTGATAGCCAATATTCGGGACGGTGAGGATGTAGGTGGGGTCCCTGGCGTCGTCGCCGAGCTTGGCTCGCAGGTCTTTGATGAAGGTGCGCACGCGTTGAGCATCGCCGCTGGAGCCTTCGCCCCAGACGGTCTCGAGCAACTGCTCGTAGCTGAGCGCGCGGCCGGCGTTGATGCACAGTTCCGACAGCAGCTTGTATTCCGTCGGCGTCAGGTTGGCCGCCTGCCCCGCGATCGTGGCGGTGTGCGTCAGATAGTCCACCGTGAGATCCCCGAGCCGGTAGGGCTCGGCGTGCCGCGACTGGGATTGCCGGCGCAGTGCGGCCGCGATGCGGGCCAGCAGCTCGGTGGGCGAGAAGGGCTTCACGATGTAATCGGCGGCGCCCAGCTCAAGAGCCTTGGCGACCAGTTGATCGTCGCCTCGCCCGGACACGAATATGACGGGCACGTCCAGCAGCTTGGGGACGTGCCTGATCACCTCGAAGGCATCGGTTCCGGGCAGCAGCAGGTCCAGCAACGCGAGATGGGGCATCTCGCTGTCCAGCAGATTCCCGACCTCGCTGGGGTCGCTGGTGACAATGGGGGTATAGCCGGCTTTGGCCAGCGTGCTGCGGACAAAGCGCAGCGTTTGCAGATCATCGTCGACCACCAGGATGCGCTCCACCCTCGTCGCCGCTGGAGATTCGTCCTGTTCGCCGGGCTCGTCATGTGCGGTCACGATCACCGGTTCGTCGAGGGCGGGAATGGTGAAGGTGAACTGGGCACCCCGGCCGTGCCCCGCACTGTGTGCCCAGATGCGGCCGCCGTGAGCCTCCACGATGCCTCGGCAGATGGCAAGGCCCAGCCCGTAGCCGCTGTCGGCACTGCCGGGGTCGCTGCGGTCGCCGCGGGAGAACTTGGTGAACAACAGCGGCAGACGCTCGGGGTCGATCCCGGTGCCCTCGTCGGTGACCGAAACTGCCACATGGGTCCCGTCCAGTGACGCGGAGACGCTGATCGTGGACCACTCGCTCGAATTCGCAGCGGCGTTGGAGAACAGATTGTGCAGCACCTGCACGATCCTCTGCCTGTCGCCCCAGACACGGGGAAGGTTCGGCGTGTGCTCCATCTCGACGCTGTGACGATGCCCGCCGCTGAGGAACGCATTCTTGGCCTGCTCGACAACCGACTCCAAGTCCATCGGCTCCGGCGATACCGACAGCGTTCCTGCCTCGATGCGAGTCATGTCCAGCAGGTCGTTGATCAAGTCGCGCATGTGGTCGGCCTGCTCTTCGACGATGCGGAAGAACTGGCGCACCTCGGCAGGATCCGGCGGGATCAGTGAGCTGCGCATAGTGGCAGCCGAACCTTTGATCGATGTCAGCGGCGCTCGAAGCTCGTGGCTCACCATCGCCAGGAACTCGGCCCGGAGTCGCTCCATGTCCTCCAGCGGCGACAGGTCCTGGACCGTCGCGATCACGGTCTCCAGCTCGCCGTCGGCGGTTCGGATCGGCGCTGCGCTGACCAGCGTCGGCACCTCGCTGCCGTCGGGGTGCGCGATGACGATCTCCTCCGCATGCACGGTCTCGCCGCCGGTCAGCGCCAGTTCGAACGGCAGATCCTCGAAGGCGATCTCCGACCCGTCCAGCCGCTTGTACCGCAGCCGCTCCAGGCTCGCCACGGCAACGTGCCCGTGCTCCGGATCCACGCGGGCGATGCGGCGCGCCTCGCGGTTCGCCATGACGATGCTCTGCGAGGCCACGTCGGCCACCAGCACCCCGACCGGGGAAGCGTTGACAAACGCCTCGAGGTCGGCTTTGGAACGCCGCTCATCGCCGTAGCGACGCGCATTGATGAGCGTGAGGGCCGCCTGGCTGGCGAACACCTCCAGGATCTCCTCGTCCTCGCGCGTGAAGTCAGACTCGCCGTGCGGCTTGCCGACATAGATCGAACCGACCTGGCCGTCGCGGCCCCTGATCTGAGCGCTGATGAACGCGCCGATCTGCGGCTGGAATCCTGGGAACCCCGCAGCGTCCACGTGAGCCACGAAATCGGTGATCCGGAGCGGATCCCGCAGCCCACTGAGATACCTGAACAGCTCGATGCCGGTGTCATAGCCCACCACCGTGTCCTGCTGCTTTGCGGACAGACCTGAGAACAGCAGATCCTGCAGTTCCCCGGCATCATCGATGGTGGTGATTGCCCCGTATCGGGCACCGGTCAGCGTGCGGACACTGTCCGCCACGCTCTGCAGCACCGTGTCGAGGTCGAGATCCTCACTGATGCGCTGGATTGCCTCAGTCAGCCCCGACAGCCGGGACCGCAGCATCTCGTTCTCCGCCCGCAAGCGGTCGATTTCAGCCAAGCCGGCACCTTTCTTGACTGCCGTCGAGTGTGACGCAATCTAGTGCCGACTACAACATCCGCCGCGAGCCAGGGGCGCTGTCTGGCGACGAAAACTCGGCACTAGCGTCCGGCGATATGCAGGGCACCGAGCCCGACCGGGGCCGATAGTGCGGCGGCGGATCAGCCGCGCCCTCGTCGTGGCGGCGGTGCTCGTCTTGGCAGCCTGCGGAAGCGGCGGCGAGAGTGAGTCGCGATACGAGGGCTTGGCCGTGCCTGCATCCCAGTTGCGACAGGTGCCGGACATGGTGTTCGCCGACACCGACGGCAACGAGATCCACTTGGCGGCCGACACCCAGGGGCAGGTCCGGCTCGTGTATCAAATGTTCACCAACTGCCCCGACATCTGCGGTGTCCAGCTTGCGCAGCTCGCGAGCGTGCTCAACCGTCCGGGCGCCCCTCCGAACGTGGCTGTGCTGGCCGTCACGGTTGACCCGGATCGAGACTCGCCCGACGTGCTGCGCGCCTACCTCGACCAGTTCAGCGAGGATTTCGTGGGCCTCATCCCCCAGAGCGAGCAGCAGCTGACCGACCTGCAGAATGCGCTGGGTGCGCTGGCATCGATCAAGATCTTCGACACCACCACGACCGGTGCTCACGAGATGAGCGGCATGGACCTCGACGACATGACCGCCATGGGCCACGGCGATGTCGACTACGACATCGCCCACGATGCCCGGGTGTTCGCCTACGCCCCGAACGGATACGGCTACGCGCAATACCCGCATCCCACACGCCAGACCCAGTTCGACCACGACCTGCCGATCCTCGCCGGTATCGAGCCCAACGCGCCGGCTGAGGCAGGCTTGTAGCGATGCGTTTCTGGTGCTCGGCGCTCGAGGAGCCGTGGAGTTGGTCGTGGCGGGCCTATCCGGGCGTCTGGGCGGCATCGCTCGCGATCGCAGTCCCGTACTTGGTGGCGCGGCGGCGGGCCCGCACCATGCGCCCCCAGCCGCTGGATCCTGCCGAGACAGCGGCGCAGCGCCGGCAGATGTGGTTCTTCCTGGCCGGTGTGGCGACATTCTGGGTGGCGTCGGATTGGCCGCTCGGCGTCCTCGGTGCCGGATACCTGGCGTCGGCCCACATGGCGCAGTTCATGCTGTACACGCTGGTTGCGGCACCGCTGCTGGTGCTCGGCATTCCCGAGCCGATGGCTCGGCGGATCCTGGCGAGACTGCGGCTCTACCGGCTCATGACCCGGCTCACCAAGCCGGTCACCGCCGGGCTGGTGTTCAACGGCTGCCTGGTCGCAACGCATTCGCCATGGGCGGTGGACACACTGCGGGCGAACCAGTTCGGCTCGTTCGTCATGGACGCAGTGTGGCTGGCATCGGGCGTGCTGGTGTGGCTGCCGATCTGCTCGCCGCTCAGCGAGCACCGGCTGCGCGCCTACCCCGGCAAGATGGTGTACCTGTTCCTGGCCCTGGGGGTCGTGCCGGCGGTGCCTGCGGGCTTCTTGACGTTCGCAGGTTTCCCCCTCTACGCCACCTACGAGCTGGCGCCGCGCTTCTATGGCCTCGATGCGGCCACGGATCAGCAGATGGCGGGTCTCATCATGAAACTGGGCGGCATACCCATCGTGTGGGGAACCATCATCGCCATGATGATGCGCTGGGCCGACGAGTCCAAGAAGGCCAGTCCGGCTCAGCCTCTCAGTCCACGATGACCAGCGCCCAATAGACCACCACGGCGATCAGAGCCGCCGCGGCGGTGAGTGCGCGCAATGACAGCCATACCTCGTCGCCCGGCCGCATCGGCCGTCGAGGCGGGCGGCCGAACATCAGCCGATGCGGGCGCCCTCGCGCTCGCGTAGCCGCACATTCACCCACATCTTCTCGATGTGCTGGGCGACCGTGAGCGCCCCCTGCGGCACCTCGTGCTCTGAGAAGAAGGCTTCCACCTCAGCAGCCAGCGCACGGGTGTGCAGCCCGCGTATCCCGCCGACCATCCGCGAGATCGAGTTCTGGGGGAACCGGTCGGTCAGCTCGTCCCAACGGTCCCGGACGAAAGCCCACGCCATCGGACCATGGTCGAGATGCGTCATCGCGGCGCCGAGCAGGTACGGGGCGTTCTGCGTGCGGACTTCGGCTGCGAACAGCTCGAGCGTCCGCTTGAACAGCGTGGGGTCTTCGAACAGCAGCAACGATTGCACGTAGCGCAGCTCGCTCTGCGGTGTGTCAGCCGACCGGTAGAGCTCCAGCATTCGTTCGTAGTCGGTCTCGTCGCCGGCCGCCGCCGCGACCTGCACTGCGGCTGCGGCCAGGTTCGGCTCGACAGCGGTTCTGCTGTCGACTGCTGTCTCGAAGAGCTCCCGCGCACGTGCCCGGACCAACTCGTCGCGGCCGCGGCCGCCTGCCGCCTCGAACAGCACGCCGCGCAGCTCGCGGTCGAGATCGGGCTCGCCAGGCCGGGGTTCGAATCCCAGCACGCCCAGCGCCGTGGTCGCCAGATCCCGTATCAGCACGGCCAGGGTTTCTCGCCCGTCCGCCTCAGCGATCGCGTGCAGTCCCTTGAGTCCCCCGATCATCCGCTGCCACACGTGCAGGTCGGTCTCTGAGCCCAGATCGGTGACGAGCCCGATGAACTCGGCTGCGCTGGCGTCGCCAGCTACGACAGCCGCATAGGTGTCGTCCACGAGCCCGTACCGCTCGATGGGTTCCAGCACTTCCAGGGCTTGACGCGCCACCGCAGCCAGCAGATCAGTGCCGTAGCGCACCCGGTAGTAGCCGTGCCCGCCAGCGTTCACCACCGCCCACTCGACTCCACCGCCGAGGTCCACTGTCGCGGCGGCGTCGGTGAGCAGGAGTCGCCGTTCGGCGGTGCTGCCGTCGACCAGGCGGGCACGCACCATGACCGGCACGCTCCAGAGGCCCTCCGATTCGGTGCCGTACACGAAGCGGTGCTGCGACAGCGTGAGCCCAGACGGATGCGGCTCAACGGACACGATCGGGTAACCGCCGGTGAAGATCCAGCCATCCATGACCGACCGCACCGGCTCGCCGCTGGAAGTCTCCAAGGCGTCCCACAGGTCGGTCGTGGTGGTGTTGGCGTAGCTGTGGCGTTCGAGGTAGTGCTGCACTCCAGCCGCGAACCGGTCAGGGCCGAGGTACTGCTCGAGCATGCGCACGACCGCCGCGCCCTTCTCGTAGGTCAGCACGTCGTACATGCCCTCGGCGTCAGCGGGGGAGACCACCTCGTACTCGATGGGTCGGGTGGTGCTCAGCGCATCCACATCGAACGCGGCTCCCCGCTCGATCGAGAACTCATCCCAGCGCTTCCACTCGGGTCGGAAGGCATCGGTGGTCGCCACCTGCATGAAGGTGGCAAAAGCTTCCTTCAGCCAGATGCCGTTCCACCAGTCCATGGTGACGAGATTGCCGAACCACATATGCGCCAGCTCGTGCGCCACGACGTCCACGATGCGCAGCAGCTCGGCGGTGGTGGCCTTCTGCGGGTCGGCAAGCAGCAGCGTTTCCCGAAAGGTGATGGCACCCATGTTCTCCATCGCGCCGAACGCGAAGTCGGGCACGGCAATGAGGTCGACCTTGGTGCCGGGGTAGGGAATGCCGTAGTAGTCGACCAGCCAGGCGAGCGCGAACGCTCCGGCTTCCAGCCCGAACCCGGTCAACGCCGATTTCCCGCGTACGTGAACGATCCGCAGCGGCACGCCGCCGACGTCGATCGGTTCGGTGGCTTCGAGGTCGCCGACTATGAACGCCATCAGGTAGGTCGACATCTGCATCGTGTCGGCGAACGTGTCGCGGCGGCGGCCGTCGGCCAGGATCTCTGACGACACCACCTCGCCGCAGCTCACCGCCATCAGGTCGGCAGGCACGATCATCGTCACGCCGAAGACCGCCTTGAGGTCCGGCTCGTCGAAGCATGGAAATGCCCGCCGGGCGTTGGTGGACTCGAACTGGGTCGTCGCGATGGTGCGGGTCTCGCCGGCTTCGTCGACGAACGTGGAGCGGTAGAAGCCGCGGAGCTGGTCGTTCAGCTCGCCAGCGAACGTGCAGCTGATCCTGAGGTCGCCGGGTTCGAGCTGGCGGCCATCGGAGGGACGCAGCGTCATCCGCTCGGTCTCGGGGTCGAACGAGATCTCGGCGTCTGACGTCGTGCTGCCCTGGCTGAGTGCGGCGTCTGAGCATTCGAGTTCGGCAGCGTTCAGGGTGACGCTGTCGATGGGGGCATGCACAGTTGCTTCGATGCGGACCTCGCCCACGAATCGTGCAGCGCCAAGGTCGGGTTCGATGACGATGTCATAGCGATCGGGCCGTACATCTCTTGGCAGCCGGTACGGGTTGGCGTTCTGCGAGCCGTCAGTCAGGAGCGTCACGGCGCGCACACTACCGACGCCGTGCGAGCTGGCGAGTTGAGGTGCTAAGCCCACATGCATGGAACCGGCGGATTCGCTTGATGTCGTTGGCATCGGGAATGCAATGGTGGATGTGCTGCTGCGCGCCGATGACGCCGTCGTCGACGGTCTGGGCATCGTCAAGGGAGCGATGACGCTGGTGGACACCCAGCGGGCAACTGAGCTTGCCGCAATGGTGGAACTGCTCGGCGGCGCCGACGAGATGACACCCGGCGGATCGGTGGCCAACACCATGCTGGGCATCGCTGCGCTCGGCGCCCGCGCCGGTTACATGGGGCGAGTCTGCGCAGACGGGCTCGGCGATCTGTTTGTGGCCGACATGGCCGCCCACGGCGTCGCCCAGGCCACGGCAAGAGCGCCGCGTGACGATCCCACGGGACGCTGCACCGTCGTCATCACCCCTGACGGCGAGCGGACCATGAGCACCTACCTGGGTGCGTCTGCCGGATTCGCCCCCGCAGATGTCGACTGGGACATGGTGGGCCGGGCCCGCACCGTGCTGCTGGAGGGCTACCTCTGGGATCCGACCGCTGCCCGGGCAGCACTGCGCGAGGTAGCGGAGCACTGTGCCGCGCCCGGCAACGACTGCCAGGTGGCACTCAGCCTCTCGGACTCATTCTGCGTGGACCGCCACCGGCGCGAGTTCATCGACATGGTCGACCGGTGCACGAACATCCTCTTTGCGAACGCCGCCGAGCTCAAGGCCTTGTACCAGACCGATGATCTCGATGAGGCGTTGGCGGCGGTGCAGGGCCAGGTGGACATCGCATCGGTGACGCTGTCGGCCGCAGGCGCTGTTCTCGTGACGCCTGATGAGATGGTGCAGGTCGCCGTCGAGCCAGTCGACGAAGTGGTCGACCGGACCGGCGCCGGTGACCTGTATGCCGCCGGGGTGCTCTACGGACTTGCCCGGGGCTACGACCTTGAACTGTGCGGCCGGCTGGGCTCCGTGGCTGCCGCAGAGGTCATCTCTCACGTGGGCACCCGGCCGCTCGTGCCGCTCGACGAGCTGGCCGGCGAACTGCTCTAGGCGCGCTTGAACCACACGCTGACCTCCGCAGCTATGGCGTCCAGCAATGCCTGCAGGCGGTGGCGGTCTGCGGGAAGGTCATCAGGGCTCGGACTGACGGCTTCGAGGTAGATCTTCGCCTTGGGCTCGGTGCCGCTCGGGCGGATGCAGATGCGCACCTGCGCCTCGGGATCTCGGTGTGAATCGCCCGCAGTGGCCGGAGCCAGCTCCAATTCCACGAGGTCGGCCGGGTGGGGCGCACTTGGATCGAGCCAGTCTGTGACCTTCGTGACCGAGAGCTCGGTGATCGTGCGGGGCGGATCGGCCCGCAACGCCGCCATGGCAGCCGCGATGTCCCCAGTGTCGGCGCGTACTGATGCTGCGCCGGTGACGTGCAGTCCGATTTCGGCGGTCAGTTCGTCGAGACGTTCAAGCGGGCTGATCCCACGAGCGGCCAAAGATCCGGCCAGGCGCGCAAATTCCACTGCCGCCGAGATGCCGTCCTTGTCCAGCACGGCGTCGGTGACCGAGTAGCCGAGCGCCTCCTCGTAGCCGAACAGCCAATGCGCTGCGGGGTGTTGAAGGCGAGGCTCCATGATCCACTTGAAGCCAGTCAAGGTGCGGTGGTGGGTCACACCGCGGGCAGTGCACAGGGCCTCGACCATCCGTCCCGACACCACCGACGATGCCGAGATCGACTGCCGCGCCGCCCGCTGCTCACCCGCCAGACGGATCAGCCAGTCGCACAGCAGCACGCCCAGCTCGTCGCCGCTCAGCCGGCACCATGTGCTGTCCCGATCGCGCACTGCTACCGCCAGCCGGTCCGCGTCGGGGTCATTCGCGAGGACGAGATCGACATCGTGATCCTCGGCGAGGGCCATCGCATCGTCGAGGGTGCCCGGTTCCTCTGGATTCGGGAATGGCAGGCCGGGAAACGCGCCATCGGGTTGCCGCTGGTGCTCCACATAGATCGGGGGCGGCAGGCCGGCGGTGGCAAACGCATGACCCAGGGTCTGCGAGCCGACGCCGCACAAGGCGGTATAGACGATCGGCGGCACGTCGTTCGGATCGACCGGTCGACCATCGGCGTCAAAGACCGGACGGCGGACGGCCGCGCCGACGTACTCAGCGATCACCGATCGCACATCGAGGCTCTCGACCTCGTGTCGGGCTGCGAGATCAGCGTCGGAAGGGAGTGACGACAGGTCCATGCGCGCTTCGATGCGCTGGTCGAGCGGCGGCCGGATCTGCGTTCCGTCGGCCCAGTACACCTTCAGGCCGTTGTCGTCGCGGGGGTTGTGGCTCGCTGTCACCATCAATCCGGCCCCCGCTGAGCGAGCGAGCAGTTGGCGGGCCAGCAACGGTGTCGGCGCAGGGCCGTCGATGATCGCGGTGTGGATGCCCATGGCGGCGAGCAGCCGGGCGGCGTCGAAGGCCATGTCGGCCGAGCCGGGCCGGGCATCGAAGCCCACTACGGCGCCACGACTGCCGACACCGGCTGCGATGAGCTCGGCGCCGACGGCTCGTGCCGCGATGCGGACCATGACGCGATTCATCCGCGCTGGTCCCGGTCCCGCCGCGGCACGCATGCCTGCGGTGCCGAAGCGAAGCACGCTGCCGAAGTGCGCCTGCACCCACTCGGAGCGATGGCGCTCGGCTTCGATTGCTTGGCGCGTTGCCGGATCGGGGTCGATCTCCAACCAGGAATCGAGCAGCTCTTCGGGAACCGTCACGGTCTCGCCTGCTGGCACAGCATCTGGCTCAGCATGTCGCCTTCCGCCCTGATTGCCATGCTCGATTCGATACGGGCCCGCAGGCCGCCCGGGCCCCAAGGCTCAGCCCGTGGCAATGCGCGCGCAAGTATGTTCGGCCCGGCATGTTGTTCCCGACGTTCGTCTTCGGAGCATTCTTCGTTGTCGTCTTCGTTGTCAACTGGCTCACGCGGCCGCATCCGGCCGTGTGGAAGCCGCTCATGCTGGCGGCCAGCATCATCTTCTACGGCTGGTGGAGCTGGCGGTTCGTCTTCCTGCTGCTCGCCACCATCGTCATCAACTGGGTCGTCGGGCACTTCGCGGTTATGGGCTCCGACCAGAGGAGGCGCTGGTGGGTGGGGCTCGGCGTCGCTGCCAATCTCACCATCCTCGGCATCTTCAAGTACTGGGACTTCTTCGCCGTCGAGATGTCCAACCTGCTGGAGCGCTTCGGCATCTCGAACGCCTTGCCGGTGCTGGAGTACACGCTGCCGGTCGGCATCTCGTTCTACACGTTCCAGGCGATGAGCTACATCATCGACATCGGCCGCGGAAACGTCCGCGAGATGGCACCGCTGGACTTCGCGGTGTACCTGTCGTTCTTCCCCCAGCTCGTGGCCGGGCCGATCGTGCGGGCTTCGGAGATGGCGCCGCAGCTCGCCGCCCGGGCCGACCCCCGGCACGTGCCGGCCGCCGAGGCCTTCGGGCTGATCCTGAACGGCCTGTTCAAGAAGGTCGTCATCTCCAGCTTCCTGGCCAGCGAGATCGTGGATGGCGTGTTTGCCGACCCGGGGGCGCACAGCGGGCCTGAAGTCGTGCTGGCGGTGTACGCCTACGCGGTCCAGATCTACGCGGACTTCTCCGGCTACACCGACATCGCTATCGGCGTGGCGTTGCTGCTCGGCTTCCGCTTCCCGCAGAACTTCGACAATCCCTACCGGGCGCTCACGCTGCAGGACTTCTGGCGGCGCTGGCACATGACCCTGTCGCGCTGGCTGCGCGACTACCTGTACGTGCCGCTAGGCGGCAACAGGACGGGCCGCGCCAACACCTACCGCAACCTCATGATCGTGATGCTGCTGGGCGGCCTGTGGCACGGCAGCACCTGGAACTTCGTGATCTGGGGCGGCATCCACGGTGTCGTTCTGGCCGTGGAGCGGCTGGTGCGCGAGCAGCGGGAGCGCAGCGGCGCACCGCCGATCCTGCCGGGGACCTGGGGCGAGGTTGTGCGCTGGCTCGTCACCTTCCATGTGGTGTGCCTGGCGTGGGTGTTCTTCCGTTCCGAATCGCTGACGGCCGCGGTCGAGATGCTGGGCGCGGTGGCCAACTTCGACAACTACGCCGGCACCGCAACGCCACTGGTGATCGCGGTGACGTTCGGCGCTCTCGCATTCCAGTTCATTCCCACCGACTGGTTCGATGAGCTGCGCGACGGCTTTGCCAGTCTCGGCTGGGTGGCCCAGGGCGCCGTGGTGGGCGTCTCATTGGTGGCCATTGACGTTCTCGGCCCCACGGGCGTCGCCCCGTTCATCTACTTCCAGTTCTGAGCCATGCAGGCATCGCACGCTCCACCCGATCCTTCGACCGCCCCGGCCCCGAACCTGCCGCGCCTGCAGGCCGCCGACCAGCGCAACGGCATGCCCGCCGGCAAGGTCTTGCTGGCGGGCGCGCTCGGGCTGGCGCTGGCGATCGTGCTCAACTCGCAGCAGCTGCTGCGCGAGGCGCAGCAGAAGCCGTTCGGCTGGGAGCGCGATGTCTCCGTGGCAGTGTGGGAACCGGTCGAGGGCGTGGCCAGCGCTGCCGGAGCGCACCTGCCACGTCTGTGGACCGACGAAGCGTTCGGTCGCGACGTGGCCGACCCCGGTGCGACCACCGATCCGCTCAGTTCTGTGGCTGCTGGCGAGACGGCTGGCGAAGCCGGCGGCACTGCCCTGGAAGCCGACCCGGCGCGTGCCGGTGTGGTGGTTGCCGATCCGGCGACGCCCGCGATCGCTGGTGCCGGGAGTTCCGATGACGGCGTGGCGACAGGAGCGCCCGCCACCACCATGCCGTGGTTCCCGACGCCAGCCGATCCGCTGCGGCTGTACGTCATGGGCGATTCCATGGTGCGGTTCTTCGGCGATGTCATGGTCGGCCTGGCCAATGACACGGGCGTCATCGAGGCCTCCACGGAGCATCAGCTTTCCAGCGGCTTGAGCCGACCCGACTTCTACGACTGGCCGACACGCATCGTGGAGGTCTTGGCCGCAGAGGACCCCGACGCAGTCGTGCTGATGTTCGGCGGCAACGACGCACAGGCGATCGTCGTGGATGGCCAGATCGCACGCCGCTTCTCTGATGCCTGGGTGCAGGAATACTCGGCGCGGGTCGGCCACGTCATGGACCTGGTCACCACCGACCCCGACCGAGTGTTGATCTGGGTCGGCCAGCCGATCATGGAGGACCCTGAATACGACTCCCGCATGCAGGGCGTCAACGAGGTCTTCGAGGCCGAAGCCGCCAAGCGCAACCGGGTGCACTACGTGGACACGAGGGACCTGTTCCGGGGGCCCAATGGCGGCTTCAGCCGCTACGTGGCCGATGCCGATGGGCAGCTCGCCGATGTGCGTCTCACCGACGGCGTCCACCTCAGCACCATCGGCGGTCGCTGGCTGTCGCAGGTGCTGCTGGACGAACTCGGACTCTTCGTCGACCTGTCGTCGGGTGCCGGGTAGCCAGGCGCCACCCGGTTCGGCGACATTTCCGCGCACGCGGCCGTGGCGGAGCGCGTCAGCGGCAGAGCGGTTTGAATTCGAATCCGCGGTTTGAGAGCCGTTCAAGCGCCATGTCGAGTCCTCGCACCGTCGCCGAACGAGGGCCGCCGCCGTCGTGCAGCAGGATGATGGCACCGGGATAGGACCGGGCGACGAGGCCGTCGGCAATGGTCCGGGCCGGGCGCTGTTCCCAATCGCGCGGGGAGTAGCTCCAGCCGACCAGTCTCAGGCCTAACTCGTTGGACCATTCTTCGGTAAATCTGCCGATGGCGTAGTAGGGCGGCCTGAGGCACGGGGTGGCGAGCGGCCCCAGGATCTCCTGGGTGCGCCCGACGGAACGGTCGAAGGCCGCCTTCGAGACACGTGCGAGCGACTCGTGTTGCCACGAGTGGTTGGCGAGGGTGTGGCCCTCGTGTGCGATGCGCTGGATGAGCAGTGGATATCGCTCTGCGAGGTAGCCGACGACGAAGAAGGTCGCTCGAGCCCCGTGGCGTGCCAGCACGTCGAGCACCTGCGGTGTGTACGTCGGGTGCGGCCCGTCGTCGAAGGTCAGGTAAACGACCGGACCGTCGTCTGGCAGCGCCGGCGGGGAGATGTGGGTGCTCGACCAGAAGCTGGTGGGGCCACGGGTAGCGATGCGCTCGCCGAGCGCCGGCGGGAATACATCGACGGAAAGCCGGTAGTCCGCCGGCTCGGGGAGCGACGACGCGACCGTGACGGTCCACGCGCCGCTCGCTGGTATGCGGGTTGCGAAACTCTGGGTCCGCTCGGCGATGGGCACGAGCGCTGCGCCGTCGCCGAGACGGGCCTCCAGCCAGACTCCGGCCGGGGCGGTGAGCGTCGCCACCATGACGTCATGCTCAGCGGCGTGAACGACATACCCGTGCCGCTCGCGCAGCTCGATCCGATCCGACATGACGGCGCCTATGCCGTCGAGCTCGAACACCACCGGCGTCGCCGGCCTGGTGATCTGTAGCGCCGGCACATTGTCGATTGGCTCGACGCGGGTGGCAGTGGCGATCCACGCTGCCGCCGGTGCTGCTGGACCCGCGCTGTCGGGGCTGATGGACAGCGTGGTGCGTCGTGTGATCGCCGTCAGCGGCTCGCCGGGCGAGCGATCGAAGAAGGACACCTCGACCGCGTCATCCCGGATGTCGATGGTGTCGATGATGATGTGACGGCCCAATTCCACGGGCGGCTGCACATCAAATGCCTCGCCGGTACCGAAGACGGGCACCAGCAGGTTTCCCTCCGGCAAGTCAGCGAATCGGGCCTCGATGTACACCGCGAAGTCCTCGACGCCATCGCCATTCAGATCACCCCGAGCCACCTCGCGGTGAAGCACGAATACGGAATCCGGGAACGATGTGCGCAGCGCAGCCTCGAGACCCGCAGGCAGCGGCTCGGGTTCGACAGCATCGGCTTCCGCGACATCCGGCTCGCGATCCTGCTGAACGATGGGTTGGTCGTCGGTGCCTGCGTCGGACGCTGTGGCATCATCCGGCGGCTCAGGATCGCCGGACGGCTCGTTGGACGCCGGTTCGCTTGAGGCCGGTTCGTCCGCAGTGCCGGACGCGGGCGGGGGCAAGGTCGACGACGGGGCCGCCGCCGTCGCGTCGCCCGAGATCTCAGATCGCTCGGCAATGCCGGACTCAGTTGCGACCGGCGCAGCGTCGGGGCCCTGTTGAACCTGGCATGCGCCGCTCAGCACGGCAGTCAGGATCAGCAGACTGACCAACCTTGGGGTGCCGCGCCAGCGCACCCCACGATGATGGCCGGTTGAGAGAGGCGCGCAGCGGCAGCCGGACTCAGTCCCATTGGCCGCAGGCGCGGCCGATGCCAGCCGCCTAGCCGCGGCCGCAGTTGGGGCGCTTGCCGTGATTGGCTTTGCTGCGCCGCGCCCGGAGCTTTCGCTTGTTGGTGCGCTTCGACATAGGCGTCTCAGGCTACCGACGCCGTTCGGCTCAGCCTCCGGGATTCAGCCGACGGCACCGACTTCGTGGAGTTTCTCAATGTCGTCGGCGTCGAAGCCCCAGTCGGCCAGTACCTCATCGGTGTTCTCACCCGGCGACGCCGGCGGTCGGGCGACGGCGCCCGGGGTACGGCTGAAGCGAGGCGCCGGTGCCGGCTGCATCACGCCCTCGACCTCCACGAAGCTGCCCCGGGCGACGTTGTGCGGGTGGTGCGGCGCCTCCGACAGATCGAGCACCGGCGCATAGCAGACGTCGGAGCCGGCCATGATCTCGTCCCACTCGTCGCGGGTCTTGGTCTTGATGACCTCCGCCAAGCGAGCCCGCTTGTCGGCCCACGCATCACGGTCGTTGCGGTCGACCGTGGGAGCGTCGGCCAGGCCGGTCTTCTCGAGCAGTTCGTCGTGAAACTTGCCCTCGATCGAACCGACCGAGACGAACTTGCCGTCAGAGGTCTCGTACACGCCGTAGTAGTAGGCGCCGCCGTCGAGGAAGTTGGATTCCCGCTCGTCGGCCCAGCCACCCGAGCCGTAGATGCCGTAGATGGCTGCCATCAATGACGCGGCGCCCTCGGTCATGGCGGCATCCACGACTTGGCCCTGCCCGGAGTCACGCGCCTCGAGCAGTGCGGCGCACACGCCAAAGGCCAGGTACATGCCGCCGCCGCCGAAGTCGCCCACCAGGTTGAGCGGCGGGCTCGGCGCCTCAGCAGGTCCGATGGCATGCAGCGCACCGGTCAGGGCGATGTAGTTGATGTCGTGCCCGGCGGCGTGTGCCATCGGCCCTTCCTGGCCCCACCCGGTCATGCGGCCGTAGACCAGCTTCGGGTTGCGAGCGAAGCACTCGTCGGGTCCGAGACCCAGTCGCTCGGTGACGCCGGGGCGGAAGCCTTCGATGAGCGCGTCGGCCTGCTCCACCAGCTTGAGCACAGTCTCGACGCCGTCAGGCGACTTGAGGTCGACCGCCACCGAACGCCGGCCCCGGTTGAGCACGTTGAACCTGCGCCCCCGGTCGATGCCGAGGTCTTCAGGCGTCATGCGGTCGATGCGGATCACGTCCGCGCCCAGATCAGCGAGCAGCATGGCGCAGAACGGTCCAGGGCCGATGCCGGCCAGCTCGATCACCTTGAGTCCCTGCAGCGGTCCCATGGGTTCCTCCCCGTCAATGGATGTCTCGGGCGCGTACCCGACCCGGCGAAGTCTTGCACGCAGCGCTTCGTACCGCCCGGGAGGGCTGTGAGCACCCAGCGTTGCACTCATTAGCCTCGCCCGGCGATGGAGCGCTTTGGGTTCGTGGGCCTGCCCAACGCGGGGAAGTCGTCGCTGTTCAATTCGCTCGCCGGCGGCGGGGCACTGGCGGCGCCGTACGCCTTTGCCACCACCGATCCGAATGTCGGCGTGGCCCGGGTGCCCGACCCCCGGCTCGATGCGCTCGCCCAGATGAGCCGCAGCAAGAAGGTGGTGCCGACCACCACAGAGTTCATCGATATCGGCGGACTCGTGGAGGGGGCCAGCAAGGGCGAGGGTCTTGGCAACCGCTTCCTGGCGGGGATCCGCGAGGTGGACGCGATCGTTTTCGTCCTGCGTGCCTTCTCCGATGCCGATGTGCCCGGTCCCGCCGACCCGCTCGAACACCTTCGCATCGTCGAGACCGAGCTCACACTGGCCGACTTGGAGTCGGTGGAATCGCGGATCGGCCGCCGGCGCAAGGCGGCGCGCAGCCAGCCGTCTGACACCGCGCTCGCCGAGGAGGCAGCGGCGCTCGAAGCCGCGCTCGAGCACCTGGCGGCGGGCACGCCGCTGTACCGGGCATGGCCGCTCGGCGCTGGGTGCGACGGCGCTGAGCCGTCCTCGCAGCAGCACCCCCACCGGGCGGCGCTGCGCAGCCACTTCCTGCTGACCGACAAGCCGGTCATGGCGGTGCTCAACATCGGCGACGACCAGCTCGATGCCGCGGCCGAGCTGGCCGCACCCATCGAAGCCGAGCTGCCGGGCGCCACCGTGCTGCCGCTGTGCGTGCAGCTCGAAGCCGAAGCGGCGCAGCTCACCGGCGCCGAGCGAGCCGAGCTGCTCGAAGGACTCGGTCTGGGCGAGGGTGCGCTGGAGAGGTTCGTCGCCGCTGCACACGGCCTGCTGGGCCTGCGCACGTTCCTCACCACGGGCGAGAAGGAATCCCGGGCTTGGACTTTCCGCGCCGGCTGGCGGGCACCGCAATGCGCCGGGCGGATCCACACCGATTTCGAGCGCGGCTTCATCCGGGCCGAGGTGATCGACTGGGCTGAGCTGCTGGACTTAGGCTCGTGGTCTGCCGCGCGGGACGCCGGCCGCCTGCGAGTCGAGGGGAAGGACTATCCGATGCGCGATGGCGACGTCGTGGAGTTCCGCTTCAACGTGTAGCCATGCCCTGGCTGGCCTGCGGGGATCGAGTGGTGGCAAGTCTCGAGGTTGCTCGCACCCGTTCCGAGCGCCGGCGTGGCCTGCTCGGGCGCGACGACGTGACCGGAGCGCTGCTGATCGAGCGGTGCCGGTGTGTGCACACCATCGGGATGAGCTTCGACATCGACGTGCTGTTCCTGGATCGGCAGCGGCGGGTGGTGGACCTGGTGCAGATGCCGCCGGGCCGGATCGGGCGGCCGAGACTGAGCGCTCGATCGGTCATCGAGACCCAGGCGGGCGCATGCGAACGCTGGGGCCTGACCGTGGGAGACACGCTCGACGTCCGGCTGGAAGCATGAGCGACAGCGAACCCCGGCTGTGGCTGGTTGCCACACCCATCGGCAACCTTGCTGACATCGCCCCGCGGGCGGTCGAGGTGCTGTCGGCGGTGTCTTTCGTGGCCTGCGAGGACACTCGCCGAACTGGCCTGCTGCTGCAGCGGCTGGGCATCGGCGGACGGCAACTGGTGGCCATGCACGAGCACAACGAGGCCACCGTGGCCGCCGAGATCGTGCGGCGCCTGACAGCTGGGGAGGCCGCCGCCTACATCACGGATGCGGGCATGCCCGCCATCTCCGATCCCGGGCAGCGACTGGTCGCCGCTGCGGCATCAGCAGGCGTCGTCGTCAGCGCCGTTCCGGGACCGTCGGCACCGGTGACGGCATTGGCCATCTCGGGCCTGCCGACCGATCGCTGGGTCATGGAAGGGTTCCTGCCCCG
>CAZAFV010000021.1:0-44818 GCA_964484385.1 uncultured Acidimicrobiales bacterium
CAGCTCGCATCGCATCGTACAGGCGCGGCAGAGGTCATCGAGATAGTCGCGCAACGCCGGCTGGGCTTCGGTTCCGCTGAGGTGGACCAATGCGGGCCAACCGCCGCGGCAGGCCAAGTCGAAGATGTCCGGTTCGGAAGCGGGCGCTGCGGCGGCCACTTCGCCGGAATCGAACAACGCACCGAGCGACACTTGTGCGGTTGATTCGCCCGACTCCGCAAGAGACATGGGACGCATGCGCACCCGTCGAACTCGACCAGCGCCCGTGTGCCGGGTGGCGCTGTCCGGCGGCACCGCTGAGCCGGTGAGAATGAACTGGCCCGGCTGTGCAAGCTCGTCGGCAGCGCGTCGGATCGGATTCCATAGGTCCGGCGCCAAGTGATATTCGTCGAGCAGCTTCGGCTTGAGCCCTTCCAGAAGCATCTGTCGAGCCATTGCGCTGGTCAGTGCGGCAGCCTCCTGAGCATCGAGCATCACCGCGCTGCGAGCCGCGTGGCCACCTGTCCAGGTCTTGCCGCAAGCCCGAGGGCCCTCGATGAGCACGGCGGGAGCTGATTGCAGTGCTCGGCGAAGCTGACTGTCGGCCACTCGTGGTCGATAGCTTGCGCGAATCGCCTTCAGCAGCGGATGGTCGACGTCCATCGCCATTAGTGTAGCAATTTCAAATCGTCTGATGTATGATTTTTGAGTCGACTGATGTTGATTTTGAAGGTCTCATCTCGCGTGCAGACAACCCGCTCTATCGGGTTGGGGACATGACTGCGGTCCAGAAGGTCAGCATGTCTTCTGTGAAGAGGGGCGCTAGTTCGGGGGTGCCGCCGATGTGGGCGCCGCGGACGCCGTAGCCGGCATTGATCGAGTAGAGGAAGCCGTCGAGATCGACCATTGATGGGTCTGGCTCGTCGGAGGTGGGCGGGATGAAGGCGCCGTTGTCGGCGATGTAGACGGTGGGCGCTCCCGGCGTTACGGCGGCATCCGGTATGTGCTCCAGCGGCGTGGAGCGGTCGAAGCTGTGGTGGGCGTCGGGCACGATCCGCGCCGTGGCGTCGCCGCCCGCTACCCGCATGGCGTGAATGTGGGCTTGAACCTGCATCGGCGAGCACCAGTCGTCCTGATCGCCGATGATCGCCCGAACTCGGGTGCTGCCGACCGACGGGTCGACGAACTGGTGGCCCGACCACGGATAGGCGGCATACACGCCGGCGAGCTTTGGGGCGCCCGAGGCTGCGGCGAGGTGAACCGAGGCCGCGCTCAGCACCGCCGAGCCGCCCCGGCTGTGGCCCTGCGCGCCGATGCGTGCCGCATCGATGTCGGGCCGGGCCGAAAGCACCTCGGCGGTGGCAAGGACGTCCCAGGCGCTGGCGGCGAAGGAGTACTGGACCTGGTTGGCCACGGTCGAGGTGACGCTGCGAGGGCCGAACGGGTCGAGGCCGCACGCGGCGATACCGGTGTCGACGATGGCCGATGCGTGGGCGAGATGGTGGGGTTGGAGCCCGAGGCTGCCCGGCACCACGATGACCACCGGGAACGGTCCGGGCCCGTCGGGCAGGAAGAGCTTGGCCCAGATGTCCTGGCGGGGCATCGCCGCAGTGTCGGAGATGGCCTGGTGGAAGTTGATGGGGTTCGCCGACGGAACGGTCAGCGCTTCCCCCGACAGGCCATTGGCCAAGCGGTAGTCGTCGGCATAGACAGCGTCCTCGTCGGCTGGCTCGGCTGCTTGCGTTGGCACGTACACAGCCTGCCGCGTTCCGAAGCGTCCGACATTCGCACAGCTCCGATCACTGCGTCAACGCAGGCGCGCTGACAGACTCGCCGCATGTCTGACGGGATCGAGCCGCCGCAGCGCGAACCCGATGCGCACCTGACCAGCGCGGGACCCATTCGGCGCCTGACCGCCCACCTGCTCGACGGGTTCTTCGGGCTGCTGGTGGTCATGTTCTGGTGGCTCATCTTCGTGTACCTGCCGTGCTGGCTCTTCTTGCTGGCATGGGGTCAGACACCGGGCAAGTTCCTCACCGGCTTGGTGGCCGTGCGATCCGATGGCACCCCATTCGGCTGGGGCCGCATGTTCGTCCGGGACGTTTTCCAACGCCTCTTCTGGGGCGTCTCGCTGGGCTTCGGGACGATCCTGGATGCAGGCGTTTTGATGCTCAGTGGTGACCGCCGGTCCGTCACCGACCGGGTCGTCGGCAGCACGATCGTCCGCGTCTCGACCCTGCAGTCCTGACTGCGCCCGTCTACCTTGCGGGCATGTCGAACTTTGAGGTGGCGGTTGTCGGGCGGGGGCTGATTGGCAGTGCTGCGGCTCGCCATCTCGCGGAGGCCGGACACTCGGTCGCGTTGATCGGGCCTGGTGAGCCGGAGGACTACGCAGCGTCGACCGGTCCGTTCGCGAGCCATTACGACGAAGGCCGCATTACCCGGATGATCGATCCAGATCCGGCCTGGTCACACTTGGCGATCCGCTCGATCGGCAGGTATGCCGACATCGAGGAACGCTCCGGCATCCCGTTTCATTCCGGCACCGGGCTCGTCTATTCGGGGGCCAATCCGCATGCGGATCTCGCCCATGCGCTCGAACTCGACGTCGATGCGCGCCAGGTCACCGCTGCCGAGGTTGCCGAGCGCTTCGGGATCGACATGTCGAGCGCGGACGCGATCATCCTCGAAGCTGCGCCCGCCGGGCATATCAATCCGCGACGGATGGTCGCGGCGCAGAGCCAGCTGACGGCCGAAGCGGGCGGGACCGTCATGGACGCTCCCGTGTCCGCGGCCGTGCCGACGGTCGACGGTGTGCAGCTGACCGTCGGCAACGACACGGTGCTCGCCGGGGGCGTGCTGCTGTGCACCGGCGCGTGGGCGGCCGAGCTGGTCGGGGTCGACCTGCCGCTTGAGCGCAGCCTGCGGACGATCCTGATGGCCGAGCTCGACGATGGCCCCGCGCTGCCGAGCCTCATCTCCCGGACCGACCCGGCCACCTGCGAGGAAGATCCTCGCCACGACGTCTACTGGGTGCCGCCCGTCCGGTTCCCCGACGGTCGGGTCATGCTGAAGATCGGCGGCTACGACCCTGCCGCCACCATGGCCGACGATGTGCCCACAGTGGTCGACTGGTTCCGCAGCGGCGGGAGCGTGGCAGAGGCAGATGACCTCGAGGCCCGGCTGCGCGAATTCCTCCCCAACCGCACGATCCGGTCGCGCGACTTCAAGCCCTGCGTGGTCACGAACACCCCGCACGATCTCCCGTGGATCGACTGGGTCGACGACCGCGTCGCCGTCGCGGTGGGCGGCTGCGGTTCGGCGGCCAAGTCGGCCGACGAGATCGGACGACTCGCAGGCACGCTGTTCACCGACGACGGCTGGACCGACCCCGTGCTCAAGCTCGAATCGTTCCGTCCGTCAAACGGCGTGTGACAGACAAGCTGCGGGGCGGAGGAGCGGCTGTGAGCAGTGTGGTGGTGACGGGGGCGAGCTCGGGGATCGGCCAGGCGATCGCTCGGCGGTTCGTGGCAGACGGCTGGGATGTGCTGACCGGCAGTCGCAGCAAGCCTGATCTCGATGGCGCGCTCTGGCTGCGGACTGACGTCGCCGATCCGGCGCAGGCCGACGCGCTGGTGGCTGCCGCTGCTGAACGGTTCGGGCGGCTGGACGTGGTGATCAATAACGCCGGCGTGCAGGTGGAGAAGACCGTGGCCGACACCACTGATGAGGAATTCGACCGGGTCATGGACGTCAACGTGCGGGGCGTGTTCAACATGTGCCGTGCCGCGGTGCGTCACATGTCGAGCCAGACCGACGGCCAGCGAGCAGCACAGCCCGGCAGCCGGCTCGCCGAGCAGCACGACGCTCAGCGAGACAACCGGCCCGATGGCGGCGTCATCATCAACATCGCCTCGATTGCCGCAACCCACGCCGACGCCGGCATGGCCGTGTACAACGCATCCAAGGGTGCCGTCGAGGCACTCACCCGGGCCATCGCCATCGACCACGGCCACCAGGGCATCCGTTGCGTGGCGGTCAGCCCCGGCTGGATCGCGACCTCGCTCGCCGACGCCGTGTTCGACCTCGAAGCGGACCCCGCCGCAGCCCGGCAAGCGGCTATCGAGCGCCATCCCGTGGGCCGGCTCGGCACCCCCGATGATGTCGCCGAAGCAGTTGCCTGGCTGGCGAGCCCGGCGGCCAGCTTCGTCTCAGGCAGCGTGTTTACTGTGGACGGTGGCCTCACAGCACAGAGCCCCATCGGCGGTTGACGTGACGGCGAACGCCACGCCGAGCGCCGCCGCGGGCAGGGCGCGCTCGGCCGAGCCGGGGCCGTCGCGGACATGACGGCGAGCAGCGAAGCAGCAACCGCCCGCCAGCCGTGCGCCGTCGCGGCCGTCGAAGCCCTGATCGTGTCGGTGCCCGCCGTCGGCAATGCCTTCGCCGAAGGCTCCGAGGAGACGCTGCTCGTCAAGGTGACCGACGAGGACGGGCGGGTCGGCATCGGCGAGTCGGTATGCACGCCCGCCGTCGTCAAGGCGATGATCGACCAGCGCACCATTCACTTCTGGAGCCAGGGCATCACCGACGTGGTGGTGGGCGCCGACCCGATCGAAGCCGCAGCGCTGTACGACCGGGCGTACCACGGCAGCTTCTACCACGGGCGCCGGGGCACCTACATCCAGGCGTACTCGGCCGTGGACATCGCGCTGTACGACCTCGCCGGGCGCCAGCTCGGCCTGCCCGTGTACAAGCTGCTCGGCGGCGCCCGCACCGAGCGCATCCGGCCGTATGCCACCTGCTACCCCGGCGACATCTACGACGGGCCGATGTCGGCCGTGCTCGACGAGGTCACGCGCCAGGCCGCCATCGCCGCCGACCAGGGCCTCTCCGCGGTCAAGGTGCCGGTGCTGTTCGGCGCCGAGGTGTCCGACCGGGCCGTCGTTGACTTCGTCGGCAACTGCCGGGAAGCGCTCGGCGACGAGCTCAGCATGGCGCTCGACTTCGGCTACCGCTGGTGGGACTGGCACGACGCCGCCTGGACGCTGCGACGCATCGAAGACTTCGACGTGGCCTTCGCCGAAGCCCCGCTGCGGCACGATGACCTGGCCGGCCATGCCCGTCTCGCAGCCGTATCGCCCATCCGGGTGGGCGGTGCCGAGTTCGCAGCCGGGCGCTGGGAGGTGCGGGAATGGCTGACCACCGGCGGTGTGTCGCTGGTGCAACCCGGCGTCAGCCGCGCCGGGGGGTTCACCGAGCTGATACGCATCGCCGAGCTGTGCGAGCTGCACGGCGCGCAGCTCATCCCCCACAGCTTCGCCACCGGCATCACCGACGTCGCCAACTTCCATCTCCAAGCAGCAGCGCTGACCATCCCGATGGTGGAATTCCGCTCGTCGCGGCTGGGCCCGTCCCGCTTGCGTACCGAGCTCGTCCACCCGCCCGAGCCCGACATCGTCGACGGCTACGCAGCACTGCCGACCGGCGCCGGCCTCGGCGTGGAGCTGAACGAAGAACTCGTGGCTGCCCACACACTCGATGCCGCCGGCGACCGGAGCGATTGACCGGTGAGCGAGCCGCCGGCTGGGTTGTCTGCGTCGCCGTCGGACCGGTCATCCCGGGCCTCGACAATGCCGGGATCTGTGCCAGCAGCGCACGATGCACACGAGACGGCGCCGAACCCGCCGACTGACACCGCAGTGCACGGGGCTGTGGGCGGCATCACCACCTACAACCCGTATCTCGGCAACCGGCTCGGCATCGCTGACGCACCTGCCGTGACCGGCGCGACCATCGACGGGCGCCAGGTTCGTGTGGCCTTCGCCGACGGCCGCGAGCGCACCTACTCGGCGCAGTGGCTGCGGCACTGCTGCTGGTGCGCCGAATGCGGCAACCCCGCCGACGGCATCCGCTTCACGACCGTGGCGAGCATCCCGCCGGACATCGCACCGGTGAGCACCGGAACCTGCAACAGCGATTTGGTGCTGACGTGGCCCGACGGCCACCGTTCCGCCTATGGCAGCGACTGGCTCGCGGCGAACGCCTACGACGACGAGGCTCGCCGGCGCAGGGCCGCGTGGCAGCCCACCACTTGGCGGGCCGAACTGGCCGACGACTTCCCCACCGTCAACTGGACCGACGCCAGCGACGGCGGCGCCGGCCAACTGCACGCCTACCGGCTCTTGGCCGGCTACGGCATCGTGCGCATCGACAACTTGGGCACCGACCCCGCGTGCACCGAGCAGCTCGCCAACCTCGTCGGCCCCATCCATGAGACGACCGTCTATGGCCGCATCTACGACGTGCGCGCCGAGCCGGTGGCCAAGCTGGGCGCCAAGACCGGCATGGCCCAGGCGCCCCACATCGACGACGCCTTCTACTACTCCCCGCCCGGCATCGACATCTTCCACTGCCTGGTCAACACCGATGTCGGCGGCATGAGCACCTACGTGGACGGCTTCGCCATCGCCGAGTCGCTGCGCATCGACGAGCCCGATGCATTCGAGGCCCTCACCACGCTGCACGTCACCCATGTGCGGCGCCACCCCGGCGAGATCAACCTGCGTAGCCGCAGCCCGGTCATCCGGCTCGACGAGTTCAGTCGCCCCAGTGGCATCCGCTACTTCGACCGGGCGCTCGGGCCGCTCGACGTGCCGCCAAGCGACGTGGACCGCCTCTACGACGCCATCCGGGCCTTCAGCAGCCGCATGCTGAGCCCCGAATTCACGGCCGCCATCCGGGTCGAGCCCGGCCAAGGCGTGCTCATCGACAACCACCGCGTCATGCACGGCCGCACGGAGTTCGACCCCGCATCGGGCCGCCATATCCGGCTGTGCCACGTGCCCCGCGACGAGTTCCACGGCCGCTTGCGCGAGCTCAGCCTGCGGCTCGACCCGTGGTCTCACGACCAGTACCTGCCGCAGGGCTCATGAGCACGCAACGATCCACGAACGAGGCCGCAACATGATCAGCGCCGATCTCACCGGCAAGCGCAGCATCGTCAGCGGCGGGGCCAGCGGCATCGGCCTCGGCGTCACCCGCACGTTCGCCGCGAACGGCTCCACGGTGGCCATCGCCGACCTGCCCGGCGAGCGGCTCACCGGAACCATGCAAGCGCTGCAGGAAGACGGCCTCGACGTGTTCGAGGCGCCATGCGACCTGCGCGACAACGACTCGGTGGTGGCCATGGTGGAAGCTGCCGCCGACCGAATGGGCGGCATCGACTACCTGCTGAACATCGCCGGGCATCCCGTCACCCTGCAGCCCATCCCTGCCGGCGATCTCGAATCGCAGACCGAGGAACTGTGGGCCGAAGCGCTGTCGATCAACCTGCTGTCGGCGTTCCGCACCGCCAAGGCCGCTGCGCCGTACCTGATAGCAGCACGCGGGGCCATCGTGAACACGGCGTCCATGTCGGGCTGGCGGGGCGGCGGCTCCAGCTCGCCGTACAGCGTGGCCAAGGGCGGCCTCATCACGCTCACCAAGGAACTGGCGCGCGGCCTCGCCCCCGAAGTGCGGGTGAACGCCATCTCCCCCAGCTACGTGCACCCCGACTCCACCAACTTCCCGATCCGCTGGGCGACGGTCTTCGAAGACTCCGAGTCGCTGCCGCTGGGCCGTCCCGGCACCGCGGCCGAATACGCCGACGCATGCCTGTTTCTGTGTGCCGGCGCCAGCTACATCACCGGCCAGACGATCCACGTCGACGGCGGCTGGAGCGCCTGAGTGTCGGCCAGCTGCCCTGCGTTCACTCCCGGGGCCCGACGGAGCACCGGCACAACACCAGCCCCGAGGAGGCACATCCGGTGAGCACGCCCATCAAGCCGGCCAAGTGGGCTGACCCGTCGAAGAAGCTGTTCCCCCACCAGGTCGGCTTCACGGCGCCGCCGATGGATTTCGACGCCGCTCCTACCGACTTCCTGCGCATGTGCCCGCCGTCGGTGGGCGTGCACGGCCGTCTGCTGCACGCCCCCGGCTACGCCCACCGGCTCAGCGACCGGGCCGGGCTGTTTCACCTGCTCGAGGAAACCGTGCACTGCCTGTCGGGCAGCGGCGCCGACGTGGTGGGCCAGGTCGGCACGAACTGGGTGCATGCCGCCGGCACCGACTGCGCCGACATCCGCCGGTTCACCGCCGAGATGTCCGAGAAGTACGAAACGCCGTTCCACATGGCCGGCCTGACGCTGGTGGAGGCGTGCGAGGCCCACGGCTACGAGCGGATCGCGCTCAACGCCGTGTACTTCTGGCCCGACTGGCGCGATGGCGTGGTGCGGTTCCTGCGCAGCGCGGGCATCGACGTCGTGTGGGCCGGGAACTTCGTCGACCAGGGCTGGTACGACACCCAGGACGAGGTGAACGACTGCACGTGGATCTTCCCCGGTGACCTGGCACTGCGATCGTGCGAGCACGCCCTGGGCCAGGCGCCCGACGTGGACGCAGTGCTGGTCAACGGCATGTCCAACTACCGGGGCACCGACGGGCTGCCGCGCCGCTTCGTGAGCCTGGCCGCCGACATCGAAGCGCAGCTCGGCGTGCCGATCATCGCCTCCGACATCAGCCTGCACTGGCGGATTTTCCGCACGCTCGGCGTCGAGCCGCTGGGCCGGCAGGGCTCGCTGCTGGCCTCGCTACAAGGTGACGCCCTCGGCTGATGCTGCCCGCAGCGCGTGATCGGCGCTCCAACGGGATGGGAACCCGCATCAGCCGCCGTGCGTTGAAATGGGCAGCGCGTGAGCCCGATGCGCGCGGCAGCACAGTCCTTGGAGACGGCATCAGATGACTGCACCGTTGACGCATTCGCACCGCACGCGTGCAGGCAGAAGGCGAACCTGCTGGGGCGCATCCCGGTGGACGACGAGCGCCGCCGGGCTTGCGCTCGCCGCCGGCCTGGGGCTCGCCGCCGGTGCCTGTGACGCGGACAGCGACTCCGCCCAGACAACCTCGCCCGCGCCGCCGGGCGCCGACGCGTCGGTGCGGGGCACGATCACCTACCGCGAGCGCATTGCGCTGACGCCAGATGCCGTCGTGACGGTGCAGCTGCGCGACACGTCCCTCGCCGATGCAGCCTCAGTGCTCGTCGCCGAGCAGGTCATCAGCAGTCCCGGCCAGGTGCCCATCGACTTCGACCTGCGCTACGCCAGCGACGAGATCGACGACCGCAACGTCTACTCAGTCTCGGCGGTGATCACCGAGGGCGACGGTCGGATGGCGTTCACCAACGACACCGCGCACGACGTGATCACCCGGGGCAACCCGCGCAGGGTCGACATGACGCTCGTGATGGTGGAGCCGCCGCCCGAGCTGGTACCCGAAGGCTGGACCCGCACCGATCCCGACCGGGTCGAGGCCCCTGTTCACGCCACCGATGTGGGGATGATCTGGGAGGGCTCAACCGGCAGTCAGAGCAGCGGCTACCTACGAGTCGTGTTTGTGACCTCGAGCGAGGACGGCTGCTACCACATCGGCCGAGAGGACGCGGTCCGCAACGGCGACCGCTACGAAGTCACGATCACGGCCCGGGTGCCCGCACCGGTGCCATGGGCGCAGGACTGCTCCGAGCGAGATCTGGAACTCGACGCCATCGTCCACCTCAGCGACGGGTTCATCTCGGGCGAGACGTTCGAGGTTGTCCTGAACGGCGAGCGCACCTTCAGCTTCACTGCGCCGTAAGGAGCGCGACCGCGCGTAGCGCTGGCCGGGCCGCCTGTGTAACAGCAGTCCGTCCAGCGACCGCTGGACGAGCGGCGTGCTCGCGGCGCTGTGGCTCAGCCGCCGACGGCGACTGCTGGCTGCTGGTGGTGCGGGCGGCGCATCGAGCGGCGCACGCCGGTGTAGGTGAGGAACGTGGCCAGAATCAGCGCCACGCCGAACAGCGCATTCGCGTAGTTCACACCGCTGTACTGGAAGATCGAGTACAGCGCCCCCGAGCTCAAACCGGCCACCGCCCCCGAAGCGAGCATCGCGAAGTCGCCGACACCCTGAACCGAGACCCGCTGGTGAATCGGATACAGGGCCACCATCAGGTTCGACGCCGCGACCACCCCGAAGCACCAGCCCAGGCCCACCAGGAAATTCCCCATGAACACCCCCAGCGCCCCGGCGGGCGGGGTGATCGCGGCCCAGTAGGCACCCCAAGTACAGAGGCCGCCGGCAATGAACAGCATCGGGTAGCTGCCGATCCTGTCGGTCAGACGGCCGACCACCGGCGAGAACAGGTACATGCCCAGAATGTGGAACGCCATCATGTACCCGATGACGCTCTGAGACTGGCCGCCTTCATCCATGTGCAACGGCGTCAGCGCCATGACACCCACCATGGTCACCTGGCTGACGATCATCGCCAGCACCGCCAGCCGAGCCTCGGGCCGCTGCCAGATCAGCGAGATTGCCTCACGCGTCGACGGGGCGGGCAGCGCAGATTCCTTGGAGGCACCGTCGTGACCGTTCTCGGACAGCTCGCTGGCCACATGCATCGGGTCGGGGCGCAGGAAGACTTCGATGATCGCCGCTGCGAGCAAGAACATGATGCCGGCGAACACATACGAGCCGGTCTTGTCGGGAAGCCCGAACGCGACGCCGACCTCGCTGGCAAAGCCCGACACCGCAGAGCCCGCAGTGGAGCCGAATGTGGTCGCCCACACGATCATGCTGATGGTGCTGGCACGGCGCTGCTCAGTGGACAGGTCCGAAGCGGCGTACCGGGTCGCGAGGTTGGCCGCATTGCCGGCCCCCGCACCGAACACGCCCAGGCACAGCAGCGGGTAATTCAGCAGGATCGCGCCCAGCACTGCCGACAGTGCGCCACCGGCGCCGACCAGGTAGCCGAAGCGCAGACCCGAGCGGCGCCCGTAGCGGTTCATCAGACGCGACATCGGCACCGCAACCGACGCCGAGCCGATCGACAGGCAGCTCGCGGCGATAGTGCCGAGCGTGGCGCTGCCGGTGATGTCCTTCGCCAGCAGCGCGCTCACGATGTAGGTGGCAACCAGGCCGAAGCCGCCGGCGGCCTGGCTCGCAATGAGCACGACGACCGTGCGGCGCTGGATGCGCTCTTGATCTGAGCGCGAGTACAACGAGGCGCGCCGCACTGCGAAGACAGCGCCATTGAGGGCAGCTTCCTCCCGCACCGCAACAGCTTGGCGCACTCGACCGCTGCATGCACGACTGCGCGGTGTGCTGGGCTTGCGGGCCAGGCAGGCTGGCCGAGCCGGCGGGGCCACCGTCGCCCGCCAGACTTCACCCGTCACCCGGCACAGGTGTTGCGTACAGTCCCGCAGATGCACGTCGGCATCACACCTATCAACTCGGCCACTTACCTCGACCCTGGGTACCTGCGGTCGTTCGCCCAGCAGCTCGAGGAGCTCGGCTACGAGTCGGTGTGGACGTTCGAGCATGTGATCGTGCCGCACGACTACGAGAGCCGCTACCCGTACAACCCCAGCGGCAAGCTGTCGATCCCGTCAGATCAGGGCTTCACCGACCCGTTCATCGCCCTGACTTTCGTCGCCGGGGCAACGCAGCACCTGCGGCTCGGCACCGGCGTCAACATCGTCACCCAAGCCAATGCCCTGTACTTCGCCAAGCAGGCGTCGTCGCTCGACCACCTGTCGGGCGGTCGGCTGGAGCTCGGCATCGGCGTGGGCTGGCTGGAGGAGGAATTCGACGCGCTCGGCGTGCCGTTCGACCGCCGGGGCGCCAGGGCCGACGAGTACATCGACGCCATGACCGCCGCTTGGACCGGCGAGGACGTGGATTTCCGGGGCGAGTTCCTGGACTGGACAGGGTTCTCCATGCTGCCCACACCGGCCCAGCGGCCCCGCATGCCGCTGCTCATCGGCGGCACCACGCCGCCGGCCATCCGTCGCCTGGTGGCGCGGGGCGACGGCTGGTACGTGATCCACAAGGACCTCGACGACTTCAAGCGCTTGATCGGCGAGATGCACGCCGAGTGCGACCGGCAGGGGCGCGACCCGGCCGAGCTGGCGCTGACCGCGTACTGGAACTACCACCGCGAGGGGCTCGAAGGCCTCGAGGTGTACCGCGACCACGGTGTGCACCGGCTGCTGGTCAACACGGCGGCGCTGCGCATGGGCCGGCCCGAGGACGCGATCGTGCAATTCGCCGACGAGGCTTTGCCGGCCTGCCGGGAGGCGTGAGCGGCCACGCTCGCCCGCTGCGGCGGCGGCAGGGCCATCTGCTCCCGCGTTCGAGCCTTCGAGGCCTGAACTACTCGCCGATGGAGATGCTGATGCTGCCGGAGGGGTGCAGCGAGCAGTAGGCGCTGATGGCGGCTACCTCGTTGAACGAGTGCTCGGACTGTTCGCCGGGCCCGATCTCGAACGGGCCGATGGTGTGCGCCACGGAGTCACGGTTCACGATGATCAGCACATCGCGCAGCGTGAAGTCCAGCTCGTCAGGAATGACCTCGACGTCTTCGCCGGCTGCGATCGCGTCGGCCGTTCCCGGCGGTATGTCGATGGTGTAGGTGTCGCCAGGGGGCTGGTCGACGAAGCGCGCCACCACCACGGGGATCGCTGCGATCAGCAGCCCGCCCACCAGATACAGCAGCAGGGTGCGCTGGTTGGGCCAGCCCCGGTCACGCCGGCTTGGTCCACCGGCGTCGGCCCCTGCATCAACCGGTGACGGGCCGTCGGGCTCGAAACCGTCGGGCTCGACGCCGTCAGACTCAGCGCTGCCGGACCCAGCCATCGCCCTGCTCAGTCGTCGGACCAGGTACGGGCGTCGGGATCGTCCCGGTCGAAGTAGCTGCGCACGGCCGTGCGGGAGCTCTCGCTCTTGCCCATGTAGCCGACGGCGACGTGGTCGAGGTGGTTGATCGCCCGGCCCAGCGGCATCGCCTGCGCGTTGATCGATGCCTTCGACGACGTCACCGGCACCGGCGGCTGGTTCACCACGGCTGCGGCCAGGCGCTCGGCGGCGGGCACCAGTTCATCGTCGCCGGACACCGTCTCGGTGAAGAAGCCCCACCCGTCGAGTTCGTCCATGCCATACGTGCGCCCGAGGATCAGCATCTCCTTGGCACGGTGCGGCCCCACCAGGTTCACCAGCGCCGGCACCGAGTGCCACGTGAGGTTGAAGCCGATGCTGACCTCGTTGAGCGTGAGGCTCATAGACGGGCTGCCGATGCGGAAGTCGCACGCAGCGGGCAGCACTCCTCCCCCGCCGATCATGTAGCCGTGGCAGAGGCAGATCGTGATCGCGTTGAGGTGCATGAGCGTGTCGTACATGCGGGCGCCCGCCTTGGAGCCGAGCATGGCGTCGAGGCTGGTACCGCGCCCCTGCTTGAGATCGGCCCCAGACGACAGGCTGCGACCCTCGCCGCGCACGATCACCACTCGCACGCTCGGGTCGGCGTCGAGCGCCAAACAGGCAGCGTGCACGTCGGCGATCAGCTGGGAGTTGACGGCGTTGTGAACCTCGGGCCGGTTGAGCACCAGATGACGCACCGGCCCGTCGCCGTCCACCCGCACGGTCTCAAGTTCCAGCGACATGCCCGCTCCCCGGTTCCGGCGACATCCACGGGGCAGTCTGACACGCGGCTATGAGTTCTCGTATCCCGGGGCGGTGGCTGAAGCCTCGCCGAAGTCGGATCCCATCAGGTCGCCAAAATCGCCGACGATCTCGTCCGCGGGCGGTGCCTCGATGGTGATGTCGGCGCCGTAGTCGTAGTAGCTGATCACGTTGGTGATATCGAACAGGCTGGCGAAAGCATCCCCGAAGCTGTCCGATTCGGTCTCGTCCGAGTCGCCCATGAGCTCTTCCATGACGGCGCCCAAGTCGAGGCTCAGGCGCCTGATGAAGCCATCACCGTCGATCCAGACGTCGAAGATGAGCTCGTCGGGGCCGAAGTCGCCGCCGAAGGGAAGTGCGCCCCCAGCGCCGCCGTCATCCCCGAGTGAGGCGACGGCTTCCGCCGCGAGGGCCGCGGCATCGACCGTGAACCGAACGTGAGAAACAGCCAGCCCGTCGAGGTTGTCCTGACCGACGATCTCGGCGCCGGTCACGTGTTCGATCAGGAAGGTGTTGTCGTTGGGAAGCTGGCACACACCACCTACCGGCGTCCCGCCGGGTACCGGCGAGGGGCACACCACTCCCATCCCGGCAGCGGCCTCGGCGTCCAGCGTGAACCAGCCCTGCGGCATCGCGCCGCCGAGCAGACCCTGCATCCCCTCGGGAACCACGAACTGCAGGTACAGGTTGCCGTCGACGAATCGAATCTCGACTCCTGGACCCTCGCCGTCGGGTCCCATCATCTCCCCGAACTGCATCGTCACCGATTGGTTCTGGTTGGCGTCGGCCTCGAACTGCACGGTCACGCTGGCCATCTCGGCCATGTCCAAGCGCATGTCACCGCGCACCGATTGTGCGGCGCTGTTCTCGATTGCCGCGATCAGCAAGCCCATCGCATCGGTCGGCAGCTCGCTGGCTGCCTCGGTCGTCGCCGGGGGTGGCGCCGTGGTGGGAGCCGCGCTGGTCGGAGGGGCTGCGGTAGTCGCCGGTGCGGTTGACGCCTGCGTGGCGGCATCTCCGCCATCTCCGTCGCTGGCGCCACTGCATGCGGCAGCGACGAGCGCCACAGCCGCGACGGCCGCCGCGAGCCTCGCCTTGCGAGCCTTCACGTTCATCATCTCCTTGCCGGAACGGCGGCGCCATCTGCTGGGCGTCGCGGACACGAACCGGCCTTCGGCCAGTATCTCAGTTGGTCATGTCCGCGAACGGTCACATATTTCGTGTGCTAGTCGGCGGTGCCTCGCTCGACGATCCACTCGGTGGGCTGGCCGGTGATCTCGGCGATGAGCTCAAAGTCGGCGTCGTAGTGCAGTACGACAAGGCCTCGGCTCTCGGCGACGGCAGCGACGAGAGCGTCGACCAGCGAGACCGCCCGGTGAAGCCCCCGGTGCACGAGGCGTTGCTGGATGTCGAGCGCGCGCCCGAAGTCGCCCTCGGTGGTCGGTGCTCGCTCGAAGGCTGCGAGCCGGGTCGCGGCCGCGTCGTAGTCGGCGGCAGTGCGGGCGCTGAAGCCCAGTTCATAGATGACCGGGGCGCACAGTGCGATCTGGCCCGCCGCAATGCGGGCGGCGGCTGACGCGACGACATGTGGCCGGTCGAATCGAGCGAGCGCGCTCGTGTCGGCGAGATGCGTGGCGCGCGCCACTAGCTGTCTGCGCCCCAGGCTGAGTCTGCGGCTGCGAAGTCGAAGCGCTCGGGGTCCGCGAGCAGGCCGACGAGTTCCAAGCGGCGCCGAGCGTTGACGATCTCGCGAAGCGAGGCATCGATCGTGTCGCGCAGCGAGGACGTGCCGAGAATCTCCGCGGCCTGTGCCACGATATCTCGATCGATCTCGACAGATGTCTTGGTCACACAGTCAAGATATCAGCCAGAGCGCCGACGGGAGTACCGACAACGCCGAGACGAGCAAGAGCCTGCCGCTTCGTGCGGCCTCGTCCGGGCTACAGCGGGTGGGGGCCGGGGTCCATGCCGAGGCGGGTTCGGCCGTAGGCCTCGCCGACCGTGTCGAGATCGGCGACCTGGTGCTGGGAGGCCATCGTGACGTCCCGGAAGGACTGCTGCAGGCGGCTGCCGTCGAAGACTGCCCGTCCGCCGGCGGCCGTGGTAATTCGGTCGAGTGCCCGGCGGCACAGTTCGATGGCGTAGCTGCCCTGGTACTTGGCGTGGGCTCGCAGCGCCTTGGAGTCGTCGCCTTCGGCGGCCCGGCGGAGCAGGCCAATCGTGTCGTCGATGAGCATCTCGGCGGAGCGGACCTCGGTGTTGGCCTCGGCGAGGCGCATGTGCAGCCCCGGCCGGCGCGACTTGGCCGTGCCCATGTAGCGGTCGTCCTGGATACCGAAGCGTTCGGCGGCATCGTTGAGCCCGGCCCGTGCGAGGCCGAGCGCGGTCGCCGCGACATGCACTGCCAGCCCGGGCAGAACGGGCGTGTGGTACAGCGACGTGCGGTGGCGGGCTGACCACGGCGAACGGGCGCCGAGCAGCTCGCCGGAGTCGAGCATGCGGTGGGTGGGCACGAAGGCCTGCTCTGCGGTGACATCGCACGAGCCGGTGCCCCGCAGGCCGATCGCGTACCAGTTGTCGTCGACTTCGATGTCGGAGCGCGGGATCACCACGTGGATCAGGCGGGGTCGCTCCCCCGGCTCGAGCACCTGCGAGCCCAGCAGGAACCAGTCGCCCCAGACCGCTCCGCTGGTGAACGGCCAGCGCCCGTCGACCAGCCAGCCGCCGTCGCACTCAGTGGCCGAGCCGACAGGGGCCAGCGAGCCCGGCACGATCGTGTCGAGATCGGCCCCGTACACCTCGTCTTGGAGGTCTTCGCTCATGGAGCCGAGCATCCAGCTGTGCCCCACCAGCACCATCAGCACCCAGGCCGCTGCGCCGTCATACAGGGCGGCCTCGCGCACGTTGGCCACCATGTCGGCGAAGGTGAGCTCGTCGCCGCCGACCCGTTCGGGCACCAGCAGCCGCAGCGCTCCCGAGTCGCGCAGGGCCGCGAGAGAGTGCTCGGAGAGGTGGCGGTGCTCTTCGTTCCAGGCGGCGTGGTCGGCCAGCACCGAGCCGGCGTGCTCGTCGATGCGCAGATCGGGGGTCGGACCACCCGAAGCGGCAGCACCTGGCGCGTCGGTGACCGTCATCTCACTATTCCTAACGCACCACTACGTCTGGCGCATTCCGCAGGCGTGTCCCGAGGGCTTCGCCATCCGGCCCAGCGCCTAGCGCACCACGCCCGAGGCGCGCAGCTCGGCGATGGCGTCGGGCGACCTGCCGAGCTCGCTCAGAATCTGATCGGTGTCGGTGCCGCGCTCGACCGCGTGGCGCAGCTCGGGCATTCCGCCTGCGAATAGTGCAGCGGGGCGGTGCTGGCGGATCGGGCCGACGATCGGGTGGTCGACTTCCCGCACCACGCCGGAGTGCTGCACCTGCGGGTCGGCGGCGATCTCGTCGGGGCGCAGGGCCGGCGCCACCGGCACGTCGGCCGCGATGAGCCGCTCGACCACGTCGTCGCGAGCCACGTCAGCCACCACCTCGCCGAGCGTGTCGATCATGTCGCCGAAGTGCGCTGCGCGTGGTCCGGCTTCGGCGAAGCGAGGATCGGTGAGCAGGTCGGGCCGGTCGAACGCATCGGCCACGCCCTTCCAGTGAGCGTCGGTGAGCGGCATGACCGCCACGTAGCCGTCCCGGCACGCCAGCAGCCGGTAGTCGGCCAGCAGGTTCGGGCGATGGTCGGCGTCGTCGGCCAGCACGGTGTGGTCCATCATGGCGTCGGGCCACATGAAGCTGACCGCCGAATCGAGCAGCGACAGCTCCACGTGTTCACCCTGGCCGGTGCGCTCACGGGCGAACAGCGCTGCACACACGGCCTGGGTCCACGTCAGCGAGGTGACCTTGTCGGGGATGAAGCTCTTGACGAACTGCGGTTCGCCGTCGCCGCCCTGCACCGCGGCGATGCCCGACCAGCCCTGGATGACGGCGTCGTAGGCAGGGCGTTTCGAATACGGCCCGTCACGGCCGAAGCCGCTGATCGACACGTAAATGACGTTGGGGTTGCGCTTGCGCACGTCGGCTTCGCCGATGCCGAGCCGTTCGGCCACACCGGGGCGGTACGCCTGCACGAATACGTCAGCCGTAGCCAGCAGGTCGGCCATGAGTTCACGACCCTGGAGCGAGGCGATGTCCATGGCGAGCGAGCGCTTGCCGGCATTGATGTTGGCGAACCAGCCCGACATGCCGCCCCGGCTCGACCCGAACATGCGCAGCGGATCGCCGACCACCAGGTCCTCCACCTTGATGACGTCGGCACCCTGCGACGCCAGCAGGTGTGAGCCGCCGGGCGCGGCGATGAACGTGGCGATTTCGACGACAAGGATGCCCGCCAGCGGCCCTGGCCCTGTTGATGTCACCAGCAATCCCTGCAATCAAGTCGTAGCGCGGCCGGGGTCAACTCAGCAGGGCTTGCCCGCACGCATCTGTTCGAGCTCATGCCCGTCTAGCTCATCGACCATCACAGGCCCTCTCATAAATGCACCGTGCCAGCGCCGAACCTAACCCGCCGCCCCGACGTGCCGCCCAGCCACCGGTCACCGGTCGGACGTACGATCATGCCATCTTGCTCAGGGATCCCTCAGTGCGGAAAATGGTGTGATTGCGCTGGTGGCAGCAACTTGTCGGAAGAGGTCGCCACGTGTGGTCGCCTTGGTGTGTGCCGGCGCGCTGATCGCGGCCAGTTGTTCTTCGGGAGATGCACCTGCAGGCGACGCTGACGCGCCTGAGCCGGCTGCCACCGCAACATCTGCCCCCGCGACGACAACCGCTCCTGAAACACCCGACGATCCAGCCGAGGAAGCTCCCGCTACCACGACCGAGCAGCCAGTCGAGACGACCACCGCAACTGCGACCGAGACCGCAGACGACGTGGTTGAAGATGCCGAGGAAACGCACGACACCGCGGCAGCACCGCTCGCGCTCTTCGAGAGTGTTGCGACAAGCGGCGCTCATTCGTGCGCGATCCGCGACGACCGGACCTTGCTGTGCTGGGGCAGCAATGCGAACGGCGAAGCGGTGCCGCCGGACGGCGAGTTCACGAACGTGACGGTCGGCAGCCTCCATTCATGCGCCGTCCGAACTGATGGTGCTGTTGCTTGCTGGGGCCGCAACGACGACGGGCAATCTGATCCGATACCCGGCGAGTACGCCGCCGTTTCGGCGGGCACCGAGTACACATGCGGGTTGCAGACCGATCGCACGCTGCGGTGCTGGGGCGACAACCGATTCCGGCAGGCAGATCCTCCCGCCGGCGAGTTCATCAGCGTGGATGCAGGCAGCTATCACGCCTGCGGTGTCCGTGCTGACGACACCGTCACCTGCTGGGGCAACAACAACTCCGGGACAACAGACTCGCCTGAAGGCACCTTCCTGGATGTCTCGGCAGGGAATGGCCACAGCTGCGGCATTCGCACCGACGCCACGATCGCCTGTTGGGGATTCGAGGGCTCAGGCCGCACGAACTCTCCTAGCGGGAGCTTCACGGCTGTCTCGGCCGGCTCGTTCAACTCCTGCGCGCTCCGCGTCACCGGTGGCGTGAGCTGCTGGGGAGCAAATACCTCGGGTGAAGGGAACCCCCCGACGGCAGCGTTCCGTTCGGTCTCCGCATATGGCCTTCAAGCCTGTGGTGTCACCACGGAAGGTGCGATCAGTTGCTGGGGACATGACCTAGCTGATGTGATTGCGGCTCCCGAGGGCACGTTCACCAGGGTTTCGGCCGGGTACGGGCACACCTGCGGGGTGCGATCGAACGAGGCCGTCACGTGCTGGGGCGCGAATGCATGGGGTCGCGCCGCGGCTCCCACCGGGAATTACTGGGAGGTCGCAGCCGGCGGCCTGTACTCGTGCGGAGTACGCACCGACGGCGCCGCCGTCTGCTGGGGGCACAGCAACTACGGCGCCAGTGAGCCTCCCGAAGGCAGCTTCATTGCCGTGGCAGCCGGCCAA
This sequence comes from uncultured Acidimicrobiales bacterium, assembly GCA_964484385.1. Taxonomy (GTDB): domain Bacteria; phylum Actinomycetota; class Acidimicrobiia; order Acidimicrobiales; family Poriferisodalaceae; genus Poriferisodalis. Next base: position 19,498 of record CAZAFV010000021.1, read on the forward strand.
GAGCATGCCTGCGGGATTCTCGACGACGAGACCGTGGTCTGCTGGGGCGACGATCGCTACCGCCAGCTCGATTCGCCATCGGGCACGTTCGTCGAGGTTTCGACGGGCGGTCACTTCTCGTGCGGTACGCGCCACGACATGGCGGTCGTTTGCTGGGGCGCCGGCGGTTTTGGCCAGACCGCGGCGCCTGACGGCAGCTACCTCGGGGTCGCTGCCGGCTGGGCAACCGCGTGCGGCTTCGGCCTCGATGGTTCCCTGGCTTGCTGGGGTCGCAATGTTACGGGCGAAGCGGAACCGCCAGCCGGCAGCTTTCTGGATGCGTCGATGCATCAGGACTATGGCTGCGGAGTGCGAACCAACGGAGCCATTCGATGCTGGGGCGACGTGGCGGAGGCCGACATGGCCGTGCCCGAGGGTCCGTTCGCCACGGTCTCCGTCGGCTGGGAGCATGCCTGCGGCTTGCGGCGCGACGACACGGTGGCGTGCTGGCTCACGCGGGCCGTGCCGACGCCGCCCGAGGTGCGCCGGGACTGAGCGTCGTTTGCGCTGGTGGGCCAAGCTGACGGGATGGACATCCTGGTTATTGGGGGGACGGGGCCGACTGGGCCCCACATTGTGAATGGTCTGGTGGATCGCGGTCACACCGTGACGATCCTGCACACGGGACGTCACGAGGTCGACACCATTCCCGACCATCTCGAGCACATCCACACCGACCCCTTCGACGAGGATGCGTTCCGCTCGTCGATCGAGGGCCGCAACTTCGATGTGGTCTTTGCGATGTACGGCCGGCTGCGGTCGATCGTCAAGGTGCTCGTCGGCCGCACGCCCCGTCTCATCTCCATCGGCGGCGTGCCGGTGTACAGCGGGTACGCCGAACCTGCCGTCGAGTTTCCTGAAGGCATGGCGGTGCCGACGAACGAGGACGACCTGCTGGTCGGCGATGAGCGCTCGGGGCCCAAGCCGCTCAAGATGGCCGAGTCGGAGGAGCTGACGTTCTCGCTGCATCCGGATGCGACGCACTTCCGGTACCCGTACATCTACGGCCCCAACCAGGTGCTGCCGCGGGAGTGGACGCTGGTGAAGCGTGCGCTCGACGGCCGGCGGCGGATCATCGTGCCCGACGGCGGGCTCACCGTCGCTACGTCGGCGTTCGTCGAAAACGCCACCTCGGCGGTGCTGCTGGCGGTGGATCACATCGATGCGTCGGCGGGCGAGGTCTACAACGTGGGCGACGACCGGCAGTTCACGTATGCGCAGATCGCGCAGATCATCGGCGACGAGCTCGGCAACCGCTTCGAGCTCGTCTCGGTGCCGGGTGAGCTGGCCGCGACCGGCGGGCCGTTCCTGCTCAACCACTCTTCGGCGCATTCGATCCTGAGCACCGAGAAGATCCGTCAGCAGCTCGGCTATCGAGACAAGGTCGACCCCGAGGACGGGTTGCGGCGCACCGTGCTATGGCAGGCCGAGAACCTTCCCAGCGATGCTGGTGTGGCGGCCCGGCTGCAGGATCCGTTCGACTACGCCGCCGAGGATGCGCTGATTGCTGCGACCGAGCGCTATGGGGAGGCGGTCGGGCGCATCGAGTGGGAGCACATGCCGGGTTGGACCTTCGGCTACTACGGGCCGCGCGAGAACCCCGGCGGTCGGCGCGGCAGCTTCCGGGCGTGAGAGGAACTGGCCGGGGCGCGAGACTGCTGGCTGCGATGAGACCGGGCTGGCGGGGGGAACTGTGACGGCGACGATTGCTGAGCTGGCGGCGGGCTACCGGGATGGATCCCTGTCGCCGGTGGAGGCCACCGAGGAATGCCTGACGGCGATTGCATCGCTGGACGGGCGTGTGGGGGCCTGGCAAGCGGTGTACGCGGATGAGGCCCGGGCGGCGGCCGAGGTTGCCGAGGTGGCGCTGACGCTGGCGGAGGGCGAGCCGGTGGGGCCGTTCTGGGGTGTGCCGTTCGCGCTGAAGGACATCGTGGACGTGGAGGGCCGGGTGACCACGGCGGGATCGGCCGCGTGGGCCGACCGGGTCTCGCCGTCGACGGGCACGGTTGCCCGCCGGCTGCTGGAGGCCGGCGGCGTGTTGCTGGGCAAGACCAAGACCGTCGAGTTCGCCATGGGCGGCTGGGGCACCAACCAGCACATGGGCACGCCGTGGAATCCGTGGGACCGGGATGTCTTGCGCACGCCGGGCGGCTCGTCGTCGGGGTCGGGCGCGGCAGTGGCAGCGGGCATGGCGCCATGTGCTGTCGGCACCGACACGGGCGGGTCGGTGCGGCTGCCAGCGGCACTGTGCGGGATCGTGGGGCTGAAGACCACCGAGGGCCTGCTGCCGATCGATGGCATCGTTCCCCTGTCGCACACGCTGGACACGCCGGGGCCGCTGGCTCGCACGGTGCTGGACGCGGCGCTCATGTTCGACGCCATGCTGGGCACGCGTGCCGCCGAGGTTGAACGTGACTGGTTGGCCCGTGGAGGTCGCTACGGGGCGATGCGGGCGGCGCTCGAGGGCGGTTTGGGCGGGCGGCGCATCGGCTGTTTGAGCGAGGCCGAGCGAGTGGGTGTGGACGCTGCTCAGCTCGCCGCCTACGACGCGGCGCTCGAGGTGCTGGTCGGGCTGGGTGCCGAGGTGGTGCCCTTCGACCCGCCGACGTCGTTCGAGGAGATGAAGAACACCCGCTTCGTGATCGTGACGGCCGAGTCGTACCACTACTACGGCGAGATGATGGAGGATCCGGCCTCGAAGGTGGACGAGCGGGTGCGGGCCAGGGTGCTGCCGGGCGCCGCCATCTCGGCCAGCGAGTACATCGCGGCAATGGTGCAGCGGCGAGTCGACCTTGCCGAGTTTGCCGAGGCGTTCGAGGGCTTCGATGCGATGGTGACGCCCACCACGCCGATGCTGCCGCTGCCGGTGGACGAGGCCGACGAGACGAACACCCCGGCGCTGTTCACCCGGGCCGGCAATTTCCTGGCGCTGTGCTCGACGACCGTGCCGACGGGCGTGTCGCCGGCGGGACCGGGGGGCGGCTTGCCGACGTCGATCCAGTTCATGTGCCGGGGCGGCGACGAGACCCTGTCGCTGTCGCTGGCAGCGGCGTACGAGGCGGCTCGCGGGCCCATGCCGACCCCGCCGCTGTGGGCCGGCGGCTGAGCGGCAGCGTGCGATGACCAGCACGGTCGGCCAGCAGCAGACGGACGGCGACGAGATCAGGAGCATTCACCCATGAAGATCACCTGGATGCGAACCGGCGCCGACGGCCAGACCACCTTCGAGGATCTGGAGGTCGCCACGACTCGGGGCGAGCGCGGCAACGAGACGCCGCTGTTGCCGATCGAGGGTGTGTTCTTCCGCACTGGCCAGCCGGCACTCGACATGGACTTCCACAACGCTCCTCGCCGGCAGCTGGTCATCCCCCTTGGCGGTGAGCTCGAAGTCGAGGCTGGCGATGGGACGGTGCGCCACATCGGAACCGGCGATGCCCTGCTGGCCGACGATCTCACGGGACAAGGACACAAGTCGCGGTTCATTCCCGACGGCGCCACGGTGGTGTTCGCGGTGCTGGGTGACGACGCAGATCCGTCTGCGTGGCGCGCCTGACGCGGACAGCGCTCAGGCAGACTCAGCCGGGGACTACCCGAACAACCGAGGAGCACGGCTATGGGCAAGGCAACGGTGATCGGCAGCTTCACGTGTCAGGACGGCAAGGCTGACGAGATGGAGGCGGTGCTGGCTTCGATGGTCGAGGCCGCCAAGGGTGAGCCGGGCGTGGAGATCTACTCGTACCACCGGGGCGAGGGAAACCAGTTCTGGTTCTTCGCTCTCATGAGCGACGCTGAGTCGATGCAGCACCACGGCCAGACCCCTGCCATGCAGGAGGCCATGGCGGCGTTCGGTCCGCTCATGGGTTCGCCGCCGCAGATGCAGATGACAACGCCGATTGCGGCGATCGGACTCGATCTCTAGGCGCGTCGCGCGGGCGCCGCGCAAGGCGCGCCGAGCTCCGCAGACAGTCGCTCAACCGCAGACGGCGACGGTTCGGGCGACGAGATCGTCGAGGCTGAGCTCGCCGATGCCGGCGAGGGAGACCTGCACACGGCCGTTCCATGCGTCGGGCCAGTGTGCCGGGATCGGGCGGCCGGTCAGGCCCCACAGGGCGCCCACGGTTGCGCCATTGCAGTCGGTGTCACACCCCGCGGCGACAGTGTCGCCTATGGCGGCCGAGAAGTCGTGCTCGCCGGAGAGGAGGCCCCATGTGACCAATGCCAAATTATTCACCGTGTGCACCGGCGACATGCCGTCGTAGGCCTCGTGGATCGGGTCCGGGCCGTCGTCGGCCGTTGCGCAGCGGATGCCGAGTGCCATGGCTTCGACGCACGCCGAGTCGGCCGGCAGCAGCTCCAGGGAGGTTTCGATCGCAGCCAGCACGGACGGGCTCGACGGGATGGCTGCGCCGATCGCGGCGACGGCTTGGGCGCCGTACACGCCCTCGCCGCGGTGGGACAGGCGGGCGTCGCGTGCGGCGAGCTCGGCTGCGAGCGCGGGATCGCCGGGTGCCACCCAGCCGTACATGTCGGCACGGATCTGCGCCCCGATCCAGTCGTTGAACTCGTTGTCGCTGCATTCGTCGAGGTCGAATCCGGCGGGCTGCCCAAAGGCGAATGGCGTCGAGGCCTTGGCCATCAGCACGGCGTAGGCGGCCCGCTCGGCGGTGAAGGTGAGGCCGCCGGGCAGCAGGCGGAACCAGGCCCGGGCCACATCCTCGGTGGTGAAGCCGGTGCCGTGCTCTTCGATCAGCATCAGCGACAGCACCGTGTAGTTGATGTCGTCGTCGGGTACGGCTGCGACCAGGCGGTCCTTGCAGGCGTCGGCGTTGCGCTCGACGGCCGACGGGGCGCCGGGCAGCAGCGGCACGTAGTCGCGTAGCGGCAGGGCGCCGGCCTGGGCGAGGTAATCCTGCAGCACTGCGGGGCCTTGGCGCATCGACAGCAGTTCCACGGGCTTGCCGAGCATGCAGCCGCTGATGCGGCCGATCCAAGCATTGCGGATCCGCTGTTCGAGGTTCGGACGTGTCACAACTCGGTCTCCCTCACCACGGCGACGACAACGGCAGCGACCACGCCAGCAAGGTAGGACTCGATCACAGCGCAGCCTCGCGACCCGTCAGCGACTCGACAACATACGGCTCGCGCGCAGCGCGGCGTCGTGCGTATTCGACCATCCGGCCGCTGGGCCTGACAGAGCGGACCCGGCGGACAGCCGTAGGGTGGGCAGGGTGCGGATGCGACTGATGGGGTCGCTGGTGCTGGCCGGCATCATGGCTGTGGCCTGCGGCACCTCGACGGACGCCGGTGACCCCGCGGCCGACGGAGGAGACGCTCCCGCAGCGCTGTCCACTACCGATGCAACTGCTTCCGAGCCCGTCGTTGCCGCAGCCATCGAGCCGGTCACTGATCGTTTAGCTGCTGACCGCAGTGCTCCGACGGCTGAGTGGGTCGCAGGGGTGAACGCGGCCGGATGGGAATTCCACCGGCACCTCGAGGGCAACGCAGTGTCCAGCCCGATGAGCATCGGCGTCGCCTTCAGCCTGAGCCGGGCCGGCGCGTCAGCCGACTCCGCGGCAGTGCTCGATGACATCTTCGAGTTCCCCGAGGAGGACAGCCACAGCGCTGCCAACGCGGTCGATCTCATGCTGGCCGAAGCTTCGGTTGCGCCGAACACTGTGGAAGTAGCCAACCGCCTCTTCCCCGATGACGAATTCTCGCCGCTGGCCGAGTTCCTCGAGACGGCCGCCTTGCACTACGGCGCGACGATGCAACCGGTCGACACGGCCGACGGCGACACGGCGGCGGCTGTCATCAACGACTGGGTGTCAGGGCGCACCCGCGGCCTCATCCCCACCATCGTCAACCAAGCCACAGTCCAAGATCAGGAACTGATCCTGGTGAACACCGTCTACCTCAAGGCCAACTGGCTGGAACCCTTCCTGGCAGACCTCACCCGCGACGGCGAGTTCACCACCAACTCTGGCCAGACGGTGACCGTGCCGTTCATGCGCGATCACGAAGCGGTGGATCGCCGCTACGTCCTGATGGACAACGCCGATGCCGTGGAACTTCCCTATGTCAGAAGCGAATTGGCCATGTGGCTCATCGTCCCCCACGCTCCCGACGGCCTCGCTGCCGTTGAAGCATCGCTCGACGCCGCGGCTCTGACCGAGCTGTCCAGCATTGCGCTTTCGGGCACGGTCAAGATCACCATGCCGAAGTGGGAGCAGACGCTGCCGCCGGCCGATCTCTTCAAATGGCTCTGCCCGCAAGGGTTCTGTGCCGGCGCAGCGTTCGACGGTATCGCGCCCGGCATCTTCATCACCTCTGCGCTGCACAGCGCCAAGGTGATCGTCGACGAGAAGGGCACCGAAGCGGCCGCAGCGACGGCCATGGCGTTCGCCGAGTCCATGCCCCCGCCGCCAGATCTGACGGTGGTCGCCGATCGGCCCTTCCTGTGGGCGATCATCCACCGCGAGACACAAGCGGTGCTCTTCGTCGGGCGCCTCGTTAATCCGGCAGCGTGACTCTCCGGCCCTGACGTGACGTGACGGAGCGGACCTGGCGGGCAGCCGTAGGGTGGGCGGCGTGCTGGCCGTGCTGATTCTGTTGCTCATCTCGGTGCCGCTGCTGGAGCTGTTCGTGATCGTGCAGGTGGCGGGCGGGCTCGGCGCCGGTCAGACGATCCTGCTGCTGGTCGTGGTGTCCGTCGTGGGTGCCTGGATGGTGCGGCGCTCCGGGCTCGGCGTGCTGAACCAGATCCGCACCCGCTTGGCACAGGGTGAGATTCCCGGCAATGAACTCGTGAACGGGCTGTTGATCCTGCTGGCCGGCGCGTTCATGCTCACACCCGGCTTCCTGACCGATGCTGCCGGGCTGATCATGCTCTTTCCGCCGACCCGCAAGGTCGTACTCTCGATACTCGTGCGTCGCTATGCCAAGCGAGTCGATATCGCTGGCTGGCCTGGCGCACAGGGCAGTCCTGGCGGTCCTCGTCGCTTCGGCTCCCCCCTCGACGCCGAGAGCTACACGAAGGACACCGATGACCGGTCCAACTGATTTCCCGCAGCCCCAGGGCATGGAGCGCGCGCCTTCTGAGGGATTCATCGCGCTGAAGGACCGGCTGCCGCTGGGCGTCGCGCTGCTCGCGCTCATCGTGGCGATCGCGGCGCTGGTGGTCGCCCTCGGAGACTCCGACGACGACAGCGCCGCTGCGGTCGATGACCAGCCTGAGGCCACCGCCGTCACGTCGGCGCCTGTAGCGACCGAACCGGCACCGATTCCCACCACCACTATCGGCACGGTCCAGACGCTGCCGCCCGCGCCCACGACGACGTCCGCGCAGCAGGTCGTGACCGCCACGACGGCAGCCGAAACCGACGGTGAGGCCGAGCAGCGCCTGGTGCTGTCGGTCGTGGGCATCGGCTACGACAGCACGCTCAACGTGCGAGAGGAGCCCGGCGGCCAGATCGTGGCCAAGCTCGACTCAATGGGCACAGGCATCGTTCCCACCGGCACGAGGCAAGAGGTGTCCGGGGTGCTCTGGCACGAAGTGCATGCAGCCGGCGTGATCGGCTGGGTCAGCGGCGACTACGTGACGCCGCTGGGCGCGACCGTCGACACCACCACCGAGATCGTGGCGCGACTCGGCCAGGCGCCCAGCGCGGCGAACCTGGCGGCACTGGGACGCGCTGTCGCAGGCGCCGTGGCATCGGAGGAGCCCGAATCGCGTGTGAGGATCGCAGGCGAGCCCACGGTCGGCGAACTCAGCGAGGTCACGATGGACGTTGTCGGTCAGCCTGACGATTCGATCCGCGGTTTCCGGCTGCGCGTGTTCGCCACCCGCAACACCGACGGAACGTTCACGATGCGCAACGTCGAGGGCACCCTGATGTGCTACATCGATCGCGGCGTCAGCGCGCAGGGTCTCTGCAACTGACGGCACCGGCAGCGGCAGACCCCGAGAGGCTCTCGTGCAAGGCGTTCGCCTGAGGGCACTCGTAGTCGCCATCATCGGCGTCGTGGCCTTCGTGCCCGGCTGGATCGCCTACGCAGCCATCGACCATCCCCTCGTGGGCACGCCGTACGGCGTCGCGCTGGGAGTGTGCGCTGCGGTGGCGGTGCTGAGCTGGATGGCGTCGATACTGACGCGGGACGCGTCCTGGGTGGACCGGCTGTGGTCGATCGTGCCTGCGCTGTACTGCGGGATCGTTCTCGCCGACGTGGGATTCGGCTCGACTCGGATCACCGTGATGACAGCGCTGGCGAGCGCGTGGGGAGCACGGCTCACCTTCAACCTCATCCGCCGGGGCGGGTGGCGGCGCGACAGCGAGGACTACCGGTGGACCTATCTCCGAGAGCGGATCAGCCAGCGGCGAGTTCTCGGCTGGCAGATCGGCGAGGTGGGCTTCCAGACATTCAACGTGCTCTTCGTGTCGTTCGGCCAGATGGCGCTCATCTGGCTGTTCACGTCGCCGGTGCACCAGGCGTGGCAGTACGCGGACGTGCCGCTGGGCTGGCTGGACTACGTCGCGATCGTGGCGTTCGTGGTGCTGCTGGTGGTCGAGACCATCGCCGACCAGCAAGTGTGGCGGTTTCAGCAGAACAAGGCGCGGCTCGTGGCCCAAGGCGCCGAGGTGGAGCGGCCCTTCCTCACCGAGGGGCTGTTCCGCTACTGCCGCCATCCCAACTGCACCTGCGAGCAGGCGATGTGGATCGTGTTCTACCTGTTCGCGATCTCGGCATCGGGCCGGCTGTGGCACTGGACCGGGCTGGGCTGGGTGATCCTGCTGCTGCTGTTCGCTGTCTCGACGAGGCTCACTGAGCAGATCTCGGGCGAGAGGTATCCCGCCTACAGCCGCTACCAGGCTGCGGTGCCGATGTTCGTGCCGAACCCGCTCAACCCGAGGCGGCGGCGAGCGCAGCCGGTGTACCTGTAGTTCAGCTAGGCGGGGTCGGGCATCTCAGCGGTGCCGTAGCCCTCATCCACCACGCCTTCGGTGAAGAAGGCCTCCCACCACAGGCCGTTGGGATCGGTGACCCACGACTTGTGCTGGAGCTGGTAGCCGCACACCAAGTCGTCCTGGTCGGACCGGGGCAGGGCGGCCGCATCGATGTGGGAGCGCAGGTCGGTGAGCTCGTCGTGGGTTTCCACCTGGATGCCGTAGTGGGCCGAGCCTGGCAGCCCGTCGCCGTGGGTGTCGAGCGAGAAGTTGACCCGGGGATCGTCGAGCATCCACTTGGCGTAGTCGGCGCGCCGCATCGTGGGCTCGCAGCCGAACAGCCGGGTGTAGAACTCGATCGACTCGTCGAGGTCGTCGACCTGCAAACCGATGTGCATGAGCCGCATGGCTCGAACGATAGGCCAGCCGCCCGCACCCATCCGCACGGCAGACTCGTCGCCGACAGCCCCGTTGCCTGCAGGAGAACTCCGTGCCCTTTGCATCCGTCAACACTCACGAAGCGACAGCGATCGAGCTCTACTACGAGACACATGGCGACCCGGCCGATCCGGCGCTGCTGCTGGTGAACGGGTACTCGTCGCAGATCCTGGGGTGGTACCCCGGCTTCCGGGAGCAGCTCGCCGAGTGTGGGCGGTTCGTTGTGAGCTTCGACAACCGTGATGTCGGCCTGTCGACGCATCTGGACGGCGTCGACGTGGACCTCGGTGCGGTGAGCAAGGCTGCCGTGAAGGCTGCGGCCGCCGGTGAGCCCATGCCGCCGGTGCCGTACACGTTGTCCGACTTCGCCGATGATGCCGCCGGGCTGCTCGACCATTTGGGCATCGGGGCGGCGCACATCGCCGGGGTGTCGATGGGCGGGATGATCGTGCAGCAGATGGCGATCGATCACCCCGACCGGGTGCTGTCGATGACGTCGATCATGTCCACGACCCGCGAGCCGGGCTACTTCGAGGCCACGCCCGAGGCCATGGCGGCGCTGACAACACCGCCGCCGCCCGACCGCGAGGGGTACATCGCGGCCAGCGTTGCTTCTCGCAAGATCAGCTCCAGCCCGCGCCACTTCGACCCCGACCACGTGGCCGAGATGGTGGCCGCCTCGTACGACCGCATGTACTACCCCGAGGGTCTCCCCCGGCAGATGGCAGCCGTGCGGTGCTCGCCGCTCGGGGTCGAGGCGCTGCGCCGGCTGGGCGTGCCGACGCTGGTGATCCACGGCCGTGACGACCCGCTGATCATGCCGAACGGCGGTGAGCGCACGGCCGAACTCGTGCCGGGGGCCAACCTGCTGATGGTGGGCGACATGGGCCACGACCTGCCGAAGCCGCTGTGGCCGATCCTGATCGATGCGATCATCAGCCACACTGCCCACGCGGAGACTGCCCACGCGGAGACATCATGAAACTCTTGGCCTTTGCCGCCTCCAACAGCAGCCAGTCGATCAACCGTCAGCTTGTCGACTACGCCATCGGGCTGCTTGCCGACGGCGAGATCGAGGGCGTGCCGGCCGGTGCGCTGGAGATCAGCACGCTCGACCTGAACGACTTCGAGATGCCGATCTACAGCATCGATCGGCAGGAGGCGGGTGGCATCCCGCAGGCGGCGCACGACTTCTACAACACGCTCGGGGCGGCCGATGCGCTGCTGATCTCGTTCGCCGAGCACAACGGCTCGTACACGGTTGCGTTCAAGAACGTCTTCGACTGGGCGTCGCGGATCGACATGCGGGTGTACCACGACAAGCCGATTGTGATGCTGTCGACGTCGCCTGGCGGCGGCGGGGGCGGGTTCGTGCTGCGGACCGCCGGTCACCTGGCCGGATACTTCGGCAACGAGGTGTTGGCCAGCCTCGCCATCCCTCGCTTCGGCGAGAACTTCGACACCGAAGCGGGTGTTGTGTCCAACTCCGAGCTCGATGCTGAGCTGCGGGAGGCCTTGGCCACGCTGTCTGGGCTGTTGCCCTAATACGCCCGTGACTGATACCACTGTGCTCATCGCGGGTGCGGGGCCGGCGGGGCTGTCGATGGCGATCCTGCTCGGGCGCCTCGGGCTCGACTCGATCGTTGTGGAGCGTCGCAGCGGCATCAACCCTCATCCCCGCGCCCGGTCGGTCAACGTGCGAACGGCCGAGCTGATGCGCCAGTGGGATGTGCTCGATGAGATCGAGGCCGCCAGCCTTCCTTTGCCGTGGACGGAGCAGTTCGTGTACTGCGAGACGCTGGCGGGCACCGAGATCGGCCGCGTGATCACGGGTGTGCAGCCGGTGGTGAACGGCGTGGAGCTGTCGCCGGCGCCGTGGTTGCTGACGTCGCAGGACCGGATCGAGGAGATCCTGCTGCGCCGGCTGGCGGACATGGACGAGGTGCAGATCTGCTGGGACACCGAGCTCGCCGAGGTGACCCAGGGCGACGGGCAGGTGACAGCTGAGGTGCGCGGACCATCGGGCACGCGGCATCTGGCGGCGCGTTGGCTGGTCGGTGCCGACGGGGCGGCGTCGAGCGTGCGGCGCAGCCTCGACATCGAGATGGACGGCATCGCCAGCTTCGGCACCATGATCAACTGCCAGTTCTACGCCGACCTGGGCCCGTGGACCGATCATCGTCCCGCTGCGCTGTACTGGACGACAAGCCCGGCCCGCAATGTCTTCCAGAAGATCGATACCGACAACCGTTGGCTGTGCCAGCTCAACTACGACCCGTCGATGCACCGGGCGGAAGACTTCAGCACTGAGGTGGCGGCGGAGTGGATCCGGCGTTCGATCGGGCCGGATCTTCCCGACGACTTCGACCTGCGGGTCACCGATGTCATCCCCTGGGTCATGTCGTCGACGGTGGCTGAGCGGTTCCGGGACGGGCGGGTGTTCCTGATCGGCGATGCGGCGCACCAGCTGCCGCCGACAGGCGGCTTCGGCATGAACACGGCGGTTCAAGACGCCCACAACCTGGCGTGGAAGTTCGCTGCGGTGGCTAGCGGCCATGCGAGCGAGGGGCTGCTCGACACCTACGAGGCCGAGCGGGCGCCGGTCGCCCAGTACAACGCTGACCGGTCTCGTGAGAATTCCCGGAGCGTGGGGCGGATCCGGCGGTTGGTCGAATCCGGCACGGCCACGGTCGAGCAGAAGCGGGAGGCCCTGCGAGCTTCCACGCAGTACGGCAACTGGCTCGGGATGGACTTGGGGCTGCGGTACGACGAGGGGTGCCTGATTCCTGACGGCACTGAGCCCCCGCAGGTGGATGACCCGGTTTCCGAGTATGTGCCGACGGCCCGGCCGGGACATCGTGCCCCCCATGTGCCGATCGATCTCGACGGGGCCACGTCGACCCTGGATCTCTACGACACGCGGTTCGTGCTGCTGTGCGGTGCCGCCGTCGACATCGAGGCTGCGGTTGACGGGGCGCACGCAGAGGCTGATGGCGTCCATCTGGGTGCAGCGGCTGAGACAGAGGTCGACGCAATCCGCGACAGCGGCTACGCGCACCCGGCGCTGCGCGTCCTGCGGCTGGGTATCGACCTCGACGACCCAGACGGCCGGCTGGCTAGTGCCCACGGCATCGGCCGGGAAGGTGCCGTGCTGGTGCGGCCCGACGGCCATGTCGCGTGGCGGGATCCGCAGGCGACAGGCGGTGCCGCAATCGCGGCGCTCGACAGCCTGCTCAGGCGCTGATGCCTAGCCACGAGCCGAATTCGATTGCGGCTCCGCGTCGCGAGGAGCCGATATCGGGGATCGCGGCGTCGGGCTAGGGCTCCCACAGGAGCGTGTCGGCCATGAACTGGCTCCAGGCGAACCAGAACGACTGGTGGCCTTCGATCGGCTCGCCGGCGGCGTCGACTGCACGCACCCCGCCGCCGTCGAGCTGCAGCGTGACGCCGCCGAGCTCCACCGTCCTGCCGGCTTCCAGCTCGGCCACGGCCGCGTCGACGGGGAATGCGACTGGCGTGCCGTCATCGAGCACCACGCCGAAGACCTGGTCCTGCACGCTGAGACGCTCGTCGACGTCGCCGACCGGGAAGATCGGCCCGTTGTCGTCACGGCCGCCCAGCGGATTGAACGGGTAGCTGCGCCCGATCCCACCGTCGGGGGCGATGATCGTCGTGTCGGGATGGGCGGCCTTCCACTCACCCCAGGTCGTGGTGACCACGGTGGTCTGGGGCAGCACGACGCCCTCGCGGCGCAGCGGGCCCGAGATGGCCCTGCCAGTGAACGTGTTGAACACCGACTTGGTCACCAGGTCGTACATGACCTTGTTCGACCGTGACAGCAGGCCCGAGGTGCGCAGCACCGGCGTAGCCACGCCGTCGGGCACTTCCTCGGTCAGGTACGCCTGGGCCGACCCGCACAGCGTGCAGTACGGCATGCCGATGCGGCGCCCGCCGAGCGTGTCGTTGATCATCTCGTGAATCTCCATGATGTGGCGGGGGTACGCCCGGGCCTCCCCGCCGAGCACAACGGCGAACACGATGCCGTCGTCGGGGTACCAGGAACCGCCCTCGGCGTCGGTGACGCCGGGGTTGTCGAGGGCGGGGATGCAGCCTCGGGGACACAGTCGGGGGTCGCCGAGCTCGCGGTTGTCGATGAGCACGCCGCCCCAGCTCACGATGCGCCAGTCGATGTCGGATTCGGCGTCGTCGAAGAACGGCTGCCAGCCGGGCTCGACCAGCGTGAACAGCCGCTCCTTGTATTCGGCGTAGCCGTCGAAGACGGGCAGATCCCAGGCGAGCAGGTGGTCGGTCACCGACTGCCACGGGCTGCGCAGGGCGACGGGGTCGTCGGCCAGCCTGACGCCGGTCAGCGACTGGAAGGCCGAAATGGCCCCGTCGGTGAGTTCGCCGGGAGGGACGAACCTGAGCAGGTCGGAGAGGATCCACCCGAGTCGAGGGTCGCCCGTCTGGCCGAGCCGGGCAATGGCGTCGCCGCTGATGCCGCCTCGCTGCAAGCCGGACCAGATCATGTTGAGGTCGTTGAGCGCGGCGCGTTGCAGCGGGCCTGTCTGCACTTCGGGTGCTGGAGGGAACGTGTAGCCGAGGAAGTTGCGCAGCTGGCCGGTTTCGCGTGGGTCCAGAACGACAGCGCTCCTGCTCTCGCCCTGGCCCTCGCCGGCCACCCCGGCCGATCTGTCAGCAGCCGCCTCCGGGGCGTCAGCGGTCGTCGGGGACGTGGCTTGTTGGCCAGATTCTCCGACGGAGGACGCGGTCGACGCATCTGCCAGTGCATCGGAAGAGGAATCGGTCCCCGGCGGCGTGCTCGTGTCGGATGTGGCACAGGCCGCTGCCAGCACGATGACTGCGAGCAACGCCGTGATCAGCGCGGCGATGGCGCGCCGGGCAGCGATACACGCAGCGAAGATGCTCAAGGCGAACCTGGGGCGACTCGAGACGAGTTCGGCATCAGCGCGCCGGGCAGTGCTGAACAGGGCGAGGACGTGCTGGGTCGTGCGGATCGGTGTGGTTCCGGCCAGCCGGGCACAGATACGGCACCGCACGCGGCCACCCTATGACGCAGCAGGGCTCACTTTGCCCGCATCACATGACCTGCATCGGTCTCCCGACCATGCCCGCACTGCCCTGCTGTGATCGCGGGCCGCGGAGCTGCAAACCAAGCGGCTGGTGAGCCATCAGTACGCTCTGTCGCGGGCGGTCGCAGAGGGCAAGTGGTGCCATCGGCAGCGCCAGGTTCAGCGGCCGGCGATCCCCGGGAGGTAGCCCGATGTTCCGATTGACATCGCTGGACCACATTGTGCTGCGGGTCGTCGACGTCGAGCGGAGCATGGACTTCTATACGACGGTGCTGGGCTGCAGCGTCGAGCACATCAACGACGAGATCGGCCTGTACCAGCTGCGGGCCGGCGATTGCATCATCGATCTCGTCGACGTGGCGGGCGTGCTCGGGCAGGAGGGTGGCCCGCCGCCAGGCCCGACAGCGCACAACGTCGACCATTTCTGCGTTCGGATCGAGCCATTCGACGAAGCCGATTTGCGTGCGCATTTCGCGGCCCACGGCGTCGAAGCCGGCCGCCTCTACAACAACTGGGGCGCCGACGGGCGCGGCCCGTCGATGTACGTCAAGGATCCCGACGGCAACACCGTCGAGCTCAAGGGCCCCCCAACTCAGCCGTACGACCCGGCTATCGGTTACATCGCAGCCCCGTAGAGGCAGTCATACAGGGACGGAGTGACCCGCCCCAAGAGTTACTGTCTTGCTGTGTCGGCGTCCTTTCGTTTCTGGACGACCCTGCTCATGCTGGTCGGTGCCATCGTGCCGATCGCCGTAGCCGCGACAATGATCGGTGATCGCCCCCCATTGGCGCTGGCCATGTTCTTGACTGGCGCAGCAGTGCTCGTCATGGCTCGGTCCGCTTTCCGATGGATGCTCGAGGCGTCAGATTGACGACCCCGAGCTAGAGCGCTTTTCCGACATGTCGGCCGATCAACGCTTGGAGGGCAAGCGCATCGTTGTGACCGGGGCGGGCGCCGGGATCGGTGCTGCCGTTGCGGAAACGGCACGTGGCTACGGGGCCAAGGTGTTCGGCGCCGACATCGACCGGGACACCGACGTCGACGGGCACTACGACGTTGCCGACGAGGCTGACGTGGCTCGGCTGTTCACGGCCGCTGTCGAGCAGATGGGCGGGATCGACGGGTTGGTCAACAACGTCGGCATCGCCGGCCCGACAGGCCGCGTCGAAGACCTCGATCCGGCGGCGTTCGATCACTGCGTGAAGGTGAACGTGGGCAGCACGTTCCGCTGCACTGCGGCCGCGGTGCCGCTGCTAGGTGCGGGCGGCTCGATTGTCAACATCGTCTCCACGGCCGGCATCTTCGGCTACCCGCTGCGGAGCCCCTACGCCGCCTCGAAGTGGGCGGTGGTGGGCCTCACCAAGACGTGGGCCATGGAACTCGGCGAGCGCGGCATCCGGGTCAACGCCGTCTGCCCCGGCACCGTCGAGGGCCCGCGCATGGACGGTGTGATCGAGCGAGAGGCAGCCGCCACCGGCAGCACTGCCGAAGCGATCAAAGCCGGCTACACCGCACAGGTGTCGATGCACACGCTCGTCACCGGCACCGACATCGGTGAGGCCTGTTGCTGGCTGCTCTCGGATGCCGCCCGCTACGTATCGGGCCAAGTCCTCAGCGTGGACGGCAATACGGAAACCCTTCGGACCGTTACACCCTGACGAAGCCGGCAGACAATCCGATCGCCCCACCAGTTTTCGATGAGCGCATGAGGGAAGCAAGGGCAGCGAGCAGCACCGTCCTGAGCATGCACGACCGGCACGGCGTTCTCGATGGGTTCACGACGCGCGTGCGGGAATCGAGGCTTGCGACCGGAGCGGCCGTGCCCGCGAGACCCGTCTGCGGTGAAGCGGCCCTGGCGATCAACCCGCGTCGGACCACAGCGTGGCTTCGTAGCCCGCTTCGAGGTTTTGATCGATGGCGCTCGGCTCGGCCTGCAGCTCGTGCTGGGAGGCGAGGATCTCGCCCGCCGTGGGCACCTCGCTAACCGGCCACGTCGACGTGTCCCAGAGGTTGGCGCGTATCAGCGCCTTGTCGCAGTGGAGGAAGCACTCGTCGACATCGACGACCACGGCCGTCTTGGGCACCCGATCCCCCACCGCTGTCGCCGCACAGACGTCGGGATCGGTCGTGAGCGAAGCAGCGCCGTTCACCCGCACCGTGTGGTCGCTGCCGGGTACGAAGAAGATCAAACCGACCTGGGGGTTGTCCAGGAAGTTGGTGTACGAGTCGAGCCGGTTGTTGCCAGCGAGGTCGCCGAAGGCTAAGCGTGCGCCGTCATCGAGCACCCGGGCGAACCCCGGAGGCCCGCCACGGGGCGAAGCATCGGTGCCGGCCGGGCCATGGGTCGCCAGCACGCACAGTGGCGACATCGCCAGGAACCGCGCCGACTCATCATCGATCGCCGGCACGTTCTTGTTGGCCACCAGCTTGGATGGCTGGCGGTAGATCTCCCGCAGTGCCGTGGAGTCGCTGACCTGCCCGTCCATCGCTCGTCTCCTTCGCCGGTCGCAGTCTTGCCGTTACGGAACCATTCTGGAGGCCTTCGATGGAGGCCCTTCGATCCGCCGTGCGGCTGTCCCGCCGCACCCCTCACAAGCGACACCTCGAACAGGCCGCGGCTGCCTCACTGGTCGCAGCAGCACCGGAGAGCTGCGCACGTTCGGCAAGCGGGCGGGCACGAGATCCGCAGATCAGCAGTTCTGACGGACGTGGTCTCCCGTTGGGGTGCGGGGCTTGCGGGGCGGGGCTGGTGTGACCGTCCAGCCCTCACCGGGCGGTGCCGGCGCCGTGGGCGGGTGCAGCACCAAGTTGTACTCGTGGAGGCGCTGGTGGTGGCTGTGGCACAGCAGCGCAAGGTTCGCAAGGCTGGTGGGCCCCTCGTCGAGCCAGTGCTCGATGTGGTGACCTTCGCAGTGGATCGGCGCCCGATCACAGCCGGGCCACACGCAGCGTTGGTCGCGGGCGATCAGGGCGCGGCGGATGGCTGGGGGGATGGTGCGCTTGGCGCGGCCCACGTCGAGCACCTCTCCGGGGCCGCCCATGACCACCGGTATCACTTGGGTGTCGCAGGCGATGCGGCGCAGGTCGGCCGCGCCGAGCACGGTGCCGGTCTCGGTGGTCGCCGCGGCGCCCGGCGCCGCCATCAGGTCGTTCGGCGGCCTCGACGCCGCGCACGTGCACCGGGCATCGGACCCACCGTCGGACGAGCCGCCGCGCAGGTTGTCCAGGGTGGTGAGCACGATCATCTGCGTAGGACTCGGCACCACCCAGCCGTCGTCACCCGAGCCTCCGCCAGCGACAGTTGACCTATCGGGGGCTGCGGGTGCCGCTTCGAGACCACCTGGGGCCGACGCAGCATCTCGAGCCGCAGAACCTGCATGCCGTACCGGGTCGGGCCCCGAAGCGTCACCGCTAGCGGAGTCCGCGCCCTGCGCTGGTCCCGCGCCGCCGGTGCTTCTGGAACTCGCGTCACCTTCTTCCGCGCAATCAGCGCTCTGCGCGCCGGCGGCGGTGAGCAGCCACACGAGCGCATCGGCGGCGCGCTGGGGGACGCTTCGGCGCTGGGATTCGGGCAGGTCCTTGTCGCTGCGCCAGTTCCGCTCGATCGCAGCCACCAACAGACGGTTGACGGCGTCGCCGGTCAGCGCATCGAGCTTCGCACGCAAGTGCCACATGCCGTCGTGGGGATCGACCCACATCGATGCCGACCTCGCGGCGCGCTGGCGAGCCCGCCGCTGCGCGTCGCTCTCGCGCCGCCACGCCGCCTCGGCAGCACGCACGGTCTGCCGGGTCTGGTCAGCTGTCTGGTTCTCAGCCTGCTCGCACAGCTCATGCCGCACGTCGTCAGGCACTTCTGCTGCGGCCACCATCGCGGCTTGATCGGAGTTGATGTCACCGCGCCCCAGCGCTTCCGCAACCGGCGGCTGGGCGTTCACAGCCTGCGCCTCGCGTTCGATCCGACGCGCCAGCGCACCGCTGACCGCGGTGGCGTTCACCAGCGTTTCTGCCCCCGATGCCTCCCCGCGGCGCGCATGCAGCCGACGCCGTACCGCTTCGGCGGCCAGCGCGCTGCGTGACCCCTCCAGCACGTTGATGGCGCGCTGCACCGCCTGCGCGCACCACACCAAATCCTCATCGCCCACAGACCGAACCGCCGCCGCATCCACCAACGGATCCCCACCAACCAGCGGCCCCACCGCGGCATCGACCGCGCACCGAACCACAGCACCACCGCCACCATCCACGTCGCCGCCACCGTCACTACCGTCACCACCGCACTGCTGCGCCAAGCGCGCACGCATCTCCGCCAGGCAGGCCTTCCCCGCAGGGCGACCGCCCGGACCACGCCGGACGGTCGCTGGTCGGCTTCCCACGGCGGAGGTCATGACGGTCAACGTAGAAGGGGGGTGTGACATGTGTTCGTGGCACCGACTGCCGCCGTCGCCCTACCGTTCCCTCATGGCCGGAGCAATTCACA
Source organism: uncultured Acidimicrobiales bacterium (assembly GCA_964484385.1). Classification (GTDB taxonomy): domain Bacteria; phylum Actinomycetota; class Acidimicrobiia; order Acidimicrobiales; family Poriferisodalaceae; genus Poriferisodalis. The sequence goes on from CAZAFV010000021.1 coordinate 38,491, forward strand.
ACAACCGCGAGCGACGCGCCGAGGATCGCCGCCCGACCGCCGACGACCAGTTCCCAGAACGCCTCGCTGCCTCCATGCAGCGCCATCGCCGCATCCTCGATCGCCTCGCCGGCGAGGCCGAGTGAGCCGCCTGCCATGACCACCCGCTGCGTCGTGCTGCCCAAAGGCATCAACGTGGGCGGGCACAACCGGGTACCCATGGCCGAGCTGCGCCCCAAGCTGGCCGACGCCGGCTACGCCGACCCCGTCACGATTCTCCAGAGCGGCAACATCATCGTCACCGCCGACCAGCCCGACAATGCCAGTGGCCCCGCCGCAGTAGCCGCCGCCGTGGCCGCATCCGTCCAGCAGCTGCTCGCCGACGAATTCGACGTCCACGTGGCCTGCGTGGCCCGCACCGCCGCCGAGGTCGAAGCCATCCTCGAGCGCAATCCCCTCCGCCACCTCGCCGACGACGGATCCCGCTACCTGGTCAACTTCCTCGCCACCGAAGCCAGCGCCAGCCTCGACCCGCACCTCGTCAGCGAGCTCACCGAGGCCGACCACGCCCCCGATGTGCTCCACGTAGAAGGCTCGGAGGCATACGTCTGGGCCCCCGAGGGCATCAAGGCGCTCCGCCTGACGTATGCGCATCTCGAGCGGCACTTCGGCGTGCCCGTCACAGCCCGCAACTGGAACACGCTCGAACGCATCGCAGCCAAGCTCTAGTCAGCCATCCCGGCGTCGTCCAGACGCTGACGATTCGGGTCACCGGCCACGGCGCCGGGTTCGACCTCGCAGCACCGCTGAGCAGCCCCGCCCCGCAACGTTGCCAGGCCACCGCGGATGGCCAGAATGTCGGTCGTGACGCTGCTGGAGGTCGAATCGCTGACCAAGCGATACGGCTCGATCACCGCCGTCGACGATCTGTCGTTCTCTGTGGCCCCCGGCGAAACGCTCGGGCTGCTGGGCCCCAACGGCGCCGGCAAGACGACCACGATGGGCTGCATCGTCGGCCTGCTGGAACCCGACAGCGGCCACATCGCCGTCGACGGGTTGGCACCGAAGTCCAAGACGGTCAGCGCCATGGTCGGCTATGCGGCCCAGCGAACGGCTCTGTACCTGTCGCTGCGTGTGTCAGAGAACCTGGCCTACTTCGGCGGCCTGTACGGGCTGCGGGGCCGGGCGCTGGCAGAGGCGGTAGCGAAGATCATCGACCTGTTCGACCTCGACTCGCTGACCGGCCGCCGGGTGAACGACCTCAGCGTGGGGCAGGCGAAGCTCGTGCACCTGGCATCAGCCGTGATCCATGAGCCCACGCAGCTGCTGGTCGACGAGCCGACGGCAGGTCTCGACGTGTCGGCGCGACGGCGGGTGATCGACGCCATCCGACGGCTCGCGGCCGGCGGCACTGCGGTCATCTTCAGCACCCACTACCTCGAGGAAGCCGACGAGGCGTGCGACTCGCTGGTGATCATCGACCACGGCCGGCGGGTCGCGGCCGGTCCGCTCGACGACCTGCTCGCTGCCGACCCCGACCCGGCGACGATCATCCGGCTCGGCAACGGCGACACGGTGTCATTCGACGACCGTGACCTCATGGCGGCGATCAACTCCGTCGATCAGGATCAGATCGCCGAAGTGGTGGTGGAGCGGCCGTCGGTCCGAAGGCTGTACGAGCGGGTCATCGACAGCGAAACCGGCGACGGAAGCAGCAGCGCCGATGGCTAGCACCCTCCTCATCGCCCGCAACGAACTGCGCCTGCTGCAGCGCGACCCGTTCCCGCTGTTCGTGCTGATCGGCATGCCGGGCGTGCTGCTGTTCTTCGTGACCGACGCGCTCATCGGCGGACCGGCCCACTCGGTGCCCGCCCTGGCTTCGCTGTTCGCCCTCATGGGAACCGGTTCGATGGGGTTCTCGTTCTTCCGAGAGCACGGCTGGGGCACCTGGGACCGGCTGCGCATCGCCCCGGTACGCACGATCGAGCTCGTCGCCGGCAAGGCCATCCCGATGCTGGCCGTCACCGCCGCCCAGCAGCTCATCATGGTGGCCATCGGCATCGCCGTGTTCAGCCTCGATGTGCCCGGCGGTGCGGCCCAGCTCATCATCACGGCGCTGGTGTGCGCGGCGATGTACGTCGCCCTGGCGATCGCATTGACGTCGCTGTGCCGGACCATGTCGCAGCTCAACGCCGCCTCGATGCTCGGCACCATGGCGATCGCCGGCGCCGGCGGGGCCATCGCCAAGATCGCAGCGCTGCCGGGCTGGGTGCAGGCCATCGCCCCGGCCAGCCCCGTGTACTGGGTGATCGACGCCTACCGCAGCGTGCTCAACGGCGAGCAGGGCTTCGGCCGCGCCATCGCCATGCTGGTCGGGTTCGCAGCGCTGTTCACCGCCATCACCCTGTGGCAATTCCGAGCCCACAAGCCGAAAGAGGGCCTCGCCGGGTGACCGATTCCGCCTCAGCAGCCTCAGCGGCGCAGTGAGCTGGACAGGCCGAGCGCCAGTCGGAGACCGTCGTCGATGCGTTCCATCGTGGCCGGGCCGGCGGCGCCGACCGCTTCGGACAGTTCCGCCTTGTCGATAGTGACCACTTGGGACACGTTGGCCACCGAGTCGTGGAGCAGGCCCGCTTCGGCGGCGGGCAGGCTCACGTTGCCGGGCGCGTCGAGCAGCTGCAGATTGCTTGTCACCACTACCCCGACAACCGTCGCTATGCGGCTGCGGTTGAAGCTGTCATCGGAGACCACCACCAGCGGGTGCCGATAGCCCGGTTCCGAACCGGCCGGCTCGCCGAAGTCCACCCAGCAGACATCGCCCCGCTGAATCACCGGCGGCCTGACAGCGCCCGAGCCTGCGCCTCACGAAGGCCGGCCCCGAGATCGGAGCGCTCGGCCTCGTACACGGCATTGAGCTTGGCCGTGACCTCCTGCCGCTCAGCCTCGGCCAGCAGACGCCGCAGCGCCTCCGCATACAGGCTCGAGCGCGAGCAGCGCTCACGCGCCGCCAATTCCTCCCCAGCCCGAAACACATCGTCCGGAATCGAAACGGCGATCTTCATACCCGCAGTATAACCAAGTCATACCACCGCTCATCTCGCTGGCTCAGTCCGGCCTGAACGCGCAGGTGGTGGATGAGCTGGCCCATGGCGAGATGCTGCTCGACGACAGCGCGCGTCGAAGGGGAAGGCCCGTCGCTACCCGCCTTGACATCTTCCCAGCGGGTTCGATGAGCCACAGCCCGACATCGGGCCGCCAGCGTTTGCATGCCGCCAACTCGTCCAGCGGTGAACGCACCGAAATCCTTGGTGTCGAATCTCAGGTGCGTCACTACGGTCAGCAAGGTGAAGGGCCGAAGCACGGTCGCGTACCTCATCGAGGTTGGACGACTCGAACGAATCGCCGACGAGGGTCGTGGAGAAGCGGGCGACTGGTTACTGGGTCAGGCTGAACGAAGGCTTGCGACGGCAATCGCCGGGCTCGACCTCAGCGACATCACCGGCGCATTCGCGGTTGCATACGACGCGTACCGAATGGCGGCGGAAGCGCTGTTGTTGCGTCAGTGTCTGCGGCCGACCTCTGGGGAGGGCTCGCATGTCGCCGTGGAGGATGCCGTCTCGGCCCAGTTCGCAGACTCAATCTCCGAATTCGCGAAGCCGACGTTCGAGAGGTTCCGTCGGAAGCGACATGCTGCCCAGTACTACGACGACACGGTGCCGCCGCCCACGAGCGATGACGCTCGGTGGGCGATCTCGGTGGCGACGGCTGCTGTCGACGGGTCGAAGCGGATCGGCGCGGCAGACGCCCTGGAGCCCTTCAGTCCTGACCAAGGTTGATCGGCACCAGGGGCCGGCTGACGACGGTTGCGTGAAAGCTGCCCGTGCCCTCAGCGATCCAGTCGGCCGGGCGGATGGCGTCCTGGACCGGACGGCCGAGTCGTTTCTCAGCGACGGAGAGCGCTGCGTAGAGCCGGTCGCGGTCGGGCGCGCCAAGCACGAGGACATCTATATCGGCGACGGGTCGATCGGCGCCCTCCCCAGTCCAGCGGGCTGCCCAGGAGCCAAAGATGTGCGCGGCCTCAATGCCGTCGACGTTCTCAAGAACCTCGGCGAGCACTTGCGGCGGGCCGAACGCCTTGACCAGCACATCGGCGAGTCCCCGGTAGTAGGGACTGTCGGTGTCGGCTCGCACGAGCCGGACATTGCCGACCCTGCGGCTCGTGACGATGCCGGCGGCTTCGGCTCGCTCGATCTCACGATGCACGGAGCTGATCGGAACGTCCGCCATGGCTGCGATGTCCGTGACGCTGGCTTCGAGCTCAGGATCGCCGAGGAGCAGAGCAAGAATCTCGCCCTGCTGGCGCGACCGCAGCAACGGCAGCAACTTCGGCGCCTCTGTTTTTCCCATTACCAGAGAAGCTTATTCCATGATATGGAATTAACGAAACGAGACGATTGGCCTCATCGATCCACCACCGTGACCGCCTCACAGCGGAACTGTCACCCCAACCCCTGGACAGGAAGTCCTAGTCGCTGCGCTCCCGGGAGACGTCACAGCTTGACTCAAGGTTTGAATCCTTGTCCATCGCGATCGGCAACAAACTAGTTTGTCTAGTGCAATAGACACGTGACTGACGACGAAGCAGGACGATGAGCAGTTACACGGTGACCTATCGGCGAGATCCGGGCGACGATGCTTGGCTTGTGGACATCGAGGCCATGGCTGACGTCCACACGTTCGGCCGGAACCTCGATGAAGCGGCGACGAACGCCCGCGAGGCCATCGCCGTCACCGCCGATGTCCCCGAGTCCACCGTGGAGCTCGACGAGCGCATCTGTGTCGCCGACGTCGATGTCGACGAACTCGCACGCCTGCGCGACCAGGCGCTGGAGGCGCACGAGATCTACCTGGCTCGCCAGCGCGCCGCCGCCCTGCGTCTCACGGAAGCCGGCGTCTCACGGAGGGATGCGGCCCGGCTCCTCGGTGTGTCGCACCAGCGGGTCCAGCAACTCGTCGCCGGCTGACGTGAGTGGCACGAACCCCCGCGGCATCGCTCGCCGGCGGACGCAGCCAACAGCTCCGCGCCCGGAGGCCGAGGAGCAGCCGCAGGAGTTGCAAGCGGTTATCGATCTCGCCCGCACGGTCATCAGTGATGACGCCGTCAGGCCGTGGCTGCGATCTCCCAACCCGGGCCACGGCGACCGAACACCGCGAGACGTCATCGCCGCTGGCGAGCACCAACGCGTGGTCGATCTGCTGCACGCGCTGGCGGAGGGCGTCACGTCCTGACCAGGACGCTAAACAGCCCCGACCGAAGTCGGGGCCGTCGGACCGGGGTAACGAGCCCCGGTGGGGTATGGACATCGTACCGGAGGCTTCCGTCGCTGAAGCGGCACCGCATGTCGCCTGGTACGCAACTACGGCCGCCCGAAGGCGACCGTAGGACGTGGCGTTCGGCCTAGGGCCTAAGCGCCGTTGAAGAAGTACACGGGCACTATACGGCCCGACCCGAGCCCCAGCCAAACCGGTTCGGCTCCCGGCCCGAGCAGGCCCTCACAAGCCGAGCCGACGTTCGATGGCCTGCCAGCGTGTGCGGGCTGCCACGTGATGCTCGTCGTCGATCTGCTCGCAGACCGCACGCGGCCGGACGGCTTCGGACTCAACCAGGCCTACGACAGCAGCCTCGACATCGTCCCAGCTGACCTCGACGTATCGAGTGCCGTCGCGCATCAGCTCGATCACGGCGACTTCAAGCGGCTCCAGCTCCCGGAACCGACGCTCGACAGACCTCGCCGCAAACACCACTCCTCGGGGAGGCCGATGAGCACGGCCGGCGACCGCCACCGCCTCCACAGAGGGAACCTGCGTCGTCAAGCCCAGTGCTGTTGCAGCCGAGAAGCCAGCTGGGCCGGCCCCGGCGCCCGCTACTGCCATCCCGACCGCGAGTGGCGCCGGAGGCACCATCCCAGCCCGTGTCTGGGGCCCCTTCCAGTACAGGCCCTTGTGGGCGCGCATCAGCTCATTTCGGCCTGCCAGCCGCGCCAGCTCGCAATCGACTGCGTGACCTGGTGTCGGCAGGTCGCTTCGCGACAGAAACGACCGCACCGGAAGGCGCTCGACATGCTCACGGACCGTCTCGGCAACGCTCATGAGAAGAAATCGTATCGATAAATTCTCAAATTTGCGAAGCGAATTAATTGGCGCCGAATCGGATCTTCACGCCGCCCTGAAGCATCGCCGTTGCCCTAGCTCGCCGCGATCACCGGCAGCTCGTCCCACAGCTTGCCCTCGAGTTCGCGGCCGCCGGCCTTGGGCGTGCGGCCTCCCCACTGCTTGAAGAAGAACGCCA
>CAZAFV010000022.1:0-19196 GCA_964484385.1 uncultured Acidimicrobiales bacterium
AGCACCCACCGCGGATTCGACGACAGCGGGCCCACTGCGTCGATGTCGAAACGCGCCACGTCATCGGGACCGATCCGCACCCCCGGCAGGGCCTGCGCGCCGCCGGCATCGAGGAACGATTCGGGCGGCCAGATGAGCTCGCCTCGCAACGGCGGCACCAACTCGCCGATGAGCGGGCTCGCGGCACGGATGCTGCCGCCGTCAGAGTCCCGAGTCGCCAGCAGCGCGATCAGTCCGGCGGCCACCAGACCCACGAGCACTGCCGCAACCCGCACCCACGAGCGGCTCCGTCGCCTTCCCGAGTCGCTGCTGTTGCCGGATGGAGCCTGCGGCTCAACGCTCGATGCATCGTTGGGTGGCGGCGTCACGACTCGCGCGCCCCGACGGAATCCGCGGTTGAGCCAGTGCGGCGCGGGACGCGATCGCGTGCGCCGATGCGGGTCGGCACCAGGGCAGCGGCAATGCCCAGCACCAGCACGGCGCCGCCGAGCCACATCCACGCCACGAGCGGTTTGATGAGCACCCGCAGCGCTACGTCGCTGTCTCCCTCTGCGGGGATGGTCGCCAGCGACAGGTACACGTCGTCGATCAGGCTCGTGGCCACCGACGGCGTCGAGATCGGCTGGCCGAATTCGGCGAATCGCGTCACGGCCGGCTCGAAGATGCCCCGGTCTTCGACGTCCACGCGTACCCGCACGACCCGGTTGCCGTTCTCGATCTCGTCGGTGAGCCCCAGGTAGGTGACTTGGTGGCCCGCGACCACGCCGGACTCCCCCGGCGACAGCGTGAACTCGCCTTCAGACCCGTACGCGCTCGACGCGATGAACCCGAAGGCGATCACGGCGACGCCGATGTGGGCGATCATGCCGCCGCCGGTCCGTCCCAGCAGGCCGCGCCAGCCATTGCGCCGCACGCCCAGCCACAGCAGCCGCGCCGCGCTGCCGATGACGAAGCCGCCCATGCCCAGCGCCAACACCTGCCACAGACCGTGCGCTCCCGCCCATACCGACAGCACCATGGCCAGTGCCCCTGCCGCCGCGGGCCACACGAGCCGCTTCGAGCGAAGCTCAGCCGGGGTGTCGCGCCAATTGAGCGCCGGCGACAGTGCCATGAGGCCGAGCAGTGCGATCCCGACCGGCGCGAGCATCCGGTCGAAGTACGGCCGCCCCACAGCGAGGCGCTCGGCCGCGACCGCCTCGGCCAGCAGCGGGAAGACCGTGCCGAGCATCACCACGAATGCTGCGACGGCGAAGAGCAGGTTGTTGCCGAGGAACGACCCTTCCCGTGACCAGATCGACCGCAGGCTGGCCGGGTTTCGCAGCGCCTCGCCGCGCCACGCCACCAGCACCACCCCGCTCACCACGATCACCGCGAAGAACGCCAGCAGGATCGGCCCCAGCGATGACTCGCTGAACTCGTGCACCGATTCGAGCACGCCCGAACGTGTGAGGAACGTGCCGAAGATCGTCAGCGCGAACGTCACGATGAGCAGCGACAGGTTCCACACGCGCAGCATCTGGCGGCGCTGCTGGGTGATGAGCGAATGCACGAAGGCGGTGGCGGTCAGCCACGGCAGCAGCGAGGCATTCTCGACGGGATCCCACGCCCAGTACCCGCCCCAACCCAACACCTCGTAGGACCACCAGGCGCCCAGCATGATTCCTGCGCCCAGGCTGCCCCAGGCCACCAGCGTCCAGCGGCGGGTATCGGCCAGCCAGCGGCTGTCGAACTGGCCCGTGATGAGCGCAGCCACCGCGAACCCGAACGGCACGGTGAACCCGACGTACCCCAGGTACAGCATCACGGGATGAATGGCCATCAGCGGGTGATTGCGCAGCAGCGGATTCAGGCCGCCGCCGTCCGCCGGCGGGTCGGCGAGCGTGCCGAACGGGTTTGCCGGCCCGGCGAGCAGGGCGAAGAAGAAGATGCACACGCCCAGCATCACCGCGAGCGCCCAAGCGACCGTCGGTTCTGACATCCGGGCACGGAAGCGCCATGCCGCGGCGCTGACATAGCCGCACAGCACCAGCGCCCACAGCAGGATCGACCCTTCGAGCGCGCCCCACAGCGTGGCGATCTTGTAGATGAGCGGCGTGGCGATGGTGGAGTTGCGCGCCACGTACGCGAGCGAGAAGTCGTCGCTGAGCAGGGCGAACTCCATCGCTCCGGTGGCCAGTACGCAGCCGCCGGCCATGGCCGCGATCCATGCCAGCGCCTGGCGGCACCGCTCGGGCTGAGAGAGCGCTCTGGCTGCAACCAGCGTTGCGGCACCGCCGAGCGCGCTGACGAGGCCGACGGCCACGCCGAGCGTGCCCAGCACCGCGATCACAGCCGGGGCACCTCGAATGGGCAGTCGTCGAGGAAGCCCTCGGGCGGCTCGTCGGGGTCACCGATGCGATCCGCGTTGGCTGCCGCGTACTCGTTGGTGTGCTTCACGAGCATGTTGTCGCTCGAGAAGAAGTGCGTATCGCGGCCGGCGACCGTCACGATCTCTCCTGGCACCCAGCGCCCTTCCAGCACCACCGGTATCCACGGTGACTCGAACAGGTCCGGAGGATCGACCGAGTGGCGCACCGCGACCGATGCGCAGTTGTGAATCACTTCGAACGTGGTCACGCCGCCGTCGACGGCCACCGAAGCGGGGACCACCCGTCCCTGCAGGCGAAAACGACGGTCGCCCAGCTCGACCCGCTCTGCGATCGCCTCGTCGGCATTGCGGAAGAACAGCGTGGCGTTGCGCAGGCCCGCAATCGTGGCCGCCCCGCCAGCGATGAGCAGCAACAGCACGAAGGCGCCGATCACCGCCTTGCGCCGGCGTCCCATCTGCCGACGCACCGCGGCGCGATCACCCGGCGCCTCCAGCGGGCGCCGGGGGCTGAGGTCAGTCATGGGGACGCGACTCGTCGGCGGTGTCGGGCACGGGGCCTCGCGCGCCGATTCCCAAGTCCCGACCGAGCGTGCGTCCACGGCGAATGACCCAGCCGACATAGGCGGCGGTCGCCGCGGCTGCCAGCACGTAGCCCGAGAACACGCTCGCCGCGTGGGTCATCGGCCTGCCGCCTGCTCGTCACGGCGCTGGGCGAGCAGTTCTTCCAGCGACGCCTCCTCGGCCAGTTCCTCGAGGCGCAGCACCCGGTAGCGGTGAATGCCGATCCACAGCGCCACCACCGTGAACGTGGCCCAGGAATACAGCAGCGTCCAGTACATCTCGCCGGTGATGTTGCGGTCGCCGCCTGGTTCGAGGTTCAGGCTGGCCTCTTGATGCAGCGTGCGCCACCAGTCCACCGAGTAGTGGACGATGGGCAGGTTGACGACTGCAATGAGCGCCATTACTGCCGACCGGCGGGCCCGGGCACGTGACTCGGCCGGGAGCCTGCGCAGCGCCAAGTACCCCAGGTAGGTCACGAACAGCAGCACGGTCGTGGTGAGCCTGGCGTCCCACTGCCAGTAGGTGCCCCAAGTCACCTTGCCCCAGAGCGAACCGGTCACCAGCGTGAGAGCCGTGAACAGCACGCCGAGCTCGACCGCCGCGCCAGCCACGCGGTCCCACCGCCGGGCCTGCCGATCAGCGATGACACCGTAGGTGCCGCCGGCGCCGCTGCGGGTTCGCCACAGCACCCTGGCGCTGGCGAAAGCGGTCAGCACGAAACCCCCATAGGCGACCCAGATGGAGGGCACGTGGACGTACATGAGTCGCACCGAGTCGCCTTGGACCGCATCGGGGGGCGAGATCCACAGCGCCAGCAGCGCCATCACGCCGACAGCGGCGATCGCAACCACGCCGAGCACCCGTGTGGCGACGCTGCCAGTCATCGACAGCGAGCCGGCTCGCTGCGCCTGCTGGCGAAGGTCGGGCTCAGGCGTCTCGATCATCGGGTGACTCAGGCGTCTTCCAGCAGCGGACCGGCTGCAGCCCAGCCCACTGCGATGTAGGTGACGAGCACCACGGCGAGCAGTGCTGTCCAGCTCCAGCCTTGGTCGGCGCTGGTCCCGAGCGCCACGTCGAACGCACGGGTTCCGGCCAAGAGCACCGGTGCTGCCACCGGGATCAGCAGCAGCGGGAGCAGGGTATCCGCCGACCGCAGACCTACCGTCATCGCCCCATACAGCGTCCCGCAGATGGCGAACGCGGCCATGCCGCACAGACCCGCGACCACGATCAGGAGCCAGTCGTGGACGGTCACCGAGTAGAGCACCAGCAGGCCCGCGGCAGCGAAGACGCCGACGAGCACCAGCTGCAGGGCCAGCGCCGCCGCCTTGCCCCAGAGGATGGCCGCAGGCACGAGCCCTGCGAGACGCAGCGCATCGAGGTTCCCGCCTTCGGCTTCGATGTCGAAGCTTCGCTTCGCCCCGAGCACAGCCCCGAAGAGCACGGCCACCCAGAAGAGACCACCCGCTCCCGCACCCAGCAACGACGGGTTAGCGTCGAGAGCGAACGCGAAGACGACCAGCACCAGCAGCACGGTCGGGACGATCTGGATCAGGGTGACGCGAGCCCGTCGCTCGATGATCAGGTCCTTGCGGCAGATGAGCCAGATCTCACGCCACATCGGTCGGGCCTTTGGCATGTGGCTCGGGTGCGGTCGGCTCGATGCGGCCGCCGGCCAGCATCACCTGGCGAGCGGCCGCAACGCGGGAGCGGCCCGTCTCGTGCGTTGCGAACATCACGGTGGCGCCTGCGGTGACGGCCTCGGCCAGCAGCTCGTCGAGCGCATCCCGGCTCGAGGTGTCAAGCCCAGCGTGCGGCTCATCCAGCAGCCACAGCCGCGGGCGCGCAATGGTCAGGCACGCCAGCGCCACGCGCCGTTGCTGGCCTTCCGACAGCCGTCGAATGGCGACCTCGCCAAGACGGCCGCCGAGTGCAAAACGCTCGATCGCGGCGGACACTTCAGGCGTCCCGGCACGGTGGACATCGGCGCAGTGGCGCAACTGGTCGTCGACCCGCAGATCGCCGTACAGGGGTGACCGATGCCCCAGCAGTCCCACGTGAGGCCGGACTGAGCGACGCTGCGCTCTCAGGTCAAAGCCGAGCACCTCGGCGCGCTCGCCTCGCACGGGCACGAGCCCCGCACAGGCTCGCAGCAGCGTGCTCTTGCCCGCTCCGTTGGGTCCTCTCAGACACACCATCTCGCCGGCTTGCACGCTCAGATCCACGCCCGCCAATGCGGGAAAGCGGTCCAGCAGGGCGACGACGCCCTCGAAGGCAACGGCAGCGCCCACGGAACGTCAAGGCTACGGCCGCGCGTCTGTTCAGGACGTGGCGACCACCGCAAGCACATCGCCTTCGGCAACGGAGTCGCCTTCGGCCACACGCATCTCCGCGAGCGTGCCGCCTTCGGGCGCCGTCACCGGGATCTCCATCTTCATGGACTCGAGGATGAGCAGTTCGTCACCGGCGGCGACGGCGGAGCCCACCTCGGCTACCACCTTCCACACGGTCGCAGTCAACTCAGCTCGCACGTCCAGCACGTCGTCTCTCCTCCACGGACCCGGGCCGAATGGCCGGCGCAAAGCTACAGGGCCGTTTGCTGACATATCCCCGAACGTTCGCGCGCCAATCGGTATCTTCTGAACGCGGTGTCCCTCATCGCACTCGTAACCCTCATCGGAGTCGGTGTCGGCTTTGCTGCCGCACTTGCCACCGGCGGCACTCCCGCTTCGGTCCTCGCCAGGCTCCGAGCCGTTCGGCTCAACCACTGGCCGGTGCTGGTGCTCGGAGCGGTGCTGTCAATTGCCGTCGCGTTCGATGCCAACATGCTCGCAGGCAGGTTTGCCCTCGGCATCTCTCTGGTACTGCTGCTGGCGGGCTGCCTGCTCAACCGGCACATCGCCGGGGCGACCATCGCCGCCATCGGCATAGCTGCGAATCTCGGCGTGCTCCTCGTGAACGGTTATGTGCCGGTGAGCGAAGGCGCCGTCGTGGCCGCAGGCATCATCGATTTCGACGGACTCGACCGCGTGCTCCTCGGTGCGGCACGCCGGTGGACCGACGAGGCGACGATCACCGCGTGGCTGGGCGCAGCGATCCCGCTCGCCCCGCTGAAGGACGTGGTCACGCTCGGCGATCTCGTGACCGCCGCCGGCTTGGCGAACGTCGGATTCCGTCTGATGTGGCCGGGTACGCGGGATCTGCAACGACTGGCGGCGGTGCCGCACAGCGACTTCGACGACGCTTCAGTTGTTCTGAAGCCTGCAGGGCAGCGAACGACTCTGGAGCACGCCCCGCTCATCGGCACAGCCGCAGCGGCAACGCCAGCAGCACCCGTGTCGGCGGCTGCCCCCGCCCAGCCCAGTCCGGTGCCCGTGCCCGGCGAACCAGCATGGGCATCGCGCGTCGAGCCGGCACCGTGGCCGGCCCCCGCTCCGTGGCCTCCTGAGCCGCAGGTCACCGAACCAAGCACCCATCAGACCAGCACACCCGACCGGGTCTCGGGCGATGAGCCGACGGGGAGCCACGATCCCCAGCTCTTCGGAGCCTGAACGCCACAGCGTGCCGAGATAATGGGACCGTGGACGATGTTCTCGCTCGGCGAGCCTGGCTGAAGCGGATCACCAGCCTGGGGCAGCGGACCGGGTACGGCCTGTACCTCTTGTCGCTGGTGCTCGGGGCCATCGGCATCCGTTGGGGATACACGCCGCTGCTCAGCACGCTGATCGCCGTTGCGCTCGTGGTCGGCTCGATGCTGCTCGCACCCACGATCATCATGAGCCACGGCATCAAGGCCGCCGAGCGCGAGGAGCGCCAAGCAGCTGCAGCCGCATCGGCTGACGCCGCCGCTCGCGGATCCGCTGGATAGACGAGGACCTCATGTCGGAGACCGCAGGCACCGACGCCGCTGACGGCCACGAATCGGCCGGTGCCCTCGATGGCATTCGCGTGGTCGATCTCACCACCGTGCTCATGGGGCCGATGGCGTGCCGGATGCTGGGAGACCACGGCGCCGACGTGATCAGGGTGGAATCGCTGGAAGGCGACTCCACCCGCAACGGTCTTCCTGCCCGGTCTGCCGGCATGTCCGGCTTCAGCCTCAACATCCAGCGCAACAAGCGCTCGCTGGCGCTCGACCTCAAATCCGATGCCGGTCGTGCAGCCATGCAGCGGCTGCTTGCGAGCGCCGACGTGCTCATCACCAACATGCGGGCAGCCGCACTCGAGCGCCTCGGCCTCGACGCCGACACTCTGCGAGCGCAGCACCCGCAGCTCATCTGCTGCCGTGCGAACGGCTACGGCAGCGGGGGCCCGTATCGCGACAAGGCGGCCTACGACGACGCCATCCAAGCTGCTTCTGGCCTGTCGAACCTGATCGGCCGCATAGCAGGCGAACCTGGATTCGTGCCCTCGGTGATCGCGGACAAGGTCACCGGGCTGCATGTGGTGGAGGCCGTGCTCGCTGCCCTGTTCCACAGGGAAAGGACCGGCGCAGCACAGGCCATCGAAGTGCCCATGTTCGAGACGATGGTGGCCTTCAACCTGGTGGAGCATTACCGCGGCGCCGTGTTCGAGCCGCCCGAGGGGCCGTTCGGTTATGACCGGCTGCTCACGCCGCACCGGCGTCCCTACCCCACAGCCGACGGCTGGGTGTGCCTGCTGCCCTACAACGATGCCCAGTACCGGGCTTTCTTCGCATTCGTGGACCGGCCTGAGCTGGCCGACGATCCGCGCTTCGCCGACCACAACTCGCGGATCGCGCACATCGACGAGCTCTACGCACTGTTCGGGGAGCTCTCGGTGCGCCGCACCACCGACGAGTGGATCGTCTACTGCGACACCCACTCGATACCGGCCGCGAGGGTGATGGACCTGGCAGACCTCGACGCAGATCCTCAACTCGCCGCCGTGGGCCTCGTGAGCATCTCCGAGCACCCCACCGAAGGGGCGTACCGCTACGTGGCCGATCCGGTGGTCTACTCAGCGACGCCGACACGGTTGCGCCGTCATGCCCCCCTGCTCGGCGAGCACGCCGTCGAGATTCTCAGCGATCTGGGCTACGGCGACGACGAGATCGACGCGCTGCGCGACCAAAGCGTCATCGTTCTGCCGAGCTGACAGCCCTCCGGCAACGCAAAGGGCACCCCGCAAGCGGGATGCCCTTACGTCGGCTCGTAGCCGATAGCACGGTACCCGGCGGGTGCCGCCTACAGCGCTGATCAGTCGCTGCGTCCGCCAATGCCCTTCTTCAGGGCGCTGATCGCGGCGTCTCGCACCGGGATGAACGCAACGAGGACGATGGCTGTCGCCACGTCCATGCCAAAGCGGCCCAGCGACAGCAGTTCCATGTTCGTCCCGAACCCGAGATCGAGCACATCGTTCGCGCCGTTGACTTGCGAAATCAGCACGAACAGGTACGCCCAGATCAGGTTCAGATTGCTTCCGACGACCGGAATGGACTTCAGCGTGTCGTTCACTTTGACGGTGTCGAGGACGCTGTCCACGACCACCATCGCACCTTGGAACACCATGCCCAAGATGATCAGCGTCAGGATTGTCGCCATCATGCCAATCGACCCCCTTTGGTCGGCAGTACGGCTGCGGTTGCCGTCCGCCCCCGCGGGCAGCAACCACTCCTCACCCTAGTCAATGCCGTTGCGTCTGTGTGTCAATTCCGTGACAATTTCCCACGCATCGGCGAAATGCTGAGCAACTGGCGGGTGCCCCGGATCGGCCTCTGGTGATGCGCGGCGGTAGCTTTGCGGCGCATGACGCAGGTGCCCGACAGGCCCACCGTCGACGGGCTCGAAGCGAAGTGGTCGCAGCGCTGGGAAGCCGACGGCGTGTACCGCTTTGATCGCACCGCCACCCGCGATCAGGTATTCAGCATCGACACCCCGCCGCCCACCGTGAGCGGCTCGCTGCACATGGGGCACGTGTTCAGCTACACCCACACCGACAACATCGCCCGTTACCGACGCATGGCGGGTTACGAGGTCTTCTATCCGATGGGCTGGGACGACAACGGCCTGCCCACCGAGCGACGCGTCCAGAACTACTTCGGGGTGCGCTGCGACCCTTCGCTGCCCTACGACGAGAACTTCGAGCCGCCTGCTGACGGCGGCGACGCCAAGGCGGTGGAGGCCCGCGGCGAGCTGGCGATCTCGCGGCGGAACTTCATCGAGCTGTGTCACGTGCTCACCGCCGAAGACGAGCACGCCTTCGAGGCGTTGTGGCGCCAGCTCGGACTGAGCGTGGACTGGTCGATGACCTACGCCACCATCGACGAGCGCTGCCAGCGGATAGCACAGCGCGCATTTCTCGGAAACCTCGAACGCGGCGAGGCGTACCAGATCGAAGCGCCCTCGTTGTGGGATGTCACCTTCGGCACTGCTGTGGCCCAGGCTGAGCTCGAAGACCGCGAGCGGCCCGGCGCCTACCACCGCATCGCGTTCGGGCGCACCGGCCCGCCCGGGTCGCGCAACGGCACCGTCGAGATCGAGACCACCCGGCCGGAATTGCTGGCAGCATGCGTGGCGCTCGTGGCCCACCCCGACGACGAGCGCTACCAGCCGTTGTTCGGCTCCACCGTGCTGACCCCGCTGTTCGGCGTGGAAGTGCCGGTGGTGGCGCACAAGCTGGCCGAGCCCGACAAGGGCACCGGCATCGCCATGATCTGCACCTTCGGCGACACCACTGACGTGACATGGTGGCGCGAGCTGGACTTGCCTGTGCGGGCGATCGTGGACCGCCGGGGCCGCATCACCCCCGATCCGCCGCACGGCATCGACGGTGCCGCGGGCCGCGAGGCGTATGAGCACCTGGCCGGCCGGACCGTGGGAGGCGCTCGCACCGCAACAGTCGAGTTGCTGCGAAGCTCCGGCGATCTCATCGGCGAGCCCCGCCCGATCACCCATGCCGTGAAGTTCTTCGAGAAGGGCGATCGGCCGCTGGAGATCGTGTCGAGCCGCCAGTGGTACATCCGCAACGGCGGGCGCGACGCCGAGCTGCGCGACGCGCTGATCGCCCGCGGCTCGGAGATGACCTGGCACCCGCCGTACATGCAGGGCCGGTACACGAACTGGATCGAGGGCCTGAGCGGCGACTGGCTGATCAGTCGCCAGCGCTACTTCGGCGTGCCCATCCCGCTGTGGTACCCGCTCGACGACGGCGGCGAGCCGATCTGGGAACAGCCGCTGGTGCCGGACGGCAGCGTGTTGCCGGTCGACCCGAGCAGCGACGTGCCGGCCGGCCACGACGAATCGCAACGGGGCCAGCCGGGCGGTTTCATCGGCGATCACGACGTGATGGACACCTGGGCCACGTCATCGCTGACGCCGCAGATCGCATGCGGCTGGAGCGAGGACCCGGACCTGTGGGAGCGCACCTACCCGATGGACATGCGCCCCCAAGGGCACGACATCATCCGCACCTGGCTGTTCTCGACGGCGGTGCGCAGCCATCTCGGGCATGACTGTGCCCCGTGGCACCACTGCGCCCTGTCGGGCTGGATCCTCGACCCGGACCGCAAGAAGATGTCCAAGTCCAAGGGCAACGTGGTGACGCCGGTCGACCTGCTCGACACCTACGGCGCCGACGCCGTGCGCTACTGGGCCGCCAACGGCCGCCCCGGCACCGACACGGCCTTCGACGAAGGACAGATGAAGATCGGCCGCCGGCTGGCGATCAAGCTGCTGAACGCAGCGAAGTTCGCTCTGACGCTGACCGGCGGCGCGATGCCCGGGGTGAGCGCGGACGCCGGTCCCGACGGTCGTGCCGACACGGTGCGCAACGCACTGGATGCAGCGCTGCTGGCTGAGCTCGCCGGGCTGGTGCGGGCCGCTACCGACGCGTTCGAGAACTTCGACTATGCCCGGGCGCTCGAGCGGTCGGAGCAGTTCTTCTGGCGATTCACCGACGACTACGTGGAGTTGGCCAAGGGCCGGGCCTATGGCGGGCAGGGCGACGAGGCGGCGGCTGACGCGCATCTCACCCTCACGACGGCGCTCGACGTGCTGCTGCGACTGTTCGCGCCATTCCTGCCCTTCGTCACCGAGGAGATCTGGTCGTGGTGGCGCGGCGGTTCAGTGCACCAGGCGACGTGGCCCGATGCGGCAGAGATCGACGCGCTGGTACCCGACCATCCCTCGGGCGCGTTCGAGCTCACTGCATCGGTGCTCAGCGAGGTTCGCCGGGCCAAAACCGAGGCCAGGCGCAGCCTTCGAGTGCCCGCAGAGCAGGTGACGGTGGGCGCCGCGGATACGCACATCGCCACGCTGGAGCAGACGCGGGCCGACTTGATCGATGCCGGGCGCATCGAGAGCCTGACGTTCGTGGCGGATGAGTCGCTCGCACATCCCGAAGTCAGCGTGACGCTGGCGCCGGCCGACGCCTAGACCATCGCCGCAGCTACAGATCGCTGTCGGCACCGTCGGCGTCGGGGTCCTCGGCCTCCATCGGCGACGTCACGGTCTCGAATGCGCCGACACGCCGCTCGCCGCTCTCGCCATCGGGCTCGCCGCTGCGCACCCAGACCGTCCGCTGCGGGAACGGGATCTCGATGCCGGCCTCGTCGAATGCGGCCTTGATGCGCCTGCGCATCAGGCGCGCCGTTGCCCACTGCTCAGACGGCTCGGTCTTCAGCATGACCCGGATGGTGACGGCATCGGCACCGAAGGCTTGCACTCCAGAGAGGGTGGGTTCTTCGAGCACCGTGGTGCTCTCGCCTTGCTCCTGCCACACCTCGTCCGCGACTCGCTTGATGATCGCCATGGCCTCGTCGAGGTCGGTGTCATAGGCCACGTCGAGGTCGAGCGGTACGCGAGCCCACAGCTGCGACATGTTGCCCACCCGGGCGATGGCGCCGTTGGGCACATGCCAGACCGTGCCGGCGATGTCGCGCAGCCGTGTGGTGCGCAGCCCGACCGACTCGACCGTGCCGACGGCATCGCCGAGGTCGACCACGTCGCCGACGCCGTACTGATCCTCGATCAGCATGAACACGCCGGTCAGCAAGTCGCGCACGATCGACTGCGCGCCGAAGCCGACGGCGACACCGATGATGCCGGCGCCTGCGATGAGCGGCCCCAGATTCACGTCGAATTCGCCGAGCAGCATCATGAGCGCAACGGCCCAGATGATGGTGGTGGCGATGCTCTTGAACAGCGTGCCCAACGTCGTGGCCCGCTGGCTGGCGCGCTCGGTGCGCTCGCGCAGCTGCTTC
This sequence comes from uncultured Acidimicrobiales bacterium, assembly GCA_964484385.1. Taxonomy (GTDB): domain Bacteria; phylum Actinomycetota; class Acidimicrobiia; order Acidimicrobiales; family Poriferisodalaceae; genus Poriferisodalis. The sequence goes on from CAZAFV010000022.1 coordinate 12,153, forward strand.
ATCTTGTCGGCGAGCCGCTCGGGGTCCCAGGTTCGGCCCTCTTCGGCGGTGCGGGCCGCTTCGTCTTCCTCGGCGTGCTTCTTGTCGGAGGCGATGCGCTCCACCATGTGATCGATGGCGCGGCGCACGACCCGGCGGGCGATGACGGCCAGCAGCAGGATGATCAGCACCGTGAGGGGCTTGTCCACGATCCATACCGAGGCCGACGCGAAGCCCTCGCTGCCGGTCCAGTCGTAGATGCGCTCGCAGACCCAACTGGGTTCGGGGCCGCACACTTCGTTGACGCGACTGACTTCCAGCAACGCGTTGACCGCGTCGGTCGCCGATTCGGCCTGTGCAAGAAGTCCGGTCATCTGAGGGAGCCTAGGAGTCGCTCGCCAGCCGCTTAGGCCACGGGACTCAGCCTCTAGCATCGCTGCGATGTCAACCGATCTTGCAGGCGACGGCACCGACAATCGCACGCCGATAGACGACCCCGATGCCGCCGTGCTCTATGAGGTCGCGGGCGGCGTGGCAACGATCACGTTGAACCGGCCCGACTACCGCAACGCGCTCAGCGTCGAGATCGTGAACGGCGTCGGCGATCACTTCGAAGCGGCACTGGCCGACCCAGGGGTGCGAGCGATCCTGTTCACGCACGTCGGCAACACGTTCTGCGCTGGCGCGGACCTGCGCGCCGCCCAACCCGGTGTGCCCCAGCCGACGCTGCGCCACAACTTCGTGGAGATCCTCGAGAAGATCATGACCTGCGACAAGCCCGTAGTGGGCCGGCTGGCAGGTCACGTCACTGCCGGCGGTGTGGGGCTGGCTGCAGCGATGGACATCTCCATCGCCGCCGACGACGCCATCATCGGCTTCACCGAGGTTCGCATCGGTGTGGCACCCGCCGTGATCTCGGTGGTCTGCCTGCCGAAGCTGCGCCGTGCCGATGCCAGCGAGCTGTTCCTCGAGGGCGAGCGGGTCCCTGCACCCCGAGCAGCAGCGGCCGGGTTGATCAATCGAGCAGTGCCGCGCGACGAGCTCGACGACGAGGTGGCAACGACACTGCGTCGCCTGGTGCGGGGCGGCCCCGACGCGCTGGCCAACACCAAGCAGCTCGTCGCGAGGGTGCCGCAGATGCCCCGGGACGAGGCTTGGGAGTGGACGGCCGAATTGAGCCAGCGGCTGTTCCAGAGCGACGAGGCAGCCGAGGGCATCGCCGCATTCCGCGAACGCCGCGATGCCAGCTGGGTCCCGCCCGAATCCTGAGTTCGGCTGATCCGCGCCGGATCGACTCCGGGCGGTAGCGTCGGCCGGCGTGAGCGGGCAGGTGCATCTCGAACGCGACGGCCATGTGGGCCGCATCATCCTGGACCATCCGGAGCGGCACAACGCCATCAGCGCGCAGATGTGGAACGGCATCACTGACGCCGCGACCGAGTTGGAGAACGACCACGAGATCCGGGTGGTGGTGATCCGCGGCGCCGGCGAGCGCGCATTCGCGGCCGGCGCCGACATCAGCCAATTCGGCGAGCAGCGGTCTGACGCGAGCGGCAACCGTGACTACGACGACACGACGTCGAGAGCCCATGCCTCGCTGCTGGGACTGTCCAAGCCGCTCATCGCTGCCATCCACGGCTACTGCATCGGCGGCGGCTTGGCGGTGGCATTGACGGCCGATCTGCGCGTCGCCGCCGAGGATGCGCAGTTCACGATCCCCGCAGCCCGCCTCGGGCTCGGCTACGGCGCCGCCGGGATCGGCACGCTGATGCGGCTGGTGGGACCGTCGGCCGCGAAGCGCATCTTCTTCCTAGCCGATCGCTTCGGAGCGCAGGAGGCCCTGCAGATGGGTCTCGTCAACCGGGTGGTGCCCAAGGCGCACCTCGAGGCGTCGGTCACCGAGTGGACCGACCTCATCGGCCAGAACGCCCCGCTGACCATCGCCGCCGCCAAGGCCGCGCTGACCCAATGGCAGAAGCCCGAGTCCCAGCGTGACTTCACCGATGTGGAGGCAATGATCCGGGCGTGCTTCGACAGCGAGGATTATCAAGAGGGCGTCGACGCGTTCATGAACAAGCGCCGCCCCGAATTCAAGGGCCGCTGAGCGAGCCACCCGCTTCCATGTCGGCGACGAGTTCGAGGTAGGTGCTCAGGCGCTCTGCCGCCAACTCGCCGGATTGCACCGCAGCAATGACCGCGCAGTCCGGCTCGACGGTGTGTGAGCAGTCGGCAAAGCGGCAGTGTTGAGCGAGCGCCGTGATATCGCCGAATGTCTGTCCAAGGCCGTCGAGCACGGCCGCCGCTGCCGGGAGACCCAGATCGCCGCTCCAGGGGATCAGATCCTGCAGGCCCGGGGTGTCCACGAACGTCCCGCCGTCGGGCCCGCCGACCGGCACAAGCTGGCGTCGCACCGTCGTATGGCGACCGCGGCCGTCAGGACTCAGCGGGGCGACAGGCATCACCTCGGCTCCGGCGAGCCGGTTGACCAGCGATGACTTGCCGACCCCGGACGGGCCGCTGAGCGCGACCGTTGCGCCGTCGCCGGCCAGGGCGCCGAGGCTGTCGAGCCCGCGGCCGTCGAGCGCACTGGTAGCCAGGATCGGCACGTCGGCCGCGGCGGAGCCGAGTCGACGTCGCAGGGCATCGACGGTCGCCTCGTACTCGACACTCGACACCGTGTCGATCTTGTTCACGACGATCACGGGTCGAGTGCCGCCGCTGAACGCCGCCGTGAGGTACCACTCGATCCGGTGGCCTGCGGGGTCTGATGCCGCCGAATCCGCAGCAGATCCACTGCCGGTGGGTGTGGGGGTGGTGACGACGGCGAGCGTGACGGCATTGGCTGCCACCAGTTGAGGTCGTGTCCGCGGGCCGGCTGCGCGACGGCACAGCAACGATGTTCGGTCGAGCACTTCGGTGATTGCCACACGACGATCGCTTCGGGGTTCGGTTGAGCGGACGACCCAGTCGCCCACGGTCGGATAGTCGATCGGCGAGCGGGCTGCGCGGCGCCCGGCGGCATCGAGCGCTCCGGTGACGTCGCCGGTGACGTCGACCAGTTCGTAGGCGCCGCGATGCTCGACGGCGACACGGCTCACGCAGTGACCCGCCGGGACCTGGGGCGCCGGGCCTGGGCGCCGAAGCCAGCCGAGCTGCCCGAGCGTCGGCGGGGCCGGTGATTCGCCTGCTTGCGGGTCGGCGCTGTCACTCACGGCGCAGCCACACCTCGTCGTAGCGACCGACGCCGAGTCGCTGCCCTTCGATCACCCTGCCGTCGGGAAGCGACATCCGCCCCAGCCCTTCGACATCCGCCGTCGCCGCCACCACGCTCGGCGAGTAGGCCAGGAACACGTAGGGGGCTTCGTTGGCGAGTTCGGCCATGAACTGTGCGACGGCGTCGCGCCGGTCTTCCCCGGCGTCAGTCGACTTGATCAGGCTCACCAAGGCGCTCAAGTGCTCACCGCTGAGATTGGACGCGTTCAGCGGCGTGGTTCGCACCGGGCCGACAGCGGCCGATGCCAGCACTGCTGGGTCGGACTCGCCGCCGACACGCCAGCACGTTGCGCCGAAGTCGCCGGCAAAGGAGGGGCTCTGGACCACCGAGCCCATGATCCGGCTGATGAGTCCTGTGCGCGCCAGCGTCTCGACGTCGACATCGACGAGACCGGTGCTCTCCCACTGGCGCTCCAGTTCGGCGGTCATCCGGCCGAGGGCGAGGTCGTTGGTGCACAACACTCTGATTCGCACAGGTTCGCCGGGATCCCGGTCGTCGGATCGTTCGGGATCCTCCGTGTACTCACGCAGCAGCGAATGGGCGCGCTCGGCGTCATGTGTCGGCCAAGCCGCCGCGACCTCCTCCGAATACCAGATGCTTGCGGGCGACCACCACTGCGTCGCGGCCAGCCAGTTGACATCTGGGCCGAGTGCAGAAACAAGTCGGGACTGGTCGGCAGCAGCCACTAGCGCTCGCCGCACCCGGATGTCGTCGAGCGGGGCGCGCAGCAGGTTGAACAGCACCACGCCGGCGTTGTCGTCATATCGCTGGACAGCGGTGAGCTGGCGGCCTGCGCCGTCGGTCGCCGCAGCCACCGCCGTGGACAGCTCGGCCGATCTCGACATCAGGATGTCGCCCCGGCCGTCGAGCAGTGCTTCGAGCCGTTGGCGCTCGTCGGGAATCTCGGTGAAGACGACGTCGTCAACCCAGGGCAGCGCCGCGCCGTCTGCCGCGGTGCGCCAGTAGTCGGGGTTTGCCTCCAAGACCGCCGGCGCCCCCACAGACCAGCGCCGGAACACGAACGGCCCCGTGCCCACCGGTGCTCTGGCGAAGGTCTCCGGCTCGGCCTCGGCGGCGACGATCGAGAAGACCCGCCCGACGGGGCCTGCCAGTGCAGCGGGAAGACCGGCGTTGGGTTCGCCCACTTCGATGACCAGCGTGAGCTCGTCGACGACGATGACCGAGGTGATGCGAGCGTCGCGCAGGTGGCCGCTGCTGGCTCGACCCGAGCGCAGGTAGTCGTCGATGCCGGTCTTGACCGTGAGCGCATCCAGCGGCTCGCCGTCGGTGAAGGTGATGCCCGGCCGCAGCGTGACCGTCCATCGCTGCAACGACGGGTCCGCGGACACCGACTCCGCCAGCCAAGGTTCCACCGACCCGTCGGGCGCCACGACGGTGAGCGTCTCGAGCACATGGTCGAGCACATTGCGGCATGACCACGCGCAGACGTGATCCCACGGTGTCCAGCCGGTGATGGGCGTGGGATCGGCAGCCAGCAGCACGCGCAGCGTGCCGCCCCTGCGCGGGGACGCGTCGGACAACCGCTGCGTCGTTGGCGCCGGTGTCTGCTCGGTTTCTCCGGCTGTGGATGTGGCATCCGCGGTGCTCCCAGCGACAGCGGTTGTCGTCGGAGCCGCCGCGGGCTCCGGTGTGTCGTCAGTAGCTGTGCTGCACGCCCCCATCAGCAGCAGGACCGTGGCGAGGGCCGAGGTGCCGACGCGCCGCGATCTCAGGAGCCGCAGCCTTTGCTGCTCGTGACCGGAGCGTGCTCGCCAGCAATCCTGCTCTGCACCGACGCCGACGCTAGTGGCGCGGCAGCCAGCGTCGATTGCGTGTGGGCCGATGAACACCGCGTGTAGCAGCCCCTCGCTAGACATTGAGCAGCGCAACCTGGTTCGGCGCGATTACAGGATGCTCTTGCCAGCCACCTTCGAGGAGTGAGCCCTATGTCCACCGGTCTTGCGGTCGTACTCGGTCTCCTGGCGGGTCTCGCCATCGGGGCGATCATCGTGTGGGCCGCGCTCTCCCGTCGGCTGGCACAGGTGGTGCACGAACGCGATACGGCTCGCGACGAGTCGGCGGGGCAACGCGACGCTGTCGCTGAGTTGCGGGCCGAACTGGCCTCGGTGGAGGCCGACCGGGCGGCGCGGGTCGAGGCGATGGCGAAGCAGCAGGCGGAGATCGAGAGTCGGTTCAAGGAGATCGCGGCCCAGGTGAGCGAGACGACGCGTGACGCCTTCATGAAGGAATTCCGCGATCTGAGCGCCGAGCAGACCAAGACGGCGGGCAAGACGGTCAAAGAACTCGTCGAGCCGATGCGAGAACGCCTGGCGGAGTTGCAGGAGCACGTGAACAAGGCCGACAAGGCCCGTGTGGAAGACACGGCCAAGGTGTCGCAGAGCGTCGATCAGCTCGTGTCGGAGACGAGCGGCCTGCGCCAGATCCTGCGCGACTCCAAGATGCGCGGTGCTTGGGGCGAGCAGCACCTCCGCAACGTCATCGAGGCCGCCGGCATGAGCAGGCATATCGACTACATCGAGCAGGCCACAGTCGGCGAACTCGGTGCCGAGGGTCGGCTGCGACCTGACGTGGTGGTGAAGGTGCCGGGCGGAGCGAGCGTCGTGATCGATGCAAAGACACCGTTTTCTGCCTACGACCGCGCCGTGCAGTCTGCGGATGAGACAGAGCAACAGCAGGCACTCGCTGAGCATGCCGCTGCACTGAGCGAGCGGGCCAAGGAACTCGGCGACCGCGACTACGGCCGGTGGGTATCAGGGTCGCCCGACTTCGTGTTGATGTACGTTCCCACCGATCCCATGCTCGACGTGGCCATGGACGTCGACGGCGATGTCTGGCAGAACGCGTGGCACCGTCACCGAGTGCTGATCGCAACTCCTGGATTGCTCATTGCATTCCTGCGGACCGTCGCGCTGGCTTGGCAGCGGCAGGACATCGCACGCAACGCGGAGGCGGTCGCCAAGCTCGGCAACGACCTCTATTCCCGGCTCTCTACCTATGTCGAACACGTCGACAAGATGGGTCGCGGCCTGCGCAGCGCGGTCGGCGCCTACAACGACAGCGTGGGCTCGTTGCAAAGCAGAGTGCTTCCGCAGGCGAAACGCTTTCGCGACCTGGGTTCGGTGACAAGCGGCGACGAACTCGATGAGCCCAATCCCGTCGAACTTGACGTCCGTGCGGTGACAGCGGCTGAGTTGGAGCCAGGTCAGGGCTAGGTCGCCCCAATCTCAGAGTGTTTCGACGCTCACGCAACTCCAGCAGTGGCGTCGTTGATGGCTTGCCAGACGCGCTGGGGGGTGAGCGGCATGTCGATGTGGCGGATCCCCAGGTGGGCGACGGCGTCGACGACAGCGTTCTGGACGGCGGGCGTGGCGCCAACAGTGCCCGACTCGCCGATGCCCTTGGCGCCGAGCGGATTGATGTGCGTGGGCGTCTCGAGCACCACGCGGTCGAAGAACGGCAGCTCTGCCGCAGAGATGATCGGGTAGTCGGCGAAGTTCCCGGTGAGCGGGTTGCCGTCGGGGTCGTAGACGAACTCCTCGTACAGCGCCTGGGCCGCACCTTGTGCCAGTCCCCCGTGCACCTGCCCTGCCGCGAGCAGCGGGTTGAGGATGGTGCCGGCATCGTCGCAGGCCACGAGCCGGCGAAGCTCCACCTCGCCGGTGTGGCGGTCGACCTCCACCACGGCGACATGTGTGCCGAAAGGGAACGTGGGTGCTTCGGAGTCGAACACCTCCTCGGCATGCAGCAGGCGCGGAGGTGTTCGACTCCGA
>CAZAFV010000022.1:19206-42171 GCA_964484385.1 uncultured Acidimicrobiales bacterium
CAGCAGGCGCGGCCCCGCAGCGTTGTCGCCGTCGCCCCCTGATGTCTCGGCGGCCGATGCGAGGTATTCAGCGACCGCTGCCCAGTCCACCGACACGGCCGGGGTGCCCACAACGTGGAACGCGCCGACCTCGGTGTCGAGCGTGATATCTGCCGGGTCGGCTTCCAGCAGGGTCGCCGCCACCGAGCGGGCCTGATCGACCAGCGTGCCGGAGGCTTCCCAGATGGCGGTACCTGCCAGCTGCACCGAACGTGAGCCGCCGGTCACCTCGCCGCGGGGTACCTCGTCGGTGTCGCCGTGGACGATGTCGATGCTGTGCATCGGCACGCCGGTGCGGTCGGAGATGAGCATGGCCCACGAGGTGTGGTGGCCCTGCCCGTACGGCGATGAACCGGTGCGAGCCACGATGCGACCGCCCGCAAGCAGTTCCACTGCCCCGTACTCGGAGCGTCCGACGCCTGCGGTGCGCTCGACGTAGGTCGCCAACCCGATGCCGAGCAGCTTGTCGTCGCCGTCTGCACGGCGGCGGGCCTGCTCTGCACGCAGTTCGCTGTAACCGGCCGCGTCGAGCGCAGCATCCAGGCTGGCTTCGTACGCGCCGGTGTCGTATGGCATGCCGGTGCGGGTGGTGAGCGGGAAGACTTCCGGCTGCAAGAAGTTCTTCCGGCGCACCTCGGCAGGGTCCATGCCGATCTCGGCGGCGAAGACGTCGACCGCACGCTCGATGGCCGCCGCCGCTTCGGGCCTGCCGGCACCGCGGTAGGGACCGGTCGGCGTGGTGTTGGTGAGCACCGAGACTGAGGTGAAACCCAGCGTGGCGATGTCGTAACAGCCCGCGAGCATCGCCCGGCCGTTGTTCGGCAACGCCGCGCCCATGTTCCCGTAAGCACCGGCCTGCTGAACCACGTGCACCGCAAATGCCGTGATGCGCCCGTCGCGGGTGCCGCCGATGCGGCAGTACTGGATCTGCCCGCGGCCATGCACGAGACCGACCATGTCGTCGGTGCGCGAGGGCACCCACATGACCGGCCGGCCGGTGCGAGCTGCCAGCCAACCCAGCAGCGCCTCCTCGGGATGCGGGCGAGCCTTCGCCCCGAAGCTCCCTCCCACGTCGCGCGAGACCACACGCATCTGGGACCGGTCGAGTTCGAGGATCTTGGCGAGTCCGGCGCGTACCGGGTGCGGTCCCTGTCCGGCATTGACATGGTGCAGGCGTCCGTCGTCAGCCCAGCGGCTCGCTGCAACGCGCGGTTCCAGCGGGCACGGTGCGATGCGGTTGTTGATCGTGCGGACCTCGGCGACGGCCTCGCACGAGTCGAAATCGGCCTGCTCGTCGTCGAGCGACATGCGGATAACGACGTTCGGCTCCGCCATGCCGTCGAACAGCGCCGGACCCTCCAGTGCTTCTTCGGGATCGACGAGCGCCTGCAGCGGCTCGTAGTCGACGATGACCATCTCCGCTGCGTCGATCGCTGCGGCCGCGGTGTCTGCGACCACGACGGCGATGGGCTCGCCGACGAACCTCACCCGCTCGGCAGCCAGCATCGGGCGCACGATGGCGGCATCGAACGCCGGGTTCGGTGACGGGTAGGGCTCCAGATTGACATCGGCTGCCGTGATCACATCGACCACACCGGGCGCGCTGCGAGCCGCGCTCACATCGAGGCCGGTGATCTCGGCGTGGGGAACCGTCGACGTCACGTAGCAGGCGTGCGCCATGGGTTCCCACTCGGCATCGGCGGTGAGGTTGGCAACAAACTGTCCCCGGCCGCGCAGCAGCGAGTCGTCCTCGCGTCGAACCACCGATGTCCCTCGCAATGCCATGAAATCCCTCGCTCCGTCTCTCGTGGTCGCGGGCGCCGCGGCCAGCGCCCCGGCGATTGTGGCAGGTCGGTTGCCGGCGCACCCGCGTCACACCGCAGCAGCGTCGCCACGCCCATGACGAGGTTCCTAGCGAAGCGCGGCCCAGTGCCGAGCCGGCGCGAGGCTGGGCTACCAGACCGCTGACGGGTCGATGGAGAGCACTTCGACCATCTCGGCGTGTAGCGCCGCAAAGTGCGCCGAGCGCCGACCTGCGCGGCCGCTCGCCGATGCTGTGGCGGCGCTATCAGCGGGCCACTGTGGCTGGTACCCCGCGCTCGCCACAGCCTCGTCGACCGCAGCCTGCCACTCAGCACGCTGGTCGCTCATGCTGCGATTCATCACGCCGTCGGCGAGGAGTGCATCGTGCGAACAACCAGGCGGCAGCTCGAACAGCTCGCACGCCATCGGCGTGAACTGATCGAACAGCGGGAGCAGCTGCGATCGGCCTTCCTCGGTGCGCAGCAGCCGTGACAGCAACCCCGACGCGTGACGCAGGTGCGACCGTTCCTCGGCCAGCGCTCGGCGCGCAACCGCGCCGAGGGCTTCCCACGACGAGTCTGCGAGCGCTGCCCAGCGGACGGTCTCGGCGGTGTCGTACAGGAAGTGCCGGACCAGGGTTTCGCCCCAGTCGCGGCACGGCAGCTCGGTGAGGTGCGCGCAGCGGTACTCGCGCGGCTGGCGTCCGTATGCGAGCGCGTCGATGTCGTCGCCGAGCAGCCCGTACAGCGCCCGAGCATGACCCAGCTCGTCTTGGCTGATCGACGTGAGCGCCAGATCCTCCTCCAGGAACGGGCCGACAGCTATCCACCACGCCAGGTTCTGGCCGATGCACAACTCGTCATCAGCGAGCGCCAGCACCATCTCGCGCGCGCCGTTCATGCCTTCCGGTGCCGAGTCGGTCATGAGGCTGGCTGGCCTCCGGCCTGCCGCAGATCTCGCAACAGCGCTCCGTCGTTGTGGCGGTGAGGACGGTCTGCCATCTCGAGCTCAACAGGGTCGGCGACCAGCAGGTCCTCTCGGGCCACCACCCACATCTGGTCTCCCTCAGAGCGCCGGGTGTAGCAGTCGCGGGCAAAGCTGAGGGCCAGATCGTCGTCGGGCGCTTCGAGCGCGCCGACATGGATGAACGGATCCTTGCCAGGACGCTTGAGGAACACCTCGTAGGTCTTCATGCCAAAGCCGGGCTAGCTGGCGCCGCCCCAATGGCGGCCGTGCTGGTTTGCGCCGCCCCAATGGCGGCCGGAAGGTCAACCCTGCCGACGACCTCGATCGGGTTGCGGCAGCTCGGGCACCATTCCACGCTGCGGCACGGCGTCGGCCCGAAGTCTGACCGGTGCTCCAGGGCATCGTGGCCGCAGATGGGGCATGTCGCCGTGGGCACGGCCCTATCGGACTGAGAACGACGAACGGCCACCGAGTACTCGCTGGCCAAGAAGCTCACTGCTCCTGGCGCGATGCGATCCGGCGTCCACACCGGGTCGGCGACGAACACCACGTCCACCGACACGTCGCTGCCGACGCACGCCGAACGAGCCGCAGCAGTCACATCATCGGCGATCACGTCGAGCGCAGGACAGCCCAGCATGGTCGGGATCAGCTCGATCCGGACCGCGCTGCTGGCATTGCTCACAGAAACGCGTTCGAGGATCCCCAACTCGGCAATCGTGATCTCGGGATACTCAGGATCGCACACTGTCGACACTGCCTCGAACACCGCCGCCTCCATGGCGGCCATGTTGACTACCGCCGCCTCCATGGCGGCCGTGTTCACTGGCGCCGCCTCGATGGCGGCCGTGCTCCGTCCCTCGCTCATGCGGGCACCGCCGCGGCCTCGTCCAGCGCGGAACGCACCCACGCTGCCCCGTCCCAAGCAAGGCGCGCGTCGTTCAAACGGCGAGCGCTGTCGGGACCACGTCCCGCAATGGCCGCTTTCAGCGCATCCCAGTCGATCTCCCCGCTGGCCCAACGGCCAGTCTCCGGGTCCTGGTGCAAGTCCGGGTCGGGAATCGTGAAGCCGGCAGCGGTCAGCTGCGGCACCATCTTCTGCACGAACCGATCCCGCAGATCCTCGTTGCGCTCAGACTTGATGTGCCAGCGCAGCAGCACGTCGTCGGGCCTCGTGTCGGGGCCGAAGAGCTGCACCGACGGCCACCACCAGCGGTCGATGCCTTCCTGCATCATCTCGTGCTGCTGGGCAGTGCCCTTGGCCATCTTCAGCAACAGCTCCTCGCCGTTGCGCATGTGGAAGCCCTCCTCGGCGATGATCCGCCGCAGGATGCGCTTGTAGGGCCCGTAGCTGCAGTTCTTGAAGACGGCCTGCTGGCTGGCGAGCGCCGCCGCATCGACCAGGTACGCAATGGCGATCTGATCGCCCCACGAGTACGCCCGGTAATGGAACACGTTGTGAAACGTGGTGCGCCCCGCCAGCAGGTCGACGGTCATCTCGTCACGGGTCTTGACGCCCATGTCGGCCGCCACCATGTAGAGCAGGTGCGCGTGGCCGATCTCGTCCTGCGTCTTGGCCAGCGCGGTCAGCTTGTTCGTCAGTCCCGGTGCCTTGGCGATCCAGTCCCGTTCGGTCAGCCCGCCCATGTACTCGCTGTTGGCGTGCAGCTCGATGAACCGGAACACCGCCTCGCGGTACGCGTCTGGCATGTCATCGTCGGGCTCCACCAGCCCGCCGTCATCCAGAAAGGCCTCGAAGTCGTCCATCGAGTCCCATCGGCGCATGCACGCCTCCCTGCCGAGGTGAACAACCCGAATGCTACGCCCGGGGTGTCGCTGCGTTGCCCGCTAGGCCGATGTGGGCCTGGCCGTAGGCGCCGACGACCACGTGCCCCATCCCTGAACATTCTGTGCTCTGACGCGAACCCTGTAGGTCTTGCCGTTCGTCAGGGACGAGAGCACCGCGCTCAAGTCCGTCAGGTCGGTGTGAGACACAGGAGTCTGCCAGCCAGCGCCGCCGACAGCGGAGCAGTCGTCGTCGGTGTCGTTGCAGTACGCCACTTCGTAGTCGGTGATGTCCGAGTGATTCTTGGCGGGAGCCGTCCACGTCACGGTGATCTGTGCATTGCCAGCCGTCAGTCGAGGCGTCGAGGGCGGATTCGGTGCACCCGGTCTCGCCGTTGCTCCGTCCGTCCACGCACTCTCGCCATGGCTCCTGCTGATGGTGCGCATCTCGACGCTGTGCTCATTGTCGTTGGTGAGCCCAGAGATCAGGTAGCGCGTCGAACTCGCACCGATCGTCCTCATCGTCCAGTCGTCGTAATCGCTGGTGCAATCCTTCGCAGTGTCCCCGTTGTCGCAGTACCGCAGCTGGAAGCTCGTGATTGTCGCCCCCCGGGCGTTCGGCCTGGGCCACGTCACGATCAGCTGCCGGTTGCCTGATGCCAGCGTCACCGTGGGCGCATCGGGTGCGCCTCTCGGCATGCCCATGGCGGATTCCGACCACGGACTCTCACGGTTGGCGTCCGTCGTCGCACGGACCCGCACTTGGTACGCGGTGCCATTGACCAGGCTTCCGATGATCGTGCTGGTGCTGCGGTCCGAGTGGGTGTGCTCCTGCCATGTGGCGGCCCACGTCGGATTCGAGGCACAGGTCAGGACCGTCGTATCGGAGTTGGTCGCGAGGCACGCCCGGTAGCGCACGTCATAGCCGTCGATCATCGAACCGTTGGCCCGCGGCACGATCCAATTCACGGTCAACGCCGTGTTGCCCGTGGTCACCCTGGGCATGGTGGGTGCTGATGGCGCGCCCACAGGCGTGCCGACCACCGGCGTCTCGGTCCACGGCCCCCAGCCCTTCTCGTTCTGGGCTCGCGCTCGCACCTGATAGGCGGTGCCATTGGTCAGGCCGGTGATGATCCTCGACAGACTGGCGCCGGTATCGCCGTGAAGCCGCCAGTTCCCCCATGTCGGATTCGTGGCGCAGGTCTTGAAGGTGGTAATGGGGTCGGTCGCGGTACAGGCCCGGTAGGCCACCTCGTAATGCTCGATCGTCGAGTCACGATCGTCTGGCTCTTTCCACGCGATGCGCAGCTGGCGATCGTCGAACTCCGGTGTCTCGATGACCGGCGCAGCAGGTACCGCAGCCGGGATGGCCGACTTGATCGGCGACCAACCGCTGTTGCCAGTGTCGCTGGTGGCCCGCACCCGCACTTGGTACGCGGTGTCGTTCATCAGGCTGCCAATCGTCGTTGTCGTGGTTCCAGCGGCGACAGTTACCGACGTCCATTGCTGGTTCCATTTCGGGCTCGACGTGCAGTCCTTCCGTGTCGCTGTGCAGTCGCGGTGCTCAACCTGATAGCCGGTGATGGCCGCGCCGTGCGATGCCGGCTCGCTCCACGACACCACGAGCTGTTCATTGCTGGGCTCCAAGATCAGCCCGGTGGGCGTGGACGGCGCCGCCAGGGGGACCGTGTTGGCAGCGGACGACCACGGCCCGAGGCCGTTTGCGTTACGGGCTCTCACCCGCGCTTCGTATTTGGTCCCGTTGGTCAGCCCGGTGATCGTCGCAGCGGTGCTGGTAGCCGCGTAGCTCCGCTCGGCCCAGTTCCCCCATGTCGGGTTGGCGCCGGTGCAGTCTCTGGGCGTCGCCGTACATGCGCGGAATCCCACGATGTACTGGGTGATCGCCAGCCCGTTGCTGCTTGGCTCGCCCCACGAGAGGCTGAACTTCCGGTCGCCCGGGTTGATGCTCGGAGCTGCTGGAGCTTCGGGCCGCAGTGACGGCGTGCCTGACGCAGATGACGACCACGGTCCCAAGCCTTGGCCTGCGCCACCGACGTCGTTGACAGCCCGGACGCGCACCCTGTAGGTCGTGCCGTTGTTCAACGAGGTGATCGTGTAGGTGGTCTCAGGCGGGTTTCCGCTGACAGTGCTCGGCGGTGACGGCAGCCAATCTCCGTCGATGCTGCAATCCGCCGTGCTCACGCAGTGCGCGACGTCGTAGCGGACGATGGCGGAACCATTGTCCGCCGGTGCCTTCCACGTCACCACCAGCGATTCGTTGCCCGGGGTCAGCGTGGGCGTCGCGGGCTTGGCCGGCTTGCCGAGTGGCGATTCGCTCGCAGCTGCGGAGTACGGACCGACGCCGCCAGCAATGCGGGCCCGCACCCGTACCTCGTACTTGGTGGCATTCGTGAGGTTCGTGATCGGCAGCTCAAGGCTGGTGAGGTCGGTGTGGCTTCTCGTCTGCCAGCCGCCCCAGCGCGGATTCGAGCTGCAGTCTCTCGGCGTCGCCGTACACGCCCGGTACTGGATGTTGTAGCCATTGATCGTGGTGCCGTTGTCCGTCGGCGCACTCCACGAAGCGACGATCTGTCGGTCGCCTGCCGTCAGACTCGGCGCTCCAGGGGCGTCGGGCAGAGCCTTCGGCGTGGCCGTCCTGATCGGTGACCACGGGCCTAGGCCTTGGTCCGCGCCGCCGAGACTGTTGATGGCCCGGACGCGCACCTTGTAGGGGGTGTCATTGGTAAGGCTGCCGATCTCGTGCCTGGTGTCCGTGCCTATGTCGCTGGCGTCAGTCCAGTCAGTTGACGTGCTCGCACAGGTGCCGGTGCAGTACTCGACGTCATAGCCGGTGATGTCGAGACCGTTGTCGGCCGGCGCAACCCAGGTCACCACCAGCGACTGGTGGCCGGCCTCCACGGTTGGAGTGCTGGGCCTCGCCGGCACCGAGACCGGCGTCGCCTTGCCGGCGGTTGACCACGGGCCCACGCCGTTGGAGTTCCTGGCCCGCACCTGCACCTCGTAGGCGGTGCCGTTGACTAGCCCAGTAACCGTCACGATCTTGCCGGTGCCTGAATGGCTGCGTGTCCGCCAGCTGCCCCACGTCACGTCGTCGTCATCGGACTCGCAGGTCCGCACCGTCGTGTCGCCATCGGTCGCCGTACAGGCCCGGTACTGCACGTCGTAGTCGGTGATGGCCGACCCGGAGTATCCAGGTTCGTTCCATTGCACGAGGATCTGCCGGTCGCCCGGCGTCAAGTCGGGAGCACGCTCGAAGCTCGGCAGCTCCTCAGGCGTTGCCGATTGAGTTGGCGACCAGTCGCTCTCGCTCCCGCCGCTGCGGGCGCGCACCTGCACCTCGTGCTTGACGCCGTTGCTCAGCTTGGTGATCGTGGTGGTGGTGCCGGTGTCTTGATGGCTGTGGGGAGTCCAGCTGCCGCATGTCAGGCTCAAACCGCACGTCCGATATCGAACGTCGTAGCCGTCGACGGATCCGCCGCTCGGGGGCGTCGACGGAGCCCACGTCACCTTCAACTGCCCGTTTGCGGCTTCCACGGTCAGGCTGGCCGGAACCGATGGCCGCCCTGTCTGCACTTCCGGTATGCCCGACACGATCTGCGACCATCCGCCGAGGCCGAAGATGTTGCGGGCCCGCACTCGCACTTGGTAGGCGGTGCCGTTGGCGAGGCCGGTGATGGTGGTGCTGGTGCCGGTACCCGAGTGGGCATGTGCGGTCCAACCGCCCCAGCTTGCGCCGGACGTGCAGGTGCTCGGCGTGGCTGTGCACGCGCGGTACTCCACCACGTAGCCGGAGACCGCTGCGCCGACAGCGCTTGTGGGGGCTCTCCACGACACCGCCAGACCGGCGTTCCTGGTGGTCGCCGTGAGCGACGTCGGTGCGCTCGGCGGATCGGTGCCGATGGCCGTCAGCGTGCCTGCCGCGGCACGCGCCGCAGTGTCGATGCGGTCCGACCCGCTGATTCTGTGCAGAGCCGCCGTCGGGGCGAGGGTGCGCAGGCGGGCATGCAAGCTGGTGTCGAGCGCTGCGCTCCCGCCGATCAGCACGATCGCGCGCGGCCGCAGCTCCTGGATGCGGCGCTCGGTGGGAGCGGTCAGCGCGCTCGTCTGGGAGTACAGCACTGCACCGCCGGCGGTGATGGCCGCGTAGGCAGCGGCAACTCCCATGTCTGCCGGACTCCACCCGTTCGCGATCACCAGGGTGGTGGAGAGGTTGGGCGCGGCCGCTGCTGCGGTGTCGGTGCGGGACGCGCCGCTGTGGCGCGGCACGCTTTGCACCGATGGCGCGAGCTCTCGGACACGATCGGCGAGCGATGCTGCGAGCACCACTGTGCCTCCGACGAATTCGACCTGCGAGGGCTGCTGATCGCGGATGATGCGCTCGGTCGGCTCGGTCAGGTCGTCGGCGTTGGCCAGCAGCACTGCTGCGTTGGGCCTCGTCGCCGCCAAGGCGGCGGCCACGCCCGTGTCTGCGGCGCTGAAGCCGTTCGCCACAATGAACGTGGTGGCATTCGACGGCACCGCCTTCGCAGCGGTGTCGAAGCGGTCGGCGCCCTCGATCCGCCTGACTGCGGCGCCGCCGACCAGTGCGACCACCTCATCTTGCACTGCGGATGACAGCGCCGCCGTACCGCCGACCAGGATTACCGCCGACGGTTGGCGGTCTCGGATGAAGCTTGCTGTACGGGTGGTGAGCTCTCTCGAGTTCGCGTACAGCACCACCGCATCGGTCAAGCTGTCGCTCTCGAGGGCAGCGAGGGCCGACGCGACGGCCGAGTCGGCGGAGCTCCAGCCGTTGGCGATGACCACGGTGCCGATCGACCGGCTTTGCGCCGATGCCGCGGGTGTCAGCACCGCCGCGATCAGCGCTAGAACAGCAAGCATCGCCGTGCCACCGCGCACGTTCCGGTGCAGCGCGGATCGGGTGCGCAACAGCCGCCCCCTCAGTGCGCGAGAGCTGCCCCAAGATCGTTGGCGCGGCTCGCTGGGCGGACCAAAACGCGTCCATGCAGGCATCACGTCGGACTCTATTTCTCGCCAGTCTGCGGGTAGGGGATGGCAGATTGGCCTCAGGCCGACGTCAGATCATCTGCACCGTGTGGCCGAGCAGGGCGAACAGCGGTTCCTTGGTGGCTTCGAGCGCCGCCGAGACTTCTTCATGCGAGATCTCGCCGTCGAACATCCCCGCGGCCA
Organism: uncultured Acidimicrobiales bacterium; assembly: GCA_964484385.1. Classification (GTDB taxonomy): domain Bacteria; phylum Actinomycetota; class Acidimicrobiia; order Acidimicrobiales; family Poriferisodalaceae; genus Poriferisodalis. The sequence continues at coordinate 29,011 of CAZAFV010000022.1, forward strand.
TGTTCGCCACGATGGCGATGCCGGCGTAGGGAATGCCGGCCTCGCGGGCCAGTGCCACCTCCGGATAGCCGGTCATGCCGACGACGCTGCCGCCCATCTGCGCATACATGCGGATCTCTGCGGGCGTCTCGAAGCGGGGCCCGTTCGTGCAGACGTAGGTGGCAGTGGGGGCCACGTCGATGCCCTCGGCCTCTGCTGCGGCAGCCAGGGCAGCGCGCAGCGACGGGTCGTAGGGCGTCGTCATGTCGGTGTGGGTGACCTGGCCCGGCTGATCGAAGAAAGTGGCAGCGCGGCCGGTGGTGAATTCCAGGTAGTCGTCGAGCAGCAGGAACGAGCCCGTCCCCCGCTCAGGCACCATCGAGCCCACGACGCTCACCGCAAGAATGGCCGTGGCTCCTAGATCCCCGATGGCCGCGATGTTGGCCCGGTAGTTGATTGCCGACGGCGGGATCGAGTGGTCGCCTCCGTGGCGCGGCACGAAGACGATCCGGCGCTCGTGCCAGCGGCCGGTCATGGCATGGGCCTCGCCCCAGTCGGTCTGCACCTCATGGTGCTCTGCCTCGCTCAGGCCAGGAAGTTCGTAGAAGCCCGTTCCGGCGATGATCCCCACCGGGGGGCGGTCGTGGCCCGCGCCGCCGTTCCCGCCGATCTCGTTCGCCTCACTCATCTCACTCACGTCCCAGATTCCTGCGCCAGTCGCTGCGCTCGATGCTGCACTTCATAGCGAGCCCGTGACTCGTCGACCGTGAGGCACACGCGGTCGGCAATCACTCGCTCGCCGCCTACCCAGACATCGGTGACGTGCCGGCTTCCCCCGGCCCAGGCCACGTGCGCGATCAGTTCCGGGGGCGAGGTGACCGGCACGAACGCAGGGTCGTCGAGGTCGAGCCGGATCATGTCGGCCCAGCGGCCGGGCTCCAGCACGCCCGTGTGCAGGTCCAACGCCTCCGCACCGCCGCGGGTCGCCATGCCGATGACCTGCTGAGCACTCAGCACGGTGGGATCGAGCGAGGTCACCCGTGCCAGCAGCGAGGCGATCTTGATCTCCTCCCACAGATCCAGGTCGTCGTTGGACGCAGGCCCATCGGTAGCGAGCGACACCGTGATGCCCCGCTCGATCATCTCGGGCACCCGGGCCACACCCGAGCCCAGCTTCATATTGCTGACAGGGCAGTGAGCCACGGCAACGCCAGACGAGGCGTAGATGTCGAGGTCGGCATCATCCAGCCAGACGCTGTGCGCTGCGAGCACGCGCCCGTCGAGCGCGCCGGCGTCGGCCAGCAAGCGCGGCACGCTGGCCCCGCCGTGTTGTTTGGCGAGCGCATCACCCTCATCGGCGGTCTCCGCCACATGGATGTGCAGCAGGGCGTCCCGCTCGCGGGCCGCGGCCGCTATCTCCGCGCAGGCTCCCACACCGAGGTCGTACGCCGAATGCGGAGCGAACCCGATCGTGACGAGGCCCGATGGGTCGTCCACCGTGTCGTGCACGGCAGCGATCTCGCCGACTCGATCGGCGACGCTTCCGGTGTCGTCCAAGTGCGCCACCGACAACACCCCCGGGCACATGACCAACCGGATGCCGGCCTCACGGCCCGCATCGATCACATCGTGTTCGAAGGCGTACATCTCGCAGGTGGTGGTGACGCCCGAGCGCAGCATCTCGACCGAGCCCAGCGTCATCCCCCACCACACGTCGGTGGGATGCAGGCGGCCTTCTCGTGGCCACATCACCTCCTCGAGCCAGGCCATCAACGGCAGGCCGTCGCCTGCACCGCGCACCAAGGTCATCGGCGTATGCGCATGGGTGTTGACCAGACCCGGCATCAGCAGGCCGCCCAGGTTGATCACTGGTGCGTCAGTGGCCGATGCGTCGGCGGCGGCGCCGACCCATGCGATGCGCCCGTCCGCACGAACGTCCACCGCCCCCCGCTCGATCATCGCGAAGTGCTCGTCGCAGGTCAGCACGACATCGGCGAGATAGCGGATGTCGATCGAGGGGGCGTCTGATCCGTTCGGCACGGCCTCATCTTCGCACCGGCGGGCGGCGAGGGGTCAACGCGCCCGCCCGTGACACAATCTGCGGCCGTGACCCTGTTCCTGCAGCGGGTCTTCGACTCGTTCGCCAACGGCTCTGCGTACGCAGCCTTGGCGGTGGCGATCTCGATGGTGTTCCGCTCGACCGGGGTGCTGAACCTGGCGCAGGGCCAGATGGCGATGCTCTCCGCATATGTCGCTGTGGTGTTCGCTGCGGGGGCGGACCCGGGCGTGGCGTTCTCGGGCTGGCTGACGCCGTTCGCGACGCCGTGGCCGATCTGGGCGGCGGTCGCCGGCGCGGTCGTCGTGTCTGCCGCGGCGGGCGCCTTGCTGGAATACACGGTCATCCGGCCGATGCGCGGCGACCCAGTGCCGACCATCGGGGCGACGCTCGGGCTCTACCTGCTCATCGGCACATTCGTGGTGAAGCACTTCACCGGTCGCCAGAGGTTCCTGGGCTCGCCGTTCCCGCAGGAGCACACCGACCGGTTCATCATCGGCGGTGCTCGGCTGTGGTTCGACACCATCGGGTTGACGCTCACCATGCTGGCGGCCATCGGCTTGCTCGCGCTGATACAGCGCACGACCAAGGTGGGTCTCGCGTTCCGGGCCATCACGTCCAATCGCGACAGCTCAGCGCTCGTGGGCATCAGGGTGGAGTGGGTGGTGATGGGTGGATGGGCCGTCGCGGCCGCCTTGGGCGGGCTGGCCGGCGGGCTCATCGCCGGCGAGCTGAACGTACGCCCCGACATGATGGAGCGCCTGTTGATCTTCGGCCTTGCAGCTGCCACCCTCGGCGGCCTGCGCAGCCCGGCGCTGGCGCTCGCCGGGGGGTACCTGTTTGCCTTCGCCGAAACGATGATGGCCGGTTACGTCGGCTTCATCGACAGCCAGGTCACGCTGGTGTGGGCGCTCGGCGTGCTCATCGTGGTGCTGTCGGTGCGGCCGTCGGGCTTGCTGTCGCGCAAAGCAGCGCGTGAGGGGCTGCGGACGTGACCGATTCACAAGAGCCGCCGACTCCCGATTCCGAACCGCCGGTGTTCCGCCTAGCGCTACGCGAGGCCCCCGTCCCGCAAGGCAGTCCCGCAGCGAGCATTCCGATCCCGCCGGCCGAGACAACACCGCAAGTCGCTGAATCCGACACGCTTTCGGAGACGCCGGCCACGCCCGGCAAGCGAAGTGCCAGCCCCGAGGCCGAGGCGCCGGGCCGCGGGCTGCCGCCGCCCGGCCTGCGCAACATCGAGCACGAGAACGAGCCTCGCGCGGAACCTGCGAGCGCATCGGAGTTTGAGCGGTTTCGTTCGCCCCTGACCGCGGTCGGCCCCTCAACGGCGTGGCCTACCCGGCTGACCGTTGCGGCACTGGTCGCGATCGCTGCGCTGGTGATCTTCGTGCCGCTGCAGGCATCATCCACTTTCGTCACCGATGTCACCCAGCTCGCAGCGTTCTGCCTCACCTTCGCAGGCTTGTGGCTGCTGACGCACCGGATGGGGCTGCTGTCCGTCGGCCATGGAGCATTGACCGGCGTCGGCGCCTATGCAGCGCTCCACGCAGTGAACGACTTCGGCTTGCCGCCGATGCTGATGCCGCTGGCCGGCTTTGCTGCGGGTTGCGCGGTCGGTGCGCTGCTCGGCATCCCGGCGCTGCGCTTGCCGAAGGCGTATTTGGCGCTGCTGACCCTGTCGGCGGCGGTGGCGTTCCCGATCGTGTTGCGCCAGCTCGACGGCCCATTGCCGGTCACCCTCGACGGCGAGTTCATCGCGCCGTCCTGGACGGGCATCGCACCGAACGACGAGCACATATGGGAGTTCTGGGTGGTGGTGGCCTGGGTGGCGGTCGCCTTCTGGCTGCTGCATGGTTTGCTGACTGGTCCGATCGGGCGCGCATTGGTCGCTACCAGGGACGAACCCACCGCAGCGGCGACCTTCGGCGTTTCGGTGTACCGGCTGCGGTTGGCCGGGGTGAGCCTCAGCAGCGGTCTCGCGGGGCTGGCCGGCGGGCTGATGCTGGTGCCAGTGAACTTCAATGACGAGTTTCAGTATCCCGAGGAGCTGTCGATCAAGCTGTTCGCTCTGACGATCGCCTTCGGCAGCACGGCGATCGGGGGCAGCCGGCTCATCATGACGGTGCCCGCAGCGACCGTCCTGGTGCTCTTGCCCGTCTGGCTCGTGGATCGGCCCGGTTGGGTCACCCAGGGCGGCTGGATCGGATTCTTGAAGTCCGAGTTCTTCCTGTATGCAGCACTGCTGCTGGTAGCCGCCTACGCGCGCAGCCGCCGATCACGCGCCGTCCGCTCCTACGACGCATGAGCGCCGCCGCCGAGCGCTGGGATGCCAAGTACGCCGACTGGCAGGAGCCAGGTCCGGCGTCGGACTTCATCACGGGCCACTCCCGGCTGTTAGCCGACTGCCCGACGGCTGTCGATCTGGCGGGCGGCGCAGGCGGCACGGCATTGTGGCTGGCTGCACAGGGCATCGACACCACGCTCGTCGACGTCTCCGATCGGGCACTGGAGATTGCCCGAAGCGCCGCGGCCGATCGGGATGTGCCGCTGCAGACGATCCGCACTGACCTCGAAGCCGATCCCGTGCCGACACCGGCCCAGTTGGGTCGGATTGCAGGCTTGGCGGTCCCTGATGGTGGCTGGCACGCGGCGGTGTGCACCAACTTCCTGTACCGACCCCTGCTGGGCGCGCTTCGCGACTTCCTCGTCCCCGGCGGCATCGCCTTCGTGCTGATCGCCACCGTCGACAACCTGCTCGTCAACGCGCGCCCGAGCCGCCCGTTCCTGGTGGAGCTAGGCGAGCTGCCCGAGCTGTGCATCGGCCTCGACACGATCAGCTTCGACGAGGGCTGGTTCGGCCAGCGCCATGAGGCACGCTTCGTCGCGAGCCGCCCGGGCTGAGGCGCATCCGGCGGCGCGCCGGATGCAATCGGGCCCGACCCGACGGCAGCGCTCAGCCGAGCAGCCAATCCGCAGGGGTGATGTCCGCGTCGGCGTAGAGCCGCGACTGGAAGCGGCGCATGCCCGACAGCCAGCGGTCGATGTCGGATGCTTTGCGCTCGCGGTAGGTCTGCACCTCGGGGTGGGGCAGCACCAGGAAGCGCTCCTCGGCCATGGCCTCGATGACCGTGTCGGCCAGTTGGGCGGGCTGCAGGATGCCGTCGCCCGCAGCGGCGCCCGGCGTGCCTCGCTCCTGGTCGCCATCGCCGGTGCGGTCAGGGCTGTTGGCCAAAATGTTGGTCTCGACCGCCTGCGGGCACAGCATCGACACCACGATGCCCTTATCGCCGTAGGTGATCGCGAGGAATTCGCCCAGCGACACCGCGGCGGCCTTGGTGACGGCATATTGCATTGAGCCGAGTTGGGTCAACAGGCCGGCCGCTGAGGCCGTGTTCAACAGGTAACCGCCGCCGCGCTCAACCATCACCGGCACCGCCGCGCGTGCCGCATACACGTGGGACATCACGTGCACTTCCCACATGCGCTGGATCTCGTCGTTCGCCGCTTCCAAGCCGCCCTGGGTCACATAGCCGGCGTTGGAGACGAACACGTCGAGCGCACCGTGCGCTGCGACGGTGTCGGCGACTACCGCCTTGATGGCGTCCTCGTCGGTGACGTCGAGCCCGACGGCTGTGCCGCCCACCCGATCAGCCACCGCCTGCGCGCCGGCCTCGTCACGGTCGACGACCACCAGTGCCCGCGCCCCTTCTGCCTTGAATCGCTCGATGAGCGCTTCCCCGATTCCGCTCGCGCCGCCAGTGACGACAGCGACCTTTCCAGCAAGTTCCATGGCCCGGCAGCGTAATCTCGCGGCTCGGACTCGACGCTGGCTTGGAGGTCCGATGGCAGCACCGTTGGACGATGTGAAGGTGATCGAGGTGGACAGCTGGATGGCTACGCCCTCGGCGGGCGCGATCCTGGCCGACCTCGGCGCCGATGTCATCAAGGTGGAGCCGCTCGAGGGCGACCCGATGCGGGGCTACAGCCGCCCGGCGAAGCTGCCGCCGGCGATCAAGGACTACGACTTCCAGTTCGACGTGGACAACCGCGGCAAGCGCTCGATCGCGGTGGACCTGGGCTCGCCGCAGGGTCAGCAGGTGGTCCACCGGCTCATCGCCGGAGCGGACGTGTTCATGTGCAATCTGCTCGTCCACCGCCAGGAGCGATTCGGCCTCGACTCGGCCACGGTGACGGCGGTCAACCCGCGCATCGTGCACGCCACGCTGACGGGCTACGGCACCTCCGGTCCCGAGGCGTGGCGCCCTGGCTACGACGTCACCGCATTCTTCGGCCGATCGGGCATCTACGACGCCATGCGGGAAGGACCCGACGGCGCAGTGCCGATGGCGCGCCCCGCCCAAGGCGACCACACCACGGGTCTGGCGCTGGTGAGTGCTGTGCTGGCGGCCCTGCGGCTGGCCGAACGCACCGGCGAGGCTCAGGTCGTCGAGACATCGCTCTACGAGACCGCGGTGTGGACCCAGGCGTCCGACTACGCCATCACCGCCGTCGACAGGGCGCCGCTGCGCCAGCGTGCCCGGGAGAACATGATCGTCCCCACCGCCAACCGCTACCCCTGCGGCGACGGCAAGTGGGTGGTGCTCAATATGCCCGCCGAGAGCGCCTGGCCTTTGCTGTGCCGGGTCATCGAGCGGCTCGACTGGATCGACGACGAGCGCTTTGCCGATATCCGCGGCCGGTTCGCCCACATGCCCGAGATCGTGGCCGGCATCGACGAGGCGCTCGCGCACCGCACCCGCGACGAGTGGGGCGAGATCTTCGATGCCGAGGGAATCATCTGGGGACCGGTGCTGGGCCTGCACGAAGTCGCCGACGATCCCCAAGCCGAGGCGCTCGGCCTCTTCCCCACGCTGGAAAGTCCCGACATCGGCCCCTACCGCAGCGTCGGCATCCCGATGCGATTCGCCAACGCCGAAGTCGGCCCCCGCGGCCCCTCGCCCAAGCTGGGCGCCGATACACGCGAGGTACTCGCCGCCGCCGGCCTGTCCGATAACGAGATCGACGGACTCATCGCCGATGACGCCGTGCGCGAGGCGCAAGAGCGCCGCGTCTAAGTTCGCTTTCACAGACCGCTCAACGAGGAGGCGCCCGGAATGCGACACGTCTTGATCGTGGCCAACCAAACCCTCGTCGGCAGCCACCTGCACGAGCGCGTGGAGCACATCCTGGCCGTCGATCCCGAGACCCGGTTTCACATTGTCGTGCCTGCGACAGGTGCGAACGGTCCTGATCCTGCGCGGGCGCTCGCCGGTGCACGCCGCCGGCTCAGCCAGGCGTTCGAGGCGCTCGACGACATCGGTGCCCGGGTCACCGGCGAAGTCGGCCCCGCGCACCCGGTGGTGGCGGTCAACCTGGCCATTGACCGGCTGAATCCCGACCTCATCATCTTGAGCACGTTGCCCGCCGGCGCCAGCAGGTGGCTGCATCTCGACCTGCCCCATCGGCTGCAGCGGCGCTTCGGCGTTCCCGTTGAGCACGTCTCGGCGGAGACGCAGACCGTCGACCGGGCGGGCACCTTCGAGCCGCCGGTCATCCACGCTCCCGACGACACGGTTCATGTGCTGCTGGCCGAGGAGAACCAGCACGACGTCGACGTGATCACCATGGCGCTCGCCGAGGCCGGCACCCGCAACCAGCTTCGTGTGGCCCATGACGGCGCCAACGCCCTGGCGTTCATGCGTGCGGTAGGTCCGTCAGAGATCGATCTCGTCTTGTTCGACTTGAAGCTGCCGGTGGTCAGCGGGTTCGACCTGCTCGCCGAGACGCGTGCCGCCGACGAATTCGACAAGGTGATGATGGTTGCGCTCACCACCGACGAGGCCGCCGACGACCGTGCCCGCGCGTATGACCTCGGCGCGGACGCCTTCGTGATGAAGCGGCCCGACTACAGCCAGATGGCCCACGTCATCGACGACCTGCTGGCCGAGGTCGCCGGTTGACCGCCGATCGGATTCCTCTCCTGCCCGCGATCACAAATCGGTTGCGATGCGGGACAATGCAGCTATGACATTTGTGATGCTGACGCTGATCGGAACCGGCGTCTTCTAGGACCGCCGCAACGTCGCCGGTCGCGTTCAGTGACCGGCGGCACGGGCGGCGTTCATGCCGCCTGGGAAGCCGATCTCGGCGGGGGCCTCAACCTGGCTCTGCAATACCCAGCCGAGCAGGCCGTGCCGATCGCAGATAGCCGTGTGCGTGCCCGCCAGTCCCTGCGGCGCCACCACCGTGGCCGCGTCGAAGTAGAACCACTCCCCCGCCGGCACGCGCAGCAGCTGCAGCGTCACGTCGGTGTTGATGTAGGCGCCACCAGACGGCGAGAAGTCCCACCCCACAGCCGCGCCGAGATCGGCCAGGGTCGCAACCCGTACCAGCGGTGATGTCTCCTCACCGGCCATGAACGGATGGTCCAACCGCAGCCACGTACGACCAGGGCCCGGCTCCTCCGTCGAGCCGCCGACGAAGCGAAAATCCACGGCGTCGGCGTTGAAGCCGGGACGCGGGTAGTCGATGTCGGGATTGGCTCCGGGGTCCGCGCGCTCGGCCGGGATCGGCGGCAGTGATTGCCCGTCACCCCCAGGGTCGTCCGACATCACGGTGGGGGTCAGCCATTGCGAGGTCGCCCGCGCCACCAAGCGCCCGCCCCCCTGGTGGCCCGACCCATCAGCGGCGGACCCCGAGCCGGCCGCTCCCGGTACCTCGCGCACCTCCGCATCGACCAGCGCAGTCCGCTTGCCACCCTTCACGATGGTTGCAGTGACCTCATATGTCGCCATCGGCATGCCGGAGAGGATCTCCACGGTCAACCGGCTGCACACCTGCGCAATACCGAGCTGCCGCTGCTCGCGCTCCACCGCCCAGCCCAGCAGGCCGCCGATGGCACCGCCGTGCATCACCTGGTGCGCCCATGGACCGCGCGTCAGCTCGGTCGCGCGCACACCGCCAGCCTCCGGCACGAAGAGCGCGGGCGGCATCACCCCCTGGGGCGACGGTTGGGGGGAGTAGGAGTTCGCGCTACTCGGCTCAGATCCGATGTTCGCCACGGCGACAAGCTAGGTGGCAGGATGTTGGATCGCCTGTTTTCGCGTTCGAGCGACGCAGGCGAGCAACAGGGGAAGGGGCGACGTGACCGACACTGCCGCGGCCCCTCTCCACGCACCGCCAGTGGCCACAGCGAGGCCATGGTGGGCGCGCCTGCATCCGATCGGCTGGCTGGCGGGCGCCACGATTGTCTTTGCAGTCGGGGCCCGGCTGTTCTGGGACACCGGATACTGGATCGGCAACCTGGTGTGGTGGAACTGGCTGGTGCTGGCGGGCGCGCTGGTCATGGGCCTCTGGCACGAAGGGCTGGACCGGCTCCGCAGAGGCGTGGAGTCGATCGCTACATTCAGCTTGACCGTGGCGTGGATCCTGGCGTGGGCGGTCTTCCTGCTGCAGCTGTTCAACGTCATCACCCGCTACGGCAATGATCTCGTCGAGACCGACATCCTCTTCGGCGAGACCACCAGCCTGGCGTGGCAGTCGTTCGCGCTGATGTTCCTGCTCGCCATCAACTTCGGCGTGCGCGACGGCGTGAACCCGCGCATCGACTTCTGGTGGGCCAACTTCAGCGCCAAGCGCAAGGCCTGGCTCGACTTCGTCATTCATTCGGCGCTGCTGCTGCCGTTCATCATCATGGCCATCCGGATACTCAGGGGCTATGCGGCCACCTCGCTGGGCCGCCGGCACAACGGCGAGTGGCCGAGCAGCTGGCGGGTCTGGGAGACGTGGGAAGAGGGCGTCGATGCCGGCAGCCTCCCGGTGGGGCCGATCAAGGTGATGATCCTCGTTGCGTTCATCCTGTTCGGCCTGCAGATCCTTGCCGAGATGATCAAGACCGGCTTTGTGATGATCGGCGACGACGAGAAGGGCGACCTCGTCGAGCACGAGTCGCCGCTGCGCGTCGAGTAGCCCCCTCATGAGCGAACTCTTGGCCATCTTCGGCATGGATACGGGCGTCTTCCTGGCCCTGACGATGTTCGTCGTCTTCATGGGCATGATCCTCACCGGCTACAACGTCGCATTCTCGTTTGCCGCGACGGCCTTGGCGTTTGCATTCATCGGCGATCTCACCGGGTCGTTCAACACCGCCACGCTGAACACGCTGCCGGCGCGCTGGTTCGTGAACATCAGCGACCCGGTGCTGCTCGCGGTGCCGCTGTTCGTGCTGATGGGCGCGATCCTGGAGCGATCCGGCATGGCCGAGCGGCTGCTGAACGCGGTCGGCATGCTGATGGGCGCTTTGCGCGGCGGCGTGGCCGCTGCGGTGGTGCTGGTGGGCACGCTGCTGGCTGCAGCGACCGGCGTGGTGGCGGCGACCGTCATCGTGATGGGCCTTCTGTCGCTGCCGGCGATGGTGCGGCTGGGCTACGACAACAAGCTCTCGACAGGTGCCATCACCGCCTCAGGCACGCTCGCGCAATTGCTGCCGCCCAGCATCGTGCTGATCCTGCTGGCCCAGCAGATGGGCGTCGGCATCCTGGGCCTGTTCGCCGGCGCGCTGCTGCCCGGCCTGATGCTCAGCGGCCTGTATGTGGCGTACGTGCTGGTGGTGTCGTGGTGGAAGCCCGACCTGGGCCCGGCCATGCCGGTCGAGGAACGCAAGCTGGAAGGCAACCCGTCGATCCAGACCAAGCTGCTGATTGCAGCCCTGCTGGGCTTCATGGTGGGCTGCGTGATGCTGCTCGCCAATCTGCGCGTGGCAGCCATCGCAGCAGTGCTGGTGATGCTCGCGAGCTTCGCGATCATGGCGTTCGCCCGGATGCTGGCGTGCGAGGTGCTCATCGCCATCGTGCCGATCGTGGTGCTCATCCTCGGCGTGCTGGTCTCGATCTTCCAAGGAATCGCCACGCCGTCAGAGTCGGGTGCCGTCGGCGTGTTCGGCGCGCTCGCTCTCACCGGCTTGAACTGGCTCTTTGATCGCCTGCTCATGCGCGAGGGCGCCACCCACATCACACCCCAGTGGCGACTCAGCCGTGCTGCTGCCGTGCAGGCGGGCAAGTCGACCGCCAGCGTGGTGGTGCTGGTGATGACGCTGCTGTTCAGCTCCACCTTCTTCAGCGCCATGTTCTTCCAGCTCGGCGGGTCCGATCAGACCTCCGAATGGCTCACCTCGATCGGCGGCGGCAAGCTGGGCTTCGTCCTCGTCGCGATGGTCGCTGTCTTCCTGCTGGGCATCAACCTGGAGTTCCTCGAGATCACCTTCATCGTGGTGCCCATCTTCGTCCCGGCCATGGAAGTGCTGGGTTTCACCCAGGACGAGAAGATCTGGTTCGCCGTGATGATGGCGGTGAACCTGAACATGGCGTTCATCTCGCCGCCGGTGGGCTTCTCGCTGTTCTACCTGCAGAGCGTGGCCCCGCCCGAAGTGCGCACCGCCGACATCCACAAGGGCGCCATCCCGTTCATGGGGCTCCAATCCGTCGCGCTGGTCATCCTCGGCGTGTTCCCGGGCATCGTGTACACGTCGCTCGAGTTGTTCAGTTAGCCGCGGCAGCCCGTCAGGCGTGCTTGCGGCGCGTGCTAGTTTCGCGCCGAGTAGTCGGCGCGGTTCTGCGCGCCTGCGGGGAGGCACTGCCAATGACTATGCACGACGAGGCCAGTCCGGAGACTGCCCTTGATGACACCATCGAAGCCGGCGGGTTCGACCGGAGATCGTTCCTCAAGGCCGGTCTCGGCGTAGCAGGATTCGCAGCGGCAGCAACGGTGCTCAACGCCTGCAGTTCCGACGACGGGGACACCGCAGCGACGACCGAAGGCCCCGCCGCAACCGACGCGCCGGCCACATCGGTGGCGCTCACCCAGGACGGCCCCGAGATCGAGTGGGAGATGGCGACGAGCTGGCCCGCTGCGCTGGTGACCCTGTTCGGGTCAGCCCAGCACTTCGCCGAGCAGGTGAGCCGTCTCACCGGCGGCAGGTTCAAGATCAATCCGCGGCCGGCCGGCGAGATCGTGGGCGGCCTCGAAGTGCTGCCCACCGTGCGCGATGTCGGCGTGCAGTCTGGCCACACGGCGTCGTACTACTACGTGGGCCTCAGCCCCGTGCAGCAGTTCGGCACTGCGGTCCCGTTCGGGCTGACCCAGCGCCAGCAGAATGCCTGGCTGTACAGAGGCGGCGGCCTCGACATGCTCAACGAGTTCTACGCCGAGGAGCACGGGGTGATCGCCTTCCCCGCCGGCGGCACCGGCTGCCAGATGGGCGGCTGGTTCACCAAGGAGCTCAACTCGGTCGGCGACCTGCAGGGCCTGAAGATGCGGATCCCCGGCCTCGCGGGGCGGGTCCTCGAGAATCTGGGCGGCGAGCAGGTCACCTTGGCCGGCGGCGAGATCCTGCCGGCGATCCAGCAGGGCGCGATCGACGGTGCCGAGTTCGTGGGTCCCACCGACGACCTCATCCTGGGCCTCGACCAGTTCGCCGGCGAGCTGTTCTACTACCACCCCGGCTGGTGGGAGCCCGGCACTGCCGTGGAGGTGCAGTTCCCGCTGTCGTTGTGGAACGACTTGCCTGCGGAGTACCAGGCGGCGATCGAGATCGCTGCGGCGGCGACGAACATCAACACGATCGCCGACTACGACGTGCGCAACCAGGCCGACCTGCAGCGCGTGAAGGAGTTCGCCGACATCCGGCAGTTCCCCGACGACATGATGGCGGCGTTCAAGGAAGAGACCGAGAACGTGCTGGACGCTGTGGCGGCGGACGATGCTCGCTTCGCCGCCATCTTGGGGCCGTGGCGGGAGTTCCGTGACGGCATCGCCGAGTGGCACGGCCTGGCGGAGCGTTCCTTCCTGGACCAGCAGACGCAGATCTAGCCGGACCTCACCGGGTTTCGCCGCCTGCCCGCGCGGCTCCTACACTGAGTTGACCAGCATGGTGTTGGTGTTCGGGAGGTTTTGCCGACATGGCCACGTACTGCGGAACTCGGTACCCCCCCCCCCCCGATTTTCGTGGGGAGCACTGTGATGAGACGGAGCTTTCTCCTGGGGCTTGCGCTGCTGCTGGCGGCGGTGCTGCTCTCCCAGCAGGCTGCGCCGGTCGCCGCGCAGGGCGCGCGTATTCCTATTCTGGT
>CAZAFV010000023.1:0-6362 GCA_964484385.1 uncultured Acidimicrobiales bacterium
CCACATCCGATGAACACCATCACGGCCGGTTACACAAAAAACCGGACAGTCCCACAGCCCCACCGTTTGATGCGGCTCCGTTAGGTCACGACGCTGAAGCGTGGCCGAGTCTCACCTGCGCACGTGCAGTCGCTCGGCGAGCCAGGTGGGGGGGAGGGCGCCCTTGTGGGATATGAGGCTGATGGCGCAGCGGGGTGGTGGCTGGGTGGGGTCGGTGGAGTGGGGGGTCATCGAGGTGCGTTTGCCGACGGCTTCGATCAGGTAGGCGGTTGCGTCGGCGGCTTCTCTGGCGGTCGTGTCGCTTGCGCCGGCGGCGGGCGCTGCTGGCACCAAGCCCTTGAGCCGGGCGACTCCTTCGGGCAGATCGGCGAGCAACGCCTCGATGACGGGCATGGGAACCGGTGCATCGAGGACGACAGTCTGCGATTCGAAGAGATCCTCTACCGCGTGCCATCCGGGAGCAGCAGCCCCCTCGCGCGCCGGCCGTTCATGTGCGTTGGCTGCGTCACTGGCTGATCGGGGGCCGAGCAGCACATCGATGGGCACGGCAGCTCGACTGGCGCGGACAACGGTGGAGTCGGGTGAAAGCCCGGCCAGCCAGTCGCACAGGTCGTCGGCCTTGCTGGCATCGTCGAGCAAGTCGATCTTGTTGACCACCAGCAGGTCCGCAGCCGCGAGCTGCATCCGCACGGTGTCAGCCACCCAGCGGTCGTTGGCTTGGCGTCGCACCTGCTCGGCATCTGCCATCACCACCACGGCATCCAGTCGCAGTCCGGGCGTGTGGCCATAGGCGGCGATCTGGGTCGGGTCGGCGACACCGCTGGCTTCGATGAGCAGGCGTTGTGGGAGCGTGCCCGCTGAGCGGATCTGCATGAGTGCGGCGGCGAACCCGTCGGCGAGCGTGCAGCAGATGCAGCCGTTGGCCAACGTCAGCTTGTCGCTGTCGGCGGCCACGATCAGGTCTTCGTCGATGGAGATCTCGCCGAAGTCGTTGACGATCACCGCGATGCGCTCACCCGAGGACCGCAGTACATGGTTCACCAGCGTGGTCTTGCCGGCGCCGAGATAGCCGCCGACGACCGTCACGGGAAGGCGCTGCGTGTTCATGTGCCGCTCATCTTGCCCGTGCCCGCGACATCGCCGCGCACCGCCGTGCGCCCGCCGCTGGAGCGGCCCTTACGTATCGCTGATCTGCGCAGGCTGGGGAACGCCGCCGAGCACCGTGCCCCATACCCCGATGTCACGCAGCGCCATGGGGTCGACGCTCAGCGGGTCATCCTCCAGCACTGCGAAGTCGGCCAGCTTGCCGGCTTCGATGCTGCCGATCTCGGCGTCCATCTTGATCTGGCGGGCGGCCTCGATGGTGATGGCCCGCAGCGCGTCCGGCACGCCGATTCGCTCGTCTGGTCCCAGCACCTGGCCCGATGCCGTCACCCGGTTGACGGCGCACCATGCGGTGTGCAGATGGCCCAGCGGCGTGATGGGCGAATCGGAGTGGATCGAGAAGCTGACGCCGCTGGCCAGCGCGGTGCCACAGGCATCCATCCGCGCCGCACGCTCAGGCCCCACGGTCACGTCCCGATGCTGGTCGCCCCAGTAGTAGATGTGGTTGGAGAAGATGTTGGCGCACATGCCCAGGGCTGCCATGCGGCGGTACTGGTCGGGCGTGGTGAGCTGGCAGTGCTGCACCGTGTGGCGGTGATCCCAGCGGGGGTAGCGCTCCAGCACCTGCTCGACGGCTTCGACGAACGCCTCGGTGGCCTCATCCCCGTTGCAGTGACAATGCACGGTCAGACCGGCCCGGTGGTATGGCTCCACCAGGTCGGCCATCTGGTCGGGCGCCGTCAGCCACATGCCGTTGCCGATGTGCCCCGGCGGCGGCTTGTAGTAGTGGGGCCAGCTGATGCGAGCCGTGAACCCCTGGATCGATCCGTCCAGGATCAACTTGACGATGCCGAAGCGCAGCTTGTCAGTCTGCTCGCTCTTCAACTTCACGCACAGCTCGGCGAGCTCGGCCGGGTCGGCAGTCGCGCCGAACAGGTTCGACATCGCCACCATCACCCGCGCCGGGTAGGCGGGATCGCTGGTCACCTTCTTCCAGTTGCCGAGCTGATCAGGGTCCCAGAGCTGTGTGGTGCCCAAGTCGGTCAGCAGCGTGTGCCCCGCATTGCGAGCTTCGTTCGCGTAGCGCCAGCGGGCCTGCTCGCTGCGGTTGGCTTTCATCATGTCGGCGAACGCTTCGCCGGCCAGCATCATCCCGGCGGGCTCATGCAGCTCACCGTTGGGCAGTCCGTCACCGCCCCGGGCCACGCCGGGGCTGGTCGCCGTCTCGTCGATGCCGCATCGGTCCATGAGCGCCGAGTTGATGGTGGCGAGATGCCCGCTGGCATGCAGCACGAGCGTGGGCCGGTCGCCTGTCACCGTGTCGAGGTGGCGCGCCACGAGGCGCTCACCCGGGAAGTAGATGGGGTCGAGGCCCCACGCCAGCAGTGTCTGGGAATCGTCGCTCATGTCCGCTGCGGCCTTGCCCAGCCGTTCGAGCACGTCGACGATCGAGGTGCAGCCCGGCCACAGCAATCCCTGGGGGTCCCGCCGGTCGAAGTAGCCGACGTAGGTGGAATTCCACAGTCCGCCCGACATGACGTGGCAGTGCGCCTCGATGAACCCAGGCATGAGCACGTGCTCGGCAAAGCGGTTGTCGATGCGATGGTCGCCCCATGACGCCAGCTCGTCGGTGCTGCCGACACCCAGAATGCGGTCGCCGGCCACTGCCACTGCCTCGCCGAAGGGGAATGCGGGATTGATGGTGATGACCCGGCGCGCCGGGTAGATCGTGAACGGCTCGCCGCTCTCGCTGCTGCCGGTGCTGGCTGTTGTCATCAGGGGTAGGCCTCCTGCGCCACGCCGGACTGGTTCTACGTGGCTTCGGCCACGTAGTGATCGGGTTCAATCTCCACGAGGGTCACGGGGTCGGGGGCGGTGCCGGCTTCGAAGACCGGGCTGGGCACCTCATCGGTCTGTACCGAGCGGTCGGTCCGGCGGCGAGCCGGATCGGCGATCGGCACTGCGTCGAGCAACCGCTTGGTGTAGTCGTGCATGGGATTCTCGAAGATGGCGCGGCGCGGACCCAGCTCGACGATCTGGCCGAGGTACATCACGCCCACACGGTGAGCGATTCGCTCCACCACGGCGAGGTCGTGGCTGATGAACAGGTACGACAGTCCCATCTCTTCCTGCAGGTCCATCATCAGGTTGATGACCTGCGCCTGGATCGACACGTCCAGCGCAGACACTGCCTCATCGGCGATCACCAGCTCGGGCCGCAGCGCCAAGGCCCGGGCGATGCAGATGCGCTGCCGCTGACCGCCGGAGAACTGGTGGGGGTACTGCGACATGTCGTCGGGCGACATGCCGACCCGTCGCAGCAGGTCGGCGACCACATCATTGATCTCGCGCTTGGGCACTGCACGATGGATCTCGAGCGGCTCGGCGATCGCCTTGCCCACCGTGCGGCGGGGATCCAGGCTGGCGAAGGGGTCCTGGAAGACGATCTGCGCCTTGCGCCGGTGGGGCCGCAGCGCCCGGGGCCCGAGGTTCGTGATGTCGGCGCCGTCGAGCCTGATGGTGCCGCTGGTCGGATTGAGCAGGCGGATGATCAGGTACGCCAGCGTTGATTTGCCACAGCCGCTCTCGCCGACCACCGCCAGCGTCTCGCCTCGGTCGATATGCAGGCTGACCTGCTCCACCGCGTGCACGCGGGCGCCATGACTGGCCGGGAAATGCTTGGTGAGTGCTTCGATCTCGACGATCGGCTCGGCCTCTGCGGCACCGTGCTCCGTCACGAGTCCGATTCCCCGTCGCTGTCGGCCCCGGCAGCCGCAGCAGCCGCCAGCGCATCGGGATCAATCAGTTCGAAGCGCTGCGGGGCCTCGACGCCGGCCATCGACCCCAGCCGCGGCACAGCAGCCAGCAGCGACTGCGTGTAGGGCTCGCTGGGCCGATCGAAGATGTCCGAGACATGGCCGCGCTCCACCAATCGCGACTGCTGCATCACGACCACCTCGTCGGCGATCTCGGCCACCACGCCCATGTCGTGGGTGATGATCAGCACGGCTGCGCCGGTCTCGCGCTGCATCTCGGCGATCAGGGCGAGGATCTGCGCTTGGATCGTCACGTCGAGCGCCGTAGTGGGCTCGTCCGCGATCAGGATCGCCGGGTCGCAGGCAAGCGCCATGGCGATCATCACCCGCTGGCGCATCCCGCCCGACATCTCGTGTGGGTACTGGTCGATCCGGCGCGCAGCGTCGGGAATGCGCACCCGGTTCAGCATCTCCAACGTGCGCTCGCGAGCCTCGCCGCGGTTCATGCCACGGTGGAGCCGCAGCGCCTCGCCGATCTGGCTGCCGACGGTATAGACGGGGTTGAGGCTGGTCAGCGGTTCTTGGAAGATCATCGAGATGCGATCGCCCCGGATCGATCGCATCTGCGGTTCGGGCAGCTGCAGCAAGTCGTCGACGCTGCCGTCGTCGTGGCGGAACAGCACCTCGCCGCTGCTGATCTCCGCCCGGGTGCCGATCTCGATGAGCCGCATGATCGACAGCGCCGTCACCGACTTGCCCGAGCCCGACTCGCCGACCACCGCCAGCGTCCCGCCGTCGTGCAGATCGAACGACACGTCGTTCACGGCGATGAACTCGTCGAAGCCGACGGTCAGGCCCCGAACCCGCAGCCGTGGCGAATCGCCCGGGGCACCGTCGCCGTTCGCCAGATCGCTCATCGCTCAGCGTCCCCGCAGCTTGGGGTTGTAGGCATCCTGCAGCCCGTCGCCGATGAGGCTGAAGCTCAGCACGGTGAAGAAGATCGCCAGGCCAGGGAAGGTCACCGACCACCACGCCGTCAGGAAGTTCCCCCGGTTCAGCCCGATCATCAAGCCCCAGCTCGTGGTGTTGGGATCACCGAGGCCCAGGAACGCCAACCCCGCCTCGAACAGGATCGCCGTGCCCATGATGAGCGTGGCCGACACAATGAGCGGCGGCAGCGCATTGGGGAACACCACCTTGCGAATGATGCGCCAGTCCGTCGCTCCCACGGCTCGGGCCGCCCGTACGAACTCGAGGTTTTTCAGCCGCAGGAACTCCGCACGGGTGATACGAGCGATACCCGGCCACGCCACTACGCCGATGGCGAACGAGATCGTCCACATCGACGGCTCGAACAGTGCCACCAACACCATCGCGAACAGCAGCGCAGGCAGCACCTGGAAGAACTCGGTGAAGCGCATGAGGGCGCTGTCGAGCCAGCCGCCGTAATAGCCGGCGAGTGCGCCGATGCTGATGCCGATCACCAGCACCATCGCAGCCGCCATTGCAGCCACCGTCATGCTGGTTGTGCCGCCCCCGATCACCCCGGCCAGCACGTCACGTCCCAGATAGTCGGTTCCCAAGCGGGCCTCGGCCAGCTCTCCGGGACCAGTGAGCGGGATGGCCACGATGTCCTTGGGATCGTTGTCGTAGATCCGCGGCCCGGCGACCGTCATGAAGACAATCCCGACGAGCATCACCACACCGGCCACTGCCGCCTTGTTGCGCACGAACAGCCGCAGTGTTTCGCGACCTGGGCGACCCGATCCGCCGTCGCCGCCGGCGCCCAGGCCGGGTGCGACGGGCAGATCGGCGGCGGCCACCTCGCCACGTCCCATCGCGTCAGACATTGGAACGCTCCCGCAGCCGGATGCGCGGGTCGATGATCGTGTACAGCAGATCGGTGAGCAGGTTGGCCACGATGACCATCACCGACGACACCATCAGCACGCCGAGCAGCACCGAGGTGTCCCGGCGGAGAATCGAGTCGAACGCCAATCGGCCGAGCCCGGGCCAGTTGAATACTGTCTCGACGAGCAGCGCCCCAGACAGCAGCGCGCCGAACTGCAGACCCACCACGGTCACCACGGGGATGACGGCGTTGCGCAGCGCGTGCTTGTATACGACTCGGCGCTCGTTCAGGCCCTTGGCCCGCGCCGTGCGCACATAGTCCGACTCGAGCACTTCCAGCATCGACGCCCGAGACAGCCGGCTGTACTGCGCCAGGTAGATGAGGCCGAGCGTGAGCGCGGGCAGCACCAGGTGCTCGCCCACGTCGAGCACATTCGCGAGCAGGCCCTCGCCGTAGTTCACGTCGTGCCATCCCTGCACGGGCAGCAGCTTCCAGGCGGAGGCGAACAGGATCACCAGCATGATCCCGGTCCAGAAGACCGGCATCGAGAAGCCCACCAGCGCCAGCACGGTCGCTCCATGGCTGAGCGGGCTCTCGGGACGGCGCGCGGTGTCTGCGCCTCGACCCGGAGCGTTGCCGTTTCCCCCTCG
>CAZAFV010000023.1:6399-31204 GCA_964484385.1 uncultured Acidimicrobiales bacterium
CCCAGCCGCCACGGCAAACGCCAGCGCGGTTCCCACCAGCAGCACGGTGGGCCACAGGCGTTGGAGGATCAGCGACGTCACCGACTGGTTGAAGAAGTACGAATCGCCCAGGTCACCGGTGGCGACCCGGCCGACATACGACGCGAGCTGCACGATGACCGGGCGGTCGAGTCCGTATTGCGCGCGGATCTCCTCCAGCAGCTCAGGATCGCCGGCCCCGCTCTCGCCCACGATCACCGTGGCGGGATCGCCCGGCGTGATGTGGATCAGCAAGAAGTTGAGGCACATCACTGCCAGGATCAGCCCGAGTGCTTGGGCGATCCTGGCAGTGATGGACCTCAGCATGCTCCGTCCTTGGTGAGCGAGATTCCGGCGGTCACCTCGGTGTTGCCGGAATAGTGCTCAGTTGCCGCTACTCGTCCAGCCAGACCTCGTGCATGGGCGACATCTGCCCCCAGATGTTGTTGGTCGGCGGGTTCATGACCGCTGGGTTGTAGGCCTGCCAGAACGAGGGCGTGTTCAGGAAGAAGATCGGCATGTCTTCGGCCACGATCTCTTGGAACTCGGCATACAACTCGGCACGCTTGCCAATGTCGAACTCCTGGCCGGCCGCGTTGAGCAGCGCGTCGACATCGGGGTTGCAGTAGCCCGTGTTGTTCGTCCAGATCACGCCCACCCGGTTGTCGCACAGGTAGGTGCGGTGCACGCCGATGACCGGATCGCCCCAGTTCCAGACCTGGTTGATGGTCATCTGGTACTCCCCGGCGGCGACTCGTTGCGCCCAGGTCGGGAAGTCGGGTGACACGCTCAGTTCAACCTCGATGCCGGCTTCCTCCAGTTGCTGCTGCACATACTCGGCTTGCACCACGAATGCCGGCGGGATGTAGTCGATGGAGAGCTGCAGCTCTCCTGGGCCGTAGCCAGCTTCAGCCAACAACGCCTTCGCTCGATCGATGTCCTTGTCGTAGTGGTTCACGTTCGGGTTGTGGAACGGGCTGGCGGCCGCAATGCCGGTCGGCACGGGGAATGTGATCCCCTGGTCGATGACCTCGGAGAGGAAGTCGCGATCGATCGCGTAGGCGATCGCCTGCCGCACCCGCTTGTCCGAGAGCGCCGGGTCGTTCACGTTCATCTCCAGCCAGTTGATCTGGCCGATGGCTTCGTGGCCCTTGGCACTCACCTCGACGTCGGGATTGTCCATCAGACGCAGCACGTTCGCTGACGGGCCCAGCGTCGACGACAGGTGGGTCGTGCCGTTCTCGAGCCCGAGCACGATGGCTGTGCTCTCAGGTGTGATCTCCATCACGATCTCGTCCAGGCACGGCGTGCCCTCGATGAAGAAGTCGTCGAATCGCTCCATCCGGATGATCGTGCCCGGCTCGTACTCGGTCAGCCGGAACGGTCCCGAACCCACGAAGTCCTCGGAGTTGCGGGGGTGGGTCGGCATCTCCTGGCCGTCATCGAAGATGTGCTTGGGGATGATCGGCAGCAGGCCGGGCGACATTGCCAGCAGGATCGCAGGGTGCGGCTGGCTCAGGTTGATGACCGCAGTGTGCTCGTCGGGCGTGTCCACGTTGGTCACCGGTGCGTACATCGTCTTGAACGGGTGATGTGCCTGCACGGTCTGGATCGAGAACGCCACGTCGGCCGATGTGATCGGCATGCCGTCGTGGAATACCGCGTCTTCGACCAGATACAGCGTCACCGAGAGACCGTCATCGGCGACGTCCCAGTCGTGAGCCAGGTACGGCATGGGGTTGTACTCGGCGTCGTACAGCAGCGGGCTGGCGTTGAGCTGTGTGCCGGGCACGGCGGTCGCGTAGCCCGACTGCACGGTGCCGTTCAGGTGCCGCGGCACCTGGGTGCTGCCGATGATGAGCGTCCCGCCGACGTTCTGCCCGCCATTGCACGCAGCAGAGGCCATGTCGTCGGCCATGTCGTCATCGGCCATGTCGTCGTCCATGTCGCCGCTGTCGTCGGCCATGTCGTCGGCCATGTCGTCATCAGCCATGTCGTCGGTCATGTCGTCGCCGGCATCACCGCCCGAGTCCGCCGCTGCAGTGGTCGCCGGCGCGGCGTCATCGTCGTCGTCACTGCTGCACGCAGCAGCGACCAGTGCGAACACCGCTAGCAACGCAACCAGCAGCCGGCCGAAGCTCCGCTGCCTGTCGCGTGTCGTCGTCATCCTCATGAGGATGTCTCCCTCCTTGGAGGCACCCACCGATCACACGACGACGGGTGCAATTGTTGGTCAGGCCCTGCGAGAGCCTGCGCTACCGTAACCGACGATGTCGTTGCCATTGACGGCGACGCGCGCAACCCTCGGCGTGCGGCACGGTGGTGTCAGCAAGGTGATCGGCCGATGAAGGTCCACTGGTTCTTGCCAACGGGAGGCGACTCTCGCGACGTGCTGCCCGACGAGCCGGGCGCGCACTGGCGGGCGCCGTCGATGGACTATCTCGCCCAGATTGCGACCGCCTGCGATCAGCTCGGCTATGAGGGGATGCTCACGCCGTGCGGCACGATGTGCGAGGACGCGTGGCTCTCCACCATCGCGCTGGCGCCGCTGACCAAGCGCGTCAAGTTCCTCGTTGCCTTCCGGCCGGGCTTCCTGTCGCCCACGCTGGCTGCGCAGATGGCCTCGACCTACCAGCGCCTGTCGGGCGGGCGGCTCCTCATCAACATCGTCACCGGTGCTGAGCCCCGTGAGCTGAACCGCTTCGGCGACTGGCTCGACAAAGACACTCGCTATGCCCGGACCGGCGAATTCCTGCGCATCGTGCGGGAAGCGTGGTCGGGCGAGCCGTTCGATTTCGAAGGCGACTTCTACAAGGTCGCCGCCGCGACGACCCGGGAGGCGCCCGATCCGCTCCCGGCCATTTATTTCGGCGGGGCGTCGCCTGCTGCTGAGCAGATCGCAGCGCAGCACGTCGACGTCTACCTGGCGTGGGGCGAGCCTCCCGACATGGTGACCGAGCGGCTGGACCGGATGCGTGCGCGGGCCGCTGAGCACGATCGCACGCTGCGCTATGGCATCCGTTTCCACGTCATCACCCGGCCCGATGCGGCCGACGCCTGGGCCGTGGCCGACGACATGCTGGCGCACATGAGCCCCGAGGCCATCGCCGCTGCCCAAGCCGACTTCGCCACGACGATGTCGGAGGGCCAACGCCGCATGGCCCAGCTTCATGCCGAGGGCACGGGGCGGCTGGAGATCCACCCCAATGTGTGGTCGGGTATCGGACTCGTCCGCGGAGGTGCCGGAACGGCGCTGGTCGGCAGCTACGGCGAGGTGGCGGACCGAATCGCCGAGTACCACGCGCTGGGCTTCGACGAGTTCATCCTGTCGGGCTACCCGCACCTCGAAGAGGCGTACTGGTTCGGCGAGGGCGTCATGCCGATCCTGCGTGAACGCGGTCTGCTCGAACCGCTTGCGCACGGCGCCGACAACGCCCTCGTCTCGTCGTTCCGCTGAGCTGCAGATGCCAGCGAGCCCTCGAGGAGAAACCGGCGCGTCAGGCGAGCACCGTCCGCTGCGCCTGGGCCTGCTGCGTTGCGACGATCCGATCCCTGAGCTGAGATCGATCTGCGGCACCTATTCGGACATGTTCGCCGACGTGATTGCCCGGGTCGACCCGAGCGTCCAGATGGACACGTACAGCCTCCCCGACGACGAGTGGCCCGACGACCTCGACGCCTACGACGGCTGGATGACCACCGGAACCCGTGCCTCGGTGTACGACGATGCGCCGTGGATCAGCCGGTTTGCCGACTTCGTGCGGCATCTGCACGCCGAGGGTCGCAAGATGTTCGGCGTCTGCTTCGGGCACCAGATGATCGCCCACGCGCTGGGCGGCACGGTGCAGCGGGCCTCGCATGGCTGGACGGTGGGCGCCAACGTCTGGAAGGTCCACGAGCGCCGCCCCTGGATGGACCCTCCCGCCGACGAGATCCGCCTGATCCACAGCCACCAGGACCAAGTCCTGACGCTGCCTCCCGGTGGGGTGGTGCTGGCGGGCGCCGATCGGTGCCCGGTGGCCATGCTGGCGGTGGGGGAGCACCTCGTCGGGCTGCAGGGTCACCCTGAGTTCCAGCCCGAGTTCGTAGGTCCGCTGTACGAGAGCCGTACTGAGCTGCTGGGCGCTGATGCCGTTGCCGAAGCCCAGGCCAGCCTGGCGGCACCGTGCAACCAGGAACTTGTCGCCGGCTGGATGCTGCGCTTCTTCGCCGGATCGCACGACGTCAGCCTGGACGATTTCGGGTTGTTCGACCCGACGGTTCAGCAGTGCCCGCACGCCTACTACGCCAAGATGCGCGACTCGGCACCGGTATTCGAGGCGGCGGCTGGCGGTGCCGCACTGCATCTGGTCACCAGGTACGACGACGTGCTGGAAGTAGTGCGGGATCCTGAGACGTTCTCCTCTCGCTTTGACGTCGGCGGTCGGGGCAACGCTGAGCTGGCTCGGCGCACCAGGGAGCTCTACGAGACCGAGGGCGGTTACGACCGGGTCGGCACGATGCTCACGGTGGATCCTCCCGAGCACACCCGCTTCCGTCGTCTCGTCAGCAAAGCGTTCACTCCCAAGGTGGTCAACGACCTCGAACCCGCCGTGCGCGAGATAGCCGCAGCGCTCATCGACCAGATGCTCGCTGCCACCGCTGGCGGCGGTTCGATCGACGTCGTCGAGGCGTTCGCGGTGCCGCTCCCGGTGGCGGTCATCGCCCGGGCGCTCAACGTTCCCGACGACCGACTTGCCGACTTCAAGCGCTGGAGCGACGCCTCGATCGCCGGCATCGGCACCAACATCTCCGTCGAGGAACGTCTCGACGCCGAGCGCGAGGTCATCGAGTTCCAGAAGTACTTTGCTGAACAGCTCGAACGTCGCCGCACCGAGCCGCAGGACGATCTGCTGACCAACCTGCTGAATGCCCGCATCGACCGCGATGGCGATGACGTCGCCGACGAAGCGGTGTCGACTGAACCGCTCACGATTGCCGAGATGCTCAGCATCATCCAGCAGTTGCTCGTGGCCGGCAACGAGACCACCACCAAGATGCTCACCGAGATGCTGCGGCTGCTGGCCGAACACCCCGCCGAGTGGGAGGCGCTGCGAGCAGATCCATCGCAAGCCCCGGCCCTTGTGGAGGAGACCCTTCGCCTGTCGACGCCGACGCAGGGGATGTTCCGCGTGGTGAAGAAGGACACCCGGCTCGCAGGCGTCGACCTTCCCGCCGGCGCTCACGTGGTGGTGATGTTCAGCTCGGCCAACCGGGACCGATCAGTCTTCGATGACGCAGACTCGTTCTGCCCGATGCGCGACGGCGTGTCGAACCACGTCGCGTTCGGCCGGGGCATCCACTTCTGCCTGGGTGCGGCGCTGGCACGGCTGGAAGGGCGTGTCGCGGCCGAAGAGCTCTCGCAGCGGCTGCGTTCCGTCACGCTCTCCGCGTCGAACGACTTCGAGTATCACCCCAGCTTCTTGCTGAGAGGCCTCAAGCGGCTCGAGATCCAGCCAGAACCTGCTTGAGCCACCCGGCAATCGGGACTACGTCGTAGGCAGCCACGCAGGCCGGGCCTGCTCGAAGCTGTCGATCTTCGATGCGCTGCGCAGCGTGATGCCGATGTCGTCGAGACCCTCGAGGAAGCGCTCCTGTGTGGCGTCGTCCATGGGAAACGGTTCTTCGATGCCCGCAGCGGGTGCACTGAGCAGGCGCCGCTCGACGTCGACCGTCACCACTAGGTCGGGGTCGGCGGCCACAGCAGCCCGGAGTCGGGCGGCGGCCTCTTCGGACACCTGCACCGGCACCAGCCCGTTCTTGGTGGAGTTGTTGCGGAAGATGTCTCCGAAGCGAGGGGAGACCACCGCCACGAAGCCGTAGTCCATCAGTGCCCACACGGCGTGCTCGCGCGACGACCCCGTGCCGAAGTTCGACCCGGCGACCAGCACCGTGGCACCTGCAAAGCGCTCGTCGTTGAGCACGAAATCGCGCTCGTCGCGCCACTCGCTGAACAGTCCCTTGCCGAAGCCGGTGCGCTCGACACGCTTCAGCCAGTCGCTGGGAATGATCTGGTCGGTGTCCACGTCGGAGCGATCGAGGGGCACAGCCCGCCCCTCGTGGACTCGTACTGGCTCCATCGTCTTCTTCCTCCTGGATCAGCTTTTCCCGCTCTTGTTCCCGATGTCCATGTGATTGGGCTCACGGGCCGCTCGGGCCACAGCTTCGCCTACCGGCTCAGCCTCCGTCAGCTCAGGTCGTCGGGCGTGACGAAGCGACCGGCGATGGCTGTTGCCGCTGCCACCTCCGGCGAGCACAGGTGTGTGCGGCCGCCGCGGCCCTGCCGGCCCTCGAAGTTGCGATTCGACGTCGACGCCGAGCGCTCGCCGGGCGAGAGCTTGTCGGGATTCATCGCCAGGCACATCGAGCAGCCGGGCTCTCGCCAGTCGAATCCGGCCTCAACGAAGACCGCATCGAGCCCCTCGGCCTCGGCCTGTGCCTTGACGGCGAAGGAGCCGGGCACGACCAAGGTGCGGACGCCGTCCGCCACCGTGCGGCCGCGGGCCACCGCCGCAGCAGCCCGCAGATCTTCAATGCGCGAATTCGTGCAACTGCCGATGAACACCGTGTCGACCTGCACATCCGACAACCGGGTGCCCGCGGTGAGCCCCATGTAGTCCAGCGCCCGCTGGGCGGTCGTCGCCTCCACCGGGTCGTCAAAATCGCCCGGGCCCGGCACGTTGCCGTCGATGGGAATGACGTGTGCAGGGTTGGTGCCCCACGTGACGTGCGGCCGCAGCGAGGTGCCGTCGATGGTCACCGAGCGGTCGAAAGCCGCGCCCTCGTCGGTGACAAGCGAGCGCCAGTCGGCCACTGCGGCCTCCCAGGCGGATCCCGCCGGGGCGTGCGGGCGACCTGCCAGGTATTCGAAGGTGGTCTCGTCGGGCGCCACCATGCCCGCCTTGGCGCCCGCCTCGATGGACATGTTGCAGACGGTCATCCGTCCTTCCATCGACAGCGCTTCGATGGCCGAGCCGCGGTACTCGATGATGTGACCGATGCCGCCACCGGTGCCGATGCGTCCGATGATCGCCAGCACGATGTCCTTGGCGGTCACGCCCGCAGGCGCATGGCCGTCGACGCGGACTTCCATGGTGGACGGCCGCGCCTGCGGCAGAGTCTGGCTCGCCAGCACGTGCTCCACCTCGGAGGTGCCGATGCCGAAGGCCAGCGCGCCGAATGCGCCGTGCGTCGAGGTGTGGCTGTCGCCGCAGACCACGGTCATCCCGGGCAGCGTGAGGCCCTGCTCGGGGCCGATGACGTGCACGATGCCCTGGCCCGGATCGCCCATCGGGTACAGCGTGATGTCGAACTCGTCGCAGTTCGCCCGCAGCACCTCCACCTGCTTGGCCGAGATCGGGTCGGCAATGGGCAGATGCAGATCGGCGGTGGGGACGTTGTGGTCCTCGGTCGCCACGGTCAGGTCGGGGCGGCGCACGGTGCGCCCCGACATGCGCAGGCCGTCGAAGGCTTGCGGAGAGGTGACCTCATGGATGAGGTGCAGGTCGATATAGAGCAGATCGGGCTGCCCGCCGCCGGTGCGGACGACATGGCGGTCCCAGACCTTCTCGCTGAGGGTGCGCGCACCCGTCGCGGCGGAACTTGTCACGTCCTCACTATGGACCCTGCAGGCCCGTCATTCCAACGCAATGGTCTGAAGGGACCCGGCGCTCAGGCTTCGATGGCGACGACTTCGATGCTGAGCTGGTTGCCGTTCGCCTCGTAGGTGACCGTCTGACCCGCCCGCGCGCCCTCGAGCGCCTGGCCCAACGGCGAGCCCGGCGACACCACTTCGATGCCCGTCCGGCGTTCCTCGATCGAGCCGAACAGGTACTGCTCGACCTCGTCGTCGCCCTGGAAGCGGATGGACACCACGAGGCCCGGCGCCACGACGCTGTCGACCAGCATGTCTTCCGAATCGGCGACGATCTCGCAGTTCTCCAGGATCGACTTCAGCCGCATGATGCGGCCTTCCATCTTCCCCTGCTCCTCCTTGGCGGCGTGGTAGTCGCCGTTCTCCGAGAGATCCCCGAGCAGTCGGGCCGCCTCGATCTGGGCTGCGATATCGATGCGGCCTCGCCCGGTCAGATCGATGAGCTCAGCCTGGAGTCGATCGCGGGTCTCCGCTGAGATGTGGTGGATCTCGGGCACCCCGCGAGGTTACCGAGGGCTTCTGTTGGCACACTCTCTGTGCTGCAAGAGGCTGAGCCGATAGGCGAAGCCGTGGCCCGAGCGGCCCGTGAGCGCAGCGAACAAGAGCGGGAAACGACAGGTGCGACAGCGAGACGGATCACCTGTCGGCGCAGCCTCTAGGGAGGGGACATCACAGTGACGCATCGCATCGCAGTCGTCGGCGGAGACGGAATCGGACCCGAGGTGATCTCGGTTGCGCTCGATGTGATTGCTGCCGCCGGAGCCGGCATCTCGACGACCGAATTCGAACTGGGCGGGCATCGTTACCTGCGCGACGGCACGGTGCTCGATGACGAGACCCTCGAAGAGCTGCGCACGTTCGACGCCATCCTGCTCGGTGCCGTAGGCACGCCCGAGGTGCCCCCAGGCGTCATCGAGCGGGGCCTGCTGCTGAAGGCTCGCTTCGATCTGGATCTCTACGTGAACCTGCGGCCTTTCACCCTGCCCGACGGCCACAGCTTCACCGTGATCCGCGAGAACACCGAAGGCACCTATGCGGGCGAGGGCGGGTTCCTGCGCAAGGGCACGCCGCACGAGATCGCCACCCAAGGATCGGTCAATACCCGCATGGGAGCCGAGCGCGCCATCCGGTACGGCTTCGAGCTGGCCCGCACACGGGAGCGCCGCCACCTGACGCTGGTCCACAAGACCAACGTGCTGACGTTCTCGGGAGATCTGTGGGAGCGCACGTTCAACGAGGTGGCTGAGGAGTACCCCGACGTCGAGACTGCGTACAACCACGTCGACGCGGCCTGCATCCACTTTGTCACCGATCCGCACCGCTACGAGGTGATCGTCACCGACAATCTCTTCGGCGACATCCTCACCGACCTCGGCGGCGCCGTGGCGGGCGGCATCGGGCTCGCCGCTTCAGCCAACCTCAACCCGGACCGCACGGGACCTTCGCTGTTCGAGCCGGTGCACGGGTCGGCGCCCGACATCGCCGGCAAGGGTCTCGCCAACCCCACCGCTGCGGTGCTGTCGGCGGTGCTCATGCTGGAGTTCCTGGGCGAAGTCGAGTGCGCGGAACGCGTGCGAGCCGCGTGCGAAGCCGTCATTGCCGATGACACTGTGCCCGACGTGGGCACCGACGAGATCGCCAAGGCGATCCTGTCCGGCGTCGAGCAGGGATGATGCAGCGATGAGCACCTCCGACCCTGCTGACGCGAGCACTGAACCCGGATCATCGGCTCCGCTCATCCGTGAGGGAGTGCGCGACCCCGCGTGGCCCGAGCGAGTCGAGATCTTCGATACGACGCTGCGCGACGGCGTCCAGTTCGAGGGCATCTCGGTGTCGCCAGACGACAAGCTCAAGGTGGCTCGCCAGCTCGATGCGCTCGGCATCCACTGGATCGAAGGCGGCTGGCCCGGTTCGAACCCGAAGGACGAAGAGTTCTTCACCCGGGCGGCCACCGAGCTGCAGCTCCAGCACGCCACGCTGGTGGCCTTCGGTTCCACGCGTCGGCCCCGTGGCCGCGTCGACGATGACCAGACTCTGGCAGCACTCGTTGCGGCTGGCACCTCCACGGTGTGCATCGTGGGCAAGTCGTGGGACTACCACGTCACCGAGGCGCTCCGGCAGCCGCTCAGCGAAGGCGTTGCCATGGTCGGCGACTCCGTCGAGTTCCTCAAGGGGGAAGGCTTGCGTGTTTTCTTCGACGCGGAGCATTTCTTCGACGGCTACAAGCGCAATCCGGAGTTCGCGCTACAGGTGCTCGAAGCAGCGGCCATCAACGGTGCCGACTGCCTGGTGCTGTGCGACACCAATGGCGGCTCGCTGCCCCATGAGGTGGAGACGATTGTGCGCGAGGTGGTCGCGCACTTCGATGGTGTTCAGATCGGTATGCACACTCAGAATGACACTGGCTGTGCTGTCGCGAATGCCGTTGCGGGTGTCGTCGCCGGCGCGACGCACGTGCAAGGAACCGTCAATGGCTACGGAGAGCGCACGGGCAACTGCGACAACACCGTGCTGGTTCCGAACCTGACGCTCAAGATGGGCATCGAGACGGTGCCACGCGAGTGCCTGTCGCGCTTCACGTCGGTGGCACATCACGTGGCCGAGCTGGTGAACATGCCGCCTCAGAACCAGCAGCCGTATGTGGGTGCCTCAGCGTTCGCCCACAAGGCGGGCCTGCACACCAGCGCCATCGCGCGACGCCCCGACAGCTACGAGCATGTCGACCCGGCGGCCGTCGGCAACAGCACACGCTTCCTGCTCGGCGACCTGTCGGGACGGGCGTCGGTGGAGCTGAAAGCCGCCGAGCTCGGCATCGAGATCGACAAGGCCGCCATGGCCGATGTGGTCGATGAGCTGAAGCGGCTCGAGCACGCCGGATATCACTTCGAGGTGGCCGATGCCTCGCTGGAGATGCTGCTGCGCCGGGCCGCCGGCCAGACCTTCGACTTCTTCAAGGTCGAGTCGTTCAAGGTGCTGGTGGAGCGCGGCCGGGAGGCCGAGTTCGACACGGAGGCGACGCTGCGCATCGTCGTCGACGGTGACCGGCGGGTGACGGTCGGTGAGGGCGACGGTCCGGTGAACGCACTCGACAACGCGTTCCGGCAAGCCGTGCGAGACGACTACCCGGAACTCGATGCAGTTCGCCTGACCGACTACAAGGTCCGGGTGCTGGATGCCGACCGGGGCACCGAGGCGGTCACGAGGGTGCTCATCGACTCCACCGACGGCGAGACCGTCTGGACCACCATCGGCGTCTCGGAGAACATCATCGAATCGTCGTGGCTGGCTCTGCGCGATTCGGTCATCTACGCGCTCATGCGTCATCGCCTGGGCGACAGCCCGGGCCAGTAGCGGGCTGCGGTGCCGGAATCGGTTTCGGTCCGAACCGCTGCTGCTTCATAGACTGCGCGGCAATGGCTGCGCCGCGACACGTCCGGGTCGAACCGCTTTCGGTGGTGCGTTCGTACTCCTCGCCCGAAGTGACGCCGCGGCGCTGGAAGGCCGCCCGTCCCGGCGATCTGGCCGGGGGTCAACCCACAGGTGCGCTGAGGGGACACCAAGGACCCGACCAGGGGTATGCCTACGGACTGGTCCATCTCTTCGACGCCCGGGTGTACCTCACCGAGAACGAGGACCGTGACGACGTCGACGCCGGCTGCGTGGCCGTAGCGCTCAAGCGTGCGTCGATCTTCGGACGTGCGCCGGTGGTGTGGGATCTCGAAGCGGGTTACCTGGCGTTTGGCTTCCTCGACCAGCATCCGCCTGCGGAGCTGGTGGCGCGTCGCACACCGCTGTTCGAGGGCGCTGCAGCGGCGCACCATTACAAGCATGTGCGCGAACTGGTCGCTCGCGTCCCGACCGAAGTGCTCGCCCTCACGCCGTCGGCGATCAGGCACCGCTATGAAACAGATCCCCTGTCACTGACGCGAGATTGAGAAACCCATGGTCCAGATGACGAACGCCCTGACCGCTGCTCCGCCTCCTAGCGCGACCGCCGCCTTGCAGCCCGACCGCGAGCTCTTGCGGCTGCATCGCCGGGCGTGCACCGACTTCGCCGCCAGGATGCGGTTGCCTGCCTGGGAGCACATGGGCATGGGGTTGGCCGCGCCGCTCAGCGACTACACCGTGGCCGACCTGCTGGAGCGAGCAGTCAACGGCAATCTCGCGGCCGCGGCCGAGATGGGCGGGCAGCCGGCGCCGCCGCCGGTCCGGATCCCGACGCCCGCAGCCGGCATCGGCCTGGGTTTCGGCACCGGTGCGCAGGATCGCCCGGATCCCACCCAGCCCGTCGTCGAGAGCGTCCGCACGGTGCTGTCGATGGCAGCCAGTCTGGACGCTGGCGCGGGATTCAGCCCCAGGCTGCGCGACCTCTTGTGGACGCGCGTCACTGAGCTGACGGTGCTGGGATACGACCTGCAGCAGGCCATCAGTGCCGGCGCGGGCCTCGACGAGCTCCTGGTGGATCGCATACTCGCTGCGGCCCCCGCCGTCACGGTCTGGCCGGGGCTCGAGGTGCTCCCGGTCGACCTGTCCACCCCGCCACTGCAACGGCTGCTGGCGATGGCGGGCAGGCCGGTGGGCCGCTGGGTCGATGCGAGCGACCCGAACTGCAGCACCGGTCAGTGCTGAGCGGCGCCCCTCGGCTGCGATTCGCTCCTGCCCCCACCGGGCTGCCGCACCTCGGCACAGCGCGCACGGCGCTGTTCAACTGGCTATATGCCCGCCACTGCGGCGGGACGATGGTGCTGCGCATCGAGGACACGAACGCGGAACTCGCCACGACCGCACACATCAATCAGATCCTGGAGACGCTCGAATGGCTCGGGCTCGACTTCGACGGCGACCCCGTGTTCCAGAGCCAGCGCGGCGCCCTCTACGACGCTGCCGTCGACAGATGGCTCGACGAGGGACGTGCGTATGTCGACGACGGGGCGGTGCGGTTCGCTGTTCCCGACGATGGCGTGACGGCCTTCGACGACATCGTGCGGGGCCGCGTCGAGTTCCCGAATGCGTCGATCGACGACTTCGTTGTCCGCCGCAGCGACGGCAGCGCCACATTCTTTGTCGCGAACGCTGTCGATGATCTCGACTTGGGTATCACGCACGTCGTGCGAGGAGAAGACTTGCTGAATACGACGCCGAAGGTGGTGCTGCTGCGGACTGCGCTCGGCGCGACTGATATGCCGACCTTCGCCCACCTGCCGCTCATCGTCAACAAGCAGCGAAAGAAGCTCTCCAAACGGCGCGACGACGTGTCCCTCATCAGCTATCGCGAGCAGGGTGTGCTGCCGGCGGCCATGGTGAACTACCTGGCGCTGCTGGGGTGGGGACCTCCCGACGACATCGAGGTGCGGCCGCTCAGCGAGATCGTTGACCTCTTCGATCTTGCCGACGTCAATGCGGCACCGGCCATGTTCGACATGGACAAGCTCACGGCGATCAACGGCAGCTACGTGCGGGCGCTCGACGATGCTGGCTTCGCGGCTGCAGTCGAGCCTTGGGTGCGCGCGGAACCTTGGGGCGCTGATCTCGATGCGGCGGACCTGAGCACGGTCGCACCGCTCATCCGCGAACGCACCCGCCTGCTCGGCGACGCTCCCGGGCGAATCGCCTTCCTCTTCGCCGAACCCCAGATCGACTCCGACGACTGGGCCGCGGCGATGGCGGCACCGGCAAGCGACATCCTGGATCGCGCGCGCACCGCGTTCTCCGAGGCTGACTGGAGCGCTGCGACACTGCACGCCGAGCTGCGCGCGATCGGGGAGAGCTTCGGCTTGAAGCTGGGCAAGGCGCAAGCCCCGGTTCGCGTCGCCACGACGGGCCGCGCCGTCGGCCCCCCGCTGTTCGAATCGCTGGCGCTGCTCGGCCGCGAAACCACCCTCGCGCGCCTCGACACCGCGCTGGCGAAGCTCGCAAGCGCAGCAGACTCCGGGGAATAATCAGGGCCACCGAAAGAGCCGCAGCGCTAGCCTGTTCCCGCCCTCGGGGATGGTGTAATTGGCAACACAACTGGTTCTGGTCCAGTCATTGGGGGTTCGAGTCCTCCTCCCCGAACCAGGCCGTCGGCGGCATGTCCCCACGCATCAGGCGCTTGCCGCGCTCGGCAAACATCCACGTCCCCGGCATCCTCGCCACGATTTGCACCATCCGTCGATTTGTGTCCTAGCATCACCCGCTGGCCCGGCCCGCTTGAGGCTCCACGCGGAAACTCACGCTGCTGGGCCGACCTGATAACTTGCCTGCGGCCGGTCACCTGATCGGCGAGGACCGGAGGGGGTTCAGCGCGTGGCGTTGCTCGAAGTCCAAGACATCTCCGTGCAGTTCGGCGGTATCCGTGCGCTCGACGATTTGTCGTTCACTCTGGACGAGGGACAGATCCTCGGACTCATCGGCCCGAACGGTGCGGGCAAGACCACGCTGTTCAACGTGGTCAGCCGGATCTACGATCCGACGACCGGCTCGGTGACATTCGACGGGCACGATCTGCTGGCGATGCCCGCTCACCAGATCAGCCGCGTCGGCGTCTACCGCACATTCCAGAACCTGGCCCTCTGGCGAGGCATGACCGTGATCGAGAACGTGATGGTGGGCGACCACACCAACACGAAGGCCAACTTCTTCACCGCTGCGTTCCGCATCGGCACCCGCAATGAAGAGAAGGAACTTCGGCGGCGGGCTTGGGAGGCGCTCGAGGAACTCGGTCTCGAGGAGTACGCCTACCACCCGGCCGCCGGCCTGCCCTTCGGCACGCTGAAGCGCATCGAGCTCGCACGGGCCCTGATCTCCAACCCGCGCCTCATCATGCTCGACGAGCCGGCGTCCGGCCTGACGCACCAAGAGGTCGACTCGCTCGCTCAAGATGTCAAGGACATTCGCGATCGGCACAACCTGTCGGTCCTGCTGGTGGAGCACCACATGCGCATGGTGCTCAACATCAGCGAGCACCTTGTCGTGCTCAACTTCGGCCGCAAGATCGCCGACGGTCACCCCGATGTCGTGCGCAACGACCCGGAGGTCATCGAGGCGTACCTGGGGAGTTCTTCATGACAGACATGATGCTGAAGGTCGAGGACCTCCACGCGCGCTACGGCGCCGTCGAGGTGCTCCGCGGCCTCGATTTCGAAGTGCCCGACGGCAACGTGGTGGTGATTCTCGGGGCCAACGGTGCCGGCAAGACCACCACGCTGCGGGCGCTGTGCAACATGTGCACCACAACCGGCACGGTCACGATGGAAGGCGATGACATCTCCCGAGCCAAGACCGCAGACATCGTGCGGCGCGG
Source organism: uncultured Acidimicrobiales bacterium (assembly GCA_964484385.1). Classification (GTDB taxonomy): domain Bacteria; phylum Actinomycetota; class Acidimicrobiia; order Acidimicrobiales; family Poriferisodalaceae; genus Poriferisodalis. Next base: position 21,393 of record CAZAFV010000023.1, read on the forward strand.
CGTCGCCCACGTGCCCCAGGGCCGGGGGACATTCCCCGAGCTCTCGGTGATGGACAATCTCAAGATCGGCGCCTACACCCGCAAGGACAACGAGGTCAACGCCGACGTCGACCGCTGGTTCGAGATCTTCCCTCGCCTCGAAGAGCGCCGCGATCAGCTCGCCGGCTCGCTCTCGGGCGGCGAGCAGCAGATGCTCGCCGTCGCCCGGGCGCTGATGTGCCGGCCGAGGCTGTTGCTGCTCGACGAACCCTCGCTGGGCCTGGCGCCGCTCATCATCGAAGACCTCTTCGAGCGCTTCGCCCAACTGAACAAGGAGACCGGGTTGACGATGCTGCTCGTCGAGCAGAACGCCAACCTGGCACTCGACATGGCCGACTACGGGTACGTGATCGAGAGCGGCGAGATCGCTCTGCATGGACCCGCCGAACAGCTCAAGAACGATCCTGCTGTGCAGGAAGCGTACTTGGGCGCTTGATCCGTAGGTACGGGGGCAGACCGTGAACTGGAACTTCGAGATCCTTCCGGATTTCATTTTCAACGGCCTACGCGACGGCGCCGTCTATGCCGCCGCCGCGTTGGCGCTGGTGCTGATCTTCAAGGCCACCACGCTGATCAACTTCGCCACCGGTGAGTTGGCGATGCTCGGTGCGTTCTTCGTCTATGTGCTCAACATCGAGCAGGGCCTGTGGCTCTGGCTCTCGATTGCCATAGCAATGGCGATCAGTGCCGCAATCGGCGCGGCCGTCGAGCGAGCACTCGTCAGACCGTTCGACCCTGCCGACCACTTGCCTGTGGTGCTCATCACGCTAGGTCTGTTCCTGATCATCAACGCCGTCGCAGGCGATGTCTGGAACTACCAGGTGCGGCGGGTGAACGACCCCTTCGGGCAGTTCCCGAGCTGGGTGCCCAACGGAAGCGAGCTCAAGACTTCCAGCGAAGGCACCATCGCGTGCCTCGAGAATGCCGACGGCGTGCTTGCCGAGGTAGCGCCTGGCACCGCCGGCGCTGAGATGTGCGAGATGGTGGGCCGCACCTTCTTCGAGGTCATCGGCGCCCGCCTGCACTACCGCACGATCGGCACGTGGATCGCACTGGCCCTCGCACTCATTGCGCTGGCGGTCATCCTGGGCAAGACGAAGGCGGGCCTCGCCTTCCGTGCAGTGTCGTCAAACACCGAGTCGGCACGGCTGGTCGGCGTCAACACCGGCCGCACGCTGGGATTCGGCTGGGCACTGGCCTCGGTGTTCGGCACGCTCTCCGCCGCCCTGGTGGCACCGGCGCTGGGTGGCGTCAACCCGAACATGATGCTGACGATCCTGATCTACGCCCTGGCCGGCGCCGCCCTCGGCGGGCTCGACAGCCTCGGCGGCGCCGTCATCGGCGGCCTGGTTGTGGGGCTCATCAAATCGGTGCTGGTCTCATGGTTCGGCGTGGTCGTCCTCGGCCAGGCCTACTTCTCGATCTTGCAGCTGGCGACGGCGTTCCTGCTGATCTTGATCGTGCTGTTGTTCCGTCCTGCGGGTCTCTTCGGAACCCGCCGCATCGAGCGCGTCTAGCTCAACGACCCAAGGGGAGTTGCTGAGGTATGAGTTCACCATTGCTCATCGTTTCCAAGGGCAGCACACAGCACCGCCAGTGGCGGTTCCTGAGCTGGGGCTACGCCGTGGCGCTGGCGATCCTGGTGCCACTGGTTCTACAGCCGTTCGAGATCGGCAAGATGAACCGCGCATTGGTCCTCATGGTGGCCGTGCTGGCGGTCAACCTGGTTGTGGGCTTCAACGGCATGCTCGCGCTCGGGCACTCGGCGTTCATGGGCATCGGCGCGTTCGTTGCCGCGTCGATGGTCCAGGACGAGCTCTGGGATTTCTGGATGGTCATCCCGGTCGTCGTGATCGTCGGGTTTGCCATCGGAATCATCGTGGGTCTGCCCGCGCTACGCGTCCGAGGTCTCTACCTAGCCTTGGTCACCATCGCCCAGGCGGCGGTATTCCCGACGCTGGTGAACATCGACGAGCTCGGCATCGCGCGTCGTACCGGTGGTCCGAACGGCCGGGACGTCATCGAGGAAGTCGATCGGCAGGAAAGCGGCTTCTCCAGCTTCTTCGAGTGGCTGCCCGGTGTCGACGGTGCCCGTGGCGCGAATGCGTATCGCTACTGGATCCTGCTGCTGATGACGGTGATCGTCGTTGCGTTGGTGCGCAACATCATGCGCAGCCGGCCTGGCCGGGCGGTACTTGCGATCCGCGACAGCGAGGCAGGCGCGGCCGTGTACGGCGTGAACCTGCCGCTCTACAAGACCGTGAACTTCGCCTTGAGCGCCTCGCTGGGTTCGCTGGCGGGTCTCATGTGGTGCCTCGACAAGGGTTTCGTGGCCGGCCAGGACTTCACCTTCCTGCTGGCCGTCGACCTCATCATCGGCTTGGTGATCGGCGGTGTCGGCACCCTGCAAGGCTCCATCTTCGGCGGCTTGTTCGTGGTGTGGGTGCGAGATCTCACCAAGAGAATCTCGATCCCGCTGGGCTTCTACACGCTCGACGGTGACGGCCCGCTCTCTGCGGCCATCTTCGGTCTCATCCTCATCCTGTTCACCTTCTTCGCCCCGGGCGGCATCGCCTCGATGGTCACGGCGATACAGAAGAGGATCATCGAAGTAGTCCCGCTGACGCCAGCCGGCGACCCCATCACACCGCTCGCGAGCCTCGACCCCGGCCCGTCCTCTACCCGAGCTACGTGGGCGCTGAGATTCGCCATCGCCGGCCCGGTGCTGCTGGTGATCGGCTGGGTGCTGATGAACGTCGACAACCTCATCGTCGGCACGCTGGCCTTCGCATTGCGCTTTGCCATCGTGGTGCTCGCACCGATCATCGTGTTCGTTTCGATGAACGAGCTCCGAGCGGTCAAGGCCGGCCGGCGCGGCGAGAACGCCGCTGCAGTGAGTTCGCAGGCCAAGACAGCGGGCGTCCTCGGTGTGCTGAGCTTCGCCTACATCCAGGCGTTCGCCCTGAACATCGCGCTGCGAGCCCACCACGTGGGTCACTTGGCCCGCGAATCGATCGCAGTGAACCCCGACGGCAAGACAGTGCCGGCGATCCCGCTCGTCAATGAGGCTGCGAAGGCGAAGGATTTTGTCGGCACGCCGGGTGAATTCTGCGGCACCTCACCCTCGGGCGAGATCAGCGACATGTCGGTCAGCGAGCTGTGCAACGTGGCATCCGATGCCATCGATGCCTCCGAGACACCAGTGGGCTTCTGGCTCATCGGCTGGCCGACGCAGAGCATGCTGTCGCTGGTGCTGAGCATCATCGTCATCGTGGCGACGATCATTGTCGGCCTGCGCTACTTCGTGTTCGCCGACGAGAAGGCCGAGACGGCTCCCGAGCCAGCGCCTGAAGACGTCGGCGCCTCTGCGTAGATGTAGAGCGACGCCGAGCTTCCCGCCTCCGCTGGAGTGCTGGGGCCCGGCCGACATTGCTGAAGGCTGAGCAGTAGCGATGGATGTAGTACTGCTGCTGCAGCGAGTCTTCGATGCACTGTTCAACAGCGCCATCTACTCCTCGCTGGCGCTGGCGCTCGTCATCATCTTTCGATCCACCGGGCTGCTGAACTTCGCCCAGGGCGAGATGGCCACCTTCTCGGCCTACATCGCCTTCGTGCTGCTCGCCGGCGCGGCACCAGGTGTCACCGGCGGCGGGCTGGCGTCGTGGATCGGAGCACCGCTTGTGACGCCGCTGGCGATCGGCGGCGCGGTCGTCATCGGCATCGCGGCCGGCGCAGCGACCGAACGCGTGCTGATACGGCCGTTACGAAACGCGCCGGAGCTAGCGCTCGTCAACGTGACGATCGGAATCTTGCTGGCTCTGAACTCGTTGATGGGCCAATGGTGGGGCACCGGGCCGCGTGTCTTCCCGCCGTTCTTCCCGTCGAATCCCGGTGATCACTTCGCGATCGCAGGTGCCCGCCTGCGCTTCTCCACCGTCGGGGCGTGGCTGGTGCTGTTCGCGCTGCTGACCGTGCTGGCTCTGCTGCTGCGCTACACGAGAGCCGGTCTCGCCTTCCGTGCGGTGTCGATCGATTCGGAATCGGCCGCGTTGAATGGCATTCGCGTGGGACCGACGCTGATGTACGGCTGGGCGCTGGCGGCGGGCCTCGGTGCCATCGCGGCAAGCATGAGCGCGAATTCGGTGCTCCTCGAGCCCACCATGATGGTGCGGGTACTCGTGTACGCCTTTGCCGCGGCGACGCTAGGCGGGCTCGACTCGCCCAAGGGAGCGCTGGTCGGCGGGGTGGTCATCGGCCTGAGCCAGACGCTGATCCCCGCGTATGTCCCGTTCATCGGGTTCGAGCTCAGCGTGCTGCCGGCACTCGTCGCCATGGTGGTGGTGCTGATCGTGCGTCCGGCCGGTCTGTTCGGCACTCAGCGAATCGAGCGGGTGTGAGCGACGACAACTGGCCCTCGCCGATGCCGCGCCCAGGCGACGATGACGACCCGGGTACCGAAGCCAGCGTGTTCGCTGTCTTCGCCCCGCCCGACTCCCCAGCCGCTGAGACGCCCATCAGAACGTCGCCCGAAGCTGGCGAGCCGGTCGAAACTTCAACATCGTCCGAAACTGGCGAGCCGTCTGGATCAGAGGCGCTGGGCGCCGAGCCTGCCGGGGCTGCGCTCAGCATGCGCAGCGGCCTGCCAGCCGCGCCGGGCGTTGGCACAGCGGTGCTCGGCGCCGGAGGCGCGGATCGTGTCGTGGGTTTGCCGCGGCGGATCGGTCCGCTCAGCTGGATCGGCGCTGTGTTGCTTGGCGTGTGGCTGGTGGCGATGCCGCTGACCAGCTCGGTGACCGAGTTGCGGCAGAACACCCAGATCATCGTCATGGTCCTCGCCGTGCTGGGCGTCAATATCGCCACGGGCTACGGCGGCATGATCAGCCTCGGCCATGGGGTCTTCGTGGCCGTCGGCGCGTTCGCAGCCGCCTACGCAGTCGATGATCTGGCGTTGCCGTGGGTCCTCTCGATCCTGGCTGGAGCGGCTTTCGCAGGTGTCATCGGCGCATTGGTCGGCCTGCCAGCGCTCCGCATCAAGGGCATCCACCTTGCATTGGTGACGCTCGGGCTGGCCATCGTGTTCCAGCCGCTCGCCAAGCGAGTTCCGGCATTCTCCGGCGGCGTCAGCGGCCGGGCTGTCGGCGCCGAGTTGGTGCCGCCGTCGTGGTTCGGCACCAGCCGCTGGGCCGAAGGGCTGTACCGCTACCTGATCTGCCTGGCGGTGGTGGTGCTGGCGATGTGGCTGACGTACAACCTCATCAACAGCCGGCCCGGCCGCGCCATGCGTGCGGTGCGCGACAACGACACTGCTGCGGCCGTGTACGGGGTGAACCTGGTGGCGTCCAGGGTCAGCACGTTCGCGGTGAGTGCGTCGCTGGCCGGCCTGGCAGGCGCTCTCGGCATCGTGCTCGTGCCGTTCACCTCGCAGGAGTCGTACCCGTTCCAAGAGTCGCTGGTGCTGTATGCCACCGCGGTGCTCGGCGGCCTGGGCTCGCTGTGGGGCTCCGTGCTCGGCGTCGCGATCCGGGAAGTCTTCTCCGCTCTCGGCGAACTCCTCGGCGGCGTCAGCGGCTTGGGCCCGCTCGGTGAGTTCCTGCGCCTGCTCGACGAAGAGCAGTTCGTGTTCGGTGTGCTGCTGGTGGCACTGACCTTCGTCTTCCCGCGCGGTCTCATTGGCATGTTCAGCCGCCGCCGGGACGATCAGGCGCATCAGCCAGATCGACAGTGAGCGCGTGCGCGAAATCGTCGCACAAATGACACGTCTGAGCTCGACATCGCCAGACAGCGCCGAACTAGTCTCGATATCGCTCTGGCCCGCATGCTTCGAAATGGGGGTGCCGGAGTCTCAAGACTCACCTATAGGGAGATGACGATATGACCAAGCGTCGAGTGTGGCGCTTGCTGGCGTTGTTGTTCGCGTTCTCGCTCATGGCCGCTGCGTGCGGCGGCGATGACGATGCGGATGAGAGCGGCGCCGGCGAGACCGAGACCGAGACCACCGCCGCGCCCAGCGAGGGCGAGGAAATGGACGATGACGAGATGATGGCCGAAGAGGACGAAGACGAGGGGGCCACCGGCGCCCTCGGCGGTGCCGCGGCCGAGGAAGACATCGAGGCTGCAGTTGCCGGCGAGACCGACGACGAGGAGATGTCAGACGAGGAGATGGCCGAGGAGGAGATGATGTTCGATCGCTCCACGCTCGAAGGCGTCTTCGAAGAGGCTGCTGCTCGTCGCGCCAAGACCGTTGCCGAGCTCACCGAAATGATCGAGTCGGGCGAGTACGGCGTCGGTGACGACGGCATCCTGCGTGGCCCTGCCGGCTTCGAGATCGACATCAGTGCGTGTCCCGACGACTGGTCTGACACGACCGGCATCACCGACTCGGAGGTTCGCATCGGCCACACCACGGCTCAGTCGGGCAACCTTGCTGCGTACGGCAACATCGCGTATGGCTGGGAGAACTACTTCAACTGGATCAACGACAACGACCCGATCATGGTCGGCGGCTCCCCTCGTGACCTCGTGCTGATCGTCAAGGATGACGCCTACGTCGCTGCTCAGACGATCGAGTTCGTGGACGAGCTGATCGAGGCGGAGAACGTGTTCTCGATTCTGACCTTGGGCTCGCCGAACACCTTGGCGGTGTACGACAAGATCAATGAGGAGTGCATCCCGCACCCGTTCGTGATGACCGGCCACCCGGCGTGGGGCGACCCGGTGAACCACCCGTGGACCACGATCATGCAGATGTCGTACTCGACCGAGTCGATTCTGTGGGGCGCGTGGATCCGGGAGAATCTCGCGGACATGCTGCCGGTGAAGGTTGCGGGTCTGGTGATGGACAACGACTTCGGTCTGGCTTACGAGCTGGGCTTTGAGGAGTGGGCGCACGCCAACACCGATGTGGTGAGCGAGTACCTGCCGGTGCGTCACGACCCGGCTGCGCCGACCCTGACCAATGAGATGACCACGGTGGCGGCGTTCGAGCCCGACGTGTTCATCTCGATGACGGCGGGCAACCCGTGCTTGCTGGCGATTCAGGAAGCCGGCCAGAGCGGTCTGTACGACGACATCAACGCCAAGGGCGGCGTGCTGTTCACACCGTCGGTGTGCGCTGGCATCGAGGCATATCTGAAGCCGGCAGGCGATTACGCCGAAGGCTGGTGGATTGTCGGCGGCGGCATCAAGGACTCCACCGATCCGAAGTACACCGATGAGCCGTTCATCGCCTTCATCAACGACAATCTGGCCGCTGCCGGATTGGACCCGGCGGTGTCGCTGTACGCAACCGGTTACATGTTCGGCTATCCGTACGGCGAGGCGCTGCGTGTCGCCGCCGATCTGCCAGGAGGCCTGACCCGCACCAACTTCATCCTGGCGGTGCGTGCGCTGGATATCTACCACCCGCAGGCCCTCGACGGCATCAACGCCCAGTTCAACGGTGCGGCTGATGCGTACTTCATCGAAGGCTCGCAGTTCAGCAGGTTCGATGCCGATGGGCAGACATGGGACATCATCGGCGAGATCGTCGATGTCAACGGCCGGTCCTCGAACTGCGCCTGGGACAAGGACAACGGAGGCTGCCGCTAGGCCGTCTTCCCTAGGGGCGCAGCGGCCGCATTTGCTGCGTCTCATGGACATCAGCTGATCTTCGGATCGGCGCGACAGGGCCGGCGGGCGACAGCTCGCCGGCCCTAGCGCGTTCGGGGAGGCGAATCCGCTGCCCGAGCGCAGAATCGAAATCGTTGCAGAATTGACATGACCTGCTTGGTGACCATTCCTGGGACACGAACTGGCGTCTCGATGGACCGGTTGGGGTGTCTCTGATTCCGCAGCCGGTTCCTGCTTTTGCAACCAATTGGGGAGACACGACATGACAAAGCGTCGAATGTGGCGCTTGCTGGCTCTGCTCTTCGCGTTCTCACTCGTGGCCGCTGCATGCGGCGGCGATGACGACTCGGATGAGAGCAGTGCTGGCGAGACAGAGACCGAGACCACCGCCGCGCCCAGCGAGGGCGAGGAGATGGACGACGACGAGATGATGGCGGAGGACGAGGACGACGAGGGCGCCACCGGTGCTCTCGGCGGTGCCGCCGCTGAGGAAGACATCGAAGCTGCTGTTGCCGGTGAGACCGACGACGACGAGATGATGGACGACGAGGAGATGATGGAAGAGGAGGAGATGATGTTTGATCGCTCCACCCTCGACGGCATCTTCGAAGAGGCCGCTGCTCGTCGCGCCAAGTCCGTCGCTGAGCTGACCGAGAAGATCGAGGGCGGCGAGTACGGCGTGGGCGACGACGGCATCCTGCGTGGCCCTGCCGGCTTCGAGATCGACATGAACGCCTGCCCGGACGACTGGTCGGACACCACGGGCATCACCGACTCGCAGATTCGCATCGGCCACACCACGGCTCAGTCGGGCAACCTCGCTGCGTACGGCAACATCGCCTATGGCTGGGAGAACTACTTCAACTGGATCAACGAGAACGATCCGATCATGGTCGGCGGCTCGCCGCGTGACCTAACGCTGATCATCAAGGACGACGCCTATGTCGCCGCTCAGACGATCGAGTTCGTGGACGAGCTGATCGAGGCGGAGAACGTGTTCTCGATTCTGACCTTGGGCTCGCCGAACACCTTGGCGGTGTACGACAAGATCAATGAGGAGTGCATCCCGCACCCGTTCGTGATGACCGGCCACCCGGCGTGGGGCGACCCGGTGAACCACCCGTGGACCACGATCATGCAGATGTCGTACTCGACCGAGTCGATTCTGTGGGGCGCGTGGATCCGGGAGAATCTCGCGGACATGCTGCCGGTGAAGGTTGCCGGTCTGGTGATGGACAACGACTTCGGTCTGGCTTACGAGCTGGGCTTCGAGGAGTGGGCGCACGCCAACACCGATGTGGTGAGCGAGTACCTTCCGGTGCGTCATGACCCTGCGGCCCCCACGCTGACCAACGAGATCACGACCATCTTGGCCTTCGAGCCAGATGTGTTCATCTCGATGACGGCGGGCAATCCGTGCTTGCTGGCTATCCAGGAAGCGGGCCAGAGCGGTCTGCGTGACGACATCAACGCCAAGGGCGGCGTGCTGTTCACGCCGTCGGTGTGCGCTGGCATCGAGGCGTACATGAAGCCGGCAGGCGAAGCCGCCGACGGCTGGTGGATCATCGGCGGCGGGTCGAAGGATTCCACTGACCCGCAGTTCATTGACGAACCGTTCATCTCGTTCGTGAACGACAACCTTGAAGCTGCGGGATTGGATCCGGCGGTGTCTCTGTACGCCATCGGCTACACCTACGGCTACCCCTACGGCGAGGCGCTGCGCATTGCCGCTGATCTGCCGGGCGGGCTGACCAGGTCGAACTTCATCCTGGCGGTACGGTCGATCGACATCTACCACCCGATGATCCTCGACGGCATCACCACCCAGTTCAACGGCAATGCTGACGCGTACTTCGTCGAGGGCTCGCAGTTCAGCCGGTTCGACGCCACCGAGCAGACATGGGACATCATCGGCGATGTCGTGGATGTCAACGGCCGTTCCTCGAACTGCGCTTGGGACAAGGACAACGGAGGCTGCCGCTAGGCAAACGCCACCAGGAGGTCAGACGCCCAGCGTCTGATTTCTGACTGACCAAAACGGTCAAAGAGAGGGCCGGCGGGCAACAACCCGCCCGCCCACACGCGTATCAGTAATGTTGGCGGCCGCCCCCGCCGCGGGGGTAAGGCGGTTAGGCCGCGCGCCGAGGGCGGTGCGCCCAGGGAAC
>CAZAFV010000023.1:31214-32429 GCA_964484385.1 uncultured Acidimicrobiales bacterium
TGTTGTTCCGCCCCCACGGTTTTTTTTTCTCATCACCAAACGCTTTCAAGGGTGGGGGGGGGGCCCCACCGCCCCCCGGCCCTCTCGCGTCTCAGTACTGTTGGCTGCCGCCCGCGCCGCGGTGTTCTGGCGGTTAGGCAGCGCGCCGAGGGCTGTGCGCCGAGGGAGCCAACCGTGCAGTTGACCGACGAGCAGCAGCAGATCCGCGACGTGGCCAGGGCGTTCGCGCAGCGCGAGATAGCGCCGTTCGCCGCAGAGTGGGACCGGGCGGGCGGAGCGCCCCGAGAGCTGTACAGCAAGATGGCTGAGGTCGGGCTCATGGGGGTGATTGTCGACCCCTGCTGGGGCGGCGCGGGTGCCGACTTCGTGTCGTACGCGCTGGCTATCGAGGAGATCTCCGCTGCCGACGGCGGCATCAGCAACATGATGGCGGCGAACAACTCGCCGGTTGCCGTGGCGATCCAGCAGTCGGGCACCGACCAGCAGAGGCGTGACTACCTCACCAAGCTCACCAGCGGCGAGTGGCTGGGCTGCATCCACCTCACTGAGCCCCACACTGGCTCCGACGCGGCGGCCATCCGCACCCGGGCCGCTCGAGACGGCGACGAGTACGTGCTGAACGGTCACAAGGCGTTCATCACGGCGGGCTCGAGCGCCGATGTGGCGATGATCGTGGCGGTGACCGATCCGAGCGCCGGCAAGCGGGGCATGACCACGTTCATCACGCCTACCGACAACCCCGGCTACCGCGTGATCGCCAAGGAGGACAAGCTCGGTCACCGCACCAACGACACCTGCCAGGTGGTCTTCGAGGACATGCGGGTGCCCGCCAGCGACGTTCTCGGCGAGATCGGGCGGGGCCTCGGCATCGCGTTGGGCAACCTGTCGCTCGGCCGCATCGGCGTCGCGGCCCAGGCCACGGGCGGGGCACGGGCCGCGCTGAAGGCTGCCCATTCGTACGCCCAGGAGCGCGAGACCTTCGGGCGCCCCATCGTCGAGCATCAGGCGATCTCGTTCACGCTCGCCGAGATGGCCACGCAGATCGAGGCGGCACGCCAGCTCTACCTGCACGCAGCGCAGATGCGCGACCAAGGGCTCGAATGCGCCCGAGAGGCCTCCATGGCGAAGCTGTTCGCGTCGGAGATGGCCGAGCGGGTGGCTTCCAAGGCCATCCAGATCCACGGCGGGTACGGCTACCTCAACGACTACCCGGTG
>CAZAFV010000023.1:32483-42062 GCA_964484385.1 uncultured Acidimicrobiales bacterium
AGAGGTCCAGAAGCTGCTGATCAGCCGCATGCTCGACGGCGTGGAGGGCTAGCGGCGCGGACCGGGGGCGGCCGCTACTCGATGCCGAGCTGGCGCCCGCCCCGCCAAGCCTCGGCCACGTCGCACATGCGGGTGTAGCTCACGCCCAGGTCGGTCATCTGCTCGATCCAGCGTTCCATCTCGTAGAGCCGCCCGCCCCGCCCGATCGCCTGCGGGTGGAACGTGACCGTGCACACGCCGTGCTGCACCTCGCTGGTCATCCACTTCACATCCGACAGGAATGTGTCGAACATCGTGCCGGGGTTCTCCAGCCCGGTCAGGATCGTGTTCTTGAACGTCACGAACTCGAGGTGGACGTAGTCGTCGAGGTGCCAGCTGAACGGCAGCTCCACCAGGTCGACCTGCTCGCCGAACTCCATGGGCCCGTCGAGCGGGAACTGATCCCCGGTGCGCAGCCAGTAGGGCGCGTAGTCGTGGCCCATGAGCGACGAGTCGTAGCTGAGGCCGTATTCCATCAGCAGGTCGATCGTCCAGGGGTTGATGTCGCCCGAGGGCGCCCGGTAGCCCTTCGGCGGGGCGCCGGTGAGCGAATCGATCTGGGCGAAGGTGCGATCGAGGATGGCCCGCTCCTCGTCCTCGCTGAGCCGGGGGTTGTACTCGTGGGCGTATCCGTGCAGGCCCACCTCGCAGCCGGCGTCGACCACCATGCGGGCGGCGTCGGGGTAGGTGTCGATGGAGTGGCCCGGGATGAAGAACGTGCTCGGGATGTCGTGACGGGCGAGCAGCTTGAGAATCCGCGGCACGGCCACGGCGCCGAACTCGCCCCGTGAGATGGGCGTGGGGGTGGTTTGGCGGCGGGCTATCCACAACGACGGCCCGTCGAAGTCGAAGGTCAGGCAGACGTACCCCGCCGGATTGTCGGGTATCGCCCCGTTGCTGGCGCCGTTGTCCATCGTGATTCCCCCTTGGTGGTGCCGCCGCAGCGGCCGCTCACGCTTGCCGTTCTAGCCCAACCAGAGGGCGACGCGTAGAAGCGAGCCTTCTCGTCGCACCACCGGTTTCTTCCCGCTCTTGTTCCCCGTGCTGATGCGATTGGGCTCACGGGCCGCTCGGGCCACGGCTTCGCCTGCCGGCTCAGCCTCTTGCTGACCATGGCGCAGCGGGGGGCTGCCATAGGCTCGGCCGCCGTATGCGAAAGCTGGTCTGCGCAGCTGTGGCGGTGAGCCTGCTCGCCGCGGCCTGCTCTACTTCGTCGGGGGAGGACGAGGGCGCCGTAGCGACTGAGCCGCCAGCGACATCGTCGACTTTGGCGGCCGATCCGGCAGGCAGCGCCGCGGCCACAGAGCCCGCCGCCGACGACATGGGGCCGCCCGACACCACGCCCTCCGACACTGCGCCGCCGCCGACCACCCAGCCGTTCTTTCCGGGCACCGAGGACGGTCGGCCGTTCCTGGAGCTGACGCTGACCGAGAAGATCCACGAGTTCCTGGAGCTGCCGAATACTGCGTTCGCCGCCAACATCGCCGGCGAGATGGGCCTGACGGGCGACCAGCGGTGGGTGCCCTGGGTCATGGACATCATGCGCACCGCCGGTTCGCGCAACGTGTCCGATACGTCGATGGGAGCGCTGGAGCGGCTGACGGGCATCGAGAGCTCTGGCGACTTCAACAGCGACTACGTCCGCTACGGCTCGTGGTACCGCACCAACGGCGTCGATCCCGGCGAGGGCTACGAGGTCTTCAAGAGCGAGCTGTACGCCTACCTCGACTTCCGCTTCGGCGACATGCTCGCCCAGGTCAGCGACCGGGTCACGCTGGGCGCGATCCAGTTCGGCGGGGTGCGCCGGGGCGGCATTCCGGAGCTGAACAACCCCGAACGGCTCACCCCTGCCCAGGCCGACTTCATGACCGATGAGGAATTGGTGCTGGGCGTGGTGATCGGCGGCGAGGCCGGGGCGTACCCGGTGCGGTTCCTGGCACGCCACGAGCTGGCGAACGACGTGGTCGGCGGTGTGCCGGTGGCGCTCGGCTACTGCACCCTGTGCCTCACAGCGCTCATGTTCGACCGGCGGCTGCCCAACGGCGACGTGCTGTCGTTCCAGACGTCGGGCCTGCTGATGGACTCGAACAAGATCATGATCGACAACGAGACCGAGAGCCTGTGGAACCACCTCTCGGGCACGGCGTTCGCCGGCCCGCTGGCCGGCACGAAGCTGGAGCAGTTCCCGGTGGCCACGACGCGCTGGTCGGACTGGCTGGCCGATCACCCCGACACGTTCACGCTCGATACGCCCCCGCCCACGTACTTCCCCGAGATGCCCGAGCGCCCGCCGATCAGCTACGACTACACGCCGGGCGCGGCGTACCGCACGTACTACTCCAGCGAGGACCTGTGGTTCCCCACCTTCGAGACGCCCGACGTGTTCGAGCTGAAGGAGGAAGTGGTCACCGTTGATCGCGGCGGCCACCGGCTGGCGCTGGGGCTGGCGGAGCTGGAGCGGGAAGACCCGTTCGTGTACGTGCTGGGCGGCGAACCGCTGGTGATCGTGCCGAACCAGGGCGGCGCCCGGGTGTACAGCGCCGCTGAAGCAGCGGGCGTGCCTGCCGAGGCATGGCGCCACGGAGCCACCGTGGAGGTGGCGCCCGGGGGAGTGCTGCACGACGAGCTGCGGGTGAGCGGCGTGGACGGCCGCGATGGCGTCGACGTTCGGCTGCCGCGCATCGTGTCGTCGCAGTCGTTCTGGTTCGCCTGGTACGGCCTGCACCCCGACACCGAGATCTGGCCCCCGCTCGACGCGAGCTAGGTGTCAAGAACAGGCGACGGCAACTTCGAGAGCCCGGCAGATCTCGCGCATGCGATCGTCGCTCAGCCAGCCGAGTCTCGTCACCAGCCACGCCTGGCGCACGGTGTGAACTGAGTCCAGATTGACCGCCGATGGCTTCGGCACCGGATCGTCGCCGGGCTCGAGCATGACTTCGCTCGGCAGCCGCCGGACGGTAGTTGTGCACGGGGCCACCATTGCGGTCGCCAGACGATCCAGCGCGGCATCTCGTGAGAGCACGACCACCGGGCGTCTGTCGAGATCTGGCGCTTCGCACCACCAGACCTCACCCCAGCGGGGTCCGGCGGCTGTCATGACTCCGCGGGGGAGTCGTCACTCGCATCCTGCTGGAGCGAGCCGAGGCTGTTCGCCGTGGCGAACGACTCCACGTCGCCCCACTCGTCTGGCGCACTCAGGGGCAGTCGGTCATACGCCGCGTACGCCGCGTCGATTTCAGCCTCACGGTGACGCTTGGCGAGAGCTTCGAGGGCAGCGTCCATCATCGCTGCGTCCGATGGCCAGGCTTGGAGCGCACGAGCACGGTCCAGAAGTTCTGCATCGACCGTTGTGCTTACTCGACGTCGCATGCCATAAACGTAGCATTTCTGTGCTACGCATCGTATCTGCGGCAACGCTTGACATGGCGGTCGTTTCTCAGGACCTCATGAGCGCGCGATGAGGGGTCGGTATGCTGGCTCCTCGCATCTCAACCAGCCCCCATCGTCTAGCGGCCAAGGACACCACCCTCTCAAGGTGGCGGCACGGGTTCGAATCCCGTTGGGGGTGCGCCATGTCGGCTCGATCCGGACGGCTCGGTGGGCGTCGGCCCTGCTGAGCTTCCTGCGAGCCAGGCATCGCTGCCGGCGTGCCGAGGGAGCAGCCCGAGATGACCGATGGGCAGGAGTCGCATTGGTCCCGGCATCTGCCGGCGGGCGGCAGTGCTGCCGAGGTTGATCTGCTTGCTGGCGGCACGCTGCCGGCGGTCTGGCTGGACCGCTGGTCGTCCGATCTGCAGCGGGCTGTGCTGTGGGATGCGCATGACGGCTGGGTGACCGGCGCCGGGCTTCTGGAGCGCGCCCAGGAGGTCGGTCGGCGCCTGGCGGGCGTGGGTGTCGTTGCCGGCGACCGGGTGCTGATGAGCGGCCCGAGCTCGTCTCGTTTGGTCGCGGCGCACGCGGCCCTGCTGGGGATGGGAGCGGTGGTGGTGCCGCTGAACGGTGCCTACCGCGCCGATGAGGTGCGCGGCGTGGTGGCCGACTGCCGTCCCGCAGCGGCATTGGTGGAAGGCGTCGGCGAGCCCGGCGAATGGCACCAGTGGATCGCCGACGCCGATCCAGCAGTGCTGGTCAGCGATTTCGATGCCACCAACCTGCCCGCGGGCCGCGCAGGTGCCGCTGGCAACGCCGATGCCGCCGCGCCAGATGTGTCCGCTACCGATGCTGCCGGCGGCGGTGCCGGGCCCTGTGAAGGGTCCCGATTCGATCTGTTGGCGTTCGCCCATCAACGCCGGGGTGACGATCCTGCGCTGATCGGGTACACGTCGGGCACCACCGGGCAACCCAAGGGTGCGGTGCTCAGCCACGCGAACCTGCTGGCGTCGGTGCGAGCGCTGGAGCTGGCATGGCGCTGGATGCCCGACGATGTGCTCGTGCTGGCGCTGCCGCTGTTCCACATGCACGGCCTGGGCGTGGCGCTGCACGGCACGCTCACCGTGGGCGCGCGGGCGGTGCTGCAGCCGACGTTCGAGCCAGACGACGTCTTCGATGCCATTCGCGAGCACCGAGCCACCATGTTCTTCGGCGTGCCGACCATGTACTCCCGGCTGGTGGCCTCGCCACGGGCCGCCGAGCTGTCGGCGCTGCGGCTGTGCGCGTCAGGTTCGGCACCCATGCCTGCTGAACTGCACGACGCTGTGCGGGAGGCCAGCGGGCAGCACGTCATCGAGCGCTACGGCATGACCGAGACCGTCATGCTGGTGTCGAATCCGCACGACGAGCCCCGCCGGGCCGGCACGGTCGGCTTCCCGCTGCCCGGCGTCGATGTGCGCCTCGACACGCTGGATGTCAGCGACGGCGGCGCCGCAACGGCTGACGACGCTGCGACGGCACGTCCCGACGCCGCGGCTGGCGACGGCGCGGAGGCCGACGACGCTGCGGAGATCCTGGTTCGGGGGCCCAACGTGTTCTCCGGCTACTGGGAGAGGCCCGCCGACAACGCAGCGTCATTCACCGACGGCTGGTTCCGCACCGGCGACCTCGGCCAATGGGACGACGGCTACCTGCGCATCGTCGGCCGTGCCAAGGAGCTCATCATCTGCGGCGGCTTCAACGTGTACCCCCGCGAGGTCGAGGAAGTCATCGCCTCGCACCCCGATGTCGTGGAATGCGCGGTCGGCGGCGAACCCGACCCCGAGTGGGGCGAGGTGGTGGTGGCCTACGTGGTCGCGGAGCGCAGCTTCGACCACGACGAGCTGAAGGACTTCGTGGGCGAACGGCTCGCCTTCTACAAGCGGCCCCGCCGCACGTACCGCATCGCAGCGCTGCCCCGCAACGCCCTCGGCAAGGTCCAGCGCCAGAGGCTGGGCCGGTAGACGAAGCCGAAGCCCGAGCGGCCCGTGAGCCCCAGCGCGTGCGAACGGGCCACATGAACGAGAAGCACGAAGTGCATCAGCGCAATGCGTTCTCTGCCGGCGGCGCAATCTGACACCCTTGAGTGCGGCATGTTTCAGCTTCATGAGGTGCAGCGGGCGGTCCCGCTGCCGAGCCGTTATGTGGCCCCCGCCTCGCTCGACGAGGCGGCTGAGCTGCTCTCGTCGCACGGTGCTGCGGCGCGGCTGATCGCCGGCGGCACCGACCTCATGCTCGAGCTGTCGCGCGGGGCGCGCTCGGGAGTGGAGCTGCTGGTGGACATCTCGGGCCTGCCGGGCCTTGACCGGATCTCCTACGACGGCGGGCGGGTCACGCTCGGGCCGCTGGTGACCCATGCCGACGTGATCGCCTCGGCGCCGATGCGCACGGCAGGCCTGCCGCTCGCCCAGGCGTGCCTGGAGGTGGGCTCGCCGCCGCTGCGCAACCGGGCCACCGTGGTCGGCAACATCGTCACCGCCAGCCCGGCCAACGACACCATCTCGGCGCTCGTGGCGCTCGGTGCCGCAGTCACCATGACGTCGGTGCGGGGCGAGCGCACGGTTCCGATCATCGAATTCTTTGCCGGGTTCCGCCAGACCGTGCTCGAACCCGACGAGATCGTCACCGCTGTTGCCTTCGATGCGCTCGACGGCGCGAACTCGGCCCATGGTCGTCGCGGCGTCTTCGTGAAGCTGGGCCTGCGGCGGGCGCAGGCCATCTCGGTGGCGCACGCCGCCGTGGTCGTCGCGCTCGACGGCGGCCGGGTGGCCGACCTCGTGGTCGCCCTCGGCAGCGTCGCACCCACCATCATCACCGTGCCCGAAGCGGCCGAGCTGGCCGCCGGTCGGGAACTGGCCGACGCCGGCGCCGACATCACGGCTGCTGCATGCCGGGCGGCAACTCCCATCGACGACATCCGCGGCAGCGCCGAGTACCGCTCGCACACCGTCGGCGTCGTGGTGGACCGGGCCATAGCGGCCCTCGCCAGCGGCACCCAATCCGACCGCTGGCCGGAGCAGCCGCCGCGGCTTGCGCAGACGGCGAGTGTCGCCGAGCCGGGTCCTGCGGCCGGCGGTGACGCAGCGAAGGGTGACCGTGCGGTTGCCAGTGCGGCTGCTGCGGCGGGCCGCGAGCGTGGCGGCAGCGACAGCGCTCGCAGTGAGCTGGCCGACCCCGACGACACGATCACGGCGACGGTCAACGGCGCGCAGCGCAGCGCGGCGGGGGCCGCGGGCAAGACGCTCATGGACTGGCTGCGCGACGACCTCGGGCTCACCGGCACGAAGGAAGGCTGCGCCGAAGGCGAGTGCGGCGCCTGCACGGTGCATCTCGACGGTGCCGCCGTGTTCTCGTGCCTCGTGCCCGCAGGGCGCGCGAACGGGGCCACCATCACCACGGTCGAAGGCGTGGCTTCACCCGACGGTGAGCTGCATCCGTTCCAGCAGGCCATGGTGGAGACTGGCGGCGCGCAGTGCGGGTTCTGCACGCCCGGCTTCGTGATGAGCGCCGTGGCGCTGCTCGACGAGATCGCCGAGCCCACTGCCGAGCAGATCACCGTGGGCCTGTCGGGCAACCTGTGCCGCTGCACCGGCTACTGCTCGATCATCGAATCCGTGCGGGCCGTCTCGAGCGACGCCGCCCGAACCGCTCCGGTCGAAGCAGGAACTGCGCACATTGCCGAGCGGGGTGCGTCGTGAGAGAGGGTGCTGCTTCGGTTGCAGCTGCGGACGACGCTGAGCGGGGTGCCCCATGAGGGAAGGTGCCGCCCCCGGCGTCGGCGGCGCGGCCGTCGAATTGGAGATGCCGGCCGCGACGGCGGGCGGTACCGGCCAGTCGCCGCCGCGTGCCGACGGTCCGGCCAAGGTCGCCGGGCTGGCCGGCTATCCCGCAGATCGCATTCCGGCCGATGCGCTGTGGGCATTCGCGGTGTTCACCGACCAGCCCCATGCCCGGCTTCGCCGCCTCGACCTCGCCCCGGCCGAGCGCGCCCCGGGCGTCGTCGCGGTGCTCGGCTCCGCCGACGTGCCCTGCAACGAGTACGGGCTGACCAAGTTCGACCAGCCGGTCTTCGTCGGGCTCGACCACACTGGCCGCAGCCTGGTGCCGTGCGACGTGTCGCGCTGGGAAGCCGACCACCTGGCGCTGATCGTGGCCGAGAGCCTCCACGAGGCGCGTGCCGCCGCTGCGGCCATCGAGGTCGAGTGGGAGCCGCTGCCGGTCGTGGCCGATCTGGACGCGGCGCTGGCGCCCGACGCACCGCTCGTGCACCCCTACGAGGGCATCGGCTCGAACCTGTACGAGTCGATGCGCACCCGCAAGGGCGACCTCGATGCCGGCTGGGCCGCTGCCGCCGTGACCGTCGAGGCCACCTACGAGGTGCCCTACCAGGAGCACGCCTACCTGCAGCCCGAGGCCGGCACGTCTTGGGTGGACGCCGAGGGCATCGTCAACGTCGAGATCGCCGGCCAGTGGGTGCACGAGGACCGCGAGCAGATCGCCCACGCGCTCGACCTGCCCGAAGAGTGCATCCGGGTGCGCTACCCGGCCATCGGCGGTGCATTCGGCGGGCGCGAGGACACGTCGATGCAGATCATCCTGGCGCTGGCCGCCTGCCGACTGGCCGAGCGGGGCATCGACCGCACCGTGGCCATGCAGTGGTCGCGTGAGGAGTCGATCGTGGGCCACCACAAGCGGCACCGCGGACGCATCTGGGCCCGCTGGGGCGCCGACCGCGACGGCAGGATCACCGCAGCGCAGGCAGAGGCCTGGCTGGATGCGGGCGCCTACAACTACACCTCCAACAAGGTGATGGGGAACCTGCATCTGGGCCTCGGCGGGCCCTATGAGCTGCCCAACGCCGCCATCGACACCCATGTCGTGTACACGAACGCCACGCCGGGGGGAGCGTTCCGGGGCTTCGGCGCACCGCAGGCGGCCTTCGCGGTGGAATGCCAGGTGAACAAGCTGGCCGAGGCGCTGGGCATGGACCCGGTCGACATCCGCCGCGTGAACACGCTGCGCGAGGGATCGCCGAGCATCGCCCACACGCCGATGCCGGCCGGCGTGACCATGCCCGAAGTGATCGAGGCATGCGCCCACGCCGCAGCGCAGCCGGCCCGTCCCAGCGCCGCCGACCCGGACAGCGACGCTGACAGCCCCGAGTCCGCTGACCAGATTTCGGACGAAACGGCGCTGTTCAGCCCGTTCGTCTCGCTGCCGGCGCGGCCAACGTCGCTGCGCCGCGGACGCGGCTTCGCCTGCGCATTCAAGAACGTCGGGTTCTCGTTCGGCTTTCCCGAGCGCTGCGAGGCCACGATCGTGCTGCACGGCGAGCCCGACGACGAGGCCCCGGCATCGGTCGAGCTGGCTCACGCGGGCGCCGATGTCGGCCAGGGCGCGCACACCGCGTTCCTGCAGATGGCGGCCGAGGCGACCGGGGTCGACCCGTCCCGGGTCGTGGGCCGCTTCAGCGACACCGGCACATCGGGCGATTCGGGGTCGGCGTCGGCGTCGCGCCTGACGTGGATGGCAGGCAACTCGATCCTGGGTGCAGCTGAGGAAGCCGAGAAGGCATGGCGCGAGGGCGCCCGGCCGGCCATCGGGCACTTCCGCTTTACGCCCCCGCCGACCACCGAGCTCGACCCCGAGACCGGCGAGGGCACCCCGAACTTCACGTACGGCTATGTCGCCCAGCATGTCGAGCTGACCGTCGACATCGACACCGGCCACATTCGCATCGACAGGGTGATCAGCGCCAACGACGTGGGCCGGGCGATCAACCCGCGCTTCGTGGTCGGCCAGATCGAGGGCGCGGTGGCCCAAGCCCACGGCCACGTGCTCAGCGAGCATCTGCGCAGCCGGGACGGTCGCTTGCTGAACCCAAGGTTCAGCACCTACCTGATCCCGGGCATCGGCGACATTCCCGTCACCACGGAAAGCGTGGTGCTGGAGCTGGCCGACCCGCTGGGTCCCTTTGGCGCCCGCGGCATGGCCGAGATGGGCGTGATCCCTTATGCACCGGCAGTGGCCGCAGCGCTGGCTGACGCAACCGGCGTCTGGATGGACGACTTTCCGCTGACGCCGGAGCGTGTTTGGGCGGCGCTCCAGGCTGCCGACGTCAACGACTGAGGC
>CAZAFV010000024.1:0-41365 GCA_964484385.1 uncultured Acidimicrobiales bacterium
CCTGACCTCTTCCATGCCATGGAAGCGCTCTACCAACTGAGCTATAGCCCCGAGGCTCCACGACGATACCAGCGCGCTGCTTCGGATTGAGAGTGGATCGAAGGGGCGATCCGGCGCGCCAGCGGTGCGCTGCGGGCATATCGTCGGGCACATGAGCATTCCCGTGGAGCCCGGCGACATCGGCAAGCAGATGGAGCAGTTTGGCAACGCTGCGTACGTGCTGACGGTGCGCGACGACGCCACGCCGCACATCGCCCACCTGGCGATGAGGCTCGACGGCGACGTGCTGCGCTGCGGTGCCAGCCGTTCCGCGGCGGCCAATGTGGCACAGCGTCCGAATATCTCCGTGCTGTGGCCGCCATACGAGCCGGGCGGCTACTCGATGATCGTGGACGCGGTGGCGCGCACGCTCGACGGGGCCGACGGTCCCGAACTGGAGCTGCGGCCGACCTCGGGCGTGCTTCACCGGCCCGCAACGCCGGCCACTCCGGCGACCAATCCCAACTGCGGTTCAGACTGCGCCCCGCTGAGCGCCTGAGCTATCCGGAGCCAGCGAGGGCTAGCTCTTCAGGTCGTTGAAGATCGTCTGCCAGCGCTGGCGGTCGCCCTTGTAGGGGGCGTAGAAGCTGACTCGGTCGACGACGTCGTCGAAGCGGCGCTTCAGCTCGGTGGCCACCTGCTCGGGCTCGGCCACCACGGCGAACGCATCGAGGATGTCGTCATCGACCAGGTTGGCCATCTCGACCCAGCGGCCTTCCTTGGACATGGCGTTCAACTCAGTCTGCATGTCGCCCCAGCCATGGCAGTCCAAGACCGGCCTGTATGCCGGCGTGGAGCCGTAGAACGCCACCTGCTGCTTGGTGGCCTGGCGCGCCTTCTCCATGTCCTCTTCGGTGTTGCCGGTCACGATGAACGACGGGCCCGAGATGGTGATCTCGCTGGGATCACGCCCGGCTCTGGCAGCACCCCGCTCGAGCGCCGGGATCGTCTCCTCGCGCAGGTACTTCTCGGTGGTGAAGCCGTGGCAGAGGAAGATGTCGCAGGTCTCGCCCGCCACCGCGGTCATCAGCGGGCCCACGCCCGCCAGCGCCAGCCGCGGCGTGCCGTAGGGATTCGGCCCAGGATCGAAGAACGGCGTCATCAGGGTGTGCTCGTAGAAGTCGCCGCGGAAGTTCAGCTTCTCGCCGTTGTTCCAGCAGTCCCAGATGGCCTTGATCGCCATGATCATTTCGCGCATGCGAGCTGCCGGCTTGGACCACTCCATCGAGAAACGCCGTGTGATCTGCGGGCGCAGCTGGCTGCCCAGACCCAGGATGAACCTGCCCTCCGACAACGTCTGGATGTCGTTGGCGCTGTAGGCGAGCGACATCGGGTTGCGGGCAAAGCCCACCGCGATGTTCGTGCCGAGGTCCACCGACGACGTGGCGTGCGCCATCAGCGGGAGCATCGTGAACGGGTCGTGGATGGTCTCGGGCGCCCACAGGCCGTCGTAGCCCAGCGCCTCCTGCTCGCGGCTCGACTCCATCAGGTTGTCGAAGCCGCCGTCGGTGCTGATGCCGCCGTCCACCTTCACGGCGGGGACCATACCGCTGTGCGGTCGCCGTGCCCGAGGGACGCTGCGTCCCCAGACGTCACCTCATCGCGGACAGGTCACAGATCGGCCAGCACCGCTTCTGCGCGTTCGGCAAGCGCCACGATGCTCTGCGGGAACTCGTGGACCTCAGGGGGTATCTCGGGGATAGCGCCACCTACGTAGCGCGCATGCACGCCTTCGAGAATGCACGCCAGACGCCAGCTCGCAAAGGCGAAGTGCCATTCGATGCTGCTGATGTCGCGGCCGGTCAGCTCTGCGTAGGCACGAGCGAGCTGGTCGCGGGTCCAGAAGCCCTCGGCCGCGGTGGCGTCGTGGCCGAGCGGGTTGAAGCCGTCGTCGGGCTCGACCCAGTAGCCGAGCAGGAATCCCAGCTCGGCGACCGGGTCGCCCAGCGTCGAGATCTCCCAGTCGAGCACGGCCGCCAAGTCTCCGTCGGTAGTGGAGAGGCAGTTGTCGAGGCGGTAGTCGCCATGCACCAGCGTGGCCTCGGCCTGCGGCGGGATCGAGGCCACCAGCACATCGTGGACGCGTTCGATGATCGGCAGATCCCGTGACGTCATGGCGTTGAACTGTCGTCGCCAGACATGGATCTGACGAGCGACGTAGTCCTCCGGCCGGCCGAGGGTGGCGAGCCCGGTCGCCTCCAAGTCGGTGCTGTGGATGGCGGCGAGCACCTCCACCATCCGCCGGCTCAGCTCCCCGCGGGCCTCGGGCGTGAGCGTTTCGGCGTCGTCGAGCGAGCGCAGCACCGTGCCGTCGACGAAGCCGGTCACGTAGAAATCGGCGCCGTTCACCTCGGCATCGGTGCACAGGCCCACCACCGGCGGCGTGGGGACCTCGGTGGGCTCCAGCGATGACAGCAGGCGGTGCTCGCGCACCATGTCGTGCGCCCCGGCCAGCAGGTGCGCGAGCGGCGGCCGGCGCAGCACCCACCGGCGCCCCGCAGCGTCGCTGACGCGGTAGGTGAGGTTGGAGTGGCCGCCGGCGATGATCTCGAACTCGAGCGGCGGGCTGAGCTCAACTCGGTCGGCCATCCACGCCGTGACCGGCCTGGCGTCGATGCCGGCAACAGCACCGTCATCGGTGGAGTGGGCTGAGCTCGTCACCGTCATCGCCTCCCTCGGTCGGCAGCCGCCGCCCCCATCATGGCCGCAGGGGTACCGCAGCGTCGGATGAGCCCTCAGATCTCGCTGCGCTGCTTAGCCGGTGCAACGGCCCGGTGCCGACGCACACCATTACGCTTCGCCGGTGCTGTTCGTGACGATCTACACCACGCAGTTCCTCGTCACAGCATCGATGGGCGTCATCTTCGCCTACCTGGCGGACCTGCAGGATCGCTACGGCCTCTCGCACCTGGAGCTGGGCATGGTGGCTGCCGCCGGCTTCGTGGCCGGCTTGCTGTCGCAACTGCTGCTCTCGCCGCTGGTCGATCGGGGCCACCACCGTCTCGTGGCGTGGGTCTCGGTGACAGCAGCAGTGTTCGGCGCTTTCGGATTCGTGTTCGCCGAGGACACATGGTCGCTGGTGACGAGCCGGGCTCTGGCCGGTCTCTCCTTCGGACTGTTCGGCTTGGTGGCTCGCAAGGCGCTGATCGGCCGGGATATCAGCGGCAGCGGCGCCAAGGTGGGCGGCCTGCTGTCGTGCGCTGTGGCGGGATTCATCAGCGGCCCGGCGATCGGGGCGGCGCTCAGCGGCGTCTCGTTCGAGGCCCCGTTCCTTCTCACCGGCACGTTGATGCTGGCGCTCGGACCGGTCGCAGCGGTGTTGATCTCGAAGTCGCCGATCGCTGCGGCCGCGGTGGACTACTCGGATCTCCGGAGCCTGCTCCACCGCCCCCGGGTTCAGGCGGCCATCTGCGTGCACGTCGGCATCTGGGGCTTGATCGGCATCTTCGACGCGACCGTCGACCGTTACCTCACCGACGTGGGATTGTCGTCGGCAGAGCTGGCTGTGGGGCTGCTCATCATCGGTATCCCGCTGATGGCGTTGCCGCCGTACACCGGCGCATTGGCTGAACGCCTCGGGGGAGGTCGCGTCGGTGTCCCCGCACTGCTGCTCTTCGTTCCGGCTGTGCTGCTGTATGGCTGGATCGGGGGACTGGCAAGCTTCATCGCCGTCGGCCTCGCCGAAGCGGTCACCGAGTCGTATGGCGTGATGGGCGCCCAAGTGCTCGTGCTCGAGGCCACGGGTGCCGAGCAGGCGGCCATGGGGACCGGGGTGCTGGAGGCTGTCGGCCTGCTCGTCGCGGCTGGCGCCGCATTCGGCGGCCCGCCGCTGTATGGCCAGTTCGGGCCGCGTTGGCTGTTCGGCGGCTGGGCGGTGGCCTGCTTGCTGCTCGCGGTGATCGCGATGCTCAGACTGAAAGCAGTGAAAATTCCACCAAAGGTCATCACACAGCCTCACTAGGGTCGCATTCATGCGGGCGCCGGGCGCAGGGCCCTCAACAGAGGGGCGCTCTACCGATTGGCGTTCTGTAGCTGCGGAGGCAGCCGGTTTTGCGCAGCGGATCGGCGTCGTGCCGGTCTTGGTGCTTCTCGGCGCCGTCGGCGCGTTGGTTGCAGCAGGATTTCTGGCCGGCGTCCGCCATGGCTCGCCCGAGCCCATCGAGCTGCCGCTCGCAGCGGCCGAGGCACCGCTCCCGGTGGCGACCACGCAGCCATCGCTGCTGAAGGTGCACCTTGCCGGTGCGGTGCGGCAGCCGGGGCTCTACGAGGTTCCTGCTGGCTCCCGGGTCGGCGACCTCGTCGATGCGGCCGGCGGGCTGGATGCCGACGCCGATGAAGCAGCAGTCAACTTGGCAGAGCGGCTGCACGATGAGCAGCAGATCTATGTGCCGGTCGAGGGCGAGCTGCCTGCTGTCGGGGCGCCAGGCTCGGATCTGGCCGGACCCATCGATGTCAATGCCGCCACGGCAGCGCAGCTCGACGAGCTGCCAGGCATCGGCCCGTCACTGGCGGCGGCAATCATCGCCTACAGGGCCGAGCACGGGCCGTTCGCGACCCTGGATGCACTCGAGCAGGTGCCCGGGATCGGGCCCTCCAAGCTGTCCCGGTTACGGCCCCATGCAACCGTCTGAGCTGCCGCCGCCTCGCCGGTTCGGAGGTCTCAGCGCTGTTGCCGACCGGTGGCTGGTGGCGGGTGCCATCGCCACCGCGGCCGGCGCGCTGTGGGCACCCCCGGTGTCGCTGTGGCGGGGCTCGTGGTGGTGGGGCGTGGCACTGGGAATCGGACTCGGCGCCGCCGGCATCGCGAGCCGGGCGCGCGTGCTCATCCCGGCCGGTCTGCTGGTGCTCGCTGCGGTTGCCATGGGAGCGCAGCTCGCCCAGCTCAGCTCCGTGACGGGAGGGGAGTTCGAGGGCGAGGTGCGCCTGGTCGGCGATCCCCGCTGGCGCTCTGGCGCCTTGGTCGTGCCGTTCAGCGCGACGATCGACGGCGCCGAGCACCGGTGGGAGGGCTGGGCACGAGGCCCGCCTGCATGGCGGCTGGAAGATGCGGCAATGGGGGAGCGTTGGTTCCTGAGTGTGACCGCAGAACCGGCCGAGCCCGCCGACCGTCCCTTCCTGTGGCCCCGGCATCTCGCAGGGGCTGCGGAGATCCGTACAGCACACCGTCTCGGCGGCGGCAGCGCGCCGTTCCGTATTGCGAACTCGCTGCGCGGGCTCGTGGAGGCATCGGGCGAATCGCTGTCGCCGCGCGATGCAGCGCTGCTCGCCGGCTTCGTGTACGGCGACGACCGGGGTCAGCTACCCGAAGTCGTGCACGACTTCCGGGCGACATCGCTCACCCATCTGCTCGCCGTGTCGGGTTCGAACGTGGCGTTCGTGCTGCTGCTGTTCGCACCCCTGCTGGCCGGGCTTCGACCCCGGGCCCGGCTGGTCGCTGTGGCAGTCCTGCTCATCCAGTTCGCCGTACTGACCCGCGGCGAGCCCTCGGTGCTGCGGGCGTGCGTACTCGCCACTCTCGCCGTCGGCGCGCATGCAGTCGGCAGAGGGGCATCGGCGACACGCCTGCTGGCGTTGGCGGTCATCGTGCTGCTGCTTGTTGATCCGTTGCTCGTCCGCTCGGTCGGCTTCCAGCTGTCGGTCGCCGCGACCGCCGCCATCGTGCTCGGGGCTCGCCGCATCTCACGCCTGCTGTGGGGGCCGCAATGGCTGCGCCTGGCGCTCGCCGCCACCCTGTGCGCCCAGGCGGGAGTGCTGCCGGTTCAGCTCGCTGTCTTCGGCTCGCTGCCGCTCGTGAGCATTCCCGCCAACGTCCTGGCTGGACCGGTCGCAGGCCCGGCGATGGTCTGGGGACTGGTCGGCGGCCTCACGGGCGGCCTCGCCGGCGATGCGGTCGCATCGGTACTGCACCTGCCGACCAGGCTGATGATGGGGTGGGTGGCGGGGGTGGCGCGTTGGGGCGCGTCGCTGGGATGGCCGCAGATCGAGGCTGCTGAATTGACTGCCGCGGCCGCGGTAGCCGGATGCTGCGCTGGGCTCTTTGTGGCCGCACCGCGCCTGTTCGGGAACCTGGCCGGCGCCCTGCGCAGCCTGGCGGTCGTCGCGGCCGGCGTCGGCGTGTGGGCGGCGGCCAGCACCCATCGGCCTGTGCCTCCGGCAGGGTCGCATCTTGCCGTGCAGCGCAACGAGCCGCTTGTCGTGGTGGTGGACCGCCCAGACCCTGCACGTGCGCTGGGCCAGCTCCACGCTGCGGGAGTCGACCGCATCGATGTGCTCGTGGCCCGCTCGGCGAGCCGTGCGGGGCGTGAAGCGGTGCGCGCCCTCGACGCCCGGCACGACATCGCCCGGATCCTCGCGCCGGCCGGTCTCGGCGGCCGGGTCCCGCATGAGATGGTGACCGAGCCAGTCGTGGTCGCGGGGCTCACGGTGGAGCCCACCACAGAGCGCCTGCACGTCTCAGCAGAACTAGCGTCCGCAGAGTGGCAGGCGGAACCGTGAGCTCGACCTCCTGCGGGCGTGCCGCCACTGCGGGAGCAGGGCGCTGATGCCCGGAGGAGCGGTGCGACTGGTCAGCGGTGCCGACGAGATCCTCACGGCCGAGGCGGTGCGAACCGCCGTCGCCGAGCTCGTGGGCGAAGCCGACCGCGCAGAGGTGCTCGATGAGTTCGCCGGCGATGAGTACACGCTGAACGATGTCGTCATCTCGGCGTCGACGCCGCCGATGCTGGCAACCCACCGGGTCGTCGTGGCCCGGGGGCTCAGCCGCTTCGGCGCGGCCGATCTTGCCCCGCTGATCGCGTGGCTGGACGATCCCTGCCCCACCACCAACCTGGTGCTCGAGTGGGACTCCGGTCGCGTGCCGCGCCCGCTGGCCGAGGCCGTGGAGGCCAGCGGGGGCCACCGGGTCGCATCAGACGTGCCCGGCGGGGCGCGCAACCGCCGGACATGGCTGGAGGAGCGTCTCGCGGAGGCACCGGTCCAGCTCGATGCCCGAGCCCGAGCGAGCGTCGCCGACCACCTCGGCGCCGAACTCAGCCGTCTCGGATCGCTGCTCGACACCCTGGCGGCGGTCTTCGGCGAAGGCGCCCGTCTGGATGCCGACGACGTGCTGCCCTACCTCGGCGCCGAGGGCGATGTGCCGCCGTGGGAGCTGACCGACGCGATCGACCGGGGAAACGTGAATGCGACTCTCGCAGTGCTGCAGCGCATGTGGGGTGCGGGCCGCCACCCCCTCGCAGTCACGGCCACCGTCGCCAACCACATCACCCGGATGGCCCGCCTGGACGGCGCCGGCGCCGCGAACGAGAAGGAAGCCGCTGCCGTGCTGGGTCTGCGCGGCTCCACGTTTCCGGCCCGCAAGGCGATGGATGGATGCCGACGGCGGGGCAGCGAGGGGATTGCCCGAGCCGTCGAGCTGCTCGCAGCGGCCGACATGGACATGCGCGGCCGGTCCGGACTCGACGCGCGCTGCGTTGCCGAGATCCTGTGTGCGCGGCTCGCCGCCGGCGCCCGCTGAGGGAAGCGCTAGACGCCGTTGCGCGATGCCGAGCGAGTGATCAGACGCGACTTGCGCCGGCCCGCCTCGTTCCGGTGGATGACACCCTTGGCGGCGGCCTTGTCGAGCCGCTTCTGAGCGAGACGGATGAGCTCGTCAGTGGGCTCGCCCGCCTCTGCGGCTGCCATCACCGCCTTCTCGCGTGTCCGCAGTTCTGAGCGCACGGCACGATTGCGCACACGCCGCGCCTCGTTCTGACGATTGCGCTTGATCTGGCTCTTGATGTTGGCCACGAAGGCATGCTCTCCGTCTCGAAACCGGCCCCGCAGGGTACCGTGCGCCCTGCGATGCCCCACGTGCCCCTAGCCGACGGCGGCGCCGGAACCGGATCGATTCGAAACTTCTCGATCATCGCCCATATCGATCACGGGAAGTCCACGCTGTCGGACCGGATCCTGGAGTTGACCGGTGCTGTGGAAGAGCGCTCGATGCGCGCCCAGTACCTCGATTCGATGGAGCTCGAGCGCGAGCGCGGCATCACCATCAAGGCCCAGAACGTCCGGGTGAGCTGGCAGGGCCACACCCTGCACCTCATCGACACGCCCGGACATGTCGACTTCGGCTACGAGGTCAGCCGGTCGCTGGCGGCATGCGAGGGCGTGGTGCTGCTTGTCGATGCCGCGCAGGGCATCGAGGCGCAGACGCTGGCCAACTGCTACCTGGCCCTCGAGTCGGATCTCACCATCGTGCCGGTGCTCAACAAGATCGACCTCCCCGCGGCTGAGCCGGATCTGTACGCATCGGAGATAGAGCGTGTGCTGGGCATCGACTCGAGCGAGGTGCTGGCCATCTCGGCCAAGACCGGTGAGGGCGTAGAAGCGCTGCTCGATGCGATCATCGAACGGATCCCCCCGCCGGCGGGTGACCCGCACGCCCCGCTCCAAGCGCTGATCTTCGATTCCCACTTCGACCAGTACCGCGGCGTCGTCTCCGCGGTGCGAGTTATGAACGGCCGGTTGTGCGCCGGCGACCGGTTGCGCTTCATGCATGCCGGAGGCCTGCACCTGTCCGAGGAGGTGGGCCTTCGCCTGCCCGCGGTGACACCGACCGACGCACTGGGCCCCGGCGAGGTGGGGTATCTCATCGCCGGCATCAAGGACGTGGCAGAGGCTCGCTCAGGCGAGACGGTGACCTCGGCGTCGGAGCCGGCGGACGCGCCGCTGGCCGGTTACGACGACCCGAAGCCGATGGTCTTCTGCGGCCTGTACCCCGTCGACGGCGACGAATACCCCGACCTGCGCGACGCACTGGCGAAGCTGAGGCTCAACGACGCATCGGTCACATTCGAGCCTGAGACCTCCGGTGCCCTCGGGTTCGGCTTTCGCTGCGGCTTCCTCGGCCTGCTGCACATGGAGATCGTCCGCGAGCGGCTCGAACGCGAGTTCGGGCTCTCGCTGATCGCGACCGCGCCCTCGGTGGCCTACCGGGTGCGCACCGACGACGATGAGGAGCTCCAGGTCGACAACCCGTCGGATCTGCCGCCGGCCGGCCAGATCGCCGAGATCGCAGAGCCGATGCTCACGGTGTCGGTGCTGACGCCGAGCGTCTACACGGGGGCGGTCATGGACCTGTGCCAGTCGCGCCGGGGCTCGATGACCTCCATGGACTACCTGTCGCCCGAACGCGTCGAGCTGCGCTACGAGTTGCCGCTGGCAGAGGTGGTGACCGACTTCTTCGACCAGCTCAAGAGCCGTACCCAGGGGTACGCCAGTCTCGACTACGACCACGCCGGCTACCGCACCGAGCGCCTGGTGCGGGTGGACATCTTGCTCAATAGCGAACCGGTGGATGCGTTCTCGGCCATCTGCCACCGCGACGGCGCGTATCCCTACGGCAAGGCCATCACGGCGAAGCTGGCCGAGCTCATCCCGCGCCAGCTCTTCGACGTGCCGATCCAGGCCGCCATCGGCGGGCGGATCATCGCCCGCGAGACGGTCAAGGCCAAACGGAAGGACGTGCTGTCGAAGTGCTACGGCGGCGACATCACCCGCAAGCGCAAGCTGCTGGAGCGTCAGAAAGAGGGGAAGAAGCGGATGAAGGCGATCGGGCGTGTCGAGGTGCCCAACGAAGCGTTCGTTTCTGCGCTGCGTCTGGACCAGTGAGTGCGCCCGCAGTTGGGCAGAAGGGGCGTCGGTAGCATCGGGTTATTGCGGGCACGGCCTGCGGAGGGGTGATGGACGAGCGCAGAGCCACGGTGCTGCAGGCGGTGGTCGAGAACTTCATCGAGAGCGCGCAGCCGGTCGGATCGGCCGCGGTGCTCGAGTTGACCCGCCTCGATGTGTCGCCCGCGACCGTCCGCAATGACCTCGCAGCGCTGGAGGCCGGCGGCTACTTGATGCAGCCGCACACCAGCGCCGGTCGGGTGCCGACTGAGGCGGGCTACCGGTACTTCGTGGACGGTCTGGGGCCGGGTTCGCTCGACAACACCGAGGTCCGGCAGGTGCGGGCGTTCTTCGCCCATGCACAGGGGCAGATCGAGGAGCTGCTCGCCGACACCAGCCGGCTGCTGTCGGACCTGACCGAGTACGCGGCGATGGTGGTGGCCCCCCGGCACGACCGAGACAGCATCCGGTCGGCTCAGCTCGTGGACCTTGGCGGCGGCCGGCTGCTCGTTGTGCTCGTGATGTCGTCGGGCGTCGTGGAGCGCACCTACGTCGACGTCTACAACAACCGGGAACTGGCCGACGCGGCTCAAGGGCCGGCCGCAGGAGCAGCCTCGGCGATCCTGGCCGAGGCGCTGGTGGGGCATACCCGGTCGCAGCCACCGTCGATTCCCGAGACGGGCGATGCGGCGACCGATGCGCTGGTGGCGGCTGCGCTGGCTGCGCTGGCCGACGACCAATCGCACCCCAGCGAGCTCTACGTGGGCGGCACAGCCAGGATCACCGAGCAGTTCGAGGCCGTGTCGTCGCTTCGTTCGGTTCTGTCGGTGCTGGAAGAGCAGCTGATGGTGGTGACGCTGCTGCGCAGCCTCGTTGATCGCGGTCTCAGCGTGGCCATCGGGTCTGAGACGGGCATGAAGCCGCTGGCGGACTGTTCGGTGGTGGTAGCGCCCTACGAAGTCGACGGTCGCACGGTCGGCAGCGTGGGATTGCTGGGCCCGACGCGGATGGACTACTCGAAAGCGCTGGCGGCGGTGCACACGGTGAGCCGGCGGCTGTCGGCCTCGCTCGGCGACGGCGACGGCGACGGTGCGCATGCTCTCGGCGACGGTGACGTCGCGCAGGCACCCGTGGGCATCTCGCCATCGATCCCGCAATAGACCTGCCACAGATGCCTGCCGACTACTACGAGCTGCTCGACGTAGGCCGCGATGTCAGCGAGGGTGACCTCAAGCGCGCCTACCGGCAGAAGGCCCGGGAGCACCACCCCGATGCGAACCCGGGCGACGCGCAGGCCGAGGCGCGCTTCAAGGAGATCAGCGAGGCATATGCCGTGCTCTCCGATCCTGAAGCGAGGGCCCGCTACGACCGCTTCGGGCATGAAGGCCTGCGTGGCGGGATGGGCGGCCCGGCATTCGACTTCGATCTCAGCGACATTTTCGAGTCGTTCTTCGGGGGGAATCCCTTCGGCGGGGGCCGATCCCGCCGAGCGTCGGGCCCGCCGCGTGGCGATGATCACGAGACGGTGGTGGATCTCGATTTCGCCCAGTCCGTCTTCGGCGTCGACCGGCAGATCGAGGTGCGGACGCTGGTGTCGTGTGACGATTGCGGCGGTTCGGGTGCCGCGGAAGGCACGTCGCCGACGGTGTGCAGCGCCTGCGGCGGCGCAGGGCAGGTGCGCCAAGTGCGCCAGAGCCTGCTGGGCCAGATGGTCACCACTGCGCCGTGCGGCCGGTGCCGCGGGATTGGCGAGGAGATTGCCGATCCATGCAGATCCTGCCGGGGCGAAGGCCGCCGGGCCGAGCAGGTCTCGCTCGTCGTGCGGGTGCCGCCCGGCGTCGAGGGGGGTGCCACGCTTCGTCTGAGCGGCCGCGGATCGGTGGGACCCCGCGGCGGTCCTGCCGGCGACCTGTATGTGCACCTTCGTGTCGCCGAATCCGATGTATTCGTGCGGCAGGGCGAGAGCCTCGTAGCCGAGCTGCCGGTGACGATGCTGCAAGCCGCCCTGGGAGCGAAGGTGACGTTCGAGACGCTGGACGGACCACGGGAACTGGCGGTGAAGGCCGGCACCCAGCCGAATGACACCATCCGGTTGAACGGGCTCGGCGTGCCGCGGGCCAATGGGCGTGGGCGCGGTGACCTGCATGTGGTGGTCCGTGTGGACATCCCGAAGAAGCTCTCGAAGTCCGAGGTGGCCAAGCTGAGAGAAGTCGCCAGCGAACGTGGCGAACAGGTGGACGGAATCGTTGTTGATCGGTCCGCGCCAGCCGAGTCGCACGATCGTGAACAAGCGCGTGTCGAGGCTCGGGCTGAGCGATCCAAGTCTCGCGGCAGCACTGACGCCCGGCAACGACGTACGCGTCGCAGCAAGAGCTGACATGCCTGTCGACCGCCGGCCCGTTGATGCGCTGGTGGGGGAGCGGCTGCGGGCGGTGCGCAAATGGCGGCGCATGACGCTGGCGCAGGTCGAGGAGGCCTCCGGCGGCGAATTCCGCACCTCGGTGCTGGGGGCGTATGAGCGCGGCGAGCGGGGGTTGGCCGTGTCCCGGCTGCTGCGCTTGGCACAGCTCTACAACGTGCCGCCATCCGAGCTGCTGCCAGAGGACGATCAGGACAGCGAACAAGACGATGCGGCATCGCAGCGCTTCCCGCCCGATTCAGTGCTATGATTGAGTCCGCCTGCGCATCGCCCGCATTCGGCGTCTACTGCCATATCCCGTTCTGCACGCACCGCTGCGACTACTGCGCATTCGCGACGTGGACCGATCGCAGCCACCTCATCG
Source organism: uncultured Acidimicrobiales bacterium (assembly GCA_964484385.1). Taxonomy (GTDB): domain Bacteria; phylum Actinomycetota; class Acidimicrobiia; order Acidimicrobiales; family Poriferisodalaceae; genus Poriferisodalis. The sequence continues at coordinate 12,477 of CAZAFV010000024.1, forward strand.
ACGACTACATGGCGAGCTGCCGCCGGCAGGCTCGGGAGCTGGCGGCCGGCATGCCGCCGGTGACCTCGGTGTTCTTCGGCGGCGGAACACCGAACCTGGTGCAGCCGTCGTTGCTCGGCGATGTGCTGGCGGAACTGCCCCTGGCGCGGGGGGCCGAGATCACGGTGGAGTGCAACCCGGACCTAGTCACGCCGGAACAGATGCGGGCATACCGGGCCTTGGGCGTCAACCGCATCAGCCTCGGCGTTCAGTCGGCAGTTGCGCACGTGCTCGACGCGCTGGGCCGCCGCCACGACCCGCCGATGGTGGCTGCGGCGGTTGATGCCGTTCGCCAGGCCGGCATTGGCCAGCTCAACCTGGACCTGATCTACGGCTCGCAGGCCGAATCGTTGCCCGACTGGAAGCGCACGCTGGTCGAGGCCATCGATCTTGGGCCCGATCACGTGAGCGCGTACGGCCTGACGCCGGAGCCAGGAACGCCGCTCGGCGACGACCCGTCGCGACATCCCGACGAGGACGAGATGGCCGACAAATACCTGCTCGCCGACGAGCTGCTTGCCCGAGCGGGCTACGAGATCTACGAGATCTCCAACTGGGCTCGGCCCGGCTCGCAATGCCGGCACAACCTGCTGTATTGGCGGCAGGGTGCCTATGCGGGCATCGGCTGTGCCGCGCACAGCCACCGCGACGGCCGCCGGTACTGGAGCGTCCGCACGCCCGAGCGGTTCATCGCGGCGATCTCGGCTGGAACCTCGCCCATGGCAGGCAGCGAGGAGTTGGGTCCGGACGAGCGTCGTACGGAGGCCCTGCAGCTTGCGTTGCGCACGTCAGTCGGTGTTCCTGTCGACGCAGTGCCTGGCGACGTGGCGCACTTGCTGGAACCTGCCGCCGGGGGCCGCCTCAAGCTGACTGCTCGTGGGCGTCTCCTGGCCAACGAGGTGGCCGTGAGGCTCAGTCTTCCGTAGGAGCAGTAGCGGGCCTAGCCGGAGAGCCGGATATGCCCGACCGCCTCTGCGACGACGGGCCGGCTTGCTTGCCCACTGACGTTCCCGATCAAGCCGATGACCCGCCGTGCCGAACCCTCCACCGACACGCGCACTGCTGCCGGGCCCGCCGCGCGGATGGCCACCGAGACCGATCCGGGCTCGAATACTGCCGACAAGCGATCCCGCGCCGTCCGCAGGCTCCACGGCTCCAACCGCCGGAGCCGGGAGGCGGAGAGGCGGTAGGACCCGTGATGACGAAGCGAGGATTCGTCGAGGGCAAGCGAGACGAGGTCGTTGGCCAACGAAGACGCTGCTGCTTGTGCCTCGCGCTGCGCCAGGAAGGCAGCCGTGCTGTCGACGGCGATACTGGCCAGCAGCGCCACGATCAGTACGCCGACAGGCACGAGCAGCAGCGCAGAACCGCGTTCACTGCCCACAGGGAGCCCGCCCGTCGAGGCCGTGCCGGAAGGGATCGACGATCTCACTGGCGCGAGCGCCGACGGTCACCGGAGACCATCTGCTGCCGAGCAGCGCCAGGCGGGGGACCTCCCGCGTGGCTTCGAAGGTCACCCGCTCGCAGCGACGCAACCGGACGGCGCCGACCGGCTGAACCGATGCCGAGCCGCCCAGCCGGTAGCCCGACATCGCCTGCCCGCCGGCGTCGGTCGCCGCGTGGACGGCATCACCGAAGCGAGGCCCGTGATGCTCGACGAATGTCCGCGCTGCTTCCCGCGCGCCGGCGACAGCGGCAATCTTGGCGTCGAGTGCTGCCCACGCCTGGGCGAACACCAGCGTGCCCCCGATGAAGACCAATACGACGAAGGGCAGCACTTCGGCCCCGACGACGCCCGAAGCGTCACGCCGGGTGCATCTGGCGGCGATGCGCCTCATGGCGAGCCGGCGAAGCGAGCCAGCTCGCGCCGCACCTCGAACCGGCGCTCGACCGTCTGCAGGCCGATCAGCGCAGAGGCATCGATGAGCACCGTCGGCGGTCTCGCTGCCAGCTCCAGCGCGACGGTCTCGCCGGTGGTGCTCCAGCGGAGCCGCTCGATATCCACTGCAGGTCCGATGGCCGAGAGCAGCCATCGCTCAGCATCGACGATTGCCGCAGGGCTGCCACCGCCGAACGCTGCCCGGCGCGTTGCATCGTGGCCGACCGCCGTGAGAACCGAGCTGCTGTAGAAGTAGACGGCAGCCTGGACCGCCAGCGTCAGAAACGTCAGGAACGCCAAGACGGCCCATGGCAGGGCAACGAGGCCGGCACCGCGCTCGTCGCGGCACGGCTTCGCGTGCAGATGGGTCACTTGCCGATCTTCGCGATCTCAGAATTCGTCGTTTCCTCGGCGTTCTCCCAGAGCGTCTTGAAGCCGACCCACATGAGGGCGCCAAGCGAGGCGATGATCAGCACGGCGATGGCCGCCGAGATCACTCCCTCGCCTCGTTCGTTGTGTCGCGCGCCCTGCCGTGCGCCCTTCCGGGCCGCCCCTGCAGCGGCGAGCGCGGCGGCACATGCCGCGCTGAGCGCAGCCGCTATCGGAGCGGTGTAGATGAGGCTGTCGTACATGGGATTGTCCTTTCATTGCCGGCTCACAGCGCCGCGTACCCGCTGAGGGCGTCACTGAACGGGATCGCGAGCAGGACGCACCCGGGCACCAGCGCCGCGACGGTGACGGGAATCCACACCTGCTCGCTTCGACGCTCGATGTGGGTGATGAGGCGCCGGTGCGCCTCCATGCGCGCCGAGCGGGCCTCGTCTGACACCAGTGCAGCGACATCGGCCGCGTCCTCGTGCAGGGTGAGCACGCCGACGAATCTGCGGATCTCCGCCGAACCGGCATCGTCCGCCCACTCGGCCAGCGCCACCTCGACTGCAGCGCCACCGGCGACGCGGGCGCCGACACGTTCCAGTCCCTCGGCGCAGATGCCGTGCCCACGCCGGGCAACGGCATCCAGCGCGCTGGTGAGCGACATGCCGCTCGCGAGCAGCATGCCGGTCTGCTCGGCGACGATCGGCAGCTCTTCGGTGATCTGCGTTTGCCGCGACGACATCGACCTGTTGAGCAGGTGTTGGGATGCGCCGTAGGCAGCGGCAGCCACACCGAGCGCCCCGGCGAGCGCAAGCAGCGGTCTGATGCCGATGGCACCGAGTGCCGCTCCCGAAACGACGAAAGCCGCGGTTGCGCCGCCGACCTGCCGTACGCGGAACTCGAACGGGGACCGGGCCATGCCGGCTTCGCGCAGCCGGACAGCGAGTTCGGCATCGGCATTCGCCAGCAAGGCGATGCGCTGCACCAACGATGCTGCTGCGATCACTGCAGGAACACTCGCTTTCGCACGGGGATCGCCATGAGCCGCCCAGCCCACAGCCAGCAGGCGGCCACGGCGAGCACGCTGAACGCCACGAGCAGCTGACCGTCGCCCGACTCGTAGGCCTGCCGACCGCGCCCGATGCTCAGGCCGATCACGGCCATGAACGCGGGTACCGACGCGACGAAGCTGCGTGCGAACCGAGCTCCGGCCTGCTTGGCACGGGCGTCGGAGCGAGCGGCAGCCTCAGCTTGGGCCGCCTCGGCCAGCGCACGCAGTCGAGCATCGATCCGCACCCCGCCGATCTGGTGTGCGGCCAGCAGCGTCTCGCAGACGGCGTCTGCAGTCGGGTCCGCGAGCGATGTCTTGAGAACGCGCAGTGCGGCTTCGAAATCGGTGCTCAACGACCACGTGCGCGCTGCCTCGGAGATGGCCGGCCGCATGTCGTCGGGAGCGTGCTTGCCCGCGGCGAACAGTGCGGCCGGGATCGACCGACCCTGGTGGGCCACCAGCACCCGGATCTCCGCGAGCAATCGAGGCCACGCTTGCCAGGAGTCCACAGCGCGGCGACGGCGCCGTTGTGTTACAGCGCACGGGGGGATGGCCGCACCGAGCAAGGCCACGAGGGCGGGTGCCACCATGCCGCCGAACAGCGCCCAAGCGCCGAGCCATGCGGCGACGGCCGTGGCGGCGCCAGCCAGCGCGCCGTGCAGCAGGGGCACTGAAGCCGGGGGAGCTGTCGATGGTGACCGACGCGTTGATGCACGTCGCCAGGCGGCGCTGGCGGCCGGGCCGCCGCCGGGGGTTGACAGCAGCCACACGCCTGCGGCGCCAGCGGCAATGAACGCCAGAGCGGTCACGCCGGCGCACCCACCTCGCCCTCGCTGGGCGGGGGCATCTCCCTCCCGGCGGCGGAGAGCCGTGACGTCACCCGCCGGGAAACGTGGGGGGTCCTCACCGGGGGCTGGCCGTGGCGTGCTGGCGCGTAGAGCGGCGTCGTGTCGAACGAGATACTGCCGTCGCGCGCCGGTTCTTCTACCGCTACGACCTCTGTGACCTCCACAGCGGCGGGAGCGCGCCGCAGGTGGACCACGACGTCGATCGATTCGGCCACGAGCTGGGTGATCGCCGCCGCGGGCATCTCGCCCACATCAGGGGCGAGCTGGCACATGAGCCGCAGCCGGCCGAGCGCCTGGCGTGCGGATCCCGCGTGGATGGTCGCGTAGCCGGTGACCCCACTGGAGAGCGCCAGCAGCAAGGGCACCGCTTCGCGGTCTCGCACCTCGCCCACGATGGCCACATCCGGCGCCATTCTCAGGAAGCCGGCCACCAGGCGCCGCAAGTCCACTGGTGCTCGCTCGGTCCGGCCCGGCCGGGTCTGCATTCCGGCGACGTTGGGCAGCCCGATGTCGAGTTCGAACACTTCCTCGGCGGTGACCACCCGCAGGCGCGGATCGAGTTCGGCGGCGCAGCAGCCCAGCAGCGTCGTCTTGCCGCTGCCGGGTGCGCCCGCGATCAGGATCGACAGCCGGGCACGCACCGCACTGCGCAGGAACTCGGCGATCTCGCCGGTCAGCGTCCCGGCCGAAGTCAGCTCGCTCAGGCTCGAGAATGCGATCCCGGTGAACTTGCGGATGTTGAAGATGAGGTGACCGCCGCGGCCGATGTCGGGATGGACGATGTGCAGGCGGGCGCCATTGTCGAGTTGTGCGTCCTGCAGTCCCTCGCTGGGATCCAGCTTGCGGTGGGATGCCGTCGCGTCGTCGATGATCCTCGTCAGCGTGCGTCGGACGTGCTCGTCATCGTGGAACGACTCGTCGTGCTGACCGCTCGGACCGTGGTGGCGCTTGACGAAGATCTCATGGGGGGCATTGACCATGATCTCCCAGACATCGGCATCCGCCAGCGGCGCTTCGAGCGGTCCGTAACCGAGCAGGTTGCGCACGACCCGGTCGGCAACGGCGTCGGCGTCGGCGTCGTCGATCGCACTGCTGTGAACGCCGCTCTTGAAGCCGAGATTCCAGCGCCGGATCTCCTCGTGGGCAAGCCCTGTGACCGCCCGATGCGCGCCTGACCCACGCGGGTCCAGGCCGCTGTGACGGGCGCGCTCCGAAACCGACCGTTCGATCTCGGCGAAGGTTGACGGATCGGTCATGGCGCCACCTGTGGTGATGCTCCCCAGGGACGGATCAATGTGATGGCACCCGCGTCGGCGGCTGCGGCAACCGAGACCGCGGCAGCGCGGTCGTGCACCTGCAGGGTGACGGTGACTGTGCCCGACGGCTGTCCTGCGCCGGCGAAGTCGTCGACATCGAGCACGAGGGCGTCGGCTGCCACGAGACCTGACGCATGCGAGGCGGCTGAAGCGACGAGGTTCCGACCGGTGACGACGACGTCGACTCGTTCGCCGGCGGCGATCAGCCCGTTGAGGGCCCCGGGACGATCGAGCTCGACAGCAACGGCATAGCCCGCGTCTCGACCGGCAGTTGATCGGCGCGGACCGACGTCACCCCGGGCGAGCAGTTCCCCGGCGTGAATGGCTTCGAGCACCACGCTGCCCACCACGTCATTGCCGTCGCCCTCACCGAAGACAGTCGCTTCGATCTCGGCTGGCAAGCGGATGGAGACCAAGGCAACATCTGCCGGCTCGATCACCCTGCCCGGAGCGAGCCGCGTCCGCGCGACCACGTAGCTGGTTTCGGGCGCAGCCGCTGACTGCTCGAACGCCCACCACAGTCCCAGGGCTGCAGCACCGCACAAGACCGCACCTGCGATGACGCGTGGGCGAAGCGATGACCGGCCACCTCTGCTGGGGCGGCTTGTAGCAGGTGCAGGCGGCAGGGCCCGATGATCGGTTGGCGACAGCGGATCTGCGGGCACGCCGCAGACTTAACCATGTTGGCGTGAAGTCACCAAATAATTATCAAAACTTCAGCAAACTGACTCAGTAGGTCGCATAGATATGGCGGTATAGCGCGTAATATCAATGGTTGATGTTGAAATGCACGTTGGCCGCCGGTTCGCGCACTAGCGTTGGCCCGCAGGGATCAATCACGTCCCTCGAGCGCCAACAGCCGACCGACTGCGAGGTGCGAGATGGCTGAGGAGCCGACCGAATCAGGCGACAACGGTGCAGCAGGCGAAGAACAGCACCAGGTTCCCTACGAAGAGATCGTCTGGCTGTCCACGCTGAAGGCTGCAGACCGCATGGGCATCACCACCCGGACGCTGTACCGCTTCATCGACCGGGGTGACCTGCCGGCGTACCGGTTCGGACGTGTCATCCGGTTGCGATTGAGCGATGTGGACACGTTCATCGAGGAATGCAGGGTCGAGCCGGGAAGCCTCGAGCACCTCTATCCCGAAGCCCGCCCGGACGATCCCGACGAAGAAGACGAAGAAGCCGGGTAGGTCGACCGCGCTTGAGCAACGAGGGCACTCCACCCGCTGACGCCGGCGCGCCAGGGGGCGTGTGGAGCACGATCAGCCCGCGCTTCGGCGCTCATCCGGACTGGCGCGCCGCCACGAATCGGAGGCACTGGCCCGGGGGCCTCGCCCTGCTGTTCGTCATCGGGCTCGGCGGCTCGCTCGCGTTGCTCGTGGTATCGCTGCTCGCGACGCGAACCGGCTATGTGAACACCCTCGAGACCGAGTTGCTCGAACGGCCCCTCGTGGAGCAATTGCTGCTCGTCGCGCTGATCGCCCCCGTGATCGAGGAGCTCGTGTTCCGGCTTCCTCTGGCCGCCCGCCTGCGCCTGGGCGTGCTCGCAGCCACCGGGGCATTCGGGTTGCTGAACTTTGCGGGCGGCGACGGTCCCGTCGTCGTTGTTGCGGCCGTCTTCGCCCTCATCGTGCTGCTCTCGGGAGCCCTGTGGATCCAGTCGCTGGTCGCCGGGGTGGCGCGGCCCGATGCCGCGGTCGATGCCGGGCCGGAGCCTCCGACTTGGCGTGGCAGCGTTGCTCGCTGGTGGGAGGCCCATCCGCGCTGGCCGGTGTGGTGCTCGCTCGCCGCGTTCGGCGTCGTGCATCTCGCCAACTACGACGTGAGCTGGACCCTCGCCACGGTTGTCGTGGCACCGCTGGTAGTGAGCCCGCAGATCTGGCTGGGCCTCATGTTCACCATTGCGCGGGTGCGGTACGGCTGGTGGGCGGGTCTGGTGCTGCACGCATCCCACAACCTCGCGGTCTGGAGCGTGACCATCGCTGCCGGCTGATAACTCCCAAGGCTCGTCAGGCGGCTCATCGGTACCCTTGCAGCCCGATCGGGACTCCGGCATCAGTGAGCTTGCAGATCTTCGACACGATGACGCGGCGCAAGATCGCCTTCGTCCCGCGGACGCCGGGCGCGATCTCGATGTATGTCTGCGGTCCGACGGTCTATGACGTGCCGCACCTCGGCCACGGCCGCACTGCGCTGACCTACGACGTCATCCGGCGCTATCTGGAGTGGTCTGGATATGAGGTGACGTTGGCATCGAATGTCACCGACATCGACGACAAGATCGTGGAGCGCGCCCAGCGCGAGCAGCGCTCCGAGGCCGATGTCGCTGCAGAATTCACAGCCGCATATGACGAGCAGATGGATCGGCTCGGCGTGCTGCGGGCCCATTCGCGGCCTCACGCCACACACTTCATCTCGCAGATGATCGACGTGATCGCTGAGCTGCGGTCGCTCGGTGCCGCGTACGACGTGCCGGGCAAGGGCGTGTACTTCGCCGTCGACGCTGCCCCTGGGTACGGCAATTTGGCGGGCCGGACCACCGAACAGCTCAACGCGGATGCTGGTGCGCGCGTCGACGTCGACCCCGACAAGCGTTCACCGCTGGACTTCGCGCTCTGGAAGGCAGCGCAGCCGGGAGAGCCGCGCTGGAAAACGCCGTGGGGGGAGGGCCGGCCCGGCTGGCACACCGAGTGCGTGGCGATGTCGCTCAGCGCGCTCGGGCCCGGCTTCGACATCCACGGCGGGGGAGACGACCTGGTCTTTCCCCACCACCAGAACGAGTGTGCCCAAGTGACCGCCATGGGCGAGACGTTTGCCCGCTACTGGGTGCACAGCGCCATGGTGAACGTCGGCAGCCAGAAGATGGCCAAGTCGCTGGGCAACTACACCCAGCTCGCCGACGCGATCGACGCAGTCGGCCCCCGCGCTGTGCGCCTGCTGGTGCTGCAGACCCACTACCGGCGGACCATGGAGATGGGGTCCGACTCGCTTGAAGCGGCCCGCAGCGCTGTCGGCCGGCTCGATGCGTTCGCCCGCCGGGTGTCCGCTGCGGGCTTCCCGGACGGCATCGACGCTGCAGCGCGGCGGCCTGACATCGAACGCGGGTCTGTTCCCGACGTGGACGTCGAAGCCGTGACGGCGTTCGCAGCGGCCATGGACGACGATTTCTCCACGCCCACAGCGCTCGACGTGATCTTTCGCCTCGTGCGTCGGGCGAACGCTTCACTCGACGGAGCAGCGCCTGCCGAGGCTTCTCGATCGGCTCGCACGGCGCTCCACCTGCTCGGCGTGGTCGGGCTCACCTGCGGTGATGACGGCGGCGAAGATCACCGCGACGGCGGGCTCGCCGATGCCGAGGTGGACGTATTGCTGGCACAGAGGGCCGCGGCGCGATCAGCTCGCGACTTCGACACCGCCGACCGTATCCGGGATGATCTGGCGGCCGCAGGCATCGTCGTCGCCGACGGCCCCGACGGCGCCACCTGGCACCGCGCCTGATCAGCCGGCTGCGGTTCGCTTCAGCCAGTCGTCGATGAGCCAGCCGGCGATCGACATCCCGCCGCGCGGGCACGGGGGCAGGCTGTCTGCGGTGTACCAACCGGCTTCGACGATCTCTTCGGGATCGATCTCGATCTCGCCGGCTCGCCATTCGCAGGTAAAGCCGCACATCAGCGAGTGCGGGAATGGCCACGGCTGGCTTCCGAAATAGCGGACGTTGCTGACGGTGACCTGGACTTCCTCGTAAACCTCACGGGCCACGGCGTCCTCAAGGCTCTCACCGGGTTCGACAAAACCGGCGAGCGCGCTGTAGAAGCGGCCCGGGAACTGCCGGCCCCATGCGAGCAGCACCTCGGGGCCGCGTTCGACGAGAACGATCATGGCGGGGCTGAGCCTCGGAAACGCCATGTGACCGCAGTCGCCGCAGACTCTTGCCCGGTCTGACGCGTTGGTGTTCGTCAGGCTCCCGCAGCGTCCGCAATAGCGATGGGTTCGCTCGAACTCCACGATCTGTGCGGCGCGGCCGGCGATCTGCCAGTGCTCGTCGGGAATGCGGCCATAGAGCTTGCGCAGGGGCACGGGCTCCAGATCGCCCTCGTCCAGCGGCGGCCCCTCCGCGGGATCCATGTCGACAGCCCAGACGCCGAGGCCATCGAGCACGCCGAGGAATGAGGCGGGGGGCGAGCCGTCGCCGACGGGCGCCGTGGGGCTCGCGCACAGGCCGCTGCCCGGCTCGGTGAACACCACTCCTGAACGGATGGGGATCCACACGCGCGATGTGTCGTCGAGATCGTCAGGCGGCTGGGTCAGAACCGTGAACACCGGTCAAGTTGAGCACACAGCGACTACAAGCGGCGCTGTGTCGGATGCTCCGGCGGCTACGGGCGGCGCTGTGTCTGATGGTCCGCCGCTACAGGCGGCGCTGTGTCTGACGCACCGGCGGCTATAGCCGCCGGATGACCGTCACAACCTTGCCGTAGATGGTGACTTCGTCGGCGGGGCGGATGATCGGGCTGTGGCTTTGATTTGCCGGTTCGAGGACGACGTTGTCGCCGTCGCGCCGGTAGCGCTTGACGGTGCCTTCTCCGCCATCGATGCCGGCCACGACGATGTCGCCGACTTCCGCGTCGGGCTGGTGGCGCGCCACCACGTAGTCGCGATCCCAGATGCCGACATCGATCATCGAGTCGCCCCGCACTCGCAGCATGAAGAGCTCGCCGCTGCCCGTGAAATCGGCCGGCAGCGGCAGCAGCTCCTCGACGTTCTGCTGGGCGAGCACGTCGGTGCCTGCTGCAACCTCCCCGATGAGCGCCACGTGACGGGCCGGTCGCCGCTCGCCTTTCACTCCTGTCTGCCAGTCGCAGTTGATGATGAGCGCCCTGGGCCGCGATGGGTCGCGCCGGATCCATCCGTCGGCCTCGAGCGTTCGCAGGTGGCGGTGCACGGTCGCAGGCGAGTTGAGATTGACCTCGTTGCCGATCTCGCGCACGGACGGGGGATAGCCGCGCTCGCGCTGCGTCACGTCGATGAAGTCGAGCATGGCGCGCTGACGCTCGTTGAGGTGTGCGATCCGCTGACCTGCGGCACTGGTTGCTGGCATGGTGAACCTTTCGGGTCGGTCCCGGCACGCCCGGCATCTGCTGCCCGGCCTGATCGGGTATTGCCATCGAAGGGAAGGAACTCTCGTTCCGATCAGTCAGTACACTAACAACAAATGTTCCAAACAGCGCGCATTTGTTCGATGCTTCAGTGCCGAGAGCGCACCCAGCGCACGAAGAGCACATCGTCGTGGGCGATGACCTGCTCCAGCGCGAATGCGCGGGGCGCGGCGGTCGGCGAGCCCCCGCCGGGCGCAGAGGCGATGCGCGGGGCGTCAGTCGCCACGGCCAAAGGCGCGTGCGTCAGGTTCACCTCGTCGACGAGGTCGGCCGCCAGCAGGCTGGCGTTGAGCGCTGGCCCTCCCTCGCAGAGCACAACACGCGCCCCCAGCGAGCCCAGGTGTCTCAACGACGCGAGCAGATCCACCGAGTGGGTGCCGGCGCGCACGAGCTCCGCGCGGTCGGCCAGCCGTTCTGCGGCGTCGCAGTCTGCGCCGACGTTCGTGACCACCAGCGGCAACGGTGCTGCCGGCGGGTCTGGCGGCTGGCTGAACAGGGGCAAGTCCGGGTCGACGCTGAGCGATCCGCTGACCACGGCAATGCGGGCTCCAGATCGCCGCGCCGGGCGGTACCGCTCGGCGTTCGCCGTGCGCGCACCCACCAGAATCGTGTCGGCCTGCACGCGCAGCGCCCCGAACATCGCCTTGTCGGGCTCGCTCGAGAGCCCCCCCGACACGCCGTCGATCGCTGCGGCCCCGTCAATGCTCGCAACCATGTTGAGCATCAGCCAGGGACGATCGGCGTGCGGTGCGCGTTGGCGGCTGGCGGCGTGCGCAGCGTCGATGGGTTCGGGGGGCAGCGGGTACAGCCGGTGCACGCGGCGAGTCTGCCACCCGTTGCCCCCAACGAGTGTTGCCGTGGGCGGTTATCCACAGCATCCGGCAGTTGTGCACAGGAAAGTCCCCATGAAGGCCCGCTCGTTGCCCACTTTCCTTCCACAGGGGAGGGCTCGTAGCGTGCGCCTGTCGCCGGCGGCGGCAGGGCTCGGCAAGCGCGGCTCAGGGTACCGACGGCTGTTTGCGACACTGGTACAGGAGGCCGGCAGCAGGTGGCGATGACCGAGGAGCAGCGGGTGCGGGGCGACGGCCCCGGGTACGGGTCTGCCGGCGCGCCCCTGCGTCTGCAGCGGCATTTCACCGCTGACGGCGCCCATCCCTATGACACGGTGCGGTGGGAGCGCTTCGATGCCTCCATCACGAACACGGTCGACGGATCGGTTGCGTTCTCGCAGCCCGACGTCGAATTCCCCGCCGATTGGAGTCCCACGGCGGTCAACATCGTTGCCCAGAAGTACTTCCGCGGCACCATCGGCACGCCGGAGCGGGAGCAGTCGCTGCGCCAAGTCATCGACCGCGTTGCGGGCACCATCACCCGGTGGGCAGCCAGCGACGGCTATTTCGCATCGCCGGACGAGGCGGCGACATTCGAGGCAGAGCTGGCGTGGCTGCTGGTTCACCAGCGGGTGGCGTTCAACAGCCCGGTCTGGTTCAACATCGGCGTGAAGGGTGTGCCCCAACAGGCGTCGGCCTGCTTCATCCTCGCTGTCGACGACGAGATGGAATCGATCCTGGACTGGTATGTCACCGAGGGCCGGATCTTCAAGGGCGGCTCGGGCGCCGGGGTGAACCTGTCGGCGCTGCGGGCATCGTGCGAGCCGCTGTCGGGCGGCGGCACGGCGAGCGGTCCGGTCAGCTTCATGCGCGGCGCCGACGCGTCGGCGGGCACGATCCGCAGCGGCGGCAAGACCCGGCGCGCCGCCAAGATGGTGCTGCTCGACGCCGATCATCCCGATGTCGAGGCCTTCGTGTGGTGCAAGGCACGCGAGGAGCGCAAGGCACGCGCCTTGGACGCCGCCGGATTCGATATGGATGTCGACGGCGCCGACTCGTTCTCGGTGCAGTACCAGAATGCGAACAACTCGGTCCGGCTGTCCGACGAGTTCATGGAGGCGGCCGCGGCCGACGGCACTTGGGAGCTGCGGGCTCGCACCACCGGCGAGGTCACCGCCGTCATGCGTGCGCGGGATCTTCTCGGCCAGATTGCCCAAGCGGCCTGGGAATGCGCCGACCCTGGCGTTCAGTTCTCCACCACCATCAACAGTTGGCACACGGCGCCCGCCCACGGCCCGATCAGCGCCAGCAACCCATGCAGCGAGTACGTCCACCTCGACAACTCGGCCTGCAACCTGGCGAGCGTCAACCTGCTGCCCTTCTTTGGGGATCACGCCGCCGGCCGCGACTTCGATATCGAGGGCTTCCGCCAGGCGGTGCGCATCACATTCATCGCCCAGGACGTGCTGGTGAGCCACGCCGACTACCCGACGGAGCTGATCGGCGAGACTTCCCGGCGCTTCCGCCAGCTCGGGCTGGGCTTCACGAATCTGGGTGCGCTGCTGATGGCAGCGGGCGTTCCCTACGACTCTCCGCAGGCGCGGGCGCTCGCGGCATCGCTCACGGCGCTCATGTGCGGGGAGGCGTACGCCACCTCAGCCGACCTGGCCGAGCGGCTCGGAGCCTTCGACGGCTTCGGCGCGAATGCCGATGCGATGTGCGGGGTTCTGGGCCGGCATCGTGACTCGCTGGACAGCATCGAGGTGAGCGCCGAGCCGGCGGGCACCGGCGCGGGCATGGCGGCGCTGACCGAGGATCTGCGTGCCGCCGCGCGGGCTCGCTGGAACCATGCCATCGCGGGCGGCGAGGCTCATGGCGTTCGCAACTCCCAGGCCACCGTGATCGCTCCCACCGGAACGATTTCGTTCATGATGGACTGCGACACCACCGGGATCGAACCCGACCTGGGCTTGGTGAAGCACAAGAAGCTGGTGGGCGGCGGCGATCTGCGCATCGTGAACTCGACGGTGCCCGTCGCGTTGAACAGGCTCGGCTACTCGCTCTCAGATATCGCTGACATAGAGGCGCACATCCTCGCTACGGGCCACATCGCCGGCGCTCCGCACCTGGCGGACGCTCACCGGGCGGTGTTCGCCTGCTCGATCGGCGCCGATGCCATCTCGCCGCAGGGCCACGTTGCGATGATGGCCGCCTGCCAGCCCTTCGTCTCGGGTGCGATCTCCAAGACCGTCAACCTGCCCGAGTCGGCATCCGCCGGCGACATCGAGGACCTCATCGTCGAATCGTGGCGGCTTGGGCTCAAGGCGGTGGCGATCTATCGCGACAACTGCAAGGTGAGCCAGCCCCTGTCGGTCGGGCCAGCGACCCAGTCCGCTGCGGCACCGGCCGTTGGCGTATCGGCCCAGGGAGCAGCGGCATCCGCTGCCGCAGCGCTGGGGGGAGCGGCGGTGCCGCCGCGCAACCGGCTGCCGCGCAGTCGCCAGTCGCGCACGTTCTCCTTCCGGGTCACCGACTGCCACGGCTACATGACCGTCGGCGAGTACGACGACGGCCGGCCCGGCGAGATCTTCCTCACGGTGGCGAAGCAAGGCTCCACGCTGGCCGGGATCATGGATGCTTTCGCCATCTCGGTCAGCCACGGATTGCAGTACGGGGTGCCGCTGCGTTCCTACGTGGAGGCCTTCACCAACATGCGGTTCGAGCCTGCAGGGCTCACCGACGACCCCGAGCTGCGCATCGCCACGAGCATCGTCGACTACATCTTCCGCCGCCTGGCGCTCGAGTATCTGTCGTTCGAAGAGCGCACCGAGTTGGGCGTGCTCAGCGTCGACGAGCGCACCGATCCGCCGCTGCCGGGGCTCGAGAGCGCAACGGTCGAGACCGCCATCGGCGCCGAGCCGGCACCCGACCCGCCGTCGCACCGTTCTGAGGCCCGCGGGTATGCCGATGCACCGCTGTGCATGACCTGCGGCGACCGGATGGTGCGCGCAGGCTCATGCTTCGCCTGCCGCTCCTGCGGCGCAACCAGCGGCTGCGGCTGAGAGGCTGACTGCCGAGAGGCAGTCAGGCGCCTCGCTCGAGCGGGCAGCACCCAGGGGCGCAGCTGTCCGGGCGCGGCCCCAGCCGGCCGACCGCGGGCCGGTCGGCTCGCAGGCCTGCCGTCTCCTCCACGAGATCCACCAGTGCCTCGACGAACAGCCGATGCGTGCCGACCGACCGGGCACGAACCATGGTGATGCCGGCGCGAGCGGCCGTGGCGCGTGCTGTGGTGTCGAGATCGACGAGCACCTCCATGTGGTCGGAGACGAAGCCGATCGGCACGACGAGGACGGTACGGCAGCCCGCCGAGCCGAGTTGGGCGAGCCGGTCGTTGATGTCGGGTTCCAGCCACGGCACGTGCGGCGGGCCGCTGCGTGACTGGTAGACCACCTCGATCTCGCCAGTCAGGCCCGCCATGCCGGCGACCGTCTCGGCGGCATCACGGAGCTGCGCCTCGTAGTCACACGATGCGGCCATCCGGCTCGGCAGGCTGTGCGCGGTGAACAGGGTGTGCACATCGCTGCGCAGGCGAGCGCCGTCGACTGCCTCACGGATGCGTTCGGCCATGGCGCCGGCGAATCCGGGGTGATTGCCGTACACACGCACGCGGGACATGCGCGGCGCTCCGGGCACCTCGCTGGCAGCTTGTGCAAGGTCTTCGTGATACTGGCGACAGCCGGAATACGAGCTGAAGGCGGAGGTCACGATCACGGCGGCGTGGCGGCGGCCCTCGCCGGCCATCTGGCTGACGGTGTCTCGCAGGTACGGGTGCCAGTTGCGATTCCCCCAGTAGCACGCCAATGGCGTGCCCCGGCGAGCCAGCTCGCCCGACAGAGCCGCGAGCAGAGCGCGGTTCTGCTCGTTGATCGGGCTCACGCCGCCATGACGCAGGTACTGCAGCTCGACTTGAGCCAGTCGCTCTGCTGGAACGTCGCGTCCCCGGGTGACGTTCTGCAAGAACGGCATCACGTCGTCGGGACCTTCCGGGCCCCCGAACGACAGCAGCAGCACCGAATCGACCGACGCGGACCCGAGTGCCGCTTGGGAAGGTGCCGCCCGAAAAGACTGCACCGTCACCGGCCCGCGCTGCCCGAGCCCAGCAGCGGGCGCTGCATTGCTCAGAGCGCCTGCGGCAGCGACATCGCCGGCACGAGCCGCCGGCACCGTCTGGAACTGTTCGCGCTGTGCCGGCGTCGTGGCACGGGCGGCGGCCTCACCGGTACCGACGGTGGCGAGGGGAACGATGCGGGCGCGCCCGGAAGCGACCAGCAACGGCACCGATGTGAGCGCAATGATCATCGCCGCCACGATCGTCACGCGGTAACCGGCGCCGTCAATCAGCAGCCCCGCCAACGGCGGCCCGACAAGCCCGCCGATGCCTGCAGCGGTGTACAGCGCACCCAAGACGCCGCCGAGTCCGGCGAGCCCGAAGAGCTCTGCGGCAACCGCAGGAGACAGCGCGATGAATCCGCCGTAGCTGCTGCCCATCACTAGCGCGTAGATCACGAGGACTGTGTAGTTGTCGCCGGCGAAGAGCCAGATCAGGTAGCTCAGCCCCATGATCGTGAAGGCAAGCTGGTAGAGCCGCATGAGCGGCAGCACGGTGCCGAGTGCCCCGAGCACCAACCGTCCGAGCAGTGATGCAAGGCCGATGATGCTGATGAGCCACTGACCGCCCGGCTTGCCGAGGTCGTCGAGGTAGTCCTTGATGTAGATGATCGGGACGAACAGGCTGGCGCTCAGCAGCATCATCGAGAAATAGAGCAGCGTGTACCGCCGGTTGTGCATGAGCCTGCGCAGCGACGGCATCTCGCTCTGGGGCGCCACATGGGGCGGTCGCCGAGCGGCGATCGCGGCCAGCATGAGCAACCCAGCCGACGCAACAGCCAGCGCTTGGTAGGTGTCGCGCCACCCGTAGAGGCCGATGAGTCGTTCCGCTCCCCAGGCGCCGGCGAATTGACCCAGTCCGATCCCGGCCACAGCGACGCCCAGCGCTGCCGTGCGGTGACGTTCGAACCAGCCGCCGACCACCGAGACCATCGGGACGTACGCGCACGCCACGCTGATCCCCACGCCCAGCACGTAGGTCGTCATCGCTAGCCACAGGCTCTGGGCCAGGCTGGTCGCCCAGAGGCCGACTCCGAGGGCGACCGCACCGGCGAGGAGCACGCGTCGGGGTCCGTAGCGGTCGCCGAGGCGGCCGGTGAACACGCCGAGCACGAAGTAGAGGAATGTCGGAATCGCGAAGAGCAGCGAGGCCAGGCCGGTGCCGATGCCGAACTCGTCGCGGATGGAGTCGAGCATGACCCCGAAGCTGTAGGCAACACCGAACACGGCGAAGGTGGCGAGCGAGGCCGACAGCGCGACCGCCCATCCGGCAGCCGAGTCCAGCTGGAGGCTCCGGGCGGTGACGCCCTCGTCGGCGGTTGTGCTCAAGGTCGTACGCCCGGTGCTGTGCAGTCAGCGCCACCGCTGTCGACTCACCAGCGGCGCGAACGGGCACATTACTGCCGTACCGTTGCAGCGGCAGGAGCCGATTCTGACCCGGAGGGGACCAGCGAGATGACCGCTCAGACCTTCAGCGACGGCGCCAGCAGCAGTCCAGTCGCCAGCGGTTCTGCCGCGGGCAGTCCCGACGTGATCGAGCGCCCCGACACCCGCACGACAGACGGCGATCATGACCGCTTCTCTCACTACGTCAACAAGACGGCGCTGACCCGCTCGGCCGTCAGCGGCGAAGCGGTTGTGGCGCTGTGCGGCAAGAAGTGGGTGCCGACGCGAGACGGCGAGCGCTACCCGGTGTGCCCGGCCTGCAAGGAGATCTATGCCGGACTGCGCTCGTGACGCAAGAAATTGGACAATGGCAGATCGCGGGACGCGACTAGCCTTGCGACCATCGTGACCGAACCAACCGTCGGCAAGTCTGGTTGCCGTCTGCGCGCCGTCTGCTCATGAGTGCTGCGCTGACGACTTACTGCGCCGGAGCCCAGTGACCGACACACAGGTCCGGATACACGTGCCGGGCAATCACCTCATGGTCGGGGTGCTGGGACAGCGCGACGAGCACCTGCGGCTGGTGGCAGACCACTTTGCAGATGCCGACATTCACGTGCGCGGCAACGAGATCACCGTGGCGGGGCCAAGCGCAGCGCTCGTCGGGCAGGTCTTCGAGGAGATGGTGCACGTGCTCGAGGCCGGCCAGCGCATCGAGCCCGAGATGCTCGACCGCGTCATCGACATGGTGGAGGCCGACGAGAGCCCGAGCGACGTGCTGTCTGCCCCGATCGTGCGCGCTCCCAATGGCAGGGTGGTGCGGGCCAAGAGTGCCGGCCAGAAGCGCTACGTGGAGATGATCCGCTCGAACATTGTGACGTTTGCTGTCGGGCCGGCCGGCACCGGCAAGACGTGGCTGGCAGTGGCGCTTGCCGTCGATGCGCTGATGTCGAAGGCCGTACGGCGCATCGTGCTCACTCGTCCGGCAGTGGAGGCGGGCGAACGGCTGGGCTTCCTGCCAGGGGATCTGATGGCCAAGATCGACCCGTATCTGGCTCCGCTGTATGACTCGCTGTACGACATGCTCGATGTGGAGACCGCCGCCAAGCTGCTCGAGCGCAAGACGATCGATGTGGCGCCGCTGGCATTCATGCGCGGCCGCACGCTGAACGACAGCTTCATCATCCTCGACGAGGCGCAGAACACCACACCCGAACAGATGAAGATGTTCCTGACCCGCATCGGCTTCGGCTCCAAGGTGGTGGTGACCGGCGACCGCACGCAGATCGACGTGCCCGGCGGCAAGAGCGGGCTGATCGACGTGGAACAGGCGCTCGACGGCATTCCCGGCCTTGCGTTCGCTCGCCTCGGCAGGCGGGACATCACTCGGCACCGCATCGTCGGCGACATCGTGGCGGCATATGACCGGCGTGACGCGAAACGCAACGGCAGCGAGTGAACGAGTGGCTGATGGCTGCACCGGCACCGACGGCGTGCTGATCGCAGATCGTCAGAACGACGTGCAGATCGATGCCCGGCGCTACGGCGTGCTGGTGCGGCAGCTGCTGGAGGCCGAGGGAGTGCCGCCGGGCGCCGAAACCGCTGTGACGTTCGTGGGCCGCGACGAGATGGCCGAGCTGAATGAAGCTCACATGGGTCACGCCGGTCCGACCGACGTTCTCGCCTTCCCGCTGGATCTCGTGCCGGACCCGCAGGCGCCGGACGAGGCCAGCATTTGGCTGGCCGGCGACATCGTCGTGTGCCCAGCCGTCGCTGCGGTGAACGCGGCGGCAGGCAAGGGATCGCGCCCGGGTCACGACGGCAGTGTCACCGCGGAAATCGATTTGCTCGTCGTGCACGGCGTGCTGCACTTGCTCGGCATGGATCACGCGGAGCCTGCCGAAGCCGCTGCCATGCGCGCCCGCGAGACTGAGCACTTGCGCAGCTTGTGGAGCCGTTCATGAACTGGGTGCTGGGCGCTGTCGCGGCGGCGATCCTGCTCGCGGCGGCCATGTTCCTGCGACTGGTCGAGGCGACGTTCGTGCGTCTGGGCCGAGCCCGCGCCTCGGGCCTCGACGAGTCCAACGGCAACGGAGAGCGTCACAACGGCGACCGCGACAACGGGCACCCGAGCGTCCCGCCGAAGGCCTCGCTGGAGCAGCTCGTGGAGGACCGCGAGGTCGTGCTGGGTCCCGTCTCCCTGCTGCGAGTGCTGGCCCAGGTGACGCTGGTGGGTGGTGTCACCTGGGTTGCCGCGAGCCGTACGGGTGCAGCGGGCATCGTGGCTGCTATGGCCGTGACAGCCATCGTGCTGTTCGGCGTGACCGAGGCGATGCCCCGGCGCTGGGGGGTCGAGGCCAACGACCGCATGGCGCGGGTGCTCGCGCCGATCGCTCGCGTGCTGAGTCGCACCGGACCGCTCGCTTGGGTTGCCCGGTTGCTGGCATTCCCCGCGCGAGCGGTGGGACCTGCCGCTACACAGGGCGACAGCGGCGAGGTCACCGAGGACGAGCTGGTGGCGCTGGCATCGGCTGCAGCGCAGGCCAGCCTGATCGAAGACAGCGAGGCCGAGCTGATTGGCCAGATCATGGAGCTCGGCGACACCATCGTGCGTGAAGTTATGGTGCCTCGCCCCGACATGGTCACCGTGAGCCTTGACGACAGCGTCGCTGATGCGCTGGAGAAAATCATCGCTTCGGGCTTCACACGCCTGCCGGTGACCGCCGCCAGCGTCGACGACCTCCGGGGCATCGTGCTGGCGAAAGATCTCGTTGCGGCCTACCTGCACGGCACACCAACGAAGGGGCCTGGCTCGGACGGCGTAGTCACCTGCGCACAGGTGCTGCGGCCGGCCACCTTCGTGCCGGAAACCAAGCGTGTCAGCGACCTGATGCGCGAGATGCAGGAGTCCAAATCTCACCTGGCTATCGCCGTGGACGAGTACGGGGGCGTGGCAGGGCTGGTCACGCTCGAGGACATCATCGAAGAACTGGTGGGCGAGATTGCCGACGAGTACGACGCCGACGAGGCGCTCGTCCAAGAAGCGGACGACGGTGCGTTTATGTTCTCGGGACGGCTGCCCGCGTCGCGGCTGGCCGAGGTTCTGGAGCTTCGACTGCCCGAGGGTGACTGGGACACGGTCGGCGGCTTGCTGCTCGACCGCATGGGCCACGTGCCCGAAACGGGCGAAACCACGGAACTCGACGGCTGGTGCCTGTCTGCGCTTGAGGTAGAAGGCCGGCGCATCAACCTCGTCGGCGCCCGGCGAGGAGCCGATCCGGCGGGTTCCGGGTAGGCCCGGAGCGGGCGGTGCGCTCAGGCTTTGTGACCCTCGTGGGGCGCCCGAATGCAGGCAAGTCGACATTGCTGAACTGCTTGGTGGGCAGCAAGGTCAGCATCACCTCTGCCAAGCCCCAGACCACTCGGCTGCGTGTTATGGGCGTGCGGCACCTTCCCGACGCGCAGATCGTTTTCGTCGACACGCCCGGCATCGCCAAGCCGGTGACACCGCTGGGGGAGCAGCTCAACGAGACCGCCCGCACCGCCGTCACCGAGCTGGAGCCGGTGGACGTGATCTGCATGGTGCTCGACGCCACAGCGCCGCTCGGCCGCGGCGACCGGCTCATCTGGCAGTCGCTGCCGTCGGGCATCTCCAAGGTGATTGCAGTCACGAAGTGCGACCGGGCGTCGAGGGCCCAAGTGCTGGATCAGCTTTCTGCCGCTGGGGATTTCGACGCCGATGCGTATTTCCCCGTGTCGGGAGTGAGCGGCGAAGGCACTGATGCCTTGATCAGTCACTTGGCGGCCGGACTGGACGAGGGTCCTGCGTACTTTCCTCCCGAGAGCATCACCGATCTGCCCGACGCGTGGCGCATCTCCGAGGCGGTGCGCGAGCAGTTGCTGGCGCGGCTGGGCGATGAACTGCCCTACAGCATCGCGGTCCGTGTCACCGAGTGGGAGCCCGACCGCATCCGCTGCGACATTGCCGTGGAGCGGCCCTCGCAGAAGGGCATCGTGATCGGCAAGGGCGGGCGGATGCTGCGAGAGGTGGGCACGGCGGCACGCCGCGAGCTGGGCCTCCACGGTGTCTATCTGGAGCTGCGGGTCCGTGTCGAGCCGGACTGGCAGCGCACCCCCGACGCGGTCGCGCGCATGCTCGCTCCCGAGGCCCCCACACAGCCTCACGACTGAGGGCCCCGCCTGCTCAGGCGGGGTGCTGGTTGCGGATGGAGCAGAGGAACTCGATTGCTTCGGCCTGATCGACGGTGCGGCGCATGGGCGGCAGCGGATCGAGCAGGCGCGACCGGTAACCGGCAGTGGCGAGCCGCGAGTCGAGCACCGCCACCACCCCGCGATCAACGGTGGTGCGGATCAGCCGGCCCACTCCCTGGGCCAGCATGTCTGCCGCATTCGGCACGTCGACAGTCATGAAGGCATCGCTGCCTGCCGCCTCGCGCCGGGCTGCCGCGAGCGGCTCGTTGGGCCGGGTGAACGGGAGACGGTCAATCGCCAGCAGCGACAGGGCCGGCCCGGCCACGTCAACGCCCTGCCAGAAGCTCATCGTGCCGCACACCACCGTGGCGGGATCGTCGCCGAGCGCGTCGAGCAGAGCGGCGTTCGACAGATCGCCTCCCTGGCGCAGCACCCGGATGTCGCTGAGATGTTCAGCGAGCGCATCAGCGGTGTCATTGAGTGCGCGCCAGCTGGTGAACAGCGCCAGCGTGCGCCCGCCGATTGCGGCGACGAGTTCTGCCAGCTCCTCGATGGCTGCTGCCCGGTACGCATCGCTGGTGGGGGCGGGCAGGTGGCGGGCGCAGTACAGCAGCGCATTCGCCCGGTAATCGAACGGGCTGTCCACGGCGAGATAGGCGTGGTCGGCGGTGGGCACGCCGAGTCGGCCGACGAAGTGCGGGCCGAGCGTCGCGCTGGTGAGCACGCACGCTTGGCGGCCCCACAGCCGGCTCGCGAGCAGGTCCCCCACGTCGAGCGGCGCCAAGCGCAGCCGGCCGCGACCTTCCACCAGGATGACCGTTCCCTGGGGCGGGTCCAGCGCGGCACGCAACGCAGTGAGCGACTCCGCTGCGATCCGCCCGACGCGCAGCCGTTCCAGATCGGCTGCGTCGTCGGCGGCCGATCGCAGCTCGGCAGCGAGATCGGCGACCCGGCTGTCGGCGACTTCGAGCAGGCTGGCCAAGTCGCCGGTGATCGCTCCTAGGCGTGTATCGCGCAGAGGTCCGAGCTCGTCGGCCAGGCGGTTCGACACATCGGCGACGGCATCCGCAGCCGTTCCGGCGGCGCCCACCGCCCGCGCCTCTGTGGCCAGGCGGGTGAAACCCGCCGGCGTGATCTCCAGCCCGGCCACTTGGGTGACGACCGGCTCGAGCTGATGGGCCTCGTCGAACACGACGGCGTCGTGCGGCCCGAACAGGTAGCCGTCGCCGAACAGGTCGATGCAGTAGAGGTGCTGGTTGGTCACCACGATTCCGGCCCTCGCTGAGCGGGCCCGGGCTTCTTCGGCGAAGCAGCGGTGGCCCTCGGGGCAGCGCTCGGCGCCGACGCACTCGGTGCTGGTCACCGACACCGATGACCACACGCGCGCGTCGGGCGCGACCGCCAGCTCCGAACGGTCGCCGGTGCGCGTACGGGGCACCCACTGCTGGATCTCGGACAGCTGCTGCTGCCGGGCCAGCTCTGCGGCTGTAGCCGGGCCGTCGCCCAGGTCGAACTGCTGCTGGGCATGCTCGCCGAAGCGATGGCGGCAGAGGTAGTTGTTGCGCCCCTTGAGCACTTCCCACCGGACGGGGCGTCCGAGCCGCTCGGCCATCCCGCCGGCCACGAGCGGCAGGTCCTTGCCGACGAGCTGGTCCTGCAGCGCCAGCGTCGCGGTGGCGATCACCACTCGCTTGCCCGCAGCCGCAGCGAGTGCGGCAGGCACCAGGTAGGCGAGCGACTTGCCCACGCCGGTGCCTGCTTGGCACAGCAGCGTGCCCCCGCCTGCCATCGCGTCATGCACTGCGGCTGCCATCTCGGCCTGGCCGTCTCGCTGCTCGCCGCCGCCGGGAAGTGCTGCGATCACCTCGACGAGTGCCGCAGCGGCGTCGTCGACGCCGGTGGCAGGGGCAAGGTCCCATGGCTCGTCGGACATCTGCCTCCATTCTGGACGGCGGGCGCAACGATCTGCGGCGGCGAGGGTTCTACCCTGCGCAGTGTGGACCGAGGTGCGGGAATCGACGTAACGCGCCTTCCGACTCACGTGGCCTGTGTGATGGACGGCAACGGACGCTGGGCCCAGGCGCGCGGGCTGCCGCGGACCGAAGGTCACACAGCCGGCGAGGAAGCCCTGATCGACACCGTCGAGGGCGCGGCCGAGATCGGTCTGCAGTGGCTCACCGTGTACGCGTTCAGCACGGAGAACTGGCGTCGCCCGCCGTCCGAGGTGCGGTTCCTGATGGGCTTCAACGAGTCGCTGCTGGTGCGGCGCAGCCACGAGCTGCACGAGCAGAACGTGCGGATCCGCTTCGTCGGGCGGCCCGATGCCCGCATCCCGCGCCGGGTCCGGGCCCGCATCGACGAGGCTGTCGAACTGACGGCGGCCAACACCGGCCTCACGTTCACGGTGGCGTTCAACTACGGCGGCAGGGCCGAGATCGTCGACGCTGCCGCCGGCCTGGTGCGCTCGGGTGTCCCCGCAGACGAGGTCGACGAGGCAGCACTCGTCAAGCATCTCTACGACGCCGAGATGCCCGAGGTCGACCTCATGATCCGGACCTCAGGCGAGAACCGGCTGTCGAACTTCCTGCTGTGGCAGATGGCCTACAGCGAGCTGGTGTTCACCGACACGCTCTGGCCCGACTTCCGACGGAGGGACCTGTTCGACGCCATCTGCATCTACCAGGCCCGTGACCGGCGTTTCGGCGGCCTGAACCGCTGAGGCCGCACGCCACCACGCTGCGCAGGAGTCAACGCAGCACCCGCCGGCTTCAACGAATCTGGCACAGCGAATCCGACACAGCGAAGGGGAAGTCCCCGCAGATGCAGTACCGGGACCGGGGGGTGGTGCTGCGCACCACCAAGCTCGGCGAGGCCGACCGGATCATCACGGTCATCACCTCCGGGCACGGCAAAGTGCGCGCGGTGGCGAAGGGCGCGAGGCGCACCCGAAGCAAGCTGGCCGGTCACGTCGAGCCGCTGCGGCATGTCGATCTGCAGCTCTACCGGGGACGCGGCGAGCTCGACATCGTGACCGGCGCAGTGACGCTCGACCGCTGGCCGGCGCTGCGCTCGGATCTCGACCGGCTGGGCACAGCCATGACGCTCGCCGAGGCGATGGACCAGTCGGTGCACGACCGGGGCGACGACCCGGTGCCGTACCAGATGCTCATCGGAGCGCTGGGCCGCCTCGACCAGATCCACTCCGAGATGCTGCTGCCCGCGTTCTTGCTGCGACTGCTGGCACACGAAGGGACTGCGCCGATGCTCGACGGGTGCGTGGTGGCCTCCGGCTGCGACAACGCGCCGATCGTGGCGTTCGACCCTGCCAGCGGCGGTGTGACCTGCGCCACCCACCGCCGCGGCCGATCCCTGTCCAGCGGCGCACTCGAGATGCTGCGCTCAATCATCGACGGGCGAGTAAATGCGGTGCTCGATGTCGAGCCGTCCTCCGACACGCATGAGGCCGCAGCCGTCGTCACCCGCATGTGGGAGTACCACATGGACCGGCGCCTCCGAAGCGCCGACCTGCTCCGCTGAGCAACCGGTCAGTGCCGGTCCCCGATGGCACCGCCGGCGCCTCCGAAGCGCCGACCTGCTCCGCTAGCGGAAGATGCGGCTGCGGCTCTGGGGGTTCTCGACGCTCTCGTGAAGCCGCTTGAAGCGCTTCTCCGCCCGCACGTCTGCGGTCGAGCGCCACCACCTGCGACCCCGCCAGAAGGCGCCGGCGAACGCCAGCAGAGCCAGCACCACCTGGGTGCGGGCCAAGCCGCCGCACAGCGGATGCCGGCTCTCGGGCCGCACATAGTCCTGCCCGGTGGTGCGCATCTCGGTGATTGCGGCGTCGACTGCGGCGCGCACTTCGTCAAGATCCACGTCAGGCGGGGCCAAACTCAGCAGCGGCATCGAGCAGGTCCAGTCGACCTGACCTTCTTGAATGTCCTCGTACGGGCCGCCAAAGACCGGCAGCGGCATGAACAGCACCATCATGCCGAGGAATGCACACAGGAAGACCACGGTGGTGTCGCGCAGCCGCATAGCAGTGAGCCTAGGAGGCTGAGCCGGCGGGCGAAGCCGTGGCCCGAGCGGCCCGTGAGCGGAGCGAACCAGAGCGGGCAACGATGAGCGGCGCGTTGCCGGTGAAGCTCCGCCCGCCGAAATTCGCCCCGGAGCCCTTGCAGGCCGTCAGTACCCTTGCCGCCCGTGACGAGTACCGCAGGCGCCGAATCCGAAGAGCCGGGTCCCGATCCCGCGCTGTTCGACAAGATCGTCAACCTCTGCAAGCGCCGCGGCATCGTCTTCGGCTCGGCCGAGATCTATGGCGGTTTCCGCAGCGCGTACGACTACGGGCCGATCGGGGCGCAGCTCCTGCGGAACGTCAAGGACGCTTGGTGGCGCTCCATGGTGCAGATGCGCAGCGACGTGGTGGGTCTCGACGCGTCCATCCTGGGTCCGCCCCAGATATGGGAGGCATCGGGCCACCTCAAGAACTTCACCGACCCGCTGGTGGATTGCACCTATTGCAAGACCCGCCACCGCCAGGACCAGCTCGACGACCCGGATGTGTGCCCGAACTGCGGCCGGCGCGGCACGTTCACCGAGGCCCGGGCCTTCAACCTCATGTTCCGCACCCAGGCCGGGCCGGTGGAGGGCGCGGGCGCCGAGGTGTACCTGCGCCCCGAGACCGCCCAGGGCATGTTCGTCAACTTCAAGAACATCCTGGAGACGAGCCGCAAGCGCCCGCCGTTCGGCATCGCCCAGGTGGGCAAGTCGTTTCGCAACGAGATCACGCCGGGCAACTTCGTGTTCCGCACCCGTGAGTTCGAGCAGATGGAACTCGAGTTCTTCGTACCGCCCGCCGAGGCCCCGCAGTGGTACGAGTACTGGCTCGCCGAGCGGCTCCAGTGGTATGCCGACTTGGGCATCCCTGCGGGCCAGCTTCGCCTGCGCGCGCATGACGCCGACGAGCTCAGCCACTACTCCAGCGGCACCAGTGATGTCGAGTACCTGTTCCCGTGGGGCTGGGGCGAACTCGAGGGCATCGCCAACCGTGGCGACTACGACCTGCGCCAGCACGCCGAGCACTCGGGCCAGAAGCTGGAGTACTTCGACCAGGCGAGCGGCGAGCGGTACGTGCCGCATGTGATCGAGCCGGCGGCGGGCGCAACGCGGGCGCTGATGGCCTTCCTGCTGGCTGCGTTCCGGGAAGAGACTGTCAACGACGAATTGCGCACGGTGCTGGGGCTGCACCCGCGGCTGGCGCCGTACAAGGTGGCGGTGCTGCCGCTGTCTCGCAAGGAGCCGCTTCCCGCGTTGGCCGGCGAGGTGCTGGCGATGTGCCAGCCGCACTGGATGTGCGACTACGACGAGACTCAGGCCATCGGGCGCCGCTACCGCCGCCAGGACGAGATCGGCACGCCGCTGTGCGTGACGGTCGACTTCGAGTCTGTCGACGATCGCTGCGTGACCGTGCGTGACCGCGACACGATGGCCCAGGACCGTGTGCCGATCGACGCGCTGGTCGAACATCTCACCGGCCGCCTGGATCTCTGAGCGCCATGGCGGACGCTGAGACCGGACTGAGCGCTCGCCAGCAGCAGGCCGTCGCCGATCTCAGCTTCGACGAGCTGGCAGCAACCCTGCACCCGACATTTGCGGGCGATGCCGGCGTGGTGCTGACGACCGGCCTGGCGGCGTCGCCGGGGGCAGCGTCGGGGCTGGTAGCTGTGGGCTCTGAGACAGCGCTGGATCTGGCGTCCGCGGGCAGCACAGTGATCCTGGTCGCCACCGAGACCACCCCCGCCGACGTGGCAGCGATGGGCCTGTCGGCGGGAATCCTGACCGCCCGGGGCGGGCTGGCGAGCCATGCGGCGGTGGTGGCCCGGGGCTGGGGCATTCCGGCCGTGTGCGACGCTCGCGAGATCACCGTGGAGGTCGATTGCTTCATGGTTGGTGACCGGCGCATTGCCAATGGCACGCCGGTCTCGATTGATGGATCCACCGGTGAGGTGACGCTCGGCGGACGTGAGATCGCCGGGTCGACTGTCGGCGGTGCTAGCGCGGGTACGGAGCCGGGTTCGGCGCTGCCGGCGGAGATTGCCGAGGTGCTCGATTGGGCGGATCGGGTCGCGGCAGGGAGGTTCGCAGTGCTCGCCAATGCGGACACTGCGGCTGATGCGGCGACGGCCCGCGAACTCGGGGCGCAAGGCATCGGATTGTGCCGCACCGAGCACATGTTCTTGGAGCCCGACCGGCTGGAGATCGTGCAGCACGTCGTGCTGCGCGGGCACGACGAGCACGTCGACGAGCTCGCAGCGGCCCAGCGAGCAGATTTTCGGGAGCTGCTGGCGGCGATGGACGGGCTGCCCGTCACGGTCCGGCTGCTCGATGCGCCCATGCACGAGTTCCTTGCCGGTGCGGATCCTGACGAAGCCGCGCAGTGGCACGAGCACAATCCGATGCTCGGTGTGCGCGGCGTGCGGCTCGGGCTGCTGCGCCCCGAGCTCTATGCCGCGCAGGTGGAGGCACTCGCAGGCGCCGTGGCAGACCGTCGTGCCGCGGGCGGCGACCCTCGTGCGGAGATCATGGTGCCCCTCGTGTCCACCGCCGGCGAGCTGGCGGCTGCAGTGGGCGCGGTGCATTCGGCGTGGAAAGGTGCCGAAGCCGGTGCGGCACCGCCGGTCGGCACCATGATCGAGACGCCCCGTGCCTGCCTCATCGCCGGCGAGTTGGCGAGCGGCGTGGAGTTCGCGAGCTTCGGCACCAACGACCTCACCCAGATGGTGTTCGGCTTCAGCCGCGATGACACGGCGACGCAGGTCATTGCGCCCTATGTCGCCGATGGGCTGCTGAATGCCGATCCGTTTGCCTCGCTGGACCGTGCCGGCGTCGGCGAACTCGTGAGCAGTGCGATGGATCGAGGCCGCGCCGCCAATCCAGACCTGCGCGCGGGCATCTGCGGCGAGCACGGCGGCGACCCGGCCAGCATCATATTCGCAGTGCACGCAGGGCTCGACTACGTGTCCTGCTCGCCCTACCGCGTACCGATCGCCCGCCTAGCCGCCGCACAAACCCTTCTCGCCGGTGCAGGGGTCGGGTAAGAGCGAGCCTGCTGGCAGGACCGGTAGCAGGGCACGAACTGGGCCAACTCAGGTGCTGACAAATCGTTAGCGTCGCAGTGAACATGAGTATTCGGGATTCCGACGTGCAGCGTGTGCGCGAGGCGACCGATCTTGTCGCGCTCATCGGCAGGCGGGTGAGCCTGAAGCGTGTCGGCAGCCGCCATGTGGGGCTGTGCCCGTTCCACACCGAGAAGACCCCCTCGTTCAGCGTCAACGGCGCCGAGGGCTTCTACCACTGCTTCGGCTGCAAGGCCTCGGGCGATGCCATCACGTTCCTGCGTGAGACCGAGCACCTCGACTTCACCGACGCCGTCGAGCAGCTGGCGGCCGCGGCGAACATCG
Organism: uncultured Acidimicrobiales bacterium; assembly: GCA_964484385.1. Classification (GTDB taxonomy): domain Bacteria; phylum Actinomycetota; class Acidimicrobiia; order Acidimicrobiales; family Poriferisodalaceae; genus Poriferisodalis. Next base: position 41,202 of record CAZAFV010000024.1, read on the forward strand.
AGCTCACCTACGACGCGCCCGGCGCGCAGCGCGCCAACCAGCGCCGCAAAGAGCTGCTGGACCTGCTGGAGCGTGCTGCTCGCTTCTACCACGAGCGCCTGATGAGCAGCCCCGACGCGGGCGAGGCGCGGGCGTACCTGCGACGGCGCGGCTATGACCGCGAG
>CAZAFV010000025.1:0-40048 GCA_964484385.1 uncultured Acidimicrobiales bacterium
TCCTCATCAAGGTGATGACCATCGTCAGCCTGGTCTTCGTCCCCGCCTTCCTCTAAGCGGCGGCGCGGCCTCTAGGCCGCGGCGGGAGGGCGGAGGCGGTCGGCTACGCCCCTGGTGAGGCGGTCCAGAATTCCTGCGAGCAGCACGATCGCTATGCCGGCCTCGAAGCCCCGGCCGACGGCGTCGCTGCGGCGCAGCGCGTTCACCGTCTCGAGGCCGAGCCCGCCGCCGCCGACCAGCCCGGCGATCACCACCATGGCCAACACCAGCATGATCACCTGGTTGACCGCCACCATCAGCTCGGGCGCCGCCAGCGGCAGCTCCACGCGCCGCAGGCGCTGCCAGCGGGTTGCGCCGAAGCTCGTGGCGGCCTCGTGCACTTCGGCGGGAACCCGTCGCAGCCCCAGATCGGTGTAGTGCACCGCAGCCGGCAGCGCATATACCACCGAGGCGATGATGCCCGGGATCCGCCCCACGTGGAACAGCGTGATGACCGGCACCAGCAGCACGAAGCTGGGAATGGTCTGCAGGAAGTCGAGCACTGGGTCCATCAGTCGCTGGAAGCGGTCGCTGTGGGAGGCCTGGATTCCCAGCGGCACTGCGATCGCCAGCGTGACGGCCACGGCCACCAGCGTCTGGGCCAGCGTGTCCATCGACAGCTCCCACATGCCCAGCCACCCGATCAGGAACAACGCGACGCCGATGCCGAGCCCCAGCGTGAAGCCCCGAGCCAGCAAGCCGCCCAGCACGCCGAGCCCGATCATGGCCGGCCAGGGAATGCCCGACGAGAGCAGCTCCCGCAGCGGCGTCACCATATAGACGGTGATGAAGTCGCTGAGCGGTCCGGTGCCGATGCCCGAGTTGCCGATGTCGTAGAGGTTGTCGCGAGCCCACGCCGTGATGTCGTTGATGTACGGCGCGTAGTGCCACTGCAGCCATTCGGGGAACTTGTTGTGACCCACGATGCCGCCCACCAGCGCCACCAGTGACGTTGCGGCTGCGATCCAGCGGATCGTCACGGTGTCAGCGGCCTGCAGCGAATCGCCTGCATGGGCGTTCGTGCGGGGGCCGCGGCCACGCTCGCCCAGCGTGGCGATGCCCCGGGTGAAGCGATCCAGGATGATCGCCATGATGACGATGGCGATGCCGGCCTCTGAGGCCTCGCCGACGTCGATGTCGCGCATGGCTCGCAGCACGTCCTGGCCGAGACCGCCCGAGCCGATGAAGGCGGCGATCACCACCATGCTCATGGCGAGCATGGTGGTCTGGTTGGTGCCCGCCAGGATCGCCGGGCGAGCGGCGGGGATCCTCACCAGCCGCAGCGTCTGACGATCGGTGGCGCCGAACATCTCCGAGGCCTCCACCATCGGCCCGGGCACGTTGCGCAGGCCGACATCGGTGAGCCGCACCACCGGCGGCAGGGCGAAGATGACCGTCGCGATCAGCGCCGGCACGCGCCCGATGCCGAACAGCAGCACGAACGGGATGAGATAGACGAACCCGGGCATGGTCTGCATCGCGTCGAGCGTCGGGCGCAGCACGCCGGCGAACCGGTCGTTGCGCCAAGCGGCGATGCCCAGCGGGATGCCCGCCAGCAGCGACAGGAACACCGCCACGCCCATCAGGGCGAGCGTGGCGAAGCCCTGCTGCCACAGGTCGGTCATGCCGATGAGCACGACGCCGCAGAGGCCGAGCGCGCCCGCCACCCGGCCGCGCACACGCCACAGGCCGAGGCCGCAGAACACCGGGTACACGTACCACGGGAACCACCGCAGGATCGCCTCGAGCTGGCGGATGCCGGCATCGGCGAGATCGGTCAGCGGGTTCAGCAGCACCGTGTACAGCCAGTGGGAGGTCTGGTTGTTGATGAGCCAGCGCCTCGTGCGGTCGATGGGGTCGGCCAGGCCGAGGTTCCACGACTCCGGAAAGGCGCCGACCGAGGCGACGAACCCGACAATCACGAGCGCGACGGCGGCGGCTGCCAGTCCCACGGCGAACGGCGACTGCCGTCGTGCAGCGGGTGCGCCGGTGCTGGCACCAGGACCGGCGACGACGGTTTGGCTCATCGCAGGTTCTGCTCCAGCACTGTGTCCGATGGCGGTGCTGGAGCGCCGCTGGGGACGGTTTGGCTCATCGCAGGTTCTGCTCCAGCACCGCTGCCACATCGTCCTGGTGGAGCAGGCCCAGGGGGTCGCCCTCGGCGTTGCAGACCACAACCGGGCGATGCTCCGACAGCAGGAACGGCAGGGCCGATTCGAGCGTGGCGGTCTCAGTGGTGCGTGGCCAGCTTTCCTCCACAGCGACGTCACCGACCGGCCGCATCAGGGAGCACGCGGGGAGCACCTTGGCGATCGGCGCATCCTGGGTGAAGGCACGCACGTAGTCGTCGGCGGGCTGGGTCAGGATCTCGAGCGGCGTCCCGACCTGGGTGAAGGCCCCGTCGCGCATGATGGCGATCCGGTCGGCCAGCCGCAGTGCCTCGGCGAAGTCGTGGGTGATGAACACGATGGTGCGCTGCAGCTCGAGCTGCAGCGTCACCAGCTCGTCCTGCATGTCGCGCCGGATGAGCGGGTCGAGCGCCGAGAACGGCTCGTCGAAGAACAGCACCTCGGGCTCCACGGCCAGGGCACGTGCCAGCCCGACCCGCTGCTGCATGCCGCCGCTGAGCTGCTGGGGGTAGTGGTCGCCCCAGCCGTCGAGCCCCACGGTGGTGAGCACCTCGCGCGCCCGCTCATGGCGCTCGTCACGCGCAACGCCCTGCACCTCCAGCCCGTACGCCACGTTGTCGACCACGCGCCGGTGGGGGAACAGGCCGAAGTGCTGGAAAACCATCGCCATCTTGCTGCGGCGCAGCTCGCGCAGTGCCGTGTCGCTGGCGTCGGCCAGGATGGTTCCGCACACTTCCATGTGGCCGAATGTGGGCTCGATCAGGCGCGACACGCAGCGCACCAGCGTGGACTTGCCCGAGCCCGACAGGCCCATCACCACGAACGTCTCGCCGGCATGCACGTCGAAGGTGACATCGCGGACCGCCACCAGGCAGTCCGTCTCGGCTTGGATCCGCTCCCGGTCGGCGCCTTCGGCAGCCAGCTCACGGGCAGCGTCGACTTTCTTGCCGAAGATCTTCCACAGACCGCTGACCGTGACGATCGGCTCCATGGCTGCCCCCATTGCCCTCGCCTGCCGCGTTACCGTCTGCTTGGACGGGTTTGGCGTGTCGATACGCTGTGCTGACTGTGGCACGATCTCGCCCCCCCGACGCGACATCCGGTGGCAGCGACGCAGCGCCGACTGCTGCGGACAGCGCGGTTTCGAGATCGGGCCCGGTGCAGGAGCGCGCCGTGCAGACCCGCGAACGCATCCTGCAGGCGGCCATCGAGGTCATCCGCACCGACGGCGCGGCCAACCTCACGCTCGACCGGGTCGCGATCGCGGCCGGCGTCAGCAAGGGCGGCTTCCTCTACCACTTCGGCTCCAAGGACGCCCTGATGGCCGGGCTGCTCGACGAGACGCTCGCAGTCCTCGACGACGAACTGGACATACGGGAAGCCCGGTTCCGGGCCGCCGATCCCGCTGCCCGCGGCACGTTCGCGCTCGCCTACCTCGACTACGTGCGCGAGCCGTACAAGGCCGCCGATGACACCTCGGCGTCGATCCTGGCGGCCGCGGCGCTCGACGATGAGCTGCTGGCAAACACGCGGGCAACGTTCGAGCGCTGGCAGGAGCGCCTCATGCATGACGACAAGCTGGCCGAGACCGCCGGCCTGCTTGCACGCATCGTGGGCGACGGGCTCTGGCTGATCGACCTGTTCGGCCTCGCACCCCCGACCAAGGCGGAGCGCCACGAGGTGCTCGACCTCGTGTCGGCGATGATCTTCGATGACGACCGCGATCACGGCGGCACAGGGCCCGGCGCGGAACCCCCGCACGCCCGGCCGTAAACCGGCACATCCAGCGGCGCGAGCGGCTCGTTCCCGAGCAGCAAGTCGGCGGCCTTCTCGGCGATCATCATGACCGGCGCGTAGATGTTGCCGTTGGTGACGGTGGGCATCACCGAGGCATCCACCACGCTGAGACCCGACGTGCCCAGCACGTTCATGGTCGACGGGTCGGTCACCGCCAGCTCGTCGGTGCCGAGCCGCGCCGTGCCTGCCGGATGCAGCGCCGTCTCGGCGTCGCGTGCCACCCAGTCCATGATCTCGTCGTCTGACTGGGTGCCGGGGCCGGGCGACAGCTCGCTGTCGTTGTAGGCCGCGAAGGCCGGCTGGTTCATGATGTGACGGGTGACACGCACGGTCTCGACCCACTCGCGCCGGTCCTGGGCGGTGGACAGGTAGTTGAACCGGATCGCCGGCTTGGCGGCGGGATCGGTTGAGCCGATGCGCACCCAGCCGCGGGCATCGGAGTACATCGGCCCCACATGCACCTGGTAGCCGTGCTTGCTGACCGGCGCCGAGCCGTCGTAGCGCACGGCCAGCGGCAGGAAGTGGAACATGAGGTTGGGGTAGGCCTCGTCGGTGTTGCTGCGCACGAAGCCGCCGGCCTCGAAGTGGTTGGTGGCCCCCGGTCCCCGCCGTGCCAGCCACTGCAGGCCGATCCACGGGTGGCGCCAGCGCCGCAGGTGGGGCTGCATCGACACCGGCAGCTTCGAGGCGTACTGGATGTACACCTCCAGATGGTCCTGGAGGTTCTCGCCGACGCCTTCGGCGGCCGAGACCACCCCGATGCCGTGCTGGCCGAGCAGCGTGGGGGAGCCCACGCCGGAGAGCTGCAGCAGCTGCGCCGAGCCGAACGCCCCCGCGCACAGGATCACGTGCCCGCCTCGGGCGACACGCGTGCGGCCCCGCCGGCCCTTCTGCTGGTACTCGACACCGGTCGCCCGGTTGCCGTCGAAGAGCACCCGGCCGATCAGCGCGCCGGTGCGGAGGTCCAGGTTCCGGCGCCCCATCACCGGGTGCAGGTAGGCCTGCGAGGCGGACAGGCGCCGGCCACGGTAAATGTTGCGGTCGAACGCTGCAAAACCCTCCTGGCGGAATCCGTTCACGTCGTCGGTCAGCTCGTAGCCGGCCTGCTGCACAGCTTCGAAGAACGCCTCGAACAGCGGGCTGGTGGCCGGGCCCCGCTCGAGCACCAGCGGGCCGTCGCCGCCGCGCCAGTCATCGGGGCCCGCCAGACATGTCTCCATCCGCTTGAAGTACGGCAGGCAGTGCCGGTAGTCCCACGCCGCCATGCCCGGCCGGCTGGCCCATTTGTCGTAGTCGGCCGGGTTGCCTCGCTGGAAGATCATCCCGTTGATGGAGCTGGAGCCGCCGAGCACCTTGCCGCGGGCGTGATACACCCGCCGCCCGCCCATGTGCGGCTCCGGCTCGGTCTCGTACTGCCAGTCGTAGAAGCGGTTGCCGATCGGCATGGCCAGCGCCGCCGGCATGTGGATGAGCACGTCCCACCGGTAGTCGCGGCGACCGGCCTCGAGCACGAGCACCTTGTTGGCGGGATCCGCACTCAGCCGGTTGGCGAGCGCGCAGCCGGCCGATCCGCCGCCGACGATGATGAAGTCGTACAGGGGTTCGGTCACCGGATCACCTGCGGCTCAGCCTCTGGAGGCATGCGGCACGAGGCCCGCCGGCGCCGGCCGCAGAGGGCCGACGCCGACGGGTCAGCGCCCTAGGAGGATGTGAGCGCTGACGGGCTACTGAAGCCAGGCGCTCCAGGTTGCCTCGTTGTCTGCGATCCACGCCGCAGCGGCATCGTCGATCGACATGCCTTCGCCCTCGACGGCGGCCAGCATGGAGATCTGGTCGGCGCTGTCGTAGTTCATGGCTCGCAGGAAGGCGTCAGCCGCAGGGGCGTTCTCGGCGAGACTCGCATCGATGATCTTGAACAGGACATCGGCGGGATAGTCGCAGTCGACGCCGCCGGCGTCGGCCGTGGCGTAGCAGTCGTCGCTGTACTCGGGCAGCAGCACGTTGGTGAGGTCGTAGCTGTTGAACGCCGAGTGCGGTGTCCACAGGTACACGAGGATCGGATCCTCCCGGCTGTACGCAGCGTCGACGGCGGCCAGGATCGCAGCCTCCGACCCGGCGTACACCACCTGCATCGGCAGGCCCAGGTTGTTGATGATGTCCTCGTCGTACTGGACGAAGCTGGGATCACCGCCCAGGAACTGCCCCAGGTCGCCGGTCTCGGCTGTGGCGTACAGGCCGGCCAGCGCTGGATCGGCGAAGCCCTCCCAGGTCGCCAGCTCCGGATGGCGCTCGATCATGTAGGTCGGCGTGAACCAGCCGATCTTGCCGACCGGGCCGAGCAGGCCCGCGTGGTCCACGTTGGCATCGGCATTGTCGATGAAGTCGATCACGTTCTGGGCGTGGCCCGACGGCCACACCTCCAGCGATGCACTGATGTCGCCGGTGTTGATCGCTGCCCACTGGGCGTTCTCGTCGATGTCCACGATCTCGACGTCGTAGCCGAGCTCGCTCTCGAGCAGCTGGGCTGCGACTGCCACGTTCAGGGCCGAGCCGTTCCAGGGATTCGCGGCCAAGGTGATCGTGGTCTGGGAACCCAGGTCCGGACCCTCATCGGCCGGCATCTCGGCTGGCTCTTCTTCCGCCATCGCCTCGGTGGTGGCGGCCGGCTCCTCGGCTGCGTCGTCGCCATCGCCGCCGGTGCATGCCGCTGCGAGCAGCCCGATGGCTGCAAGCAGCGCAATGAGCAGCTGCCAGCCGCTGAGACCTCGCTGCTGGCGCAGTCGTGACAGGCGAGTTCGTTCGCCGGATTTGCGTGTTTCGGACATGGGCACCCCCCGGTGTGTGTCTCCCGCCTGTCGCCGGCAGGTGCCGGCAGCCCTCCCCGAGAGCGCTCGGCCCGCCGCCGGTCCGGCTGTCCCAGCCGACCCGGACCAAAACAGGCCATTTAGACGGTTTTCGGAACTCTAGCACGCCCGAAATCGACCTTGACCGCGCGCTGGTGCGCGTTGGGTTCGGGCGGGCGTACTGTTCGACTGATGGCTGCTCCCAACGTTCTGCTCGTGATGGCGGACCAGCTTGCGCCGCATTTCACCGGCACCTACGGCCACCCCGTGGTGCAGACGCCGTCGATGGACTCGCTCGCGGAGCGCGGTGCGCGGTTCGATGCCGCGTACTGCCATTCGCCGCTGTGCGCTCCGTCGCGGTACTCGATGATGACCGGCCGGGCGGCATCGCAGATCGGTGCCTGGGACAACGCGTCGGAGTGGAGTGCCGCAGCCCCCACCATCGCCCACTGGCTGAACCTGGCGGGCTACCGGACGGTGCTGTCGGGGAAGATGCACTTCGTCGGGCCCGACCAGCTGCACGGCTTCAGCCGGCGCCTCACCACCGACATCTACCCGGCGAACTTCGCGTGGACGCCCAACTGGGATGCGGCCGGCGAGCGGATCGGCAAGTGGTACCACAACATGGACAGCCTGTCGGGGGCCGGCCAGGCGCTCGCCACCTACCAGATCGACTACGACGACGAGGTCGGCTTCGCCACACGCCGCTGCCTGTACGACCTGGCCCGCGAGCCCGACGACCGCCCGTTCTTCCTGGCGGTGGCATTCATCCACCCCCACGACCCCTATGTGGCACGGCCCGAGTGGTGGAACCTCTACGACCACGACCAGATCGACCTGCCGGGACCGGTGCCCGCCGAATTCGATCCGCACACCGTGCGCATCCGAGCCGGCATCGAGGCCGACACCCGGGGCTGGACCGAGGAGCAGTGCCGCACCGCCCGCCACGCCTACTACGCCAACACGAGCTACTTCGACTGGTGGCTGGGCGAGCTGCTCGCCGTGCTGGACGAGACCGGCCGCGCCGACGACACGGTGGTGATCGCCACCAGCGATCACGGCGACATGCTCGGCGACCGGGGCTCCTGGTTCAAGATGTCGTTCTTCGAGCACTCGGCGCGCGTCCCGCTGGTGATGGCGGGGCCTGACGTCGCTGCGGGCACGGTGCCCAACGTGTGCTCCCTAGTGGATCTGGCCCCCACGCTGATGGATATCGCGGGAGGTCCGCCGGCTGAGCTGGGCGCATCGCTCGACGGCCGCAGCCTCTGGCCAGCCGCGACCGGGGGCGATGATCCCGTCGACGAGACCGTCGGCGAGTACATGGGCGAGCTGACGTCGCATCCCCTGTTCATGATCCGCCGCGGCCAGTACAAGTACATCCACTGCGATACCGACCCGCCGCTGCTGTATGACCTCTCGGCAGATCCGGCGGAGCATCGCAACCTGGCGGGCTCACCCGAGCTGGCGGATCTGTCGGCTGCGTTCGCCGCGGAGGTCACCCAGCGCTGGGACTCAGCCGCGATCCGCGAGCAGGTGGTGGCCTCCCAGCGCGCCCGGCAAGTGGTCCATGCCGCGGCAGCCGAGGGCTGGGACTACTCGCCGCCTCGAGATCCCGCCAACGAGTACATCCGCGACCACATGGACTGGGCCGAGGCCGGCCCCAAGCTCCGCTACCCCATGAGCTAGCTGGGGCCCGAGCGGCCCGTGAGCCCGTATCGAATCGAACTCGGGAACAAGAGCGGGGAACCCGGGCCGCAATGCAGCCGAAACATCTCGGCAACAGGCCCGACCCGCGCTGTGCATCGAGCGGTCACGTCGGGGTGACTCCCGCGCAACACGCCATTCCTAGCTTCGCTGCATCAGCCACATATCGGGAGCCGAGTCCTAGGAGATTGGCCATGAAACGCAAGCTGTTCGTCATCGTCGCGGGCGCCGTCGGCGGCCTGTTCCTGTTCGCCGGACCAGCCGGCGCGCAGGACGATTCGCTGTCCGCCGAGATGGTGCAGGCCGTGATGGACAACCTGTGGGTGTTCATCGCCGGCGTGCTCGTCTTCCTGATGCAGGCCGGCTTCGCCATGCTCGAGTCGGGCCTCACCCGCTCGAAGAACGTGGCCAACATCATGGCCAAGAACCTCGCCGACGCATCCATCGGCATCCTGGCGTTCTTCCTGGTGGGCTACGGGCTGGCCTACGGGGGCGACGGCAACAGCGCGTTCGGCTGGGGCTCATTCGCCCTGTCGGGCGTCGACCTGTTCGACATCTCAGAAGGCCTGTCGGGTTCCACCGACTTCTTCTTCCAGGCCGTGTTCGCCGCCACGGCGGTCACCATCGCCTCGGGCGCCATGGCCGAGCGCACGAAGTTCAGCACCTACCTCATCTTCAGCCTCGTGACCACGGCGATCATCTACCCGATCGTGGTCCACTGGACCTGGGGCGGCGGGCTCATCGCCAACATCTCGATCGGCGACGCCGTCTACAGCGACTTCGCAGGTTCCACCATCGTGCACAGCGTCGGCGGCTGGATCGCCCTCGTCGGTGCCTGGATGCTCGGGCCGCGCATCGGCAAGTACGCAGCCGACGGGACGTCACGCACGATCCCGGGTCACAACGTGACGCTCGCCATCCTGGGCGTGTTCATCCTGTGGTTCGGCTGGTTCGGCTTCAACCCCGGCTCGGAGCTCGCAGCCGACGAGTTCGTGATGTTCGTGGCGCTGAACACGGTGCTGGCAGCATGCGCAGGCACCATCGGCGCCACGGCGCTGAACTGGCTGCGCACCGGCCGGCCCGACGTGCCGATGGCAGGCAACGGCGCGCTGGCCGGCTTGGTCGGCATCACCGCCGGCTGCGGCACCATGACGCCCTGGGGCGCCATCATCACCGGCTTCATCGCCGGGCTCATCGTGGTGGTCGTGGTGGGCTTCGTGGATCGCAAGATGAAGATCGACGATCCGGTCGGCGCCTTCGCCGTTCACGGCGCCGCCGGCATGTGGGGCACACTCGCCATCGGCCTGTTCGCCCGCTACGACGATGCCTTCCTGGGCCGCGAGAACGCCGGCCTGTTCTACGGCGGCGGCATCGAGCAGTTGATCGTGCAGTTCCTGATGGTGGTGATCGTGGCCGTGTGGGTCATCGTGACCTCGGTGATCCTGTTCGGGGTCCTGAAGGCGACCATCGGGCTGCGGGTGTCGGCGGAGGAGGAAATGGTGGGTCTCGACGTTTCCGAACACGGGGGCCCCGGAATGGCGCTGGAAGACGTGGTTTCGAGCGGCTGACACTCGGCCATGGGCTGAGTTGCCCAGCGGCACCATCTCTGCTGTCAGCGGAAGTCCCCGGGTTGCAACCCGGGGACTCTCCGCGTCTGTGATTACGCGTTGCGCCCGCTGTGGAGGCGGCAGAACCCTCGGCGACCAGCGATCCGGCTGGTCGCAACGTCGCCGAGTTTCCTGCCGCCTCCACAGCTAGTTCGTCTGTGTCTTTGGCGCGTGCCGTAGTTTCGGCTGGGTGGTGCGTCGGGTGCTCGCGGATGTGGGGCGGGGGCTGGCTATGGGGGCTGCGGATGTTGTGCCGGGGGTGTCTGGTGGGACTGTGGCGCTGCTGTTGGGGATCTATGACCGGCTGGTGGGGCAGATTGCACATCTGAGTGCTGCGGCCGCCCAGGCGTTGCGGGGCCGGCTGCGCCGGGCACTGGCCATGGCCTGTCGGGCCGAGTGGGGCTTTCTGGTGGCCTTGTTGGCGGGCATTGCGGTTGCGGTCGTTGGGCTTGTTGAGGTGGTGCGGTTGCTGATGGATGAGCAGCCGGTGGGCTTGTCGGCGGCGTTCTTCGGGCTGGTTGCGGTGACCGTGGTGGCTACGAGGTCGCAGGTGAGCCGATGGCGGGTCGGCCTTGTGGGCATCTTTGTGGCGGTGGGTGTGGCGGTGTTCTTGCTGCTGGGGATTCGCGCGGGCAGCGTTGCCGATCCGGCCGGGGTGGTGATCGTCGGCGCGGGTGCGCTGGCGATCTGCGCCATGATCCTGCCCGGCATCTCCGGGGCATTCGTGCTGCTGCTGCTGGGGCTGTACGACCCCATCACCGAAGCGGTATCCGATCGAGACGTCGGCACGGTGGTGCTGTTCGGGCTGGGCGCGGTGATCGGCCTCGCCGTGTTCTCACGGCTGCTGCAGCGACTGCTCGACCGCTGGCGCGACGCGATGATCGCCGTGCTGATGGGCCTGATGGCCGGGTCGCTGCGGGTGCTGTGGCCCTGGCCGGTGGGCGACGCCGATTCGGGCGGCTTCGGGAATGCTGCGCTCGGCGCGCCGCCTGCATCCGAACTGGCGGTGGCCGTTATTGCTGCCGTCGCTGCGGGCGCTGTTGCGGTGGCGCTGCATCGGATGGGCACCCGGCAGGCATCCCCCTAGAACAGATCTTCTGCTGTTAACTGAAACAGTTGCGCTACCGTCCGGCGCTGTCCGTGTCGGCTCCGCCACCTTCGGCACTGCGACACGGGCGCCGCTCACCTCGGATCTCCATGGCCACTTCTCTCGTCATCGTCGAGTCGCCCGCGAAGGCGCGCACGATCTCGCGCCTGCTGGGCGACGAGTACGTGGTGGAATCGTCCGTGGGCCACATCCGCGACCTGCCGCGCAATGCCTCCGAGGTGCCCGCTGCCTACAAGTCGGAGTCGTGGGCAACGCTGGGCGTGAACCCCGACGACGGCTTCAAACCGCTCTATGTGGTGACGGCCCGCGACCAGGTGCGGCGCCTCAAATCGCTGCTGCGCTCGGCCGACCAGCTCTATCTCGCGACCGATGAGGATCGCGAGGGCGAGGCCATCGCCTGGCACCTGCTCGAGGTGCTGAACCCGCAGATACCGGTGCGTCGCATGGTCTTCCACGAGATCACCGCCGCGGCGATCCGCGATGCCATCGACAACCCCCGCGATCTCGACCGGCGGCTGGTGGATGCGCAGGAAGCACGGCGCATCTTCGACCGGCTCTACGGCTATGAGGTCTCGCCGGTGCTCTGGCGCAAGGTGGCGCCCCGGCTCTCCGCGGGGCGGGTCCAGAGCGTGGCCAACCGGCTCATCGTGGAGCGCGAGCGGGAGCGGATGGCCTTCCGGGCCGCCGAGTACTGGAGCATCACCGCCACGCTTGAGGCCCAGTCCGGCGCAGCGGCCGGCGCTGGGTCGGGCGCACCGGCCGGCGAGTACTTCGACGCATCGCTGGTGTCGTTGAACGAGCGCCGCATCGCCACCGGTCGCGACTTCGATCAGCAAGGCCAGCTGCGCGCGGACTCCGTTTCGGTGCTCGACGCCGGCGCCGCGGCGTCGCTCGCCGATGCCTTGACCGGGAACCAGCTCGCCGTGACCTCGCGCGAATCCAAGCCGTACCGGCGCCGCCCACCGGCGCCGTTCATCACCTCGACGCTGCAGCAGGCGGCCGGTGCTCGGCTGGGCTTCTCCGCCTCGCGCACGATGGCCGCGGCCCAGCGGCTGTACGAGAACGGTCGCATCACCTACATGCGCACCGACAGCACCACGCTGTCGGGCCAGGCGCTCGGCGCCGCCCGGCGGATCGTCGCCGGCCGCTACGGGGAAGACAACCTGCCGCCGAAGCCCCGCATCTACACCCGCAAGGTCAAGAACGCCCAAGAGGCGCACGAGGCGATCCGTCCGGCCGGCGAGAGCTGGCCGGCGCCCGGCGGCGTCACCGATCTCGGCGGCGACGCCGCCCGGCTGTACGACCTCGTGTGGCAGCGCACCGTGGCCAGCCAGATGATCGATGCAACCGGCGAGACCGTCACCATCAGGCTGGCCGGCACGGCAGCCTGCGACCTGGCACCGGCGCTGTCGCAGGGCTCGCCAGCGGCCGGCCGCCACAGCGTCGAGCTGTCGGCTGCCGGCACCGTGGTGCGCAGCCCCGGTTTCCGGCTCGTCTACGCACCGCCGCCGGCGGGTACCGACGAGGAGCCCGAGCGCATCCTGCCCGACTTGGACGCGGGCGATGCAGCGACTGCTGTGTCGCTGGAGCCGTCAGAGCACAGCACGAGCCCGCCGGCCCGGTTCACCGAGGCGTCGCTGGTGCGGCGGCTCGAGGAGCTGGGCGTCGGCCGGCCCAGCACCTACGCCAGCATCATCGAGACCATCCAGGCACGCGGGTACGTGTGGAAGAAGGGCTCGTCGCTGGTGCCGGCGTTCACCGCGTTCGCCACCGTGGGCCTGATGGAGCGGCATTTCGACCGCCTGGTCGACTACACGCTCACCGCCCGCATGGAGGAGGACCTCGACGAGATCGCGAGCGGCGAGCGCGACGCCCAGCCGTGGCTGACGGCGTTTTACTTTGGCGACGACAGTGCCGCCACGCCCGCAGCCACCGGCGGCCTGCGCTACCTCGTCTCCGACGACCGGCTGGCAGACATCGATCCGGCCGAGATCAACAGCATCCCCATCGGCGCGGACGCAGACGGCGAGCCGGTGGTGGCGCGGGTGGGACGCTTCGGGCCGTACCTGCGGCGCGGCGACGCCACCCGGCCGCTGCCCGACGACCTCGCGCCTGACGAGCTCACCATCGAACGAGCACTCGAGCTGCTCGCTGCGCCCACCGAACGAGTGCTGGGCACCGACCCGGCAAGCGGCCTCGACATCATCGTGCGGCCCGGGCGTTTCGGGCCATACGTCTCGGTGGGACGGCCCGACGAGACTGATGACCGGCCCCGCACCGCCTCGCTGCTGTCTGGTCAGTCGCCCGAGACCGTGACGCTGCAAGACGCGCTGCAGCTGCTGACGCTGCCGCGCACCGTCGGCGCCGATCCGGCCGATGGCGCCGAGATCACTGTGCAGAACGGCCGCTTCGGCCCCTATCTCACCAAGGCGCCGGTCGGCGATGGCAAAGCCGAGAACCGCAGCCTCGAATCGGAGGAGCAGCTCTTCACGCTCACCTTGGACGAGGCGCTGGCGCTGCTCGCCCAGCCCCGCCGTCGCCGCGGCCAGCAGGCGGCCAATGCGGGCCGCGAGATCGGCCAGGACCCCGACAGCGGCAAGCCCATGGTTCTGAAGGACGGCCGCTTCGGCCCGTACGTGACCGACGGCGAGTACAACGCGTCGCTGCGCCAGGGCGACGATGCCGAGACGCTGACCGTGGAGCGGGCGGCTGAGCTGCTTGCGATGCGGCGTGCCAAGGGTCCGGCAAAGAAGCGTGCTGCCCGGCGCAAGCAGCCGGCCCGGAAGAAGTCGCCGGCGAAGAAGCGCGCCGCCAAGAAGTCTCCGGCGCGCAAGCGCGCCGCCAAGAAGTCTCCGGCAAAGAAGCGTGCCGCCAAGAAGTCCGCCGCCAAGAAGAAACCGGGGTAGCAGGGAGCGCCCGGCTTCTAGCCTGCTGAGTGCCATGGATTCGGACCGCTCGATGCAGTCGTTCGGGGACTCGGAAGCGCCTGACGCCGACGCTGAAGCCGTCGACGACGCCGGCGCTGGGGCCGAGGCGCCGCAGCCGGGGCTGTTCGCAGCGCCGGGGTTCCTGCGCCTGTGGATCGCGCAGGTGGTCAGCTCGTTCGGCGACTGGATCGGGCTGCTCGCCACCATCGAGGTGGCGCGCCGCATCGGCGGCGATCAGCCAGGCTCCGCCATCGCACTGGTGGTGACCGCGCGGGTGCTGCCGGGCTTCTTCCTGGCATCGGCCGGCGGCATCATCGTCGACCGCTTCAACCGCAAACGGCTGCTCGTGATCTGCGACATCGTGCGGGCCAGCGTGCTGCTGACCATCCCGTTCATCGACCGGGTGTGGCTGCTGGTGCTGGCGTCGCTGGCGCTGGAGCTGGCCACCTCGCTGTGGAGCCCGGCCAAGGAGGCGATCGTCCCCAACATCGTGCCGGCGAGGCACCTCACCGCAGCGAACTCGCTGGGCCTGGTGGCCGCGTACGGCACGTTCCCGCTGGGCGCCGGCGCCTTCGCCCTCATGGCCAAGCTGGGCGAGCTGATCGGCTGGACCGACATCGGCCAGGTGGAGATGTCGCTGGTCCTCGACTCGGCCACCTTCCTCATTGCCGCAGCGATCATCGCCACGCTGCCGCTGTCGCCGCACATCACCGCGGCGCACCGCAAGCGCGACACCGGTCGCCGCATCGACTGGCGCCAGGGTTTCCGCGAGCTGCGCGAAGGCTGGGACTTCATCGCCCTGAACCCGCAGGTGCGTGCCGTGCTGGTGGGCCTGGGCACCGGCATGATCGGCGGCGGCATGCTCGTGCCGCTGGGCGCGGTCTTCAACGACGAAGTGCTGGGTGCCGGCAGCGCCGGCTTCAGCTCGATCCTGGTGGCGATGGGCCTGGGTGTCGGCGGCGGGGTGGCGCTGGTGACGCTGCTGCAGAGCGCCGCCAACTACCTCGGTCGCCAGTCCGCGCTTGCCGCGGAGGGGCGCGCCCGCCTCTTCGTGTTCTCGGTGTTCCTCGCCGGCGCCTCGCTGATGTTCGCCGCCTCGGTCTCCATCACGCTGCTGGTGCTCGCCGGTGTGCTGCTGCTGGGGCTGGCCGCCGGCTCGGTGTATGTCACCGGGCTGACGTTGCTGCACGAGAACGTGGAAGAGGTGCTGCGCGGGCGGGTGTTCGCGGCCATGTACACGCTGGTGCGCTTCTGCCTGCTCATCTCCATGGCGGCCGGGGGCTTCCTGTCCGACGGCTTCCACTGGCTCTTTGAGGTTGCGTTCGACAACGAGATCCGCGTCGGCGACTCGGTGCTGGCGCTGCCCGGCGTGCGGGGAGCGCTGTGGCTGGGGGCGTTGCTGATCCTGATGGCAGGCGTGCTGGCCGCACTGTCGCTGCGCAGCCGGCAGGGCGAGGGGCGCCGGGCACCGCAGGCCGCCAATAGCCGCGAGGATGCGTCATGACCGTCCGCAGGCCCGACGGCGCGCCGTACGGCGAGGCAACGGCATGAGTTCTCGCGGCCGCTACATCGCACTCGAGGGCTTCGACGGCAGCGGCAAGTCCACGCAGGCCGAGATGCTGGCGTCGCACCTCGATGCCGTCCTTACCCGCGAGCCCGGCGGGACGCCGCTTGGCGAGGCGCTGCGGGACGTACTGCTGCACGCCGCGCCCGACGAGGCGCCGTCGGCCAGAACCGAGGCGCTGCTGTTCTGTGCCGATCGGGCGCAGCACATTGCGACCGTGGTTGCGCCCGCCTTGGGTTCGGGCCGCGACGTGGTCACCGACCGCTCCTACGGTTCCACGCTGGCCTACCAGGGCTACGGGCGGGGGCTGCCGCTCGACGAGCTGCGGGCCTTGATCGACTACGCCTGCCGACGGCCCGCTGAAGCTTCCGACGAGCTGCCTGACGTCATCCTGCCCGACGTGGTGGTGCTGCTCGATGTGCCGCTCGCCGACTCCGACCGGCGCGTCCACCGGCTGGACCGGGTGGGCGGCGAGCAGATGTCGCTGCTCGAGGGCGACTCAGACGCCGATCCCGATGCCGACGAGCTCGAAGGTGACGGGCCGGATCGGCTGGAGGGCGAGGCGTTGGAGTTCGCGCTGCGGGTATGGCGCAGCTATCGGGAACTATGCGACGCGGAACCTGATCGCTGGGTCCGTGTGGACGCCACCGGCAGCGTCGACGAGGTGGCTGAGCGGGTGCGAGTCGCGATCGGCGAGCATCCCGCGATGGCGGACTAGAGCGTTCGCCGTGGCATCGGAAAACGGCACCGACGAACCGGGAGAAGCGTCGGAGCACGCTGCGGCCGAGCCGGCCCCGCTGTCGCTGTTCGACTTCGGCGACGCCGCGCCAGCGCCCCCACAGCCGCCGGAGTCGCCAGCACCGTCCGATGACCTGCCAGAACCGCCCGATGAGGCGCCGCAACAACCTGACCGCTCGGCGCCTGCGAGCGAATCGATACCGGCTCCAGCCGGGGTGCCGGCAGCGGCCGAGCTCTCGGTTCCGCCTGCCCCGCCATCGATCGACGAGCCGGCAGCGGCCGCGTCGCCTGTGGACGAGGCACCGGTCGGCAACCTGCTTGACGGCATCGTGGGCCAGCCCGCAGCCGCCGAACGGCTGCAGGCAGCGCTGGCCTCGCCGCTGCCCGCCTACCTGTTTGTCGGCCCTGCAGGCGCCGGTCTGCGCGGCGCCGCATGCCGCTTCGCCGGCGAACTGCTGGCGGCGCGCAGCGTGACGCCCGAGCGTGAACGCCGTCTCGCGCTCGCCGAGCAGCACCCCGACCTGCTGGTCTTCGACCGTGTCGGAGCGGCCATGACGGCCGAGCAGGCACGCGAGGCGGTGCGTGCCGCCGCGGCTGCGCCCGTCGCCGGCGAACAGAAGGTCATCGTGCTCTGCGACGTCGACCGTGCCGCGCTGAGCGCGCCGATCCTGCTCAAGTCCGTCGAGGAGCCGCCGCCATCGTGCGTCTTCGTGCTGCTCGCGGAGGAAGTCAACCGGTCGATGGAAACGCTGGCCTCCCGCTGTGCACGAGTCGACTTCGAATCGCTGGGCGACACCGACCTGCAAGCGCTGCTCATCGCCGAGGGCATCGAGCCCGGCCGTGCCAGCTTCGCCGCTGCCGCTGCCGGCGGTTCGATCGACCGTGCTCGCCTGCTCGCCTCCGACGACGACGCTGCCGTGCGAATCGAGACGTGGCGCGGCCTGCGGGGCACCCTGAACGGCACGGCATCCGCAGCGATGGCAGCAGTGGATACCGCGCTGGAGGCAGCCGAGCAGGCAGCAGCACCGCTCGAAGCCCGCCATGAGGCAGAGCGAGCAGCAGCCGACGAGCAGGCCGAGCTCTACGGGACGAATGTGGGCCGCAGCTCGCTCGACGAGCGTCACCGCCGTGAGCTGCGTCGGGTGCGCACCGACGAGATCACGATGGGCTTTTCCGTGCTGGCGTCGCAGATCCGCGATGAATCCGGCAACGGCAGCCTGCGTGCTGAGTCGGCAGCGGGACAGCTGGACGCCATCGGCGACGCCGCCGAGGCGTTGCGCTTCAACGCCAACCAACGGTTGGCCCTGAGCTGCCTGTTCATCCGCCTCGGCCACGCGGGCCCGTAGCGCGCCGCCCCGCCAACCGAGGCCCAGATGGGTAAGGCCTCGCCCACAAGCGGTGGCCGGCGAGCCCGAGGTGGGGATTGAACCCACGACCTGCTCTTTACGAGAGAGCCGCTCTGCCACTGAGCTACTCGGGCAACGGGCGGCTCACGGTAGCAGCGGCAGGTCGCCCTCCCGATGGGGTTCTGGAGCAGTCGACCACTAATATCTGCGCCATGGAGCTCCTTGGCGCGCAGGTCTGGCACTACTGGCTGGCGGTCCCGCTGACCATCGTGACGGTGCTGACCGTTTTCAAGCTGGTCGCGGGCTACGTGCAGAAGGTGGTTGCACCGCGGTACCCCAAGCGCTGAGCTCACGATGAGCGATCCCGCCGACGAGCACGTCGACTGGGAATTGGCGCGCCGCATCGCAGTGCGGGTCGCGGGCACCGAGCCGCTGTACCAGTCCTATCTCGCTGAACCGCTGCGGCAGGACTTCGCCCGCTTCGTGCCGGTTGCGGCTGAGCTGGTGGCCATCGAGACCGGGCTGGAGACGCCCGGCGAGGCGCACGCAGAGGTCATCGACCGGACGGGCTGGATCGACGCCAACATCGCTGCGTTCCGACGGCTGCTGCAGCCGCTGCTGGGCGCAGGGGCCGGCGCCGACGGCGCAGCAGCGACCTCGCGGGCAACGCAGACGCTGGGAGCGGTGGAGCTGGGTTCCGTACTTGGCTGGATGTCCAAGCGGGTGCTCGGCCAGTACGACCTGCTGTGGGCCTCCGATGACGACACCGCGCCGGCAGGCGGCTCGGCGGGCACAGCGGGAGACACGGTCTACTTCGTTGGCCCGAACATCCTGGTCACTGAGAAGCGCTACGCATTCGTCCCGGCTCAATTCCGCCTGTGGCTGGCGCTCCACGAGCTGACACACCGCTCGCAGTTCACCGGTGTGCCGTGGCTGCGGCCCCACTTCCTGCAGCTCGTGAACGGGCTGGTCGACGAGGCCCAGCCCGATCCCGAGCGTGTGCGCGAGGGTCTCCGCAGCCTGATGTCCCTGCGTCGCAGCGGTTCAGGCCAAGACGGCCAGGACCTGCTGGGCGAGGGAGGGCTCGCCGCAGTGTTCGCGACTGACCAACAGCGCGAGCTGATCGCCCAGGTGGGCGGCATGATGAGCCTGGTGGAAGGGCACGGCGACGTCACGATGGCGCGCGCCGCCCGCGGGCACATCCCCGATGCCGACCGGTTTGCGGTGGTGATGCACCACCGGCGCCGCAATGTGCGCGGCATGGCGCGGCTGATCCAGCGTTTGCTGGGCATCGAGGCCAAGCTGGCGCAGTACCAGGCCGGCGAGGACTTCATCGCCGAGATCGAGGCCGAGCGTGGCCCCCGGGCGGTGGACCGGATCTGGGAGCGCGTCGAGCACCTGCCGTCCATGGCGGAGATCCGCGACCCTCAAGCCTGGCTGGAGCGTGTCCCCGCGGCCTGATCGAGCCGCTGGACCCCGCTCGCCGCGGGTGACGGCAGCAGGCGCCCCTTCCGCGCCACCCAGTTCTGCTGGCGATGCGTCACGGGGCTCAGACGAACTCGAGTGTCTGGTGGACCGGTGCACGTTCGACGACATCGAGGGCCCTGAACTGGTGTGCGCAGTGTCGGGCGGCGCCGATTCGGCTGCGCTGCTGGTGCTTGCCTGCCGGTTTGCCCAGCGGAGCGGCAGCGGGATCACCGTCGTCTCTGCAGTCCACATCGATCACGGGCTGCGCGAAGCGGGCAGGGCGGAAGCGGCGAGAGTCGAGGCGCTGTGCGACCAGTTCGGAGCGCGGTTCAGCGTGATGCACCTCGACGTTGCCCCTGGGGCGAACCTGCAGGCGCGGGCTCGCGAGGCCCGCCACGCCGCTCTCGGCCCCGATGCGCTGCTCGGCCATACCGCCGACGACCAGGCAGAGACGGTGTTGCTGCAGCTGCTGCGCGGCGGCGCGCTCGATGCGCTCGCCGCCATGAGAGCCGACCGGCGGCCGCTGCTGGGGCTGCGGCGCACCGAGACCGAGCGGGTCTGCGAGCTGGTCGGCTACGAGCCCGTCCGTGATCCATCCAACGCCGATCCTCGCTTCTGGCGCAGCCGTGTCCGTCACGAGGTGATCCCGCTGCTGTGCGACATTGCCGGGCGTGACGTGGTGCCGTTGTTGGCCCGTGGATCCGGGCTGGCGGCTGCCGACGCCGACCTGCTCGACGTGTTGGCGGCCGACATCGATCCCACCAGTGCGTCCGAGTTGCGGAATGCGCCGGTGGCCCTGGCTCGGCGCGCCATCCGGGCGTGGCTGCGCACCGATCATCCACCCGACGCCAGCACGGTCGAGCGGGTGCTCGAGGTGGCCAGGCACACCCACCGCGCCACCGAGGTCGGCGGCGGTCGGCGGGTCAGCCGCTCGGCCGATCGGCTCCGACTCGAGCAAGCTGTTCCGCCATCGGAAACGCATAACCACTAGGTTCGGCTCACGTGGCAGGCGCATCGGCTTCGGAGGAATCCCATAGCGACCTCGACTCGATGCTCGCCGGCGACCCCGCCGTGGGCGAAGTGCTCGTCTCGGGCCCCGAGATCGCCGAGCGGGTGGCCGAATTGGGCACGCAGATCACTGCCGACTACGCGGGCCGCCAGCCGCTGCTCGTGGCGGTGCTCAAGGGGGCGGTGATGTTCGCCTCCGATCTGAGTCGTGCCATCGACCTGCCGGTCGAGATGGATTTCATGGCCGTGTCGTCGTACGGGAGCAGCACCCGATCCAGCGGCGTCGTGCGCATTCTCAAGGATCTCGACATCGACATTGCGGGGCGCGACGTGATCCTGGTGGAGGACATCGTGGAGAGCGGTCTCACGCTGTCGTACCTGCGTCGCAGCCTGCTGGCCCGCGGCCCGGCCAGCCTGGCCGTGTGCTCGCTGCTGACCCGCGAGCACAACGGCAGCCTGAACGGCCTTGTCGACTACATCGGCTTCCGGCTGCCGCCGGTGTGGGTCATCGGATACGGGCTGGATCTGGCGCAGAAGTACCGCAATTTGGCCGAGATCCGCGCGTACGACGCTGCTGCCGCAGACAGCGCCTGAAGGTCTTGCAGAACGGCTGTGCAGGCTCAGTCGGGCACCGGTAAATTCTGCCGGGTACACGCTTGCAGGGACGGCGAGCTATGAGAGGGAAGTGGGCGGAGGGCATTCAGCCCCGCAACTTCAACTGGGTCGTCGCCGACCGCCTCGCAGTGTGCGAGCGTCCCGGCGGCTATGGCGCCAGCCACCGGCGCGTCCGCCGCCAGGAAGAGATCATCTGGCTGCGCCGCAACGAGTTCGACATCGTCGTGTCGCTGATCTCGGCGCCGCACAACCTGCACAACTACGACGAGCTGGACATGCCCTACCTGCACCGGCCGTGGCCCGCTTTCGACGACTTGGGCGAGTACCTGCAGTCGGTCCACGACGACTTGGAGCGGCTGGCCGGCGAGCGCAAGCGCGTCATCCTGCACAAGGAGCGGGTCGGCGAGGACGTGTGCGGGTTCGTGGCGTCGTACCTGCTGCTGTCGGGCAAGGTGCCCACCGGTCCCCAGGCCACGGCCATCACCGAGCGGATCTTCGGCCAGCGTGTTGGCCCTGAGGGGCGCCGTGTGGTCGACGTGGCGCTGAGCATCCTCCCCGGCCAGGGCACAACGAGCTGAGCCCTGCAGTGACGGCACCAGACCGCATCGAACTCCGCGACTTGCGGGTGACGTGCGTGATCGGGGCGTTGGCGCATGAGCGCACCGCGCCGCAGCCGCTCAGCATCGACATCGATCTCTACGCCGATCTGAGCCAAGCGGGCACCACCGACGACCTAGGCCTCACCATCGACTACGGCGCCGTGTGCGACCGAATCGTGGCGCTGTGCGAACAGGCTCAGCCGCAGCTGCTCGAACGGCTGGCTGAGCTGATCGCTGCGGAGCTGTGCGGCATCGACGGCGTGACCGCCGCCACGGTCGCGGTCACCAAGCTCCGCCCGCCCGTTGCGGCCGACCTCGGCACCAGCGGCGTGCGCATCACCCGTCGCCCGGCGTGAGCCGGCCTGCCCAGCGAGCGTGAGCCGGTGAGCCCGCCCAGCGTGCGGGCCTTTGTGGGGCTGGGCGCGAACATCGGCAATCCCGCCGCACAGCTGGCCGACGCCCTCGCCTCGCTCGATGCCGCCGGAGTGCTGGTGGCTGTGTCGGGCGTGTACCGCAGCGCGCCGATCGGTCCAGAACAGCCGGAGTTCCTGAATCTCGTCGCCGAGCTGTCGGTACCCGACGGCCCCTACGAGCTGCTGGCCCGCTGCCAGGCCCTTGAAACCGCAGCACAACGGGTACGCCGCGAGCGCTGGGGGCCGCGCACGCTGGACGTGGACGTGCTGCTGTTCGGCGAGGTGGAGATGCATGACCCCGAGCTGCAGATCCCGCACCCGCGCCTGCGCGAGCGCCGCTTCGTGCTCGACCCGCTTGCAGAACTGGCACCCGAACTGGTCACCCTGGGCCAACTGTCCACAGTCGCAGACCAAGACTGCGAGTACATCGGCACCGTCGAGCAACTGCGCGAACTGGCCTCCGCCTCGCCACCGTCAGACCAGCACTAAGCACCTCACCCGAGACGCACAGATGCCATAGCGAAGGCGGCGGCAGGGGACTCTGCGACGTTGCGACCAGCCGGATCGCTGGTCGCTGAGGGTCCTGCCGCCTCCGCAGCGGGCGCACCGAGGACCGCGACTCAACCCTCAGGGATCGGCGGCGCGTCGGCCCGCAGGATGAACAGGCCCTCGGCATTGACGCACAGCCCGTCGGGGCCATGCACCTCGGCGTGCTGGACGATCTTGCGGCCCGACGTGCTCTCGATCCAGGCCCGCAGCCGCAGCGGCACGCCCAGCGGTGTCGCGGCACGGTAATGCACGGTGAGTCGGCCGGTATAGGCCTGCCGGCCCCGCATGCGGTTGAGCGCGCCCATCAGCTCATCGATGATGAGCGCCACCACACCGCCGTGAGTGCGTTCGGGCGGCCCGGCGAACATGGGGTCCACCACCGCCTCGCCGGTCACTGAGTCGTCGGATTCCTTGAAGTACTTGACGTTCACCGATGCCGGGTGCAGCACGCCGCCGCCGATCGAGAACGGGTCGAACTCGATCTCGTCACCGGGCTCGAGCGGCAGCGGGAAGTACCGCCCCTCGTAGATCTCGCGGAGGTAGGGCCGCGTGAGCATGTCGTCGATCTTCACCCGCAGCGTGCCCTGCTCCAGCCGCGACGCCGTGGCCTCGACCGTGGCCGTGATCTCGTCGAGCACGCCATTGTCGACCCGCCGATTCGCCAGCGCCTGATTCAGCCGGCGCATCGCTGCCGCGGCTCGCTCGACAGAGCTCCAGTCATGGCCGGGTCCGACCGGGCTGATGCCGGCTGGGCTGTCCGAATCGCTCGGCGAGTCCTGCTCCCTCACGGGCCGAGACGCTATCTGTGCAGCCCTGACGCCTGCCTGCCGCGATCGGCCGTGGCTCGCCGCGGCGAAGCGGCATACGCTCGCCTCATGCGGCGCACCATCTTCGAAGACGAGCACGAGATGTTCCGCGAGACGGCCAAAGCCTTCGTGGAGCGCGAGATCGTCCCCAACCACGAGAAATGGGAAGCCGACGGCAAGATCGACAAGGCCATGTTCCGCAAGGCGGGAGATGTGGGCCTGCTGGCGACGGCCGTCGACGAGCGGTACGGCGGCGGCGGGGTTCTCGACTTCCGCTACAACGCCATCGTCAACGAGGAAGTCCACGCGTCGGGCGCGGCCAGCTCGGGGCAGTGCATGACGCTGCACAACGACATCTGCCTGCCCTACTTCATGAACCTCTGCAGCGACGAGCAGGCCGAGCGCTGGATGCCGGGGCTCGCCAGCGGCGAGCTGATGAGCGCCATTGCCATGACCGAGCCGGGGACCGGCTCCGATCTGGCCTCGATCACCACCACGGCGGTGCGCTCGGGCGACGGCTACGTGGTGAACGGCGCCAAGACGTTCATCACCAACGGCATCAACTCCGACCTGGTGATCGTGGCCGCCAAGACCGACCCCACCGAGAAGCACCGGGGCATGTCGCTGATCGTGCTCGAGGAAGGCATGGAGGGCTTCGAGCGGGGCCGCAATCTCGACAAGCTGGGCCTGAAGTCCCAGGACACGGCCGAGCTGTTCTTCGACGACGTGTTCGTGCCCGAGGAGAACCTGCTCGGCGGCGAGGGCAACGGGTTCCTGCACCTCGTGCGGAACCTTCCCCAAGAGCGCCTGTCGATCGCGGTGGGCGGCGTGGCGCACGCGCAGGCGGCGTTCGACTGGACGGTGGACTATGTCGGCGAGCGCACGGCGTTCGGCCAGACCATCGCCTCGTTCCAGAACACCCGCTTCGAGCTGGCCGAGATGAAGACCGAGCTGGACATTGCCTGGGTGTTCGTGGACCGGCAGATCGAGGCGCTCAATGCCGGCGAGCTCACCGCCACCGATGCCGCCGAGGCCAAGTGGTGGGTGACCGAGATGCAGCTGCGGCTCATCACCCGCTGCCTGCAGCTGTTCGGCGGCTACGGCTACATGAGCGAGTTCCCGATCTCCAAGGCCTACGCGGACGCCCGGATCCAGACCATCTACGGCGGCACCACCGAGATCATGAAGGAGATCATCGGCCGCGAAGTCGCCGGCACCCGGTAGGCAGGGGCTCGTGAGAACTATCGATTCGGCCGAGCCTGCGAGGCGCATTGACTCAGTAGCGATCATCGGCGCGGGCACGATGGGTGCCGGCATCGCCGCAGCATCCGCGGCGGCGGGGTGCCGGGTGCTCGTGCTCGACAGCGACGAGGCCGCAGCGCAGCGTGCGCTGGGCGGCGTCGACGAGGAATGCCGGGATTTGGTCGAGATCGGCACAGTTGACGACCGGCTTGACGACATCGCCGGCTACGACTGGGTGTGCGAAGCGGTCATCGAGGATCTGGCCACCAAGCGCGAGCTGTTCGAGCGGCTGGAAGCGGCGCGCAGCGACGGCTCGGTCATCTCGTCGAACACGTCGGGCATCCCGTTGCGCCAGATCTCCGACGGCATGAGCGAGCGCTTCCGGCGCGATGTGGCGATCACCCACTTCTTCAATCCCGTGCGGGTGATGAAGCTGTTCGAGCTGGTGCCCGGAGAGGACACCGAGCCCGAGGTGATCGACGCCTTCGCCCGGTTCGGCGCCGAGCGTCTGGGCAAGGGCGTGGTGCACGCCAAGGACACTGTCAATTTCATCGGCAACCGCATCGGTTGCTTCTTCATGCTGTCGGGCCTGCACATGGCCAAGCCGTTTCTGGCCGACGGCATGACCACCGAGACCATCGACGCCGTGCTGGGCGCTCCTGTCGGATTGCCGCCCACGGGGCTGTACGGGCTCATCGACCTCATCGGCCTGGATGTCATGGAGCTGGTGGGCGCCAACCTGGCCCAGAATCTGCCTGCGGGCGACCGGGGGCTCGAGTTCACTGCGTTTCCTGCCGCGGAACAGGGCATGGCCGACCGGGGCCAGCTCGGCCGCAAGACCGGCGGCGGCTTCAGCCGGAGAACCAAGCTCGACGACGGATCCCGCAAAGCCGAGACGTTCGATCTCGTGACCGGCGAATGGCGCCCGGCCTCGGCGCCCGATCTCGAAGGCGTGCCCGCCGACCTGGGCGAGGTGATGTTCGCCGATTCCCCGCAGGGCGAGCTGGCCCGGCGCGTCTTCGGCGGCACGCTGGCCTATGCGGCCGACCTGGTGCCCGAGATCGCCGACGACATCGCGAACGTCGACAACGCCATCCGATGGGGCTTCAACTGGGTGCACGGCCCGTTCGAGATGCTCGACCACCTCGGCCCTGCCCGGGTGATCGAGTTCCTGCGCGGCATCGATGCCCCGCTGCCGGCGATGCTCGCCACACTCGAAGCATCGGGCCAGCCCACCTTCTACGCTCAGTCAGCCGACGGCACCCGCCGCCAGCTCATGCCCGACGGCACGGTCGCCCCAGTCGAGAGCTGACCCGCCAGCTCCTCAGGGGGCGGGGCGGACGATGGCGTCAGTCATCCGGATCGCCTGCATCATCTCGGCAGCGTCGTGCACACGCACCACGTCGATGCCCGCACAGATAGCAGCCACGATGGTGGAAGCCGTCCCGAAGAGACGATCACCGGGCTTGGTGTCGGTGACGGCGCCGATCGTGGACTTGCGCGATGTGCCGATGAGCACCGGCAGCTCGAGTGCCCACAGCTCCGGCAGGCGGCGCATCATCTCGAGGTTCTGTGACACGCCGAATCCGAATCCGAAGCCCGGATCGACGATGATCCGATCAGATCCCACGCCGGCATCAGCGCAGATCTGAAGGCTGGTTTCCAGCCCGGTAGTCACATCGGCGACCAGGTCGGTATGAGGCCGGCCGCGCTGGTTGTGCATGATGACCGCGGCCGCCCCGCGCTCGGCCACCAGCGGCGCCATTCCGGGATCGAGGCGGAATCCGGTGATGTCGTTCACGACCGACGCGCCGGCATCGAGAGCGGGAGCCGCCACCTCGGCCCACGTCGTGTCGACCGAAATCGGAAGGTCAGCCCCGATCCGGTCCAACTCGGCCCGGACGGCGTCGATGACCCGCACAGCGCGGCGCCTCTCCACCTCCAGTGGTGTGGGCTCGGCGCCGGGCCGGCTGGACGCGCCGCCGATGTCGATGATGTCCACTCCGGCTGCCGCTAGCTCCCGCGCCAGGGCCAGCGCCTCGTCGAGTCGGTCGGCGACGCCGTCGCCCGAGAACGAGTCTTCCGTGGCGTTGATGATGCCCATGACGAACGTGCGGGTGCCCCACTCCCAGCACAGTCCTCGGCCGGGATCCCACTGCCCATGGCGGTAACGGCGACGGATCGGCCAGAGGGGGCCCATGGCGTCGGTGGACACGCTCAGGATCGGCCCGCGGCGCCCGCGGCTGCTGCAGCGCCGGCCGACGAGGGCAGGGCGCTGAGCAGGTTCGACGTTGCGGCACGGAGCCCGACCACCCCAGGTGTGGCGTCGAGCGGTGCCAACGCATCGAGGGCCGCGGTCACATAGTGCTGCGCGGTCTGCACGGAGCTGGCGATCTCGGGGCCGTCCACCACGATCGCTCGGGCCCGATCCCGCCGGTCGTCGTCCAGCGGCTCGCCGAGCAGCTCGCTCAGGCGATCGCCGTCGGGGTGCCCGTCCGCCAGCATCCGGATCACCGGCAGCGTGTACACGCCCTCGCGCAGGTCGTTGCCCGAGGGTTTGCCGAGTTCCTCGTCGGAGGCAACCAGGTCGAGCACGTCGTCGACGATCTGGAACGCCATGCCGTAGGCGAGCCCGAAGCTGGTCAGGCGGTCCAGGGTCTCGCCGTCGACGCCGGCCACCAACCCGCCGATACGGCACGACGTTGCGTACAGCTCGGCGGTCTTGCCCTGGATGGCCAGGAAGTACTGGTCCTCGGTACGGCTCCGGTCATAGATCAGCTGCAGCTCGCGCACCTGCCCCTCGCACAGCCGGCCGATGGTGGCGGCCAGCAGCGCGGCCACCTCGGTGCCCAGCGACGCCGCCAGCTCCGACGCTTTGGCCAGCAGGAAGTCGCCGGCCAGGATCGCCTTCAGGTTGCCCCAGCGGTGATTCACCGCCTCGATGCCGCGCCGGGTCTCCGCGTCGTCCATGACGTCGTCGTGGTACAGCGAGCCCAGGTGCACCAGCTCCACCGCGACGCCGCCGCACACCATGTCATCGGTGACTGCGTCGGGCGCAGCGCCGTCGGGATCGAGCGCGAGCGCAGACGCGATGACGAACG
The DNA here is from genome assembly GCA_964484385.1 of uncultured Acidimicrobiales bacterium. Classification (GTDB taxonomy): domain Bacteria; phylum Actinomycetota; class Acidimicrobiia; order Acidimicrobiales; family Poriferisodalaceae; genus Poriferisodalis. The sequence continues at coordinate 27,603 of CAZAFV010000025.1, forward strand.
CGGGCCGCAGCCGCTTGCCACCGGCCGGGATCAGGTGCGAGGTCACTTCGGTGAGAAACTCGTCGCCGGTGACCGCCGCAGCGCGCAGAGCCGTCTCCACACGGGCCAGGTCAGCCTCGGCATCGGGCCGAGCCTGCAACGGGGAAAGGGGCGCCACGGCGCAACCGTAAACGACAGCGACAGCAAGGAGCGATGCGGCAGGGCATCGTTACACTGCGCTCAGGAGACCTTCTGCACCCTGTGCAAGGCTCAAACCAGGAGGCCCAGTGTTCGAACGCTTCACTGATCGGGCTCGCCGAGTGGTGGTGTTGGCGCAAGAGGAAGCGCGCCTGCTGAATCACAACTACATCGGCACGGAGCACATCCTGCTGGGGCTGATCCACGAGGGCGAGGGCGTGGCAGCCCAGGCGCTCGAGTCGCTGGGCATCTCGCTCGAGGCCGTGCGCAGCCAGGTGGAAGAGATCATCGGGCAGGGCAGCTCGTCGCCCAGCGGCCACATTCCCTTCACGCCGCGTGCGAAGAAGGTGCTCGAGCTGTCGCTGCGTGAGGCGCTGCAGCTCGGCCACAACTACATCGGCACCGAGCACGTGCTGCTCGGCCTGATCCGTGAGGGCGAGGGCGTGGCCGCACAAGTGCTGGTCAAACTCGGCGCCGACCTGTCGAAAGTCCGCCAAGAGGTGATCCAGCAGCTCTCCGGCTACAGCGGATCGAGCGGCGGCCGCGAGACCGTCGGTGCCTCGTCGGGCCAGGGCAGCGACCAGGGCGGCCAGAGCGGCTCGCTGGTGCTCGACCAGTTCGGGCGCAACCTCACTGCGGACGCCCGGGCCAAGAAGCTCGACCCGGTCATCGGCCGCCTGCGCGAGACCGAGCGCGTCATGCAGGTGCTGTCGCGCCGCACCAAGAACAACCCGGTGCTCGTGGGCGAGCCCGGCGTGGGCAAGACCGCCATCGTGGAAGGCCTCGCCCAGAAGATCGTCAACAACGACGTCCCCGAGCTGCTGCGCGACAAGCAGCTCTACACGCTCGACCTCGGGGCGCTGGTGGCCGGCTCCCGCTACCGGGGCGACTTCGAGGAGCGCCTGAAGAAGGTCCTCAAGGAGATCCGCACCCGCGGCGACATCATCCTGTTCATCGACGAGCTGCACACGCTCGTCGGCGCCGGCGCCGCCGAGGGCGCGATCGACGCTGCGTCGATCCTCAAGCCCATGCTGGCGCGTGGCGAGCTGCAGACCATCGGCGCCACCACGCTCGAGGAGTACCGCAAGTACCTCGAGAAAGATGCTGCCCTCGAGCGCCGCTTCCAGCCGATCACCGTCGACGAGCCCACGCTCAGCCACACCATCGAGATCCTCAAGGGGCTGCGCGATCGCTACGAGCAGCATCACCGGGTCACCATCACCGACCAGGCCCTCGTGGCCGCGGCGAACCTGGCCGATCGCTACATCGCCGACCGCCACCTGCCCGACAAGGCCATCGACCTCATCGACGAGGCCGGGTCGCGCCTGCGCATCAAGCGCATGTCGACGCCGCCCGACTTCAAGGAGATCGAGACGAAGCTGGCCGACGTCACCGAGCGCAAGAAGCAGGCAGTCGAGTCGCAAGACTTCGAGACCGCCGGGGCGCTGCGCGACGAGGAGAAGGAGCTGCTCGAGCGGCGGACCGAGGTGATGGCCCAGGCTCGTTCCGAAGGGCACGACCTGTTCGACGAGGTCGACGAGGAAGGCATCGCCGAGGTGCTGTCCATCTGGACCGGCATCCCGGTGTACAAGCTCACCGAGGAGGAGACCCAGAAGCTCCTCAAGATGGAAGACGAGCTACACAAGCGGGTCATCGGCCAGCACGACTCCATCAAGGCCGTCAGCCAAGCCATCCGCCGCACCCGCGCCGGCCTGAAAGACCCCAAGCGGCCCGGCGGCTCGTTCATCTTCCTGGGCCCGTCGGGCGTGGGCAAGACCGAGTTGGCCAAGACGCTGGCCGAGTTCCTGTTCGGTGACGAGGGCGCGCTCATCAGCCTCGACATGTCCGAGTACATGGACAAGTTCACCGTGAGCCGTCTCGTGGGCGCCCCGCCCGGGTACGTCGGCTACGACGAGGGCGGTCAGCTCACCGAAGCGGTGCGCCGCAAGCCGTTCTCGGTGGTGCTGTTCGACGAGATCGAGAAGGCCCACCCGGACGTGTTCAACACGCTGCTGCAGATCCTGGAAGAGGGCCGGCTGACGGACGCGCAGGGCCGCTCGGTCGACTTCCGCAACGCCGTGCTCATCATGACCTCGAACCTGGGCACCGCAGACCTGCGCAAGGCGCGTGTGGGCTTCGCGACCGCCGATGAGGACGCCAGCTACGACCGGATGAAGGAGAAGGTCAACGATGCGCTCAAGGCGCACTTCCGGCCGGAGTTCCTGAACCGCATCGACGACACCATCGTCTTCCACGAGCTGAGCATCGAAGAAGTGGTGCAGATCGTCGACCTGATGATCAAGCGCACCTCTGACCAGCTTCGGGCGCAGGGCCTGGGCCTGGAGCTCACCGACGCCGCCAAGGAATGGCTGGCGCGCACCGGGTACGACCCGCAGCTGGGCGCCCGGCCGCTGCGCCGTGCGCTGCAGCATCATGTGGAGGACGCGCTCAGCGAGCGGATCCTCTACAAGGAGTTCCACGCCGGCGAGATCATCGTGGTCGACGTCGAAGACGACGAGATCGTGTTCCGTGCCATCGAGGGCTTCGACCCCGGGCCGATCGAGCTCGAAGAGGCCGCAACCGCCGAGTAAGCGTGTCCCGGCGAATGCCTGCGTGCGGTTCGCCGGGGACTGACCCCCGCCGAGAGTCACGGCGGCGCCCAGTCGGCGTTGCGCTCGTGCTGCTCGGTGTCCTGGTGCTGGCGGCGGGTTGCCGGGTCGACATCGTTGTCGATATCGATGTGGCGCATGACGGCGCCGGCGAGGTCACCGTGGAGATCACGTTCGATGAAGAGGTGCTGCGATGGGTGCCCGACCTGGGCGAGCTCATCGTGACCGACGGCCTGATCGGGTGGGACATCCGGCAGTTCGGCGAGCAGACGGCCGAGGGCGAACGGCTCCGGGTGACGGCATCCAAGCGCTTCTCCTCGCCTGCCGAGTTGGCAGCGCTGCTCGCGGAGATCGACCGGCCTGCCGATGGCTCTGCGGGGTTGTTCCGGTCGGCGACGTTCGTGGGCTCGCGCGATGGGGTGCACGTGAGGTACGACCTGACGGTGACCGTTGGCTTGGACCGGCCAGTTGCCGGGCTCGTGAATCCGGGTACTGCTGACGCGCTGGAAGGCGAGCTGTTCGGGTTGCCGATACCTGAGATCGAGGCGCGGGCTGGGGCGCCGCTTGACGAGCTGGTGACGCTGGTGGTGCGGGCGACGGTTCCCCAGGGGGCTGGGAGCTTGCCTGTTGACGGCGTGATGACGCTGAACGAGGGGGGTGTTCGGGAGCTGCGGGTTTCGGGTGAGCTGCTGGATGCTGAGCTTGCTGCGGCTGAGGGGGAGGCTGAGCGACTTGCTGAGCGGGCTTCCCGAGGAACCCGGATCGCGGTGATCTGGTGGATAGTCCTCGGTTTGATCGTCTTGGTTGTGCTTGTTGTTGCTCTTCGGGGTCGGCGGCGGCGTGGGCTGACTTTCCGCTAGTTGCTCTTTGGGTTACCTGGTTCCCGGGCTGGAGAGGGCAGTGGCACCCGTGCTTCAAACATGCGCAGCGCCTCCCGTGACGAGGTGGATGGGCTGTGGCGCTGCGAACTGCGCGCGGGCACCACTGCCCTCCCCAGCCCTCGTCTCCTGGTGTCCCTCGCCGGGGCAGACTTGGTGGGTGGCTCGGACTTGGGCGATCGTGTTGGCCGCTGGGGGTGGGACTCGGTTCGGGGCGGTTGCCGGTGGGGCTTCGAAGGTGATGGTTTCTGTTGCTGGGCGCTCGATGGTCGGTTGGAGCGTTGAGGCCGCTGGCGTGGCTTGTGATGGGGTGACGCTTGTCGTTGCGCCGTCGATGGTCGAGGAGCAGTACACCGGTGTCGATGTGATTGTCGAGGGTGGCGATACGCGGTCGGGGTCGGTTCGGGCTGGGTTGGGGACTTTGCCGGATGATGTTGATGTGGTGGTTTGTCATGACGCTGCCCGGCCGGGGGCTTCGGCGGGGTTGTTCGAGAAGGTGATCGCGGCTGTTCGGGGTGGGGTTGATGCTGCTGTGCCGGCGCTGCCGGTCAGCGACACGCTGAAGCGGGTGCCGGAGTGGGGTGACTCGGGGGGAGTTGTTGTTGGGACGGTGGATCGTTCGGGGCTGTTTGGTGTGCAGACGCCGCAGGCGTTTCGGCGGGAGGTGCTGGTGGCGGCGCATGCTGGGGCGCCTGAGGCCACCGACGATGCCGCGCTGGTGGAGGCTGCTGGCGGCGCCGTGATGGCGGTGCCGGGCGAGACGGCGGCGCACAAGGTCACTACTGCCGCGGACATTGTTGTCGTGGAGGCGCTGATGCGTGACCGCACTGGCGAGGGCGCCCCCTAGCTTCGGGGACGTGGCGATGGATGACGGCGGCGGGACCCGCCCGGCGATGCGGGTGGGGCATGGCTATGACGCGCATCCGCTTGCATGCGCTGGTCAGACTGATCACACGTTGGTGCTGGGCGGGGTTCGGTTCCCGGGTGAACGGCCGCTGGTGGGCCACAGCGATGCCGATGTTGTTGCGCATGCGGTGATCGATGCGATGTTGAGTGCTACGGGACTTGGAGATATCGGCACGCAGTTTCCTGACAGCGATGAGCGCTGGCGTGACGCTGACAGCATCGAGATGCTGCGGCAGGTAGCGGCGCTGCTCGCGGAGGGCGGCTGGATGTTGGCGAATGCCGACTGCACGGTGATCTGCGATCGGCCGATGATTGCCCCGCACCGCGATCAGATGCAGGAGCTGCTCAGCGCCGCGGCAGGTGGACCGGTCACGGTCTGCGGCAAGCGCACCGAGGGGTTGGGCAACGCCGAGGGGATCGTGGCTCATGCCGTGGCGCTCGTGCTCGCCAGTGGCGAGCAGCAGTCGGCACAGGTCGTCGGACGCCAGCAATGAGCGCAGGTCCCGGCCGGCGTCGTGGTGGGCCCGGCCAGCGCGGCGGACGGGGTGCTGCTCTCCAGCGTGGTGAGCGGGGTAGCGGGCCATCGGATCGCGGGCGAGGCGGACAGCAGCGGGGTGCCGGTTCGGCGAACCGGGCGAGGTCTGGGCGAGGTCCTGCGAACCCGGCGCGAAGTGGAGACCGAAGAGACGACCGCGACGCACGAACGCCGGCTGTACGCAGCCAGTCACGGCCGAAGGGGCTTGGCGGCGACCATGTGGAAGGCCGGCAGGCCGTTCGCGAGCTGCTGCGGGCTGGCAAGCGCAACGTGTACGAAGTGCTGATCTCCGAGGATGCGCACTCGGCGGCCACGCTGGCCGAGATCGTCGACCTCGCCGGCGACCGGCGGGTGCCGGTGCGCGAGGTCACCCGCCGCAAGCTGGACGAGGCAGCGCTCACCGCCGCACCCCAAGGCGTGATCGCCAAGGCCGCTGCCGTTCAGCCCGTGCCGCTGGAAGAGCTGGCCAGACCTGCGGGGAACACGCTGCCGCTCGTCGTGGCCACCGACGGCGTCACCGACCCGGGCAATCTCGGTGCCATCCTGCGCACGGCAGAGGTCGCCGGTGCGACCGGGGTCGTGCTCACCAGCCACCGCTCGGCGAATCTCACACCGGCCGCGGTGAAGGCCGCTGCTGGTGCCATCGAGTACCTGCCCATCGCGTTGGTCGGCGGTCTGCCCGCTGCGCTCGCCAAGCTCCGCGATGCCGGCCTGTGGGCCATCGGTCTCGACGGCTACGCGCCCGACGGGCTCGACTCGCTGCGGGTCGGCGACGAGCCGCTGGTGCTGGTGCTCGGCGCCGAGGGCCGCGGCCTGTCGTCGCTGGTGGAGCGCCGGTGCGACCAGGTGGTGTCGATCCCGGTGCTCGGGCGTATCGAATCGCTCAACGTGGCAGCGGCGGCCGCCGTGGCCCTGTTCGACATCGCCCGCACCCGGGGCTCAGCCTCTGCGCCCTGAAGTCCGGAGTGCCGCCCATACGCTGGAACCGGCGCCCGAGTAGCTCAACGGCCAGAGCACCGCTCTTGTAAAGCGGGGGTTGTGGGTTCGATTCCCACCTCGGGCTCACGACAGGGTGATCACCAGATTGCCGAAATGCTCCTTGCGCACGAAGGCCTCCTGCGCCTCGCGAATGCGCTCGAGAGGAAACGTGCCGCCCAGCACCGGGCGAATCTCGCCCCGCTCGATGTAGCCGACAAGGTCTGCAAAGAGTCCCGGCCCGTAGATCGTGGCGCCGAACAGCTCCAGATCGTTGAGGTAGATCGTCCGCAGATCCACCTCGACGATGGGTCCGGCAATGGCGCCCGAGGTGACATAGCGCCCGCGGCCTGCCAGCGCATCGAGCCACAGCCCCACGGCGTCGCCGCCCACCACGTCGGCCACGGCGTCGAACGGCCCGCCGTTGGCGTCGACCGCCGCCGTCACATCGTGATCGGCTCCCTGGCGCGGCACCACCTCATCCGCACCGAGTTCGAGCACCTGCGTTGCCTTGGAAGCGCCGGCAATCGCCACCACCCGTGCGCCCCGTCGGCGGGCGAGCTGCACCAGCGCCGAGCCCACGCCGCCGCTCGCACCGGGCACTGCGATGCTCTGGCCGGCCGCGAGGCCGATGCGCGCCAGCATGTGCTCGGCCGTCGAGGAGGCGCAGGCGAAGGTCGCCAGCTCAGCATCAGGCAGATCGGACTCGACCGGGTACACGTTCACCGCCGGAACAGCGGCGAACTCGGCGAAGCCGCCGTCGACCTCGCTGCCGAGGTAGCGCGCCTTGCTGCGGTCGGTCGGGTCGGCGGGGTCGGCCAACCACGGCTCCACCATGACCCGCCGTCCCACGAGACCCGCATCGGCACGTTCGCCGGCGGCCACCACTCGTCCCACCACATCGGCCCCCTGGATGCGGGGGAACTCCACGCCCTTGCCGCCCCAGGTGGAATCCGCGGCATCTGCGTCGGCATAGCCCTCGCCCGACGTCGCCGCCGTCACCGACTTGCTGTACCAGGAAACCCGAGTGTTGATGTCGGTGTTGTTGATGCCGCACGCCGCCACCGCAATCAGCACGTCGCCGGGACCGGGCACCGGAACCGGCACGTCATCGCGCACCTGCAGCATCTCGGGCCCGCCATGGCCCACCAGCAGCGCGGCACGCATGGTGTTCGGCGGGTTCATGGGCTCTCGTGGGGGTCACAGACGGCCATCGGGACGCGGCACAATACCGTTCAGTGGCAGCCCGCCAGACACCGGTGCCAAGTGCGACCGATGCCGCTGGGCGAAGCGCGCTGGCAGCTCGCTACTACACCGATCCCGAGATCCTCGCGGTCGAGCTGGACACAGTGTTCGCCCGATCTTGGCACTTGGTGGGTCACCGCAGCCAGGTGAGCGAACCCGGCCAGGTGCTCACGGCGACGGTGGGCGACGAACCGGTCTTCGTGGTCAACGACGGCGGCCAGATCCGCGCCTTCTTCAACGTGTGCCAGCACCGGGGGCACGAGCTGTTCCCGCCGCAGCAGCCCGGCGGCGACGTGGCTGACACCCCGGGCGTCATCATGTGCCCGTACCACGCTTGGGTGTACAGGCTGGACGGCACGTTGCTCAGCGCGCGCAGCCGCGATGTCGGCGAGATCTGCCTGCCGCCCGTCGCCGTCGACGAGCTCGCTGGCTTCGTGTTCGTCAATGCGGATGCCGGCGCGACCCCGTTGGCCGAGCACGCCCCCGGCGTCGGCCACGAGGTCCTGACGCTCGCCCCGCAGACCCCGACGCGCATGCTGACGTGGCGCCGCACGCACCTCATCGCTGCCAACTGGAAGATCGCTGTGGAGAACTACAACGAGTGCTATCACTGCCCGAACGTGCATCGATCGTTCACTTCCGGCGTGGTCGACCCCGCCAGCTACCGGGTCATGCCCAGCGGCACGGTGATCCGCCATACGGCCAGAGGCGTCGAGGGCGATCGTTCCACCTATACGCGCCCGGTCGCCAGCGACGACTATGCCGCGTTCTACATCTGGCCGGCTTCGTCGATCCAGGTGTATCCCGGCCAGGCCGTGAATACGTACCGCTGGGTGCCGTGCGCGCCGGATCGGACGCTGCTGGTACGGGAGTGGTGGTTCGATGTCGCCGAACCGACCGATGAGCTGCGCGAGATCATCGACCTTGACTGGGACACCACGGTGTCCGAAGACCTGAAGCTGGTCGAATCGACCCAGCGCGGCATTCGCAGCCGCGGCTACCGGCCAGGGCCGCTGGTCACCGAGCAGTCCGGCATCGCTTCGGTGCACAGCGAGGATGCTGTGGCCCACCTCGCAACGCTGCTGCTGTCGGCGCTCGGTCACGAACTGGCAACGAGTGGGCGCTGATCCCGTGACATCCTCAGATGTGCCACGCATCGCCGTGGTCGGCAGCCTCAACGCTGACGTGACGCTGTGGGTGCCGAGGCGCCCGTCGCCCGACGAGACGATGCACGCCGATCGCATTGCCTGGTTCCGCGGGGGCAAGGGCGCCAACCAGGCAGTGGCCGCCGCACGGCTGGGCGCGCACGTGGTGATGGTGGGCCGGGTCGGTGATGACGAGCAGGGCCGGTGGCTGCGCACGGGTCTGGAGGCCGAGGCGGTCGACTGCCGGCATGTGGTCAGCGTCGATGTTCCGACCGGCTTGGCGGTGATCACCGTCGATCCCGATGACGTGTCGATCGTGGTGGCTGCGGGCGCCAACGCATCGCTCGATGCCGGGGGCGTGCAGGCGGCCGCCGCTGAGATCGCTGCGGCCGATGCGCTGCTGCTGCAGGGCGAGGTGAGCGCCGCCGCGGCCCGGGCCGCAGCCGAGATCGCCCGCGAGCACGGCACGTTCGTGGTGCTGAATCCCGCTCCATACAACGACGTTGCCCCCGCTGTGCTGCCGCTGGCCGACTTCGTCATCGTGAACCGGGCAGAAGCGCGGCAATTGCGCCATCCCGATGCCGGCGGCAGCGGACCCGAGCTGCGCCCCGACGCTGTGCTCGTCGAGACGCGGGGCGCGGCGGGCTGTGTCGTCTATCCGTCTCGTGCTGCCGCACTGGCACAGCGACCGCCTGATTCACCTGCCGTTCCCGCCGACCCTGCAGCCGACTTAGACGGGGAGGTCACCGTGGCCGCACCGAGGGTCGCTGTGGTTGACGCCACCGGTGCCGGTGACGCGTTCGCCGGGGCGCTTGCGGTCGGCATGGCGTCGGGCGCCACTGTTGCCGAGGCGGCGCAACTGGCCGTGCGAGCCGGGGCATGGGCGGTAACGGTCGCGGGTGCCCAGCCCAGCCTGCCGACGATGGCGCAGCTGCAGGACTGAGAAGACGCTGTCGGTCAGGCTGAGCCGTAGAGACGGTCGCCTGCGTCGCCCAGACCGGGCACGATGAAGGCCCGCTCGTCGAGATGGCTGTCGACGGCGGCCGTCACGATGCGAACGTCAGCGGCGCTGCGCTGCAGGGCAGCGATCCCCTCAGGTGCAGCCAGCGTGCACACCATCGTCACCGGTCCCACGCTCGACTCCGCGAGCACCCGGATCACCGCGGCCGCCGAGCCGCCCGTCGCCAGCATCGGGTCGAGCACCAGCACCGGTCGATCCTCCAGCACACCGGGCAGCGACTCGAGGTAGCACTCGTGCCCGACACCGTCGGACGTCTCAATCCTTCGCATACCGACAAAACCCACCGGCGCAGCAGGCAGGAGCCGCAGCGCCGCATCGAGCATGCCCAGCCCGGCGCGCAGCACGGGCACGATCGCCGGCATCGGCTCGAGGCGCGAGCCTTCGGCCGGCCCGAGCGGCGTCTCCACCGCCTCGGGCACCGATGTCGCATCGGTGAGCGCTTCGGACACCAGCAGGAACGTCAGCGCGTCGATCCGCTGGCGGAACTCCTCCACGGCGGTGTCCTTGTCGCGCAGCCGGGTGAGCAGGGCTGCGGCGACGGGGTGGTCGACAATGGTGACACTCATGGTCTGGCTCTCACGGTCGGGGTCCGTTTCGCAAACTACTGAGGGGTACACCCGGCAGCGCATCTTTCCTTCTACGCTCACAGCCGTGAATAGCCAAGCTGGCGAATCCAACAGCGGCGCCGCAGTGCGCGGGTTGCTGCTGGTGCTGGTTGCCGTCGTCGTGGGAGTGCTGCTGCTCCGCTCGGTCGACGATCCAGACGACACGACCGTGACCGACACAGCCCCGCCTGCCGCACCGGGCGACACACTCCCGACGGCCACAGAGGCGCCCACACCCACGAGCAGCCCCGCCGATGCCGGCGACTCCGGCTCGGGCACGGTCGCCACTGTGGCCACCACCGTTACGGCCGCGCCCGCCACCGACACCACCTCGGCAGGCGCCGAGCCGTTCCAGCCGAGGCCGGCGGCGGAGGTGTCGGTGCAGGTTGCCAACTCCACGACCGTCCGGGGGGCGGCGGGGCGGCTCACCGACCGGTTCAAGACGCTGAGCTACATCACCAAGACGCCCACCAACTACGTGGGGACGCCCATCGACCGGACGCGCATCTACTACCAGCCGGGCTCGCTGCTCGAAGCGCGGGCGATAGCGGGGGTGTTGGAGCTCGACGCCGACAACGACGTGTTCCCGATGCTGGCAGACACGTCAGCCGTGCAAGGCTTCGAGACGCCCGACGTGCTGTTGGCGCTGGGGACCGATCTGGCTGAGTAGCCGAGCAGTCGACATGCGGGTCGTCGCGTGCCCGGACAAGTTCCGCGGCACTGCATCCGCTGCGGAGGTGGCAGCAGCGATCGCCGATGGCGTGCACCGGCAGCTCGGCACGCACGTCGAGGTTGTCTGCCTGCCCGTGGCCGATGGCGGCGAGGGCACGCTCGACGCGTTGGGCGGCCCGAATCGCACCTCATTGGTGATCGGGCCGTTGCGGGAACGGACCGAAGCGGGCTGGCGGCTCGACGGCGACGTCGCGATCGTGGAGATGGCCTGCGCGAGCGGGCTGCTGCTGGCAGGCGGCGCGGAGGGAAACGATCCGCTCGCCGCCACCACCGCGGGCACCGGCGAGCTGATAGCAGAAGCGGTCGCGAGCGGCGCCCGGCGGGTGATCGTGGGCGTGGGCGGCTCGGCCACCACCGACGGCGGGCTCGGCGCGCTCGACGCGATGTCGCCGCTGGCACGCCTCGCCGGCGTCTCGGTGGTGGTGGCCTGCGATGTTCGTACCCGCTTCTGCGATGCTGCGCGCATCTTCGGCCCGCAGAAGGGCGCGTCGGCGCCGCAGATCGAGTTGCTCACCCGCCGCCTCGAGCGGTTCGTGGACCTCTACCGCGAGCGTTACGGCATCGACATCAGCGAGATGCCGGGCGCAGGTGCCGCAGGCGGCTTGGCGGGCGGGCTCGCGGCCGGCCTCCGGGCCGAGCTGGCACCGGGATTCGACGTCGTCGCAACCGAGGTCGGCCTGCCCGATGCGATCGAAGGCGCCGATCTGGTCATCACCGGTGAGGGACGGCTCGATGCGAGCTCGTTCGACGGGAAGGTCGTGGGCGGCGTCCTGGAGATCGCGGCCGAGGCCGGCGTGCCCGTGGGCGTCGTGGTGGGAGCCCGCGACCCCGATACCGATCTCGACGACTGGCGCCCGCCTGCCGGCGAGGCCCCGGCCACGAGCCTGGTAGTGCTGTCGGAGCGATACGGGGCCGAGCGGTCGATGGGCGACACGCTGGCGGCAATCCGCGAAGCCGCCGCCGAGGCGGCCGCCAGTCTCCTGTGAAAGGTTGGCGGTTAGCACTCTCATCTCTAGAGTGCTAACGGCTGCTGCGAACGCAGCGGCATCGTGACGCCCAGTCACCCCTTCCGAGAGTCACCTGAGACAGGAGCCAGCCGATATGGCCAAGATGATCACGTTCGACGACGAGGCCCGCCGCGCACTCGAGTCGGGCATGAACCAGCTCGCCGACGCCGTGCGAGTCACGTTGGGGCCCAAGGGTCGCAACGTCGTGCTCGACAAGAAGTTCGGCGCGCCGACCATCACCAACGACGGCGTGTCCATCGCGAAGGACATCGAGCTGGAGGACCCGGTCGAGCGCATCGGGGCCGAGCTGGTCAAGGAAGTCGCCAAGAAGACCGACGACGTGGCCGGCGACGGCACCACTACCGCCACCGTGCTGGCGTGGACCATGGTGCGCGACGGCCTGCGCAACGTGGCCGCCGGCGCCAACCCGATGGCCGTCAAGCGGGGCATCGAGGCCGGTGTGGACGCCGCTGTGGGCGCCATCGAGGACATGTCGATCAGCGTGACCGACTCCAAGACCCACGTGGCCCAGGTGGCGGCCATCTCCGCTGCCGACGGCGACATCGGCCAGCTGATCAGCGACGCGTTCGACAAGGTCGGCAAGGACGGCG
>CAZAFV010000026.1:0-6224 GCA_964484385.1 uncultured Acidimicrobiales bacterium
ATGCTGGATGCGTAACGGCCGGTCGGCGACCAGTCCGTCGAGGCGAGCCCGGTCCAGGCGCCCGGCCACGGATTCGTGGTAGCCCACGCCACGGATCCAGCCGTCGCCGGGCGCATCGCGCAGCGTCGGGATGAACGAATCAGACCATCGCATCAGACGCAGGGTAAGCGAGCAACCGCGTTGCGATGCAATGCGTGTCCAGTACCCTCAGTCCGCGTAGCCGGCGACTGCACACCGGCGACCGTGCATCGGTCGTGCGGTCTCGGCAGCGGACCAGGGCCACAGTGCCGACCACGGTGACTGTGTCCGCAGCAGGTCCTGCATCGACGGTTCGAGCCATGCCCCAGCGCAGTCCGGACAGGCGTTGCAGCCCACCTGCCCGTGCCCCTGCGTGACGCGATGAGCGACGAAGACTCACCGACCCATACTCCGAACCGGGGCGCGCCGGCGCTTCAGCAGCTCGCGCCCGCCGATGACACCGGTCGCAACGGCGACATCTCCGATTCCGCCACAGGGCCCAACGGCGCCGGGCGCAATGGCGCGGCGGCCTCTGCCCTCGCAACGATGCGCTGGTCCCAGATAGCGCGTCTTGTCTGGGCCGAGGCGCAAGGCACCGCCGGTACGGACGATCTCGCCGCGCTCGAGACCGACCGGCTGCGCTGGGAACGAGTTCTCCTGGATCTGCTCGACCAGACGGAATCCTCGCTGTCAGGGGCCCGACGGCTGCCCCGGCCGATCCGCCGGCAGGTCGTGCGAGACTTCGAAACCGATTTCTCCGAGCTTGCCGCCGCCTACGAGCGCCTGACGGGCCTCGATGCCACCGAGTCGCCCGATGACGCAGCCTCGGATCCTGGCACCGGCGATGCCGCAGCAGGTCCGCTGCCCGAACCGGCCGCACTGCAGCTGTCGTGGCAGCCCGGCCGGATCGTTGCGTGGGCTGCAGGCGCCGGCACCGAGCCCGACCCCACAGATCGGATCATGGATCGCCTGGTGGCCACCGGAGCCCCAGACAGTGTCTGGCGCCCCCATCCGAACATCAAGCTGCCGGGCGGGATGAGCGCCGAGGCACTGGTGGCTGACGTCGGCGACGTCCTGGGCTGGCTGGTCGGTCTCCATGGTCCGGCGGCCGGCAGCTCGGCCGGCTCGTCGTCGATATCCGGAAGCTCTCCCGGCGTCGCAGCCGACAGCGATCCAGCCAGCGACGACGAGTCCCTGCACGGCAACGAGCAGCTCGACACTGCCGAGAGCAGCCCGAACGGCGACCTCTTGCTGGGTGCCAGCGCACTCTGGCTGCGAACCGCGGCCAGGACGGCGGTGGAACTGGTGGCAGGTGGGCGAACAGTGCCGCGGCTCCACCGAGTCCGCAAGCGTCGCAACCGCAAGCGGCCTGACACGGCGGAATTCTCGGTGCAGTGGCAGCCCGCCTCGCCGCCAGTAGATCAGCTGACGGCGCTCATCGACTGCCTGCCAGGTGCAGTGGCCGCACCCGAACCCAAGTCAGAGGCGCGGACCACGGTGCAATCGGCCCTGTCCGGCATGGTCGACGCCATCGTGACGAGTGCCGCGAAACGGCTCGATGTTCCTGCCGCATCGCCCGAGCCTCGGAGTCGGGCGGAGATGGCCGAGGCTTTCCTGGCATACCTCGACGGCACGCGCTTTGTCGGCTCGGCGACTCAGGGCTCCGATCTCGCCCGCCGCGTCGAGCTTTGGGCCAGGCCGGTGACTGCCGCCGCCCGGCAGTCGCTGGTCGTTCGGCTGGACGAGCCCGACGACGCCGGGGCGTGGCACATGGAGGTGCTCGCCACCAGCCCCGAAGGCGCGACCGAGCCCGTCGAGGTCGCGATGGTGAGCGGCGTCAGCTCGCATCGGACCGAAGTGCGCGATCAGCTCACCCGCCTCGAACGTCTGCTGCCGGTGCTGATGCGTCCCGGGGGCAAGCGGCGCGGCGAAGTGATCCTCAGCCAGGACGAGGCATGGGAGCTGATGTCGGTGACGGGGCCGGCACTGCAGTCCGCGGGCTTCAAGGTTGAGGTCCCGAACCTCTCCCGCGAGCGTCCGGCCCCCTCGCTCCGACTCACCGCCACCGAGGACGCCGACAGCGCCCTGGGAGCACAGCAGCTCACCGCCGTGAGCTGGACAGCGGTCTTCGGAGACGTGGAGCTCACCGCAGATCAGATTCACGAACTGGCCTCCCAAGCACGGCCGCTTGTACGCGACCGGGGTCAGTGGATCGCGCTGGATCACGCCGACCTCGCCGAGGCGGCCGCCGCGCTCGCCGAGCGCGCAGATGTCACTGCCCTCACCGGATCGCAGATGCTGCGCCAGGTACTGGGCCTCGAAGGCCCGTCGGTGCGCGGCGGCATCACCATCTCCGGCAGCGGCTGGGCGGCCGATCTGCTGCGCTCGGCGTCGGAGATCTCGTCCGCGCCCCGGCCCAGCCCCGAGGGTTTCGTGGGCGAGCTGCGCAACTACCAAGCCGAAGCGGTTGCCTGGCTGGAATTCCTCGACGGAGCCGGCCTCGGCGGCTGCCTCGCCTTGGACATGGGTCTGGGGAAAACCCCCACAGTGCTCGCTCGCATTGCTGCAGACCAGCGACCGGGTCCGGCTCTGGTCATCGCACCACCGGCGGTTGTCAGCAACTGGGCGGCCGAAGCGGAGCGCTTCACACCGGGGCTGTCGACGATCATTCATCACGGCCCCGCCCGGCGTGAGCCCGCCGAGCTGGTCGAGGCGCTGCGCGATGGCGTTGGCTCAGTCGAGAACGGGCAGATCGATGTGGTGATCACCACCTATGGCACTGCAGTGCGCGACATCGACGCTCTCGAGGAGGTGGCCTGGGACCGGATCGTGGTTGATGAGGCGCAGGTCATTAAGAACCACACCAGCGAGACCGCCAAGCAGCTGCGCCGGCTGTCAGCCCGGATTCGCATTGCCTTGACCGGAACCCCGATCGAGAACGGCCTCGGCGACCTCTGGGCGATCATGGACTTCTGCAATCCAGGCCTGGTGGGTTCCAGGACACCGTTCATCGCACAGTTGCAGCGTCCCGGCGACGCACGCGGCGCCGCCGAGTCGGCCCTGCATGCGCTCAATGGAGTGCTGGTCTTCCGTCGCACGAAGGCAGAACCGCAGATTGCGGCCGAGCTGCCCGACCGCATCGACGAGCTCGCGCATTGCGCGATGACGCCAGAGCAGATCGGCCTCTACCAGGCGGTGCTCGACCAGCTGATCGTCGACACGGCCGAGAGCGAGCAAGCGGGGGAGCGGCGCAAGGGGGCAGTGCTGGCTGCCATTACGGCCCTCAAGCAGATCTGCAACCACCCGCTCAACTACCGGCCCGACGACATCGACGAGGAGATCGACGGGCGCAGCGGCAAGCTCGACCGGCTGCACGAGATTCTCGAGGCGGTCTTCGCAGCGGGGGAGCGGGCACTCGTGTTCACTCACTTCGCCACCTGGGGCGAGCGGCTGGCTGATCATCTGACGCGACGGACTGGATTGCAGATCGACTGCTACCACGGCGGGCTCGGTCGCTCTGCCCGCGATCGCATGGTGCGACGCTTCCAGTCCGAGGACGGGCCTGGGGCGATGGTGCTGTCGCTCAAGGCAGGTGGCACCGGCTTGAACCTGACCGCGGCGAGTCATGTGGTGCTCTACGACCGCTGGTGGAATCCCGCTGTCGAGGACCAGGCTCGCGACCGGGCATGGCGCATCGGTCAGACGCGCACGGTCATCTGCCACCGCCTGGTCTGTCCGGGCACGGTGGACGAACGGGTGGAGGAGGTCGTGGCCGGCAAGCGGCGCATCGCCGACATGGTGCTGCCGAAGTCCAGCTCCATCGGCGATCTCGACGCCGAGCAGCTCCGGCACGCCTTGGGCATCGATCCTGATGCCCTCCTCGCCGACGATTCCAACGGGATCGACACCAGCACGCCAGACATGGCAGACCTGGTGCTGGCCGGCGCAGGTGCGTCATGAGCAATCGCCGTCGACGCAAGACGTCGCGTACCCGCCGTATTGACGGGGCTGAGGTCCAGCAACGGCAGGCCGCTGAGGCGAGTGCAGCGTTCTGGCATGGAGCTGCGGGCGCGACGCCGCCGCCAGAACAACCTGATGCCGCGGCCAATGAAACAGCTGACGGATCGGCCAACGCTGACGCTGGAGACGCTGGACCCGATCAGCCGCCCGACATTCTCACCGAGACGCGCCGAATCTCGGTCACGACGGATCCGACGTCGACCGTGCGCTCGCTCGGCAAACCGCCTCTGGCGGGACGCGAGGCGGCCGCGGAGCACTACTTCGAAGCCGTCTACCAGCGTGCCGTCGCGATGGCCGGGGCACTGGCGGCAGCCGGGGACCTGCTCGCTTCAGGCGACGAGGAGTTAACAGCGTCCTGAGCGCTGTCCAGACAGCCGGTCCGCTGCGCCGAGACGTCCACGGGCCCCGGTCGACGTCACCCGAGCGTGATGCCCTCGTAGCCGCCAGCGGCGATCGCGTCGACCTTGGCCCGGTAACGGGGCGCTCCGCCGAAATAGGCCTGGTAACGGACGCTGCCTTCCTGATGGCCGGCAACGTTGGAGTTGTAGCCGGTGAACCAGCCCTTGCTTCGCCGGAACAGCATCCGTTCATGTGCACGGACTACCTCGTTCACCCATTCCTGCTCGGCCCCGAGCTCGGCCTCGACCCTGCTGTGGCCGTTCTCGAATGCATAGGCCACCAAGTCGGTGACCCAATCCACGCCGGTCTCGATCGCCCGGGGGAAGTTCGTCGACCCTGACACGCTCTGAGGTCCGGCCACCATGAACAGGTTGGGGAACCCGTACGACAGCACGCCCAAGTACGTGCTCGGACCGTCCCGCCAGCGTTCGGCGAGCGAGGTGCCGTCGACCCCGAGAATCTCCATGCGGTCATACGCTCCGGTGATGGCGTCGAACCCGGTGGCGTAGACGATCAGATCGAGGTCGTAGTGGGCGCCGCTGGTCTGAATGCCCGTCGAAGTGAAGTGCGCGATCGGCGTTTCTCGCAGAGCGACCAACTCTACGGTGGGCCGGTTGTAGGCCTCGAAGTAGTCGGTCTCCAGCGGCAGGCGCTGGAGCCCGAAGCCATGGTCTGCCGGGATCAGCTTCTCTGCCACGGCGGGGTCGTCGACCCGGCCGCGAATGCGATCTGCGATGTAGTCGGACAATTCCCGGTTAGCAGTCTCATCGAAGAAGATCTCCGCGAAGTTCGCGGCCAGGATGGCGAAGCCGGACTGCGAATAGAGCTCATCCCAGAGGGCGCGGCGCTCGGCTGCCGTCATGTCCCAGAACCCCCACCGTGGCACGTGCTCGAAGCCGCCGGGCGAGGCCGCGCAGTTGGCGAAGATCTCGTCGTAGCGTCCCCGGATCTCGTCCATCTCGTCGTCGGAGATGGGGGAGTTGTTGAGCGGGGTGCTCCAGTTGGGCCGGCGCTGGAACACCTTGAGCTCCGCAACCTTGTCGGCGATCTCGGCGATCACCTGGATGCCCGTCGCCCCGGTGCCGATGACGCCGACCCGCCGTCCCTCCAGCGCAACCGGCTCGGCAGGCCAGAAGAATGTGTGAAACGCCTCGCCCTCGAATGCGTCCATGCCGTCATAGCTCGGCAATGTCGGTGCCGACAGGGGGCCGAGGCTGGTGATGACGAAGCGCGCCGTCTGCGAACTGCCGTTGCTGAGCCGCAGATGCCAGAGGCGTGCGCTGTCGTCCCAGGCCATCTGCTCCACGCGGGACCCGAAGCGCATGTGCCGCCGAAGGTCGAACTTGTCGACCACGAAGTTCAGGTAGCGCAAGTTCTCCGGCTGGGACGAGAAGCGCTCCCTCCAATGCCACTCGTCGAGCACCTCCTTCGAGAAGGAGTACCCGTACGTGTAGCTCTCCGAGTCGAACCTGCAACCCGGGTACCGATTGCGGTACCACGTGCCGCCGAGATCATCTTCGCCCTCGAGGACGACAGCATCGATGCCGAGGTCGACCAGCCGCTTGATCTGGTAGATGCCCGACACCCCGGCGCCCAACACCACGACATCGCTATGACGCGCGCCGTTCATCGGTCAGTCCGCTGCCGCAGGCTCGAAGCCGACTTCCTTGCCGCGGTTGATGCTCACCCAGTCGCGTGCCTCGAGATACGGCCTGAAGGTGTCGAAGATTTTCTTTTCATCGCGCGGCATGTGTTGAATCTCGTACAGGTGCGGGAATTCCAGCCAG
>CAZAFV010000026.1:6234-39980 GCA_964484385.1 uncultured Acidimicrobiales bacterium
CCGTCATCTGCTCGAACAGATTGGCGCCCGACCCGCTGGTGCTCGGCCTTGATCTCGTCGTGGGTGCTCTGGTCGTCGATCGAGAGGTCGACGATGCCGGGATCGGCGCCGATCTGTTCGAGCAGATGACGGGCCACGTCGGGATTGTGGGGACGGTTGCCGTCGACATGGAGCGCCTCGCCCGACACCGCATACCACTGGTCGAGCAGATCCATCGACTCTCGCCGCAGGATTGCCCCGATGCGCATCATCGACCAGCCGTAGCTCCAGTCGCGCTCCCAGGGATGCTTCTTTCCCTCGCGCAGGTTCACCTCTTCGAGGCTGAAGAACTTCCAGTTCACCGTCAGCCCCAACTGGTCGCGCACGTCGCGCATCCAGATGGACGTCTGGTATGCCCATGGGCACATGACGTCGAAGTGGAAGTCGACCTCGGTGGGGCCGTCGTAGGTCTCAGGAGTGATGGTCATGAAGAGGCTCCCGCTCAGCCGCGGCCGTGGCGCAGCAGCCGGCCGGGCGTTGCGCCGGTGCATTCGCCGGACTCGAAGGTGACCTCGCCGTTGACGATGATCTGGTCGTAGCCCTTGGCCCGCTGGACCCGGCGCCACTCGCCGCCCGGCAGGTCGTGCTCGACGTTGCCGATCCACGGCGGATCGATCTCGAGCTCTTCCATGTCGTAGACCACCACATCGGCGGCGGCGCCCTCACGCAGCGTGCCCCGGTCCTTGAAGCCTGCGGCGTGGGCGGCCAGCGCCGAGAGCCGGTAGTGCGCTTCCTCCAGAGTCACCGTGCCTTCGTCGCGCACCAGCCACGTCAGGAAGTCGGTGGTGTAGGAGCCGCCGCTGAAGAACTTGGTGTGCGCGCCGCCGTCGGAGACGCCGGGGATGGCGTACGGCGACTGCATCATCTCGCCCATGAACTCGGCGTTCGAGCCCTTGTCGGGGCCCAGGAACTCCACGTTCAGATCGCCCTGCAACGACAGATCCAGCATGACCTCGATGGGGTGCTTGTCCTGTTCTTCGGCGAGATCACCGACCGAGCGGCCCACGTACTGCTGCATGTCAGCCTGACGATTGACGCCTTGGACAACCAAGCCCTTGGGGTTGCCGCCCACGCCAGCCTGGATCACCTGCAGCCGGCGATCGGCTTCCTCGGCCTCGTCCACGAGCGCCTTGCGCAGCTCCGGATCGGACATCTTCTCGATCTTCTCCTCCTTGGAGCCCGTGGTGACGGCACGCCAGGCGGGGGAGGCGTCGTAGAGGTTCCAGTGCTCGAGCGTGAAGGCGAAGCCAGCGCGGCCGGTGCCGCACTGTGCGTAGATCGGCAATTCCTGGTTCCAGCACTTGTCGATCCAGCGCAGCGGCCGCCGGTGCACCTCGGGATCCTTGCGGGCCGGTGCCACGACGTTGTGCAGGATGGGTCGACGTGCTGCTGCAGCGAGCACTTCGAGGAACTTGATGTCGGCCCGGATGTCGCCGGTGCCCTGGGTGATCTGGATGAAGCCCTCATCGCGCTCGGCCAGCACACGCGCCAGGTTCAGGATGTCCTCGTCGCACATGATGTCGGTGACCATGGGGGAGCCGTCGAAGTCGGCCTGCACGCTGTCGGGACCGAGGCGCTGGATGGAGAAACCGCACAGGCCCGCGTCCATGCCCTCGTGCAGCAGGCGGGCCATTTCCTTGCGCTCGGCTTCGGATGCCGGTTCGCCGGCCTTGGCCTTGTCGAGGCCCATGACGTAGGTCATGAGCGACGCCGTCGGCATGTACTGAATGACATTGACGCCCTTGGGTGCACGGTCCAGCGAGTCGAGGTACTCGGGGATGGTCTCCCAGTCCCAGTCCATGCCCAGCCGCATCGACTCGTAGGGGATCGCTTCGGTACGGGTCATGGTGAGCATGGAGCGGTCACGGAACTCGGGCTTGACCGGCGCGAAGCCAAAGCCGCAATTCCCGAGCACCACCGAGGTCACGCCGTGATAGCCCGAGATGGTGCACCACGGGTCCCAGCGGATCTGGGCGTCGTAGTGGGTGTGCAGGTCGACGAAGCCGGGTGCCACGATTCTGCCGGTGGCGTCGATCTCCCGCTTCGAGGTGCCCTGCGGCCGGCCGCCGAGCTGGGCGACCTTGCCGTCACGGATCCAGACGTCGCCCTTGTACCTCGGAACCCGGGTGCCGTCGACGACGGTCCCGCCCTTGATGTGGATGTCGAACTCAGCGCTCATGGCATGCCCCCGTACTGCTCGGCGTGATCTGATCGCGCCGGTTGCACCCGGGCCAGGCGCCCGAGCAACCGTCTCATCACGCTACCCGTCCCGCTCCAGGCCTGCCGGGACGCTGACAGCTCTCAGCGAGTGTCAAGCCATAGGCTCCCGCCTCGTTTGCCGACCCCCCCAAGGCAATGTCCCCTCTCTCACGACATCTCAAACGCATCGCCGCGGCCACGGTCTGTGTATCGGCCGTCGCCACCGGTGCCTTGATCTTGGCTGCCGCCAGCTCACCGGAGACGGGCACCACGTCGCCCCCGGCGAGCCCATCCGCGCAACGCTCAACGCTGTCACCAGCAGATTCGGTCTCGACGGCTCTACGCAGCCCGCTGACAGCGCCGCCGGTCATCATCGAAACCAGTTCCGAGCTGGCGTCGCCACGCAGGGAGGGAGTGGAAGACAACGCAGTCGTCGAGCATCCGAATCTGCCCGCCTCGCCCATCGCGACCGCATATGAACTCGTCGAACCGAGCCAGCAGTTCCGCCGCACGGTTGCTCCGGGAGTGTCGTTGGCATGTGACCGCTACCGATCTCAGGTTCAAGAGATGGGGGATTGGGACCCCGACGTAGTCCTCGCGTTGATGTGGCGAGAATCGCGCTGCACCGAACGCCTGGTCTCCGTCACCAACGACTGGGGCCTCCTCCAGCTCAACGCAACGTGCTGGGCGGGCAAAGGCATCGATCGACTTCCCGAAGTTGCCCGTCTGCCAGACGACATCACGGCGCCGGAACTGCGCTGCGACGGCGATACCGTCGCTACACCGGCTGCGCAATGGTGCTTTCACGCCAAAGAGGAAGGGCGGCGTACGGGCCGCCGACCATCTTCTCCATGCGATCCATGGCTGCAACCGGAGACCAATCTCCAGGTCGCGTACGACATGTGGCTGATCCGGGGATGGCAGCCGTGGTGCTTCGACGACCGGAGCCGGTCCTCACCAGCCTGCGAAGCCGCCGCAGAATCACCGGGCCCGCCACCGATAGCGGGTTAGCAGCCCGCATCAGGGCGACCAGGCCGCAACACGGCCGAACGGTCGGTGTGTCGGCGCGCCCGGCCCACCAAGATGGGGCACACCCGGATGGCCTGGCCGACCGGCTCAGCGTCGCGACGGAGGTATGGCACGTGACGGAACCGAAGAGCGAGAAGGCGCATTGGATGCCGCCCCGTTGGTTTGTTCGCCTCGCTTGGCGGATTCATGCCCAGCTGTACCGGCGCACGAATGGGAAGCGGGGGCTCCGCCGGCCGAGGCCTGATCAATACGGCCTCATGCATCTGACGGCCATCGGACGCCGTTCTGCGCAGAAGCGCTCGGTGATGCTGGCCTATGTCGAGGACGGCGCCAACCTGGTGACCATGGCAATGAATGGCTGGGACCCGGTTGACCCTGCGTGGTGGCTGAACCTCCAGGCCAACCCGGAGGCGCACGTCGAGCTGGTCGATGGCGTCCGTGATGTGATCGCACGTCCGGCGACCGCGGACGAGCAACAAAGCCTCTGGCGACGATGGACCGAGGTGAACCCGAAGCTTGACAACTTCGCAGTCCGCCGCACGAACGGAACCACCGTCGTCATTCTCGAGCCCGCCTAGGAGGGGGCGCACGCATCCATTCGCTGCGGGCACGCCGAATCAGTCAACTTGACATAATGTCTATTATCGGCGTTCTGGATCTGGCCCAGAACCAGCTCGAGAACTCCAGCAGTGGCTCACGCCGCGTTAGATGTCGAGGGCTTGGCCGTAGTCGCTGCTGTGCTTCACGATGAACTCGCGGCGGGGCTCGACAGCGGCACCCATCATCACCGAGAACGCCTCTTTGGCCTGTTCCTGGGACGCTCGTGCCTCGCCGAGGGTGATCTTGCGCAGCACTCGTGTCTCGGGGTTGAGCGTGGTCTCGTACAGCTCGCCGTCGTCCATCTCGCCCAAGCCTTTGAATCGCGTGAGCCGGTAGCGCCGACCGGCGGTGTCCAGTTCGGCCACGAGCGCCGACCGCTCGGCTTCGGAGTACACGAAGCGCTTCTCGGCCCCGATCGTGAACGCATGCGTGGGCGGTTGGGCTGCGTACACGCGCCCCGCTTCCAGCAGCGGGCGCATGTAGTGGTACATGAGGGTGAGCACCAGGCAGCGAATGTGGCTGCCGTCGACGTCCGCATCGGCCAACAGCACCACGCGCTCGTAGCGACAGCCGTCGGCGTCGAAATCCGATCCCGAGCCGGCGCCCAGCGCAGTGAACAGCGCCGTCGCCTCGGCGTTGTCGAGCACGGCGCGCAATGTGCCCTTGCCCGCGTTCACCACCTTGCCCCGCAGCGGCAGTACCGCCTGCCATGCGCTGTCGCGGGCACGCTTCGCCGGACCGGCCGCGGAGTCGCCTTCCACGATCAGCAACTCCCCGTCGGGATGCAGCCGGCAGTCGGCCAGCTTGTCCGGCATGCCGTTGCTGCCCAGTGCGGCCGCCTTGCGCCGCTGATCGAGTGCTCGCCGCGACTCCACCCGGTTCAGCACGGCATCGGCCAGCTTGTCGACCAGCGCACGCACATGCACCTTGCGTGACCCCGGCGCGCTGCCGTCGAACCAGGCTCGCAAACCCTCCCGCACGACGTTGGCAACGATCCGCTGCACCTGCGGGGTGCCCAATTCTCGCTTGGTCTGGCCACGGAATTGCGGCTCGGCGAAGGTGGCCCGCACCACCGCGATCAAGCCCTCCTGGGCGTCTTCGCGCTGAGCCCGGGCATCGTCTTTGAGACGCCGCAGCTTGCGGGGGTCGGCCTCGGTGAGCGCCGTGTTCGCTGCGGCGGTGAGCGCCCGCTCGAACCCGGCGATGTGCGTGCCGCCCTCGGGAGTCGGGATCGTGTTGACGAAGCCGACGATGCGAGTGTCGTACGAGCGAGTCCAGCGCATGGCGATCTCGACGTCGCACTGACGTTCGACGTCGGTGAGCTTGCCGTCTACCGGAACCCGCTCAGTGAACGGCTCCGAGCCGGTCAGGCGGATCAGGCCGGTCACCGGTTCGTTGTCACCCGACAGCTTGTCGACGAAGTCGCCCAGACCCCCGCTGGACACAATCTGTTCGACGACGGCTGGGTCTCGGCGCCGATCGGCGATGCTGATCTTGACCTTGGGCACCAGGAAGCAGACCTGTTCGATGCGCTCGCGAACCTCATCGAAATCCACCGTGGCGGCAGGGTCGAAGATCCCCGTGTCGGGCCAGAACCGCACCCGGGTTCCCGTGCGCCCAGCCGACACCCGGCCGACCCGCTTGAGCTTGTGGCTCGCTCGGAAGCGACCGGCGCTGTCGGTGTGTCCAGCGATGCGGTCTTTGAACTCCAGGCGGTGCGTGGCGCCCTTGCGGTTCACATCCACTTCCATGCGGCTGGACAGCGCGTTCACCACCGAGGCGCCCACGCCGTGCAGCCCGCCGGAGGCTCCGTAGGCCCCGTTGCCGAACTTGCCGCCGGCGTGCAGCTCGGTGAACACCACCTCGACAGCGGTGATGTTGTCGTGCTTGACGTCGATCGGGATGCCGCGGCCGCGGTCGATGACCTCGTAGGAACCGTCGTCATGCAGCGTGATCTCGATCAGCTTGCCGTGGCCTGCAGCGGCCTCGTCGACGGCGTTGTCGATCATTTCCCACAGCAGGTGTGTCAACCCGCCCGAGCCGGTGCCGCCGATGTACATGCCGGGGCGCTTGCGCACCGCTTCAAGTCCTTCGAGTACCTCGATGGCGCTCGCGTCGTAATCGGGCATCTTCTCGGACATCTTCGGTGTGCGGACCCCGCTGGTGGTCGACGGTGATGATGGTGCCATCAGAACCGGTACTCCCCCAGCGCAAGGATGCGCTCGGCGATGTGCTTGGCCTGCCCGTTGCGCCGGGTCGGGGAGAGATCAGGCCGCTGCGGCACCGGGTCGGGGGACCCGATGTCGTCGTGAGGTGCCACGATCGCGGCGACCTGCCGGTTGAGACCCACCCATCCGTAGGCGACCTGCGTCTCGAAGCCAGCCAGCTGCACGGTCGGCGAACCGGCGGTTCCCCGTCCTCGTGAGGGAATGTCGGAGATCTCGGTGACCTTCACCGCGCCTTCGTCGGTCACCAGCACCACCACGGCCCCGAAGGAAACTGATCCAGCCGCCACGACAGTGCTGCCAGCTCGCAGCTTGATGCCAGCGACACCGGCTGCGCCGTGACCTCGCACGGTGAGCGCCTCTGCCCCGAACCGCAGCACGTGACCCGTCGTGGACACGAGTGCCAACTCGGAACCGTCGGGAGCGCCGAAGGCAGCAACGACCCGATCGCCGTCACCGAGCGAGATCACCGTGTTTCCGCTGCGCACCGAGGCGAGCGACCCAGCATCGAGGCGCTTCGCGACCCCAGCGCGCGTCACCAGGGCGATCGGTGCGCCAGCGTGGCCGAAGAGCGCCACCGGCTGCTCGCCACGCGCCAGCGAGAACATCTCGCGCACGGGTGCACCTCGACTCCCCCGCAGCATCTCGGGAACCGAACGCACCTCGGTGCGCAGGACCCTGCCCTGGTCAGTCACCAGATGCACGACATCGAAGTCCGAAGCGGTCGCCGTCGCCAGGAGCACGTCGTGGCGGCCTGGCTTGGCGCTCAGGGGATCCTCCTCGTGGCGGCGGCCCAGCAATCCCGACGTCGACAGCGTCACGAGGCTCGCTCGCTCGTCACCTTTGATGTCTCGCTCCAGGTCGAGGGTTCCTTCTGCGCTCCCCTCCCCCACCGCCAGCGCAGAGCTCGCCATCTCATCGCGATGGCTGATCTGGGTTCGACGCGGCACCGCGAATTGCTCGATCAGTTCATCCAACTCACGCTCGACAATCGTTCTCCGCCGAGCGTCCGACGCCAGGATCTTGCGGTAACCGTCAATGGCTTCGCGAACGTCTGCCAGCTCATCGCGCAGGCGCTGCGTCTCGAGGGCCGTCAGCCGCCGCAGCTGCATGTCCAAGATGTGGTTGGCCTGGATCTCGGTGAGGTCCAACCGCGTCATGAGCTCTGCGCGCGCAGCCGCCACGTCGTCCGCGCCCCGGATGATCGCGATGACCGTATCGATGTTGTCGAGCGCAATCAGCAGGCCCGCCAGGATGTGCTCGCGCTCGGTCGCCCTGTCCAGCCGGTACTGGGTGCGCCGGACGATCACATCCAGCCGGTGCGCGATGTAGTGCTCGCACAGTGCCAGCAAACCGAGCTGTCGGGGTACCCCGTCCACCAAGGCCACGTTGTTGATGCCGAACGTGTCCTCGAGTGGCGTCAGGCTCCACAGGCTCTCCAGCACGGCATGCGCGTTCACGCCCGGCTTCGTCTCGATCAGCAGCCGCAGCCCGTGGTTGCGATCCGAGAGATCGTTCACCGCTGCCACGCCGTCGAGGCGCCCGCTGGCCACCAGCTCGCGAATCTTGGCTTGCACCCGTTCGGGACCGACCATGTAGGGCAACTCGGTCACCACGATGCCGTCTCGGCGAGCAGTCAGCGGCTCGATGTGGGCCTTCGCCCGGATACGAATGGTCCCGCGGCCGGTCTCGTAGGCCTCTGCGAGCGCATCATCGACGATGACGACCCCACCGGCAGGAAAGTCGGGCCCGGGCACGTGGGCCATGAGCTCGGCGATCGTGGGCTTGGGACGGCGCTGGCGCAGCACCAGCCTCAGGGCGGCACAGATCTCGGACAGGTTGTGCGGCGCCATGTTGGTGGCCATGCCCACTGCGATGCCGCTCGCTCCATTGACCAGCAGGTTCGGCAGCAACGCCGGCAGGCACGCCGGCTCGGTCCGTTCGCCGTCGAAGTTCGGCACCAGATCCACGGTGTTCTCGTCGATACCAGTCACCATCGTCATGGCGGCCGGGCTCAGCCGAGCCTCGGTGTAGCGGTAGGCGGCCGGTGGGTCGTCAAGGCTGCCGAAGTTGCCCTTCGGCTCGACCAGCGGCACCGACATGGCGAAGTCCTGGCCCATGCGCACCATCGCCTCGTAGATCGCGCTGTCACCGTGGGGGTGGTACTTGCCCATCACCTCGCCCACGACCCCAGCCGACTTGCGGAACGGCGTGCCGGGCCGCAGGCCCAGGTCGTCCATCACATAGAGAATCCGCCGTTGCACCGGCTTCAGGCCGTCACGAACGTCGGGAATCGCCCGGGCCGTCGTGACCGACAGTGCGTACGGCATGAACGAGTCACGCATCTCGTCTGCGACGTCGACCTCGTGGATTTCGCGTGCGATCGTTGTCGGTGCGGTCGGTCCGGCCATCGTCGGAGGCCCTTTCAGGGACTGGTGGTGTTGCAGAGCATGAGCGGGCGTGCGCGCCGCGAGAGCCGGATTGCGCCGTTCGGCAGGCGCACTCCGGCGGTTGCTGTCGAGAGTACGGCGCTGGCAACGCTGCACTGAGGCATTCATCCGACACCGACCGAATGCGGTTGCCCTTGCGCCAAGCACTACCCTGCCGCGAGTGTTGGTGAAGGCGCCGTGAGCCGTCGCCTCGAAGTCGAGTTGACCAGCCGGCGTGACGACGGCTCGTGGACTTGGCGTGCCGCGGGCGCTAAGCAGCCCAAAGGCGTGCTCGACGGCGATCTGCTGCCGAAGGGCGCTGTTGCGGGAGATGTTCTGCGGGTCGACGCTGAGTTCGAGGTTGACGGCATCTTCGTCACCGAGGTGCTCCCGCCAAAGGCCCGCAGCGGCAAGCCCCCTGCCGAGCGCATCGAGCTGATCGGCCCGCCGGATCGAGGTGCGGGAACGACCACAACCAGGGTGAGCCGCGGTCGTGACGGCCGCAAGAGCGGCGGCGGCGGTGAGCGAGGTCGTGGCCGCAGCGGCGAACGAGATTCGCGGGGTCCTCGGCGCAAGCGCCAAGGAGAACGCCGGAGCCGCGACGGCGCCGCCGACTCGAGCGACGACAAGCCCCAGCAGCGCAAGCGACGCGAGGGCGACGGCCGCCGCAGACGTGACGGCAGCGGCAAGCGGCAGCCGCAAGATGCTGAGACCCAGAAAAAGCCCGATACCCCCGAACGGCCCCCGCGCCCCAAGGCGCGCAAACTCCGCCCGGGTCGCAAGCACCGCGATGCGCTCATCGCCTCGCTGCCGGCCGAGCAACAGGTCGTGGCGGAGCAAGTGGTGCGCGGCGGCCTCGCTGCCGTCCGAGCCGAGATCACCGAGCAGAACCGCAAGGCGGCTGCCGAAGGTGCGCCCGAAGTGCCGGCCGAAGGCGTGCTGCAGCTCGCGGAGTCGCTGATCGGTCCAGTGCAGATCGCCGAATGGCGCGACCGCGCCGATGCCGCCGTCGCTGGCATCGAACGAGTCGACCTGCGCGACCTTCGCTCTGTCCTCGTGGCCGCCGAAGACCATGCCCGCGACGCAGAGGCCCGGGAGCTGGCCGAGAAGATCCGGGAGGGGCTCAACGAACGTGTCGAGCGCAGTCAGCGTGAGTGGCACGACGAGCTGCGGACCACCCTGACCGAAGGACGTGTCGTGCGTGCGCTGCGCCTCAGCTCGCGCCCCCCCAAGGCGGGGGCACCGCTTCCCCCCGAGATCGCTCAGGAACTGACATCGCAGGCCAACGCTGCGCTGGGCACCGGAGCTTCCCAGCACCGGATCGCCGTCGTGCTCGAAGCCGTGGCCTATTCCCCGGTGCGGCCCTATGTGGTGCTGCCTGCTATCCCGGACCAGCCGACAGAGGAGCTGCTCGAAGCGGTGCGCAAGGTGGCGTCTCGCCTGCCCGAGGTGGCAACCGCCCTGGGCATCGACCCCACCGAGGCAAGCCAGCGCAAACAGCCGCGGCGCGGCCGCGGACGCCGACCGAAGACCGAAGCGGCTGATTCGGTCGAACAGACCGAGCCGACAGAGCAGCCCGAGGAACCCGAATCCATCGTCGACGCTGAAGCGCCTGCGACGGACGCCGGCAGCGAGAGCGAATCCGAAGCACCAGTCGAAGCCATCGCCGATGGAGAGTCAGCCGACGATGCCAGCGGTGCCGTCGAGCCGCCGCAAGCAAGTCAGAGTGACGCGGCCGACGGAGACTCAGTCGCCGAAGACGTGGCGGTCGAGGAAGTCACGCATCCCGCCTGACAGCGGGACTGCACCCGATCTGATCTCGTCGAAGTCCACGAAACGGGCATCGGCAGCGTCGTCGCCGGCGACCGGCATCGCATCGGCGGGGCACTCCACGGCGTAGTCCAAGATCACGAAGTGCAACTGCTCGCTGATGCGCTCGGTCACGCCGACGAGTTCGCCGCACCGCACCACGAGCCCAGTCTCTTCGGCCAGTTCGCGCTCGACGGCGTCGCTCAGGCGCTCCCCGGGCTCGACACGCCCCCCAGGGAACGCCCACAGTCCCTCTGCCGGCGGGCGGCCACGGCGCACCAGCAGCACGGAACTGCCGCGCACCGCAACTCCGCCGACACAGACTTCAGGAACGGGCTCGCTCACGGCGGTTCGGGAGTCGGCTCGCTTGGAGACTCAGCGTCCGGCGCCAGCTTGCGGTGCAGCACCAGCAGACGAGCGGTGAAACCGAACGTCTCGAAGAAGTTCTTGGTGGCACGGTTGCCCGGCAGCGCCATCGAGTCGACGCCCACACAGCCCCGCTCGATGCACCACTGCAGCACCTCTCCGATCAGTGCCTCCCCGACACTGATTTCGCGGGCACCGGGAGTGACATACAGGTCGGTGACACGCCCCAGCATCTCTCCGGTCTGCAGGGGCTCCACGGCTGCGATGGCATAGCCCACCGGCGTGCCGTCGATCTCGCCGATCCACACTGCACTGTCGGGGTGCGCAAGGGCCTCGGCGATGCTCTCCTCGAATGGCCTCGTGCGAACCTCCCGGCGCGACCACACCCAGCCGCCGCGTGCATCGACTTGCTCGGCCACGGCATCGGTCGCCATCTGCGCGAGCGCTCCCACGTGTTCACTGCCGGCAGGGCGGGCCACTACGTCCATGCGGAGCATTCCATCAGGCGAGGCCCCCGGGGCTCGACCGTCAAGCGGGTTCGGCAGATTGCCGTCGGGCCGTGGCTTCCTCGGCGCCCAGGCGTCCCAAGATGCCCTCAGACAGATCCACGTGCGTCAGCATCGCAGCCACTGCCCGGTGTCCTGCGGTCTCGGCGATCTGGCGATACATCTCGGTCACGACCCGCCGGTAATCCTCGTGACCCTGAGGTTGTGATCGCAGCTCGATGAGGTGCATGGCTTCACGAGCGTTGAACTGCATGCTGTAGCGCACGCGATAGGCCATCGACACGGCATACGACGCCTCGAGCGTCCCGACCGCCTCGGCAAGCGTGTCGTACAACTCGGCTGACAGCTCCATCACCTCGTCGTAGGCCTCTCCCCCGCCGGCTGCATCCACGAGCGCGGGCACGGAGTACCCGTGCTGTGGGCTCAGCGGCTGCCATTCGATGGTGAGCAGGCGGTGCCGCTGGAGGTCGCGGAAGCTGCCGTAGTCGGCGAGCACATCGAACCGGTAGTCGAGGCGTTCGAGCGCCCGGCCCGGCCGGTGGCGCCGGTTCGTCCGCTCGCCGCAGTATCGCTGCACCAGCTCCATGCGCTCGGCTTCGGCCATCTGGGCCACGCGGGCAGCGATCTGCGGTTCTCCCAGCGACGTGAAGGGGTACAGCATGGCCGCCAGCATCTTGTCCTCGCCGGAGGGATCCCAGTCGGTCAGCTGGACCTCGGGCACCGGCTCCGGTTCGTCCTCGGCGAAGAGGTCTGCAGCGAATTCCGACATCGCAACCCGGTTGGCCTCGAGGTAGTCCGACCACACGACGCCCCGGTCGGGTTGGTCGACGCGCCGCAGGAACGAGGGGATGACCTTGCGCAGCTCGGTCAGCATCATCTGGGCGTAACTGCGTGCCTCGGGCAGCGGGTGCGCTCGCATCCGCAGCAGGAGCGCTTCGTAGGCCTGTCCGCTGCCGAAGATGCCGACGTTGGACAGGCTGGCCGCCGGCAACAGCCCTCTGGAAGCGTCGAATGCCTGTGCACGGATGGCCCGCCGGCGGGCGAGGTCGCTGCCGGCGGCGGCACCGGCTGTTGCATCGGGATGCTCGGTGAGCCAACCGGTCATGCGGCGGACCATGTCGCCGTAGGCGTCGAACATGCGGTCCACGTCGCCGACGAATCGCGTGCCCGCACGCGAGCTCATCACCTCTGGCGGCCGGTGGTACCGGTAGCGCCCTTGGACTCGCTCGTCGTAGGCGAGGTAGCGGGTGGACTGCTCGAGGTACGACATCAGCCGCCCTCGTTCGAGGATCTTGGTGAGCAGGTTGGAGGCCTGCTCGCATGCCAGGTGCACGGCCCCGAGCTGCGCCACCGAGTCGTCGCCGTACTCCACGAACACGCGCTGGTACAGCTGCTCGGCGCGGGCGACGCCGACCGTGGCGTCGATGGTCTCGTCGCCGGAGATGTCGAGGTCGTCCACGAATTCGTCCAGCAGCAGCCGCCGCAGGCTCTTGTGCGTCCTGGAGTAACGGGCGAACAGCGCCCCCTTCACCACTTCAGGCAGGTTCACGAGTGCGAAGACGGGCTGGCGCAGGTTCGTCACATAGCGCCGCAGGATGTCCTGCTCGGCAGGCGTGAACGTCTCGTTGGTGTAGTGGATCACCGGATCACCGGCGGGTCGGGTCGGCGGAGACACTGCGCCGATGGTATGGCCCATGGGCGTGCGGCAAGCGGATGTCGGAAACCGAACGGGCACCGTCATATCAGAACACGATCGCTACGGCATCGGGTCGGATTGCGAGAGACAGCTCGCGGCATCTGCCGACCATCTCGCCGTCGAGCCACAGTCCGAGCGGCCGATCGAACCGATGCTCCCAGCGCTCGACACGCCGCACGGCGATGGCCGGATGCGGTACGTGAGCACCCGACCTCAGCCGTCGTCGGGCCAGCACCCGTTGGGTTGTGCTGAGCGTGGGTTGCTCCAGACCGGTGTTGAGCACGTGCAGCCGTCCGTCGTTGGGATGGGCTGCGGGTGCCAGTCGCCACGGCCCGAGCGATTCGGCACTCATGGCAACCACAACGGGGCCTCGCCACCACGAGTTGCGCGCTATGGCCCCGACGCAGGCCCAGTGCATCTCGCCGTCTGCAGTTACCTCGATGAGGTCGATCGGCGCTGTTCGCGCGTGTCCGGAACGCAGGCGATCTGCACCGCCAGCCGGTGCGCCCACCACGCGCCACAGGTCGCCGCCGACCACGCCGACCGGTGCCGCTGGTGCGTCACCGGTGCGCTGGCAGGTGATCAACCGGCGCAATTCGGCATTGCTGCTGGCGATCGGTGCCCCATCGGGCAGCATCGCTGCGATTCCCCACGGCTCGTTGCGCCGGACCGTCACGTGAGCCTGCGCGTGCGTGTCACCACCGGCAACGACACGAAGCCGTCTCCCGGCGCCGCGGTGACAGATTCCCCCACCCGGCCATCGGAGACTCGGGCAGCTGCAGCGACGACACCGCGGTCGAGTGCCGAACAAGCATCGGCTGCGGTGCGCCGTGTGCGCTGCTGGGAGGCAACGCCTGCGATCCGGTCGACGAGATCGATGAGCTGGCGCATCTGGCGAACGAAATCGCCGCCAGAGGGCACTTGGTCGCCCCCCGCATCGCCGTGCCACAGATCGATGTATGCCGTCCCGCCAGCCCAGGCATGGGCAATGGCCAAGAACGCTGCGTCGGGCGCGCGCGACGGCGCCAGGCTGTGCTGTCGCTCAGCGCTGTTGATCTGTGACGCCAGCTCGAACATGTGCGCTGCCCTCTCGCGGGAGTCGTTGTCGGGATAGCGGGGCGCCGGCGGCGGCTGGCTGCTGCGATGTTCATAGGTCAGCACTGACACCAGGCCGGCGAGTTGAGCGGGAGCCACACCGTCGAATACGCCTTCGCGCAGGCACAGCACCGTCAGCAGATCGCACTCGTGGAACACAGACTTCAGGCAGTCGCCGGTCTCGGTCAGCGACCAGCCGTCCGCACAGCCGAAGATGTTCAGCACCTCGTTGGTGGCGTCGAGCTGACGGGCCAGCCCGCCCTTGGCGAGCTTGATCCGATCCTTCAGACGGCTCACCCGTGCTCCCACGCGCTCGGCGTGACGCTCCGCATCGACGAGTGCCCGGTCGGTGCGGCGGTCGGCGGGTCTGCCGCGCCGGTGCCGACCCGAGCCCGACGACCTCCCGCGTGCCGATGCGTGCGACTGCGAACGGCCACGACCGCCCCCCATCGACCGCAGCCGTGCTCGGGCCTCGCGCAGCGCTTTGCGCTCCACCTCGAGCTCCGCGGTCCACTGGCCGACCCGGCGATCAGCCCGCCACTGGGCGAACGACCGCTGCAACAGCTCGACTGCCTCGTCGTGCGTGCGGCTGGCAATGAGATTGGCGACCATGTTGTAGGTCGGCCGGAACGAGGACTCCAGCTCGAAATCACTGCTTGCGACCAGGCGGGCCGTCTCGTCGAACGCCGTCTGCGGATGCCACAGCGTGTACGCATAACCGGTCTCGTCGATGCCACGGCGGCCTGCACGGCCGGTGAGCTGGGTGTACTCACCCGGTGTCAGCAGCGCAAAGCCCTCTCCGCGGAAACGGCTGAGCTGCTCGATCACCACCGAACGGGCAGGCATGTTCACGCCCACCGCCAGCGTTTCCGTTGCGAACACCACCGCCAGCAGCCCGGCCGAGAAGCACTCCTCGATGGCCTCCTTGAACGCCGGTATCAGGCCCGCGTGGTGGGCCGCGACACCGGCCGTGAGATGCCCCAGCCACTCGTCGTAGCCGAGCGCGTCGAGATCACTGGCCTCGAGATCCGCTGTGTGCGCCGCCGCGATCTGGCGCACGCGATGCTGCTGAGCGGCATCCAGAAACGCCGCCCCCTCAGCGACGAGCGTCCGGGCAGCGTCGTCGCAACCCTGACGGGAGAACACGAACACGATCGCCGGCAGCCTGGCGCTGGCAGCCAGATGCTCGACGATCTCCGAGCGGCGCGGACGGGCCGGTCGCGCGCCTGCCCGTCGATGCCGGCGCTGGCCGCCGGATCGGGAACGTGCTTGCTCGACTATCCGTTCGATCTCGGGATTCGGGCGGCCGTCCCGCAGCGTCGGCAGGTCCACCAAGCGGCGGCTGTGCCGCTCGTAGAGCAGGAAGCGATCCTCCAGGGGCACCGGACGCTGTGAACACATCACCGCCGTGCACCCGCCTGCAGTGGCTTCGACCCACGACGCGAGCTCGTTGGCATTGCTGACCGTGGCCGACAGGCACACCAGTCGCATATGCGGCGGCGTGCTGATGATGACCTCTTCCCAGACCGCTCCCCGGTAGGGATCCTGCAGGTAGTGGACCTCGTCCAGCACGGCCATGCCGAACTGCGCGATGTGCGGCGAGCCGGCGTACATCATGTTGCGCAGCACTTCGGTGGTCATGACCACGACATCGGCATCGGGGCAGATGACGTTGTCGCCGGTGAGCAGGCCTACCCGTCCCGATCCCAGCCAGGAACGCAGCTCGCGCAGCTTCTGGTTCGACAGCGCCTTGGTGGGCGCTGTGTAGGCCGCTCGCTTGCCCGCTTCGAGTGTCGCCGCGATCCCGTACTCCGCAACGAGGGTCTTGCCCGACGAAGTCGGCGCAGCGACGAGCACCGACCTGCCCTGATCCAGCGCGGCGAATGCCTCGGTCTGAAAGCCGTCGGGCGAGATGCTCCGTGCAGCCAGGAGATCCGCGAACAGGGGTGGCGCCGCCGGCCCGTCCGAGGTCACGGCGTCGGTCCGCCGCCTACCGCGCTCTGCTCGCTCTCCTTCGGCGACCGGCGGAATCGGCGCCGCAGCGGGGGTTCGCCGCTGCGGCGGCGCAGGACGAGATAACCGACCAGGATCGACAGCTCGTAGAACACGTACAGCGGCACCGACAGCGCCGCCAGCGTGATCGGGTCGCCTGAGGGCGTGATGATCGCTGCGCCGGCCACGATGCCGACGATGGCGTAGCGGCGGGCCCGATTCAGCTGCCGCGGCTCAACGATGCCTGCGAGCTGGGCGAAGATCAGCACGATCGGGAACTCGAACCCAATGCCGAATGCCAGCATCATGAACGTCACCAGGCCGAGGTAGGCACCGGGTCCGAGCAGCGGGTCGACAGCGTCGCCGCTGACAGAGATCAGGAAGTCCAGCGCCCGTTCGAAGGTGAAGTACGCCAGGATTGCGCCGCCCGAGAACAGCACGAACCCTGCAATCACGAACGGGATCGCCCACCGCTTCTCCCGGCGGTCCAGCGCCGGTGTGATGAATCGCCACAGGTGCCACAGCAGCACCGGCATGGCAAGCACCACGCCGAGGTACGCCGACACCTTGATGCGGGTGCGGAAGCCCTCCAGCGGCGCGGTGATCACCAAGCTGCACGGGCGGTCGATCTCCTGGGCCTCCAGCACATTGCAGTACGGCGGCAGGAAGATCTCACGGAGCAGCCAGTCATAGACGATCAGCCCCACGACCATGCCGAGCCCGATGGCCACGATGCTCCAGATGAGCCGGTTCCGCAGCTCGGCGACATGATCCCAGAAACCCATCACCTCCGGCCGGGGCCGGCGGCGCCACCGGAGCCTCACGCAGCGCCGTCGCTGGTCGCAATATCACCGGCCGGGTCGCTGGCTCTGGGCTGCTTGATCTCGGCTTGGTCACCCTCCGGCTGTTCCGCTGCAGCGTTCGGCTGCTTGGTCTCGGTATCGGCGCCTTCCAGCCCAACCTCCGAATCAGCTGACGCAGCGGGACGGGCGGGTGGCGATGCAGGTTCGACTATCGGCGGCGAGATCGTGGCGTCCATTTCCTGGCGAACGGTGGTCGAGAAGTCGCGCACCTGCCGGAAGGCGCGGCCGATGCCCCGGATGGCCCCCGGCAGACGCTTAGGCCCGAGCACGATCAGGGCCACGAGCACGATGATCAGCACCTCGTTGGGCTGCAGGCTCACGGCTCGATGGTAGAACCCCCGCTCTGCACAGCGGTTCTGCACCGTGCACGCTCAGGCGGACCCGTGTAAGGCGACGGCTGCTCCATCAGAAGGGCAGCACCCGGCGTGCGGCCCAGCGCACTGCCAGGCCGAGCGCTCGCTCGGCAGTGGCCTGGCGCAGCGACGGCACGTCCAGGCTGTCGATTGCGGCGCGTGCTCGCATGACGTCAGCGCGCACCGCTGCGGCGGCATCTGCAATAGACGCCAGACTCAGCGCCGTCGCCCGTAGCTCCATGGCCAGCCGTCGGATCATGACGATGCTCACCACGGCGAGCACGCCGAAGGCAACGATGGGCAACAGCCATATCGCCGGCACAAGTGGCACGATAGAGGCGTGCCCCCGCAGCCATTGCCGTCACTGCGCACGCCTCCGATCGCGTTCGCTCACCGTGGCGGGCGAGCACACGGCCCCGACAATGCCCTCGACACCTTCGCCCTGGCCCTGGATATGGGAGCGACGGGCCTCGAGACCGACGTCTGGTTAAGCCAGGACGGTTACCCCATGCTGGACCATGACGGCATTGCTTGGCACCGGGGTGTGCGCCGGCCCTTCGGCTCGATGCAGCGCGAACGAATCGGCGACGGCATTCCCACGCTTACGGACATGTACGAAGCGTGCGGCACCGACTTCGAGCTCTCAGTCGATCTCAAGGACCCAGCAGCAGCAGACGCGGTGATCTCCGCCGCCCGTGCCGCCGGGGCGGAAGATCGTCTCTGGCTATGCCACGGCGACTGGGATCTCCTGGTCGACCTGCGCGGGCGCACTTCGGCCCATATCGTCGATTCGACTCGGGTGCGGCGCATGAAGGAAGGCCCAGAGCGCCGGGCTGCCGCTCTGGCCAATGTCGGCATCGATGCGGTCAACCTCCCGGCCAAGGACTGGACGGGCGGTCTCGCGGCCCTCTTCCACCGATTCGAACGTCTCTGCTTCGGCTGGGACGTACAGCACATCCGCCTGGCGACAGCGCTGCGGGACATGGGCCTCGATGGCCTATACGGCGATCACGTCGACCGCCTGCTGGCCGGCCTCGAATCATCGAAGACTCCGGGCGGGTCCGCCCCTGCGGGCGACATCTGCGAGACACAGCCCGCCTGACCGTGATCGGCGCCGATCGCGGCGCTGGAGAGCTACAAGCCGCCGAGGCGGGTGGGGGGCCAGAAGCGCGCAAACGCCCTGCCGACGATCTCGCTCTCGGGAATCGCGCCGAAGACGCGGCTGTCCTGGCTTGAGCGGCGGTTGTCGCCCATGA
This sequence comes from uncultured Acidimicrobiales bacterium, assembly GCA_964484385.1. Classification (GTDB taxonomy): domain Bacteria; phylum Actinomycetota; class Acidimicrobiia; order Acidimicrobiales; family Poriferisodalaceae; genus Poriferisodalis. Next base: position 24,692 of record CAZAFV010000026.1, read on the forward strand.
CGAACACGTAGCCGGCAGGCACCAGCACTGGGCCGAAGTCACGCGTGTACACCTCGGTCGACAGATAATGCTCATCCACCGGCGACCCGTCGATGATGAGCCGGCCATTCACCGCTTCGACCTGCTGGCCGCCGACCGCCACGACTCGCTTGATGAGCTCTGCAGTCTGCGCCGGCTGCATCGAAGGCGGGGTTCGGAACACGACAACATCGCCGGGTTCGGGATCTCCGATGCGGTAGCTGAGCTTGGAGACCAGCAGCCGATCCCCGATCTCGAGCACGGGCTCCATCGACTCGGACGGGATGTAGAACGCGGCGATGAGAAACGTCCGCATCAGCAGCGCGAGCATCACCGCGGCCAGCAGCACCCATGTCCACGACAGCAGACTGCGCGTGCGCCTGCTCATAGCCCGCCGAACTCGCGGCTGTCGAGGCGGCGGCAGATCCTCGGGTTGGTCGGGAATGGTCATACCGATGCCGCCAGCCACGCTGCTGCCGCCCCCAGCCACCGGCAAGCCTGCTCGTCGCTCTCCAGCGGGCGGCCCATGGACTTCACGCTCAGACCGCTGCGGGCAAGGGCATCAGCGACTGCGATCGGCTCTGCTCTGAAGGCCCGCTCTCCCAGTTCATCGATCCATGCGGCATCGCCCACTGTCGGGTCGAGCTTGCTGCTCGCCGGGACTGGAACGACCGTCCGGGCGGGCGTCAGCGCTGCCATTGCCCGAGTGTGATGGCTTACGCCACGGTGCCGTGGGCGCTCGTCGACCGAAGATGCACGTGCAGCCAGCGCTGTCGCCGCTCCGAGCCCGTCGAGCACGGCCGCATGTCCGACGAGATCCAGCGCCGAGAAGCCCAATGGGCTCGCGGTGCCGAGGTGCCCTAACCCCGGCGCGACGACCACACGCTCGATGTCCCGCTCCGCCAGTGCGGCCACGCCAGAGGCAACGGTGACCGCCTCGATGGGGGCCCCGAAGGCCTGCCCAGTACTGACCGCCGTCGCGATCATTCCTCGCTCCAAACACACCGCAGCGAGATCGCTGAGCACGAACGGCAGCGCTCCGCCATCGGTCATGACATAGCCCGGCGCCGTGCCGGAAGCATCGTGGACTGTCGCGGCCAGCGCCAATGCGTGACTGTGCAGTACGCACAGCACCACCCGCGTGCCCGCCAACGACGGCAGCGCCAGACCGATGTCAGCGGGCCCCGCCTCACGTGGATCAGCGCCATCGGGCGCTGTCTCTGCAAGGGCAGGGCGCTCCGTTCCGGCCCCGCCGGCTGCTTCCTCGAAGGCATCGACGGGCAGCTGCTCAGCGAGGTAGCGAGCCTTCATGACGCGCCCCGGCCCCCCGGCACCCCCGAATGGCGACGTGAGGTTGGTGTGCACCACATGCGCCCCGCCGGTGCCAAGGCCGAGATCCATTGCCGACGTGTTCACGAGCAGCTCGTCGCCGGCCTCGACCGGGCCGCACAGATCGGTAAGCGCGTACGCCTCGCTGCCGTCGGACAGGGTCATCCGCGCCAGCCCGGCCCGCACATCCCGCACCTCGGTGGCTCGCAGGCGCGCAAAGCGCGGCATCCGCTGCTTTCAGCCAGCTGAGCGCTGGCGCACGCAGCACACGGTGTGCATCACAGCGACTCGATCAGCTTGTCGACACGCTCATCGTGGGAACGGAACGGGTCCTTGCACAAGACGGTTCGCTGCGCCTGGTCGTTGAGCTTCAGATGCACCCAGTCGACGGTGTAGTCACGGCGCCGAGCCTTGGCCTCGCGAACGAACGCCCCACGCAGCCGGGCTCTCGTCGTCTGGGGCGCTTCCTCGGTAGCCCGACGCACATCGGCGTCATCCAAGACTCGCTCGACCAAGCCGCGCCGCTGCATCACATAAAAGACGCCTCGCGTCGAGTGGACGTGGTGATACTGCAGGTCGAGCAGTGCAATGTGGGGATCGTCGAAGCCGACCTCAGCGCGGTCGGCGTAGCTCGTGAGCAGCTTGTGCTTGATGACCCAGTCCACCTCGCGGTCGAGCTGCAGCGGATCGTCGCCGATCGCCGTCATCACGTGCTCCCACATCTGCAGAGCACGCGATTCCTCCTCGGTGAGATCGTTCGTCTCGGCAAAGCGCAGGGCTCGTTCCAGGTACTCCGACTGGATGTCGAACGCGCTCACTTCACGCCCATTTGCCAGACGCACCTTGCGTCTGCAGGTGATGTCGTGGCTGATCTCGCGGATCGCCCGGATCGGGTTCTCCAGCGTCATGTCCCGCAGCACCACGGCGGGATCCTCGAGCATGCGCAGCATCAGCGCAGCCGCGCCGATCTTGAGGAATGACGTGTACTCGCTCATGTTCGAATCGCCGACGATGACGTGCAGGCGCCGGAAGCGCTCAGCATCGGCGTGCGGCTCATCGCGGGTGTTGATGATCGGCCGGCTGCGGGTGGTCGCGCTCGACACGCTCTCCCAGATGTGCTCCGCTCGCTGGGTGATGCAATAGCGGGCGCCCTTGGCTGTATTGAGCACTTTCCCCGCGCCGGCGTAGATCTGCCGGGTCACCAGGAACGGGATCAGCACCTCGGCGTAATTCGAGAAGTCGTCAGCACGGCTGGTCAGGTAGTTCTCGTGGCACCCGTAGCTGTTGCCGGCCGAGTCGGTGTTGTTCTTGAACAGGAAGATCGTGCCGTTGAACGCCTCCTCGGCCAGTCGCTCGGTGGCGCTGGCAACGAGCTGTTCGAGGATCCGCTCGCCCGCACGGTCGTGGCACACCACGTCATAGACGGAATCGCATTCGGGCGTGGCGTACTCGGGATGGCTGCCGACATCGAGATACAGGCGCGCCCCGTTTGCCAGGAACACATTGCTGGACCGCCCCCACGACACCACCCGGCGGAACAGGTAGCGCGCCACCTCGTCTGGGCTGAGGCGCCGTTGTCCCCGCAGCGTGCACGTGACGCCATATTCGTTCTCGACACCCATGATGCGCCGCTGCACGGCGCTCACCTTATGACGTGCGCCGATGAAGGAACCCTCGCAATGGCGAACCTCTTGTTTCCCGCTCTTGTTCGCTGCGCTCACGGGCCGCTCGGGCCACGGCTTCGCCTCTGACTTCCGATCTAGGAATCTTCCTGATCGGAGCCATCGTCGGGTTGATCTGCGCTGTCGCCGAGGGCGGCCGCTACCTCATCGTCGTCGAGACGCCGGAAGCACCGGCGGCGGTGGGTTGCGTCTTCGACGTTCGACTCAAGCAAGGCCACTTCGAGATCCGGTGCAGCGATCTCACGCTCGGGTCCGGCGAGTGCTGCGCGCGCCAGCCGGATGGCAGCGTCGGCATCGAGCTCAGGGTCGTAGCCGTCGGCCACCCGCTCGCGCACTGCGTCGGCATCGCCCCCGATGCAGCAGTACGCCTCCTCGTCCATGACGGTCCCGTCGTACTGGATCCGGTAGAGCTGGTTGGCCTCGTCGCCGATCCCCACCTCCACCACCACGATCTCGACCTCGAGCGGCTTGAGCTCATGGGTGAAGAACTGCCCGAGCATCTGCGCGTACTGGTTGGCGAGGCTGCGAGCCTCCACGTCTGAACGGGAGTACTGGTAGCCCTTCAGCTCAGCGTGGCGGACACCCGCGATACGCAGCTGGTCGAACTCGATGTAGCGGCCCACACCGCCGAAGGCGATCCGGTCGTAGATCTCTGACACCTTGCGCAGCGTTGCGCTGGCGTTCTCCGCGACCAGGGCGATACCGTCGCCGTATTCCAGCGTCACCAGCGAGCGTCCCCGGGCGATTCCCTTGCGGGCATAGTCGGCCCGGTCTTGCATGAGCTGCTCAGGGCTGACGTACATCCCGGGCATGCTCATGGCGACACCTCGCTGCGGCTGCCTCCTGCGGAACTGGGATCGTCGCCGGCTGAGCCGGCGCGGGCCGCTCCCCCGCTCCCGCCACCGGAGAGCTCGGCTTGCAGCGCAGCGAAGACTTCCCCGGACTCGGTGTCGCTGAGCTGGCGGAAGCCATCGCTCCCGATCGCTGCAAGCACCGGGTAGATGCCACGCACAGGATCGGGACCGCCGGTGGCACTGTCCTCGTCGGCGGCATGCCACAACGCCTGCACGCTGAGCGCCAGTGCGTCCGACTCGATCAAGTCGTCACGGAAGCCGAGCTTCAGAACGGTCCCTGCGTGCAGGCTGCCCGAGCCGGCCGTGGCGTAGTCCTGCTCCTCGTAGCGGCCACCGGTCACGTCGTACTGGAAGAGCCTGCCTCTCCCGTCGACGGGGTCGAATCCGGCGAAGATCGGCACCACCGGAAGGCCGCGCATCGCCTGGGGCAGGTGCGCTCGCAGCATCTCGGCCAGCTGGTTGGCCTTGCCTTCCAGGCTCAGCGGCTTGCCCTCGATCTTCTCGTAGTACTCAAGCTGCAGTTGGAAGAGGCGGACCATCTGCACGGCCGGGCCTGCGGCACCGGCAATGGCCACCGCCGAATAGGAATCGGCAGGGAAGACCTTGCGCATGTCGCGATGACTGATGAGATTGCCGCTGGTGGCCCGCCGATCGCCGGCCACGACTACCCCGTCGGAACTGCGCATGGCCAGCACGGTGGTGGCGTGAGAACCCTCAAGGGAACCGAAACTCCCCTCCGCGCCAGGAACCTGCGCGAACCCGGCAAATGGCTCGCTGCCGGTACGCCGCAGCAGTTCGAGGAAGCTCGCCCCCGGATCGTCCCCTGGGGCGAAGAAGGGCATCGGGGTCACTCGCCGCCCTTCTGCACGTAGTTCTTCACGAACTCCTCGGCGTTGGTCTCGAGCACATCGTCGATCTCGTCGAGCAGGTCGTCGAGTTCCGCCTTCAGTTCGGTCGCTCCTTCAGACGAGGTGTCCTGCGGTGCGGGACTCTCGGTCTCCCTCGGAGCCGACCGTCGCATCAAGCTACCCACGTGCGCCTGGGTTCCTCGCAGCGGTTCGAGCATCGGCACGCGACGCAGCGGATCGGTGCCGATGTCGAACACCATCGAGTCCCAGTTGGCGGCCACGATCTCGTCGCCGAACTTGTCGAGGCAACGACCCCGGAAGTACGCACGTGTCGTCGTCGGCGGCACCGAGACCGCCTCGTCCACTTCGTCGTCGGTGGTGATCCGTTCAAGACCGACGCGTCGGGACAGCGACTTGGACGGCCGCAGATCGTGATACTGCAAGTCGAGGGCGGCGAGCTTCGGATCATCCCAGTCGAGGCCGTGCCGCTCGGCGAAGGCCTCGTACAGGCGCAGCTTCGCCACCCAGTCCAACTGCGCCGCGAGCTCCATCGGATCCGATTCCAGCCCGGCGAGCACTGCTTCCCAGCGGTCCAGGATGTCATTGCCGATGTCGTCGCCGCCGACGGGGTCCAGACCATGGCTCTGCGCATACTTCCGGGCCAGGTCCAGGTACTCCCATTGGACCTCGATGGCTCGCATGCGACGGCCGTCGACCAGTTCGATCAGCCCCGACAGGGCAGTGTCGAAGCTCACCTGACGCAGCGCCGCCACTGGCACGAGCGGCGTCAGGGGCTCAGGCACGAAGTCGTCGTCGATCATCGCCAGCACCAGCGAGGTCGTGCCCACCTTGAGGTACGTCTGCAGCTCGCTCATGTTGGCGTCGCCGATGATGACGTGCAGGCGCCGGTACTTGCGCGTGTCGGCGTGGGGCTCGTCGCGGGTGTTGACAATGGGCCGCTTGAGCGTGGTCTCGAGCCCGACTTCCTCCTCGAAGAAGTCGGCGCGCTGGCTGACCTGGAACGGCCGGTCGCCGAACGGCGGCGGAGAGCCGTCGTTCATCGGAACCTCGACGCCCAGCTTGCCGGCGCCGCAGAAGATCTGGCGGGTCACGAAGAACGGCAGGATGTGCGTCACCACCCGCCCGAACGGCACATCGCGGTCGAGCAGATAGTTCTCGTGGCAGCCGTAGCTGTTGCCCTTGCCGTCGCTGTTGTTCTTGTGGATCACCAGCTCTTCGTCGTCGGGCAAGAGGTTGTTGGCAGCCTGCATGGACCGGATCAGGATCTCCTCCGCTGCCCGGTCGTACACGACGCATTGGCGTGCGTCTGAGCACTCGGGAGTCGACAGCTCGGGATGCGCGTGGTCGACGTAGTAGCGGGCGCCGTTGGTCAGCACGGCATTGACCAGGTGCGTTTCGATCTCGGGGGCGAGCGCGTCGAACTCGTTGAAGCCCCTCGCATCGGCACCGGGCTGCTCGTCTTCGAAGTCCCAGCTGACGCGCTGGCACAGGAAGCCGTTGACGTAGGCGTTGATGATCATCGACGACGCCGCCACGGGATTGGAGTCGCCCGTGCAGCGATGGAGAATGCCGAACTCCGTCTCGATGCCAACGACCTTGTGAACCGCCACCGCGCGAGACCCTAGCCCTCAGGCCCGCGAACCCAGCAGAGCAGCACCTGGTGCCCGTTGAACGTACTGGGCTCTACAGGTACTGGCTGGTCTGCACCCGTTCGATGGCTCGGCCGCCGAGCGCATCGCTCTCGTCGGGATCGACGAGCGTCCGGATGAACACGATCCGCTCGCCCTTCTTGCCGGAGATCTTCGCCCAGTCGTCGGGGTTCGTCGTGTTGGGCAGGTCTTCGTGCTCACGGAACTCCTGGCGGATCGAGCCCATGAGATCGTCCAGCCGGATGCCGCTGCTGCCGGTGGCCAGCGACCGCTTGATGGCGTTCTTCTTGGCCCGGCGCACGATGTTCTCGATCATCGCCCCCGACGCGAAGTCCTTGAAGTACATGACTTCCTTGTCGCCGTTCTGGTAGGTGACCTCGAGGAAACGGTTGAGGTCATCGGGGCGGTACATCTCGTCGACGGTCCGCTCAATCATGATCCGGACTGCCTTGTGGGGATCGCCGCCACCCAGGTCGGCGACTTCCATCGGGTCGATCGGCAGGGTCGGCGTGAGATACGTGCTGAAGATCGACAGCGCCGCCTGCTCGTCGGGCCGGTTGATCTTGATCTTCACGTCGAGGCGGCCAGGACGCAGGATCGCCGGGTCGATGAGATCTTCCCGGTTCGAGGCGCCGATCACGATCACATTGCGCAGACCCTCGACGCCGTCGATCTCCGCGAGCAACTGCGGCACGACCGTCGACTCCATGTCGGAGCTGATGCCGCTGCCGCGCGTGCGGAACAGCGACTCCATCTCGTCGAAGAAGACGATCACCGGCCAACCCTCGGATGCCTTCTCCCTGGCGCGCTCGAAAATGCGCCGGATCTGGCGCTCGGTCTCGCCCACGTACTTGTTGAGCAGCTCAGGGCCCTTGATGTTGATGAAGAAGCTGCGTGCACCCTGCTGGCCGGAGACCTCCCCGACCTTGGCTGCCAGCGAGTTGGCGACCGCCTTCGCGATCAGCGTCTTGCCGCACCCGGGCGGGCCGTAGAGCAGGATGCCCTTCGGGGCCGGGAGGTCATAGGTGCGGAACAGATCCTGATGCAGGTACGGCAGCTCCACGGCATCGGTGATGAGCTCGATCTGAGTGTCCAGCCCGCCGATGTCTTCATAGGTGACGTCTGGCACTTCCTCGAGCAGCAGATCGTCCACTTCGGGCCGCGGCAGGCGCTCGAGCACGATGTTGGAGCGCACGTCGAGCAGCAGGTTGTCGCCCGACCGCAGCGGCTCGTCGCGCAGGTCGCCTGCGAGCTCCACGATGCGTTCCTCGTCGGCGCGACCCGTGACCAGCGCACGGAAGCCGTCTGCGAGCACCTCGTTCAGCGTCACCACCTCACCGGACGTCTCAGGCCCACGGGCGAGCACGATGTTGTACGACTCGTTCAGCACCACCTCGCTGCCCTCGACCAGCTCGGTCTCCGCCAAGTCGGGGTGCAGGGCCACGCGCATCTTGCGCCCGCTGGCGTGCACATCCGCCGTGCCGTCGTCATTGCGGGACAGGAACGTGCCGTAGGCCGACGGCGGCTGGGTCAGCTTGTCGACCTCTTCGCGCAGGGCTGCGATGTGCTCTCGCGCCTCGCGCAGTGTGTAGGTCAGCTTCTCGTTCTGCGAGACCGCTGCTGACAGCTGGCCCTTCGCCTCGAGCAGGCGTTCTTCGAGCGTGCTGACCCGCGCCGGCGTGTCGGCCAGCTTGCGTCGGAGCAGCGCGACCTCTTCCTCAAGCGTGCGCATGCGGCTGCGGAGCACGCCCGCATCGGCTGCGCTGCTGCGCTGGGACTCCTCGTCGCCCTGGTCCATGCGCGGCCGACACTACCCTGACACTGCTGGCAAGACGCGACGCCTGCCCGCTTGCCAGTCCGGCCGCTGGGCCGGGGACGATGAGTGCCGTGCAGGACGCGCGCTGACTCGGTAGATTTCATAGGTGGCTCGGTTCCCCCCTTCGGGCCGCCCCACAGGAAGGGTCGTTACACGATGAAGGTCTGGATCGATCAGGATCTGTGCACCGGTGACGGGCTCTGCGAAGAGATCGCGCCCGATGTCTTCACGCTTCTCGACGACGGGCTTGCATACGTGAAGGAAGGCGACAAAGTCTTCGCCGAACCGGGCGGTGTCGAGGGGCTCGCCGAGTTTCCCGACTCGCAGCTCGACGCTGTGATCGAGTCCGCCGAAGAGTGCCCCGGGGAGTGCATCTTTATTGAGGCGTAGGCCCCTGGTCTCTCGTCATCTGAGACGACAGTCGCCGCTGGGCGTCACGCTGAGACTCGCCGGTTGTGCGTGGATTACTGCATCGCCGCGATAGTCAAATCGCACTTCGACTCCCGACGAGCCTAGGAAGCCCAGCAGTTCGCCCCGGCTGAGCGCATATCCGACGTCGTCGGGTCCAGTCGCGGTGGCGAACGCCACACCGACAACGCCACCCCGGTCGACCAGCGGCCCTCCGGACTGGCCCTTCTGGACGTCGGCCGCAAGGAAGTACACGTGTCGCCCGACTCCGTCACCCCACAGCCCCGATGCCAGTATCAGGTGCTCGATGCGCGCCGGCGACACTTCAAGCCGCTCTCCTTGCAGGTAGCCGATAACTGCCCCGGTGCTGCCGAAACGCACGCGTTCGATTGGCAGCGGCGGCACAGCAGCATCGGAACGCAGCAAAACGAGGTCTCGTGCCGGGTCGAACCCGACAATGTCTGCCAGTGAGGTGACGAGCCCATCGCCGCCGCCTGCGTTCCATGCAATCTCGACGCTTGATGATCCGGCAACGACATGGGCCGAGCCGACCAGCAATCCCGGCGCGACGGCGAACCCCGAGCCATGAGATACCGGTCCGCAGCCGAATGCATGCACCGCGACGACGCTGGCCAGCATGCCGTCATCAACCGCCACGGATAGGGGCGGTGCACCCAACCAGACTGGTCCGTCGGGACTCGGGATCGAGGCGACGCTGGCGATCGGCAGCCTTCCCCGGCCGGAATCGTCGGGATCTGCTCCGCAGGCGACCATCGTGCCGACCAGCAGCACAGCGCCCAGCGATCGTGCCGCCCGCAGCACCAGCCGTCGGATCGGTCGATCATGGCGCCGCCACGATGCGGCAGCGCGGGTCACGCAAGCTCGTGTCACGCCTCGATCAATCGGGCGTGCGTCAGGAAACCGGTGTGGGCGACCATGCGGTGATCCGGCCGCACGGAAGCTCCCTTGACATGCCAGCTCCGGTGCATGACCTCGATGGTCTCGATGAGCGCCCACGGTCCGTCGTCCAGCGTGCGGCGCAGTTGCTGCACCTGGGTCACTGACGGGTTGTACGCCACCAGGATCCCGCCGCGCCGCAACCGCTCGGGCAAGTGCACCGCGACCCGCCAAGGCTCGGGGATGTCGAGCACGGCCCGGTCGTACCGGCGCTCGGAAGAACTCAGTCCCCCGGCAGCCCCGGTCCCGGCATTGCTCTGTGGGGGATTGCTGCGGGGCGGATCGATCGATTCGTAGGCATCGCGGAGCTGGACGTCATAGCGATCCAGCGCTTCGGCACCGGCGATGCTCTCGACATTCTGGACGGCTCGCTCAGCAAAGTCCTCCCGCAGCTCGTAGCCAGTGACGGAGGCCCCGCTGCGGAGCAGCGTTGCCGACAGGGCACCTGAGCCCACGCCGGTCTCGAAGACTGCCATGCCGGCTCGAACGTCGGCCAGCATCCAGATCGCACCGAGATCCTTCGGATAGATCACCTGCGCGCCTCGCGGCATCTTCAGCACGTGATCAGCGAGCGTCGGGCGCACCGCCACGAAGCGGGCACCCGATCCGCTGCGGAACTCCGAGCCTTCGGGCGAGCCGATGATCTGGTCGTGCGGCACGACTCCAGCATGAGTGTGAAACTCACCGCCAGAGCGCAGCGCCACGAGGTACCGACGCTGCCGACTGTCGACCATCAGCACCGTTTCGCCGGATTGCAGCTCGCCGTCCTGCAGCTCGTCGGGTTGCTTCACGCCCCCTCCGCCGCTGAACGGATGCCGTCATCGTCCGGTGGCACGTGTCGGATCATGAGCTGTTCGCCCGGCGCCAACTCGCCGCGGTAAACCACTTCCCGCTCGCGTTTGGACCATCGAACAAGCAACCGCAGCCCGCTCGCCATGATCGCCGCGGCCAGCCATATCCCATTGCCGGTCCGCGCCCGTCGCCACAGTGCATCGGTGGCTCGGGCCGGCATGCGCCTCAGCCGCTTCGCCATGGGGTTCAGCTTCTTATACCCGGACGATTTCGACAAGCGTGCTGCGTCGGCGACCCCTGCGACGGCCGAACAGGAACGCGGCCAGCACGAGGCCGGTGCCAACGGCAGCAGCTACGGCCACAGCGGCGCTGGACACCTGCTCGGCTGCCTCACCCGCTCCGCCGACAAGCTGTCGCACACGATCGGAGATGTCCGAGGGCGTGATGCGCTGGCTCTCTGTGCTCGATCCTGTCCTGGCACCCCTGTTGCTGTCAGCCATCGCCATCCTCTGCTGCATGCTCGTCTGCCCGCTGTGAGGCCGGTTCCGCCGCAGCGGCATCGGTCTGTTTCGGCCGGACAGCGCGGATCAGCAGCGCAATCGCCAGCAAGAGAAACACTGCGCCAGCCACATGGGGAACGAATGACCAGTTCGCATTGAAGAGGCCAGTTTCAGCCTGCAGGACGCGCACCACCCCCAACGCCCCGAAGACCACGCCCAGGCTTACCCCGATAGCGCCGACGAGCCCGAACAGCACATATCTGCCCAGCCCGCGCAGCGGACCCACCGTCTCTTGGACGATGTAGGACCGCAGCATGCCGACCAGTTCGGAAATCTCGGCGCGCAGGCCGGAGTCTCGTCGAGGCACAGTCACGGCGACGCTACCGTTCGCCCAGCAGTTCTTCCACGCCGTCGAGGATCTCCCCGATGACGTCTACGCGGCTGGCGGGGTCGGGAGCGCACAGCAGGCTGTGGCGGTCGAACGGGCCCGCGGGCACGAGCGACGCAAGCTGGAACGACCACGCCGATGCCCCAGCAGGCGCCACGGCGAGTTTCGCGAGCTGATCGTCGATGGCAGCCGACTCGGCCGCGGTCACTCCGAGCGCTCCGATCTCAGACGCCCGAGCGCGCAGGCGGCGAAGTCGGGCCACGGTCGCTTTGCGCTCCTGGGCGGGCACGTCTGCAGGATTGTCGGGCCAATCGCAGACCAGAGCCCGGGGGTAAGGGTCGTCGACCAGCCACTCGACGATCCTGATCCGCCGTTCGCCAGTGGCCAGCATCACCCAGCGTCCGTCGGGCAGTTCCTGGTGCTGGGCAATGGTGGCCAGGCAACCTACGTCGGCGCGCACATCGCCGCCGCCGACCTCGCTGCCGCGCTCGATCATCACGACGCCGAAGGGGTCATCGTTGCTGGTGCACCGCCGGGCGAGGGCCCGGTACCGGGGCTCGAAGATGTGCAGCGGCAGCACAGCGCCAGGCAGCAGCGGCGATCCGAGAGGGAACATTGCACGCTCGCGTGCAACGTCGGACCCAGCACGCTCGCGTGCAACGTCGGACCCAGCACGCTCGGGATCCTGATCAGGCAGGGGACGGGTCAATCCTCGCAGGGCCACGGCGTCTCCGACGGGGTACCGAAGGAGCTGTCCGGCCAATGACTCCTGCAGCTCCAGGCCGAGGCGGCCCTCGGGCGGCACGCCGTTCAGCATCTGGGCAAATGTCACCGTCCCGCTGTCGGTCTCGATGAACCCGGCGAGAGCATTCACGCCAGTGAGCAGGCCCGTCTTCGCATGCAGCCGACCCGCTGCGGGATGCTCGGCGAACCGGTGTGACAGTGTCCCCGTGTGTGCAGCAACCGGCAATCCCGCCCCGAAGGCAGAGTCGATGCCGAAGTGATCCAGCAGCGCGGCGAGGAAGCTGCACGTAACCATGTTCTGGCGGTCCAATCCCGAACCGTCCACTACTGCAGGCCGCGACTGATCGGGCAACAGGTCCGACACGATCCGCTCGGCGGCCGCGGCGCCAGCCGGCGTGGAGCCTGCCCCCGCACTGCGCAGACCGATCTCGCGCAGCATCATCTCCGCGGTGGTGTTGTCGCTCTCGCGCAGCATCTGCTGGATGATCTCCACCAGCGGAGGCGACGTGAGGCGAGCGATTTCGCTCATGCCGCTCGGCGTCGCTGACACGTCGATCTCGACGTCCACCGAGACACCTCGGACTCGCAGCAGGTCCGCCAATGTGGAAACGAACCAGCGCGCCGGGTGCTCGGCGGCAGACAGCGTCGTCGTAAAGCCCGTGATGCCGTCGTTCAAGTTCAGGGCCGACAGCGGGCCGCTGTTGAGCTGCGTGATGTACCGCTGCGGCCACGTCTCGGGAAATCGCGTCGTGTCATAACGAGATTCGTCGGCAATGAGATTGCCCCGCAGCGTTTCGATGCCGAGCGCGACGAGGTCGTCGGCCAGGCTTTCCATCGGAGTGCGCAACTGCGGCTGGCGCCGGTGAGAATCTGCATAGGACTGCGTCATAATCAGCGGATCACCGCCGCCGACGACCCAGACGGTGCCGTCAAGGACGCCGTCGACGATCTCCGCATCCGTCAGCACCTGGGTGACCAGCCGCTCATCGGCATCGACCACGGCCAGAGCTGCTGCGGCAGTGATGAGCTTCTGCACGGACGCGGGGATCACCGGTTCGGGATTGCTGGAGAACACTTCGACGCCGTCGATCCAGATCGCGAGACAATGCGGCTCGGGCCAGTCGGAACTGAACGCGGTCATCTCGTTGCCGATGTGGTGCTGCTGTGCCGCTCGCCACAGCGCGTCGGGTGCACGTTCGGCCCGAAGCATCGGCGGCGTCGACGCCGGCACATCGACGCCGGGGGCAGTCGCGGCAGGGTCGTCAGGGTCAGCCGGTTCGGCTGGGCCGAGCACAGGCGTGCGCAGCGACGCCGCGTGTGCGGCCGCATCGTCGGCTGTGTTCCCCGCGCGCACCGCCGCCAGCGTCGGCAGCAGGCCGGCTGCTGCGATCAACAGCATCAGCACCGCTGCGCGCAACGGTTTCATGTCACTGGCTCAGAACCGCCGTCTGGAACTGCGCTTTCTGTGTGCGCGCCGCCCAAGGCGGCGCTGTGCTGTCTCGCGCCGCCCAACGCGGCGCTGTGCTGTCTCGCGCCGCCCAAGGCGGCGCCGAGCGCAGCGGACAGCTCGCCGGCCTTCGATCGGACCACCGCGGGTCTCGACTCGGCCGTGCGGCCGATGAGCAGCTGTGTGAGGTGCTCATCGACCGGCTGGGCGATCAGATCCCAGTCCTCGCTCAAGCCCCCGCCAATCACCACCATCTCCGGATCGGTCAGGACACAGAGATTCGAGATGCCGAGTGCCAGCCAGTATGAGTATTCGCCGAGCACCTCCAGCGCCCCGACATCGCCATGGCGCGCTGCGGCCGTGACATCGGGACCCCGCACGTCGCCGCCGAGACGCTCGCCAGCCAACCGGTCCAACGCAGAGCCCGACGCGTACATCTCCCAGCAGCCCCGCCTCCCGCACGGGCAGGCGCGTCCGCCCGCCTCGACGATCATGTGCCCCGGCTCGCCGGCGAGGCCCAAGCTGCCGCGCAGCACCTCGCCGCGGAGCATGAACGCTCCTCCGATGCCAGTGCCCACAGCCACCATGACGCCGTGATCGATCCCTTGCGCCGCACCGTCTGCCAGCTCCCAGCGTGCAGCGCAGTTGACTTCGTTGTCGAAGCTGATCGGCATGTCCAGCGCTGCGCTGAGATCGGCGCCCACAGTTGCGCCGTCCACACCGGTCAGATTGGGAGAGATCGTCACTCGCCCGTCAGTGGTGATGAGGCCTGCCATGCCGACACCGACCGAGACCGAGCCCGGCTGGGGCGCGAGTTGGCGCACCATCCCAGCCAGCGTCGTGACCAGATGCTGCGCACCCGCCGGGGTGGGCTCGCGCACGGTGTGCAGCAGCTTGCCCGCACCGTCCGTGGCGACGCCGAAGATCTTCGTGCCGCCGACATCGAAGCCGATGTGCACTGCCGACGTCGCTTCACGGGCCGCTCGGGCCACGGCTTCGCCTATCGGCTCAGCCTCTGGTCAGAGCTTGCCCAGAATCGAGGCGCAGCTCGACACGTCGACGGCACCTGCCGGCTCGACCTCGAGCGCGGTCACCGTGCCGTCCTCGATGACCGCCGCGTAGCGCCGGGAGCGAGAACCCAGGCCGAAGCCCGAGCCATCCATGACCAAGCCCATGGCCTCGGCAAAGTCGCCGTTGCCGTCAGCAGCCATCTCGATGCCCTCTGCGCCCTGCGCCTGCGCCCAGGCGTTCATGGTCCACGCGTCGTTCACCGAGACGCAGACGATCTTGTCGACACCCTTGCCCGCAAGCTCGGACGCACCTTCGATGTATCCCGGGAGATGGACGTTGCTGCAGCCCGGGGTGAATGCGCCCGGCACTGCGAACAGCACCACCTTGCCGCTGCCCAGCATCTCGCCGGACTGCACGGGCGCAGGCATGCCGCCCTCGTCCAGTACTCGCAGTGTCACATCGGGAATCTGGTCGCCGACCTCAATCGCCATTGCTTCGCTCCGTCCCTGCTCGTTGTGTGGGGAACATGTGGCTCGCAGCGTATCCGGCGCCCGAGCCCCAGAGCTCAGCCAGTGGCCGGCACCTGCACGCTCTCGATCCAGCGCAGCAGCTCGCCGTAGGTGGACACCGACGGCAGGTCCGGATTGGCCTCGGCTACCGCCTCGGGACATCGGAACAGGCTCGCCGCATCAGCCGCCCTCAGCATCGTGAGATCGTTGTAGGAGTCGCCGATGGCGGTCACGTGGTAGTTCAGCGCTCGGTATGCCTCGACGGCGCGCCGCTTGGCATCGTCGACCCGACGTCTCCACCCCGCCAAGCGCCCGT
>CAZAFV010000027.1:0-38651 GCA_964484385.1 uncultured Acidimicrobiales bacterium
CGGCGGTGTACATCGGCTCGTGGTCACAATGGAGCCACACCGACCGCCCCGCCGAGACCGCCTGAGCAGGGTGCCACAGCTACGGCAGCGGGAGCACCTGCCGGCTCTGCCGCTTAGGTCGGTGAGCCGGGCGGCGGGCCTGCCGAGGTGAAGCGCGTGTCGGGCGGGTCGACGGCCCACGCCGCATCCTGATCCCAGCGATCCTCATAGACCAGCTCACGCAGCGGCCGTCGCCGCACCGGCCCGTGGCGTCCTGCGGGCCGCCCGAGCGGGATGGTGGCATGGATCGCCACGCCGTCGGGGATGCCGAGCAGCTCGCGCAGCTCGTCCTCGACGTCGCGGTGCCAGCCGGTGATGACGCCGCCATAGCCGAGCGCCCGTGCCGCCAGCAACAGGTTCTGCACCGCCGGGTACACCGATGCGCCCTCGGCATAGGTGGGCTTCCGGTAGCGCACCAAGCACGCCAGGATCACCACCGGCGTTTCCTCGAAGTGGTCGACGAAGTGCTGCATGGTGCGAGCCATGCGAGCCTTGGGCGAGTCGTCGGCAGCACCGGAGCCCTGCGTGTAGCCGTCGCCCGAACGCTTCGCATTCCACCCGTCCCGAAAGCACTGACCGAGCAAGGCCTTGGCCTGCTGCGCTGCCGGCCCGTCGCGCAGCACCACGAAGCGGAACATCTGCCGGTTGGAACCGCTGGGCGCCCGGCTGGCGTGCCACAGGATCGAAGCGAGGTCCTCGTCGGGGATCGGTTCGGGCAGGTAGCGGCGGATCGCCCGGGTCGTCGCCAGACCCTCCAGCAGCCCGATCGGCTGCGGCTCGGATTCACTCATTATCGGCCTCGCTTGTGCTGTGTCCCGGCGAGCTCAGCGGTCGCCTTGGGTCTCGTTGAGGAAGTCCACCAGCTTGACGATGGCATTCTCGGTGACGACGCCCGCGATGCGCCCGCCGCTGTCGATCACCGGGTACAGCTCGATCTCGGCGTCTGCCATCGCCTCGGTGACCTCGCGCAGCGTCCACGACGGGCGCGCCGGCTCGATGTCGGCCGTCATCACCTCGCCGCACGTCACCGACATCCAGTCGTTGCGATCCACGTCACGGGTATCGCTCAGCCGTATCACGCCGAGGAATTCCCGTTCGGGCCCGGTCACGATGGCTTCGAGCTGCTTGCGCGGCAGTGCCACTCCCCACACGAAATCGGCCAGCGGTGCATCGGCATTCACGGTTGGCACGTCGGTGGACATGGCGGAGTTGACCGGCATCTCCAAGCGCCGTTCGAGATGGCCGGTGCGGCTGTCGCGCTGGAACTGCGAGACCGAGGCATTGCCGATGAGCACCTGCGACACGGCCACCGCCACCAGTGCAGGCACGACGAACAGCGGAGCCCCGGTGGACTCGGCCACGAACATCACTCCGGCCAAGGGGGTGCGGTAGCCGGCCGCCAGGAACGCGGCCACGCCAATGAAGGGAAAGAACGCCAGCGACTCGGGTCCCAACTCGATCCACCCACCCACCAGGCGACCCACGATCAGGCCGAACACCGCAAGCGGGATGAACACGCCGCCCACGCCACCGCCCGCCAGCACCGTCGACGTCGCCATCATGCGTATGGCCAGCAACAACCCCAGCAGCCACAGTGATGCCTCGGGGTTGAGCGCCCAGTCCACCAGCTGGCCCTCGGCCGTCGGGCCCAACGACAGCGGCGCGTCAAACACCCACTCGCAGAGTGCGGCGAGGCCGACGAGGATCCCCCCGCTGCCCAGCGCAATCAGCCACCAGGGGCGTTCCGAGCCATGAATTCGCTTGGCGATCACCAGCACCCGGCAGAACCCCGACGCCAAGAGCCCGCACAGTGCGCCGACCAGAGCGGCGCCCAGCAGTTCCTGGCGGCCGAATTGGACGCTCACCATCTCGGTGCCGATCTCGAACGGACGGTCGTCGAAGTCGGTGACCAGCACGTATACGACGTAGCTGGCAGCGCTGGAGAGCAGCGCGGGCAGCAGCGCCCTGCGGCCCAGGTCGCTCTTGTAGGGGGCTTCGAGCGCGAACAGCACGCCGGTGGCAGGCGCTTGGAAGATGGCGCTGACACCGGCGGCGGCCCCTGCCACGAGCAGCGCGTAGCCCTCGCGGCCCCGGAACAGCCGGCGGACCACCCGCTGCATCGCGTTCCCGGCCGTGGCGCCTGCGTAGATGGACGGACCCTCGAGACCGACGGCACCGCCGGAGCCCACCGTCACGATGCCCGCCAGCAGTCGAGCGGGCAGGTCCCTGAACCGCATCGGATGGTTGCGGTCGTGGAAGGCCCGGATGTACTCCTCGGAGGTAGACGGCGAGAGCCGGCGGCCGGCATCGGCCCAACGCAGCATGATGACGGCGCCCCACAGTCCGAGCGCGGGAGCGATCATCCGCTGCCAAGGCGGCAGGTGCAGCACCCGCTCCAGCAGCACCTTCTCGCTGAGCTCGGCAACGGCGGCGACGATCAAACCAGTCACGACGCCCACGGCGACATATGTCGCGAAGCGAAGCAGCCGGTTTCTCATGCAGGTCGTTTCACTTCGGTCGAGTAAGAGGTGCGGAGAGGGTGGGATTCGAACCCACGAACCACCTTGCGGCAGTTACTTCCTTAGCAGGGAAGCGCCTTCAACCTGACTCGGCCACCTCTCCATGCACGGCCAGGCCCTTGGGCGCCAGCCGCGCCGACTCAAGATAACCCCAACCAGCGGGCTTCAGCGATCCCTTTTCCCGTCAGTGAAGCAGGAGGCTCAGCCGATGATGTCAACGAAACATCTGGTTCACCGTATGTTTGGTCTATTGCTATTGTGAGGATGTGCTTGGGGAACGTAGCGACGATCAGAGGCGAAGCAGGCCGAGTTCTGGCGAGAATCCGGCTGCGTCGATCAGGGTGCGGAGCGCTAGCAGGGACCCTCTGGCGACGCAGATAGCCCGCCAGTTGATGTGGCAGGTGGCGTCAGGCAGGATCGCCGCGGGCAGCGAGCTTCCGCCGATAGCCGAACTGGCGGTCGACCTCGGGGTCAGTATTCATACGGTTCGCGCCGCATACAAGCAGCTTGCCGACGACGGCATTGTCTCGATCAGTCGCGGCTCGCGAACTCGCGTCTTGGGTTACGACCGGATTCTCGCCACGACGCGGCACGACACCCACCCGAGCTTCAGCATCGGCGTGATGGTGCCTGCATTCACGGATTACTACGCCGACTTTCTTGAGGCCGTGAGCCTGGAGGCCGGACTCGAGGGCTGGCTACCGATCATCTGCCAGACACAGCACTACGACCCGCATGTCGTGGCGCGCCATCTAGATCAGCTGTTCAGTCGCAACGTGGACGGTCTGATCTTGATCCACGCTTCTGCCGCTGGGGACACGGCGCTGGAGGACGTCATGGAGGCATCCTCCGCCTTGCGACCCTTCGTCTTTGTCGACAGTGGCGACGAGGGCAACGGGTCGCACATTGTTGCGAACCGAATTGCTGATGGCTACGAGGCCACGATGCATTTCATTGAGCATGGACATCGAGGGGTTGGCTACATCGCTGCCCCACGGGACTCGGGTTCCAATCGTCTGCAAAGCGGGTATCTCCAAGCGCTGGAGGCTGCTGAACTGCCGGTTGATGAACGGTTGATCGCGACCGTGTCGGAATTCTCACTTGAGGAAGGCGCCAAAGCAGCAACCCGGCTCCTGCTCCAGAGCCGACCTCCCAGCGCCATCTTCTGCGCCGGGGACATCCTGGCGCTCGGCGCCATCTCTGCGGTACACGAACGCGGACTTCGTGTGCCGCAGGACATCGCTGTGATGGGCTACGGGGAGATCCCGTTCGCACGCCTGGCCGCCCCATCGCTGTCGACATTCCGAATGCCGGCGGACGACCTTGGCCATCAGGCCATCCGAACTCTGGGCCAAGCCATCCGGGACGGCGAGTCGCAGCCACCGGTGATGGTCGAGACAGCGCTCGTCGTCCGGGAGTCCTGCGGCTGCGCGACGCGCCCGGGCGGAATGTTCACGACAACTTCAACCAGCGAGAGGACCTGAAATGAGAACTCCAATGAGATGGGCTACCGGTGTGGTGATGGTTGCGGCCATCGTCCTGGGCGCAGCTGCCTGCGGCTCGGACGACGACACGTCGGCAGCAACGACAGCGGCACCCACCACTGCCGCGGCTGCGCCGCCAGAGCCAGAGGTTGATCCCCCGCCGACAACCGAACCAGCAGCCGATCCGGTTGAGGTGTCATTGCGGCTTCCATGGTTCCCGAGTACGCAGTTTGCAGGCTCGTACGTCGCTGCTGCCAAGGGCTTCTTTGCTGACGAGGGGCTCGACGTGACGATCAACCCGGGTGGCTTTGACGTGAACAGCATCACGCTCGTGGCCGCCGGGTCAGACACCTTCGGCCTCCACGACACCGGCTCGCTGCTCTTCGCTGCTGCCGAGGACATCCCGCTTCACACGGTTGCTACGTACTTCCACAAGCACCCCGGAGCGGTGATGGCGCTGGCAGAGTCGGGCATCGAGACTCTCGAGGACTTCGAGGGCCGACGGATCGGGTTTGTCGAGGGCGGACCTTGGCAGTTGACGCAGGCGATGCTCGTAAAGAACGGCGTCGACTTGGACTCGATGGAGCAGGTTGCTATCGGTTTCGACCTGACGCCGCTGCTTGAAGGCGAGATCGATCTACAAACCGTCTTCTCGACCAACGAGCCGATCCTTGCAGCGATGCAAGGTCGAGAGGCCACGGTCTTCGTGCCCTACGACTACGGAATCGAAACGTCGGCGAACGCGCTGTTCACCACGCAGAGCTACTTCGAAGCGAATCCCGACGTTGTCTGCGGGATGGTTCGTGCAATCGCCCGCGGCTGGGAATACGCGTTCGACCATGCTGAGGAAGCGCTCGACATTGTCATGGCCGTGGACCCGGAGAACCTCGACCGGGCCAAGGAGGCACGCAGTCTCGACGCGGTGCGCGATGCAGTCCTCACCCCCGACGCTCTCTCCGACGGAATCGGCTCGATGAAGCACAGCCGTTGGGAAGCCGCTGATGAGGTGCTGCGCACTTATGGCGGTTTGGAGGTCGATGTGGACCTCGACTCGGTTTACTCCAACGCGTGCTACTAGTGATGAGTTGACCGTAGCTGTCGCGGCTGCGAGAGCCCCGTTGCTTGAGCAGCGCGTCGGTCGGTAGGGGGGCAAATGGCCATCTTCGACAAGAGCGCGTCCACACGGGACGCGGTCCAATATCACTTGAGGGTGCGGCCAGGAGACATTGCCGACTATGTGCTGCTGCCAGGGGATCCCGCCCGGGTGGGGATGATCGCTGAGCATCTCGACGAGCCGCGCGAAATCGCAGACCACCGCGAGTACCGAACCGTCACTGGTTCGTACCGAGGCATTCCGGTGAGTGCGGTCTCGACGGGCATCGGTTGCCCGTCGGCTGCAATCGCCATAGAGGAGCTGTGCAATGTGGGCGCATCGAATTTCATACGTGTCGGCAGCAGCGCCGCGATCGTCGACGGCATCGACAAGGGTGATCTCCTCATCAACACGGCCACCATGCGGTGCGACGGTACGAGCGCGATGTACGTCGACGACGGTTTCCCTGCGGTCGCCGATCATTTCCTGGTGCGAGCACTGATTGATGCGGCAGCCGATCTCGCACCGAGCCGGGGATTCGCCAGCCATGTTGGCATCAACGTGTCAAGTGACGCTTTCTATGCCGAGACGCCTGAGTGGGTGCAGCGGATAGTGGCTAACCGCATCATGAACGTCGAAATGGAGTCATCCGCGATCTTCACCGTCGCGCACCTCCGCCAAGTCTCGGCAGCAATGGTCTGCGCGGTGTCCTACAACTTCACCAAGCCCAGCGAGATCGACTACGAGGGCGTAAATGAGCCACTGGTGGCTGGCTGGCATAACGCCATCGACGTGGCACTTGAAGCGATCCGGCGGCACAAGGCAGCCGAGAGGACGGTGTGAGCTCGCCAGACCGGGCGTCAGGTTCCGAAGGCATCGTCGTCGAGGGTGTCACCATGCAGTTCGGCGACGACGAGCCCGTCATCGCGTTGGAGGATGTGAGCTGCGCGATTGACGACGGTGAGTTCGTGGCGCTCGTAGGCCCCTCAGGATGCGGCAAGTCGACGCTGCTGCGGATCATCGCCGGCCTGCAGCAACCTACCTCGGGCTCGGTGACGGTACGAGGCGAGAGTCCGGCGCAGGCTCGGCGCGACGTCGAGTTCGGCTTTGTGTTCCAGAGTCCCGTTCTGTTTCCGTGGCTGCGAGTCCTCAGCAACGTTCTGCTGCCGGATCGCATCTTGGGCAAGCGCAACCCGCATACCGTGCAAGATGCCGAGGCGCATGCATGCGCTCTGCTCCGAGAAGTGGGCTTGGAGGGTTTCGAGGACCATTATCCCGAGCAGATTTCGGGCGGAATGCAACAGCGGGTGGCGCTCGCTCGTGCGCTCAGCTACGGCCCGTCCACCCTGCTGATGGACGAGCCGTTCGGTGCTCTCGACGAATTCACGCGGGACAGTCTCAATCTCCAACTGCTTGAGGTGTGGCAGCAATCCCGCCCAACAGTCCTGTTCGTGACTCACAGTCTCGCGGAAGCGATCTTCCTGTCCGACCGGGTCGTGGTGTTGAGCGCTCGGCCGGGCAACGTCATCAGGGTTGCAGATGTCCCGTTCGCCCGGCCACGGGAACTCGGCATTCGTTACCGTCCAGAATTCGCCGAGTTGAATGGCGAGCTGCGGGAGCTACTGCACACCGAGCCCAGACCAACTGGCAGCACTCTGCTCACGCCGTGATGAACAGCGCTTCTCGCCGTTCGAAGTGGCGGGTCTATTTTCCCGCTGCCCTGCTATTTGTCGCTTGGCTTGGCATCTGGGAGATCTGGGTGGTGCTGGCTGACGTCCCCGGCTACATCCTGCCGAGGGTCTCCGAGATCGGTACCGAGCTCAGCGAGCAAGGGTGGTCACTGCTGGGCCATCTTCGTTGGACGATGCTCGAGGCGCTGTTGGGATTTCTGGTGGGGGCTGGCGCGGCATTCGGGGCTGCCGTCGTGTTCGTCCACTTTCGTGCCGTGGAGGGTGCCTTGCTGCCGTGGGCAATTGTGCTCCAGACGATCCCGATCGTGGCGATCGCACCGCTGCTCACCATCTGGTTCGGTTTCACGCTTGTTCCCAAGGTGGTGATCGCAGCGATCATCTGCTTCTTTCCGGTGCTCGTGAACACTGCTCGCGGGCTGAGATCGATCAGCCCCCAGGCCTTGGAGTTGATGAGCGTTCTTTCCGCTTCGAAGACCGCTGTGTTCTGGCGGCTGCGTCTGCCGAGTTCGTTGCCGTTCATTTTTTCTGGATTGCGAATCGCGACGACGCTGTCAGTCATCGGTGCCATCGTGGCGGAGTTCACCGGCGCGGATCGGGGTATCGGTTTCGTGATCATCCAGGCCCGCTATCGCCTCGATACCGAACGGCTCTTTGCTGGCCTCGTGCTCTCTTCGGCTGGCGGTATCGCGTTCTTCACACTCATCGGCATTCTCGAACGGGCTGCCGTGCGCTGGCCGGGCGCGCGCACGCAAGAACTCTGAATCTGAGCAGGGTGGCGGCATGCGCTTCGCCGCACGGATCTCTCGGGTTGCGTCTCTGATCGCCAGTTGGGGCCTCCGGCAAAGAGGCAGAGGCTCGCCGGTAGGTTGGCTGGCGGAGGGGTGGCAGAGTGGACGATTGCGACGGTCTTGAAAACCGTTGAGGCGCAAGCCTCCGGGGGTTCGAATCCCCCTCCCTCCGCCAAATCGTTGAGGCCAAAGGAAACGATGCAATGAAGAGGACGCCAGTCAACCCGTGGCCCTGGTCACTGAACTTCGGTTTCAACCAAGCCGAGATCATCGAAGGAGCGAGCAGGCAACTGGTCTGTGCTGGTCAGACGTCGGTGGATGCCGAAGGCAAACCGCAGCACGCTGGGGACATGCGCGCCCAGATGACGCTGGCACTCGACAATCTCGAAGCCGTCGTGAACGCTGCCGACATGGATCTGGCCAACATCACGCGGCTCACCGTCTATGTCACCGACATGGACGATGCTCTGAGGAACTTCGGTGTGTTCGGCGAACGATTCGGACCGCTGGGCGCAACCCCTCCGATGACGTTGCTCGGCGTCACCCAGCTCGCCTTCCCCGGACTCATGATCGAGATCGAGGCCACCGCCGCCGACTGAGCCACCCGCCCCGCGGCGGCCGTCGTTCCGGGAGCACCTGCTCGCTGCGCGTGTTGCATGCGCGTTGCATCTTCCGATACCGTTCTCTCATTCCTCCCCGCCTGGTCGGCTTTGCCGAGCATGGCGGGGTTATCTTTTGCGCCCGTGGCTAGTGCAGCATCGGGCACCCGTGTCGTGGCGTTCCTCGACTATCAGAACACTTGGCACACCACCCGGGCGCTATTCGTGCCGCCAGGCTCGCCATCGTGGCGCGGCCACGTCCACCCCGAACTACTTGGCGAGCTGCTGTGCCGCCGTGGCCTCGTCGTCGATCCAACTCGACGGCTCGACGGTGTGCGGGTGTACCGGGGCCAGCCGGGTGTACGGAGTTCGCAGAAACTCGTTACGGCGTTCGACCGTCAAAAGGCTCATTGGGAAGCGCTCGCCGGCGTGAGCGTTCACACCCGACCGATGCGCTACTGGGCTGCTGGCCGCGCCCACGACGGGCGTCAGCGATGGCGGGCCGAGGAGAAGGGCGTTGACGTATTGCTGGCGCTGCACCTCGCGCTGGGCGCGCACAACGACCTCTACGACGTCGCCGTGGTGGTTTCCGCCGACACCGACCTGTTGCCAGCGCTCGAAGAAGCAGTGCGCGTGGGCAAGCGCGTCGAAACCGCCACCTGGTGGGCGCCGCCCGAGCCACAGAAAGCGCTGCGCATACCCGCACAGCCGCTTTGGAACCACTACCTCGACGCCGGGGATTTCGCCGCCGTGCGAGACGACACCGACTACCTCGCGCAGCCTTAGCCGAGCCGTTCATCGGAAAGCAGCAGCTCGGCAGCGGCAGGTTCAGGTGTCTCGGTAGATGTCGCGGCGGTGGCCTACCCGGACGACTTGGATCACGAGCCGGTCATCGATGACCTCGTACACGATCCGATGGTCGCCGACTCGTACCCGGTACGCAGAGGCCTCGCCGGCGAGCTCGACGCAGCTGGGAGGACGCGGCTCGCCAGCAAGCAGGTCGATCGCTGCCCGAATGCGGAGTTGGTCGGCGCGTTCGAGCCCGGCGATCGCCTTGATCGCTCGGCGGGAGATCTCGACCCTGTACTGACTCACTTGATGCGCTGGCTCACTCGAGTCCGAGCGCGGCCTTGACTTCCTCCCAAGGGACGTAGTCATCTTCGGCACGGGCTGCGTCCAGCTCACGACGGTCCTCGGCCTCATCGGCGCGGTCGACGAGCTCATCGAACGCGTCGGCACCCAGAATCACTGCGACGCGACGGCCGCGCCGCGTGACGGACATCGGCTCGCCGGACCGGCTGGTCTCGGTGATCACATCGGCCAGCCGATTCCGTGCGTCGCTGAACGCAATCTCTGTCATGTACAAATTGTACATTCGACGTGTGGACGGATTCGCGCGAAGGCGAACCGGTTCAGGCGAGGGGGTCGGTGGCTGCTTCGACTGCGGGGATAAGGGCTCTGTGTGCAAGCACGGTCAGCCTCCGTAACTTGACCTGGTAGTGCGCGGCCCGGTCCTGTCCGGGATCAGGTACGGGAAGCTCAATGCGCAAATCGGGCAGTCCCGGACCTGGGCTTAGCCTGATGACCTCAGCCTGAGAATCAATTCCACCAGCCGTGCGAGACTTTCAAGGACGCCAGCTCGCCACCGGAGTAGGAAGTGCGTCGCATTGCAACCGCAAGATCAAACACTGGCTCAGCTCTTCGACGGGAAGCTGGTGTACATCGTCCCGAACTACCAGAGGCTCTACGTCTGGGATGAGGAGAATCAGTGGGAACCCCTGTGGCTTGATGTCCGAGACATCGCCGAGGAGCTCATCGAGAGCGCCGCTGGGACTGAACTCGCTGGTGCCGACCATGACGGAGTGGAGCCCCATTTCATGGGTGCGGTCGTGTTCAAGATCAGCGGGTCCACCCCAGACCTGGCGAGGAAGTATCGCGTCATCGACGGACAGCAGCGCCTGACGACCCTTCAGATTCTGATGGCCGCGGCGGCATCCGCCCTTGATGTGGCTGGCCTTACCGAGCCCGCCGACAACCTTCGCAACTTCACCGTCAATGATTCAGAGAGCCAGCCCCTGAAGATTCAGTACCAGAGGCACAGGAGCGGCCATGACTATGAACGCTTCCCCGATGTCATGGGCGCGGCGCGGGACGGCGATGGCAATCCCAGTATCGACGGTCCCATAGCCGACTGCTATCGGTACTTCGAGAGCGAGATCCACGAGTGGCTCCATCTCGATGACGACCGGATGAACGTGGCGGGCACCGCGCTCGTACAGACGCTCGCTCTGAAGCTCCGTGTAGTCGCCATCTATTTGGATCCCCACGAGAAGGAGCACGCGATCTTCGAGAGCCTGAATGCTCGCGGAGAGCCGCTGACCGAATGGGACAAGATCAAGAACTATCTGCTGTACAAGGCCGACGAGGACCGCCGCATGCGCCAGGAGACGTTCTTCGAGCACTATCTGGACGCTTTCGATGATCCTTGGTGGCGTCAGCTGATCGGGCGCGGCGTCCAGAGACCGCGGATCGATGTCTTCGTCGACTACTGGCTCGAGGCTCAGACTGGCAGGTCTGTCGCGGTGCGGCGAGTGTTCCGCGAATTCCAGCACTACGTGGATCGGAGCGACGATCGCCTCGAGGAGATCATGGAGCAGCTGCTGGACGACGCGCGCTACTTCAAGGAGTCAGAGACGGTGGAGTCTGGAGCAGGAGGCCGCGAAGCGCTGTTCCACGAACGCCGCCTCGCCATGGGAGCTGGTGCGGTATGGCCGCTACTGCTGAAGCTGCGACACTTGGATGTCGACACCGATGACCGGGCCGCGTGCTTCGAAGCCCTCGAAAGCTACTTGGTGCGCAGGCTGCTGACCGGGTATCAGGCGCGCAGCTACGACCAGGTCGCCCTCGAGTTGATCGAAGCCCTGTCCGAACAGGCTCAGACCCCGGAGGGACCGAGCAAGGCAATACGCACGCACCTCTTGGCCTACTCGGAGAACGCGAATCTGTGGCCAACCGACGCGGCCACAACCTCGGCTGTCTCACAGCGGCATCTCGCGTTGTACGCACGACGTCTGGTGCTGACCGCCTTGGAGAGGCACCTCATCACATCGAAGGCGGGCTACCAGTGGGTTCCGGCCGGCCTCCACGTGGAACACCTCTTGCCCCAAGGGTGGGGGCCGGAAGAATGGCCGCTGCCGAGCGGGATCGACCCGGAGCAGGCACAGGAGGAACGAAGCCAAGCGCTGGCCACGCTAGGGAACATGACTCTGCTAAACGCGCGACTGAATTCGTCCGTCAGCAACAGGGCGTGGGCCGTGAAACGCGAGAAGATCCAGCAGTCCGACAACCTGTTCTTGAACAAGCGGCTCCTTGAGGAATCCGGCGACAGTTGGACCGAGGACGACATTGAGCAGCGCGGACGCTGGATGGGCGACATGATCGTCAAGATCTGGCCGCGTGAATGACGCTGGCGGACTGATTGCCGGTGTAGGTGTGGGCGACGAGCCCTTCGAGGCGCGCCCCTCGGCTCCAGCGGGCCATCCCCCGAGGCTTCGGGCACCATCTGGGTGCGCATATGGGCGGCGACCCGCCAGCCGACGAGGCGGCGGTTCTCGGCGCACAAGGCAGCTGCCGTGGACTGGTCGACCCTCAGGCCGCCGTCGACGCCCGGGAGACGGCAGGTCCTCTGAGCGGCCGAAGCGGCGTTAGTCTTCGCTGCTCGACAATGGCGTAACCCCGGCCGTTTGCCGAAGCATTGACGGTTCCGGGGTCTTCAATCGAGAGCTTACCTACGCGCGCAAGGATGTGGCTCGCCTCGGGTGTGGGCCACGCTGGCCGGCGCGTATCGGGGCCCTTTCCATTCGGGCTGACTTGTTTCAGGGCAGCGGGCCGGTGGCTGCTTCTACTGCGGGGACGAGGGCCTCGTCGATGAGCATCTGATCGGCGGCGGCCAGCTCGGGGGACAGCCAACGGTCGGGACCGGGACCGGGGACTTCGCTGCGCAGCAGGTCGAGCGCGGCTGCGGTGCCGGCCGCAGGTTGCAGGGGCGCTCTCAGCTCGATGCCGCGGGCTGCGGTCACCCATTCGATGGCCAGGATGCGGCGCAGGTTGGCAACCGCTCGGCGCAGCTTGCGGGCCGCGCCCCAGCCCATCGACACGTGGTCCTCCTGCATTGCGGAGGTGGGCAGCGAGTCGACCGCGGCCGGTGCAGCCAGGCGTCGGTTCTCGGCACACAGGGCGGCTGCCGTGTACTGGCCGATCATCAGGCCGCTGTCGACGCCCGGGTCGTCGGCCAGGAACGGCGGCAGCCCGGCCGACCGCTTGGGATCGAGCAGCCGGTCGATGCGGCGCTCCGCAATAGCGCCCACCTCGGCCGCGGCGATGGCGAGATAGTCGGCTGCCAGCGCCACCGGCGCGCCGTGGAAGTTGCCGCACGACTCCACTCGGCCGTCACCCAGCACCATCGGGTTGTCGATGGCCGACGCCAGTTCGCGATCGGTCACGTCGGCGGCGAAGTCGAGGGTGTCGCGAGCCGCGCCATGGACTTGGGGGGTGCACCTGATGGAGTAGGCGTCCTGCACGCGGTCATCACCGTGGCGGTGGCTGGCCACGATGGGCGAGCCGGCCAGCACAGCGCGCAGGTTGGCAGCGCTGGCCTGCTGGCCCGGATGGGGCCGCAACCCCAGCAGATCGGCGGCAAAGGCCCGATCGGTGGCCAGCAACGCCTCGACGCTGCAGGCAGCCACGATGTCGGCAACCCTCAGCAGGCCGGTTAGATCGTGGACGGCCAAGCAGAGCATGCCCAGGATCCCGTCGGTGCCGTTGGTGAGCGCCAGGCCCTCTTTCTCTGCAAGCACCAAGGGCTCGATGCCCGCCGCCGACAGGGCCTCGGCCCCGCTGATCGTGCCCCCGCCGTCAGCGAGGACTTCGCCTTCGCCCATCAGCACGAGCGCCGCGTGGGCCAACGGCGCGAGGTCGCCGCTGGCGCCCAGCGAGCCGTGCTCGGGCACCACGGGCACCACGCCGGCGTTGATCAAGCGCACCAGCGACTCCGCGACCTGCGGCCGCGCCCCTGAGGCGCCGAACGCGAGCGTGCGGGCCCGCAGGAACATCATGGCCCGCACCACCTCGGCCTCGACCGGCGGCCCCATCCCGGCGGCGTGGGAGCGGATCAGCGACTGCTGCAATGCGACCCGACGATCGGCGGGAATGGTGGTGTTGGCCAGAGCGCCGAAGCCGGTGGAGACGCCGTAGGCCGGCTCGCCCTCGGCCAGCGTCTCGACGATGCTCCGGGCCGCGGCCATCCGGTCGACGGCATCGCTGCTGAGTTCAACGTCCTCGCTGTGGCGGGCGACCGCGACCACGTCGGCCACGGTGACGCCCGGACCGTCGAGTTCCACCGTCATCCCGGAGGCTGAGCCCCGGGCCCGAGCGGCCCGTGAGCCCAATCGCATGAAGCATGGGGAACAAGAGCGGGAAACAACTGGCGATGCGCCGGCGCGTTCATCGTTCGGCACCTCCAGCAGGAGCCGCAGGGACTGACGAGAGCGCCGCCGACGTTGCGACGGCCGCTTCGATCACGGCGTCGGCCGCCGTCTGCAAGCGGGTGCCGGTGAGCCTGTCCGCCGGGCCCAGCACGGACAGCGAGGCGATCGCACCGGAGGCGCCATGGACGGGAGCGCAGACGGCGGTGACGTCGGGCTCGATGGCGCCGGTGTTGAAGATGGGCTTGGGGAGCGAATCGGGCGCCGGCATGCCAGCGAGCAACGCCTCGCCCACAGCGGTGCCATCGATGGGCACCGATCGACCCACCCACCCGACGTGGCGGATGGCGCGGCGGCCTTCGACCGTGGCGATGTAGACAGCGGCGTCTCCATCGCGAACTGCCAGGTACGCCGATTCCTCGGTGGTCTCCACCAGACGTTCCAGCTCTGGTTGAGCGGCGGCCCGGAGCCGGGCGTAGGGACCCGACTGCAATGACGCCAGGGCAGTGCGCACGAACGCCGGACCCACCGAATATGCCCCGGAGCCGTCCTTAACGAGATAGCCGCGGTCGGTCAGCACCCGCAGATGTCGCAGAGCAGTGCTTGCCGGCATGTCCGTCTGGGAGGCGGCTGCGGTCAGGCTGAGCTCGCCGCTGGTGACGACCGCGTCCAGCAGTGCCAGCACCCGTTCTGCCGAGCGTGACCTGTGCAGGGAAGCAGCAGCGGGTGTTTCAGTATCTGAAAGTTCTTGCTGCATATTGACAGCATAGGCCGAACCTCGGTAACGTGCGGTGCACCGCACACCCGGCGTCGAGGTTGTCTATGGCCACCAGCACAGAGCACGCCGCCAGCGCCCCGCCAGGCGGGGTGAGGGCTCCCACCGGCACGGCGTTGACGTGCCGCAGCTGGCCCCAAGAGGCCGCCTTCCGGATGCTGCAGAACAATCTGGATCCCGAGGTGGCCGAGCGCCCCGACGAACTCGTCGTGTACGGGGGCACCGGCCGGGCAGCGCGATCATGGCCCGCCTTTCACGCCATGATCGGGGCGCTGACCGACCTGGCCGACGACGAGACCTTGCTGGTGCAGTCGGGCAAACCGGTCGGCGTCGTCCAGACGCATGAATGGGCGCCCCGGGTGCTGATCGCCAACTCCAACCTGGTGCCCGATTGGGGCACCTGGGACGAGTTCCGCCGGCTGGAGCATCTGGGCCTGACCATGTTCGGCCAGATGACTGCCGGGTCGTGGATCTACATCGGCACGCAGGGGATCCTGCAGGGCACCTACGAGTGCTTCGGCGCCATCGCCCGCAAGCGTTTCGGGGGCTCGCTGGCCGGCACCCTCACCGTCACCGCCGGGCTGGGCGGCATGGGCGGCGCCCAACCCCTGGCCATCACCATGAACGAAGGGGTCGCCCTGTGCATCGAGGTCGACCCCGAGCGGGTCGCTCGCCGGGTGCAGACCCGCTATCTCGACGTGGTCGCCGACGATTACGCCGATGCGCTCCGCCGGTGCGACGAGGCCGTGCAGGCCAGCCGCCCGCTGTCGGTCGGACTGGTCGGCAACGCCGCCGACTTGCTGCCTCGCCTGCTGGCAGACGGCGTCGCGGCCGACATCGTCACCGATCAGACCTCCGCCCACGACCCGCTCACCTATGTGCCCAACGACCTGTCGCCCGAGGCGTCCGAGGAGATGCGGCGCAACCAGCCCGACGAGCTCATACGCCGCGCCCGTGCTGCCATGGCCACCCACGTGGAGGCAATGGTGGGCTTTCTCGACGCCGGCGCCGAGGTGTTCGACTACGGCAACAGCCTGCGGGCCGAGGCCCAGCTCGGCGGCTACGAGCGGGCCTTCGACTATCCGGGCTTCCTTCCCGCCTACATCCGGCCCCTGTTCTGCGAGGGCAAGGGGCCCTTCCGCTGGGTTGCGCTGTCGGGCGACCCGGCCGACATCGCCGCCACCGACCGGGCCGTGCTCGAGGAGTTCCCCGACGACGAGCCGCTCAAGCGGTGGATCACGCTCGCCGGCGAGCGGGTCGCGTTCCAGGGCCTGCCGGCGCGGATCTGCTGGCTCGGCTACGGGGAGCGCCACCGGTTGGGCTTGCGTTTCAACGAGCTGGTCGCCTCGGGCGAGATCAAGGCCCCGATCGTCATCGGGCGCGACCATCTCGACTCGGGCTCGGTGGCCTCGCCCTACCGCGAGACCGAGGACATGGCAGACGGCAGTGACGCCATTGCCGACTGGCCCCTGCTCAATGCGATGGTCAACACCTCGTCGGGAGCGTCATGGGTGAGCATCCACCACGGCGGCGGCGTGGGCATCGGCCGGTCGATCCATGCCGGCCAGGTCAGCGTGGCCGACGGGACTGACCTGGCCGCGCAGAAGCTGGAGCGGGTGCTGCTCAACGACCCGGGCACGGGCGTGATGCGCCACGCCGATGCCGGCTACGACCGGGCGTGGGAAGTGGCCGCCGAGCGCGGCGTGCGTATTCCCGCCGACAGGCCCGCCGCGCCATGAAGCCCAGGAAACTCAGGCACGCGAGATGACCGTCAGGGAGATCCTCTCCATCGGCCATCCGGCGCTGCGGGCGCGGGCCGCAGCCGTGCCGCGGTGCGAGATCGCCAGCGAGCGAACGCAGGGCATCGTCGACGATCTCATCGACACCATGCGCCACGCCGACGGGGCGGGCTTGGCCGCCAACCAGATCGGCGAGACGGCCCGAATTGTCGTCATCGAGGTCAACGACAACCCCCGCTACCCCTACAAGCCGCCCATCGAGCTAACCGTCGCCATCAACCCCGAGCTGGAAGTGCTCGACGACGAGACTGTGGTGATCAACGAGGGCTGCCTGTCGGTGCCGCTGCGGGGTGACGTGGTGCGCTCGGTCAACCTCCGCGTTCGCTACTTCGACCGCGACGGCACCGAGCACTGCACCACCGCTAGCGGCCTGACCGCGGGAACCTGGCAGCACGAGTGCGACCATCTCGACGGCGTGCTGATCACCGACCGCGCCGATCCCTCCACGCTGTGCACCTGGGACGAGTTCGAACGCCACAACCGAGACGCCTTCATCGAGCGCATCACCCAGTTCAACGAGCAGATGAATTCATGACCGCGCATTACTGGTGCGAGCTGGCCTGGCTCGGCGGTCCCCGGGTCGCCGAGGGCGTGGTGATCGCGGTCGACGGTGACCGCATCACGGCGGTGTGCGCAGATGTACCCGTCCGACCCGAGGGCGCCCTGCCGCTGGTCGGGCTGACCCTGCCTGCACTGGCCAACGCACACAGCCACGCATTCCACCGGGCCCTGCGGGGCCGGACGCACGCGGGACGCGGCAATTTCTGGACGTGGCGCGACCTGATGTACCGGGTGGCGGGCCGCCTCGACCCCGACAGCTACTGGCGGTTGGCTCGGGCGGTCTTCGCAGAGATGGCCCTGGCGGGCATCGGCGTGGTCGGCGAGTTCCACTATGTGCATCACCGTCCCGACGGGGACAGCTATGACGATGCCAACGCCATGGGCGCAGCGATGGTGGCCGCGGCCACCGATGCCGGCATCCGCCTGACTCTGCTGGACACGCTGTATCTGCACGGCGGGCTCAACCCCGCACTGGACGGCGGCTACGAGCCGCTGCGGCCCGAACAGGCCCGCTTCAGCGACGGCAATGCCGACCGGTGGGTCGCCCGGGTCGAGGAATTGGTCTCCACGACATCAGGTTCGACGGTGCAGATCGGCGCGGCGGTGCATTCGGTGCGAGCAGTCGATCCGCCGTCCATCAAGATGGCCGCGGACTGGGCACAGCAGCGCGGCGCCCCGCTGCACTTCCATGCCTCCGAGCAGCCAGCGGAGAACGAGCAGTGCCTCGGTGTGCACGGCGTGACCCCCATCGACGTGATCGCTCAGGCCGGAGGGCTCGACCCGACGACGACCCTGGTGCACGCCACCCATGCTGACGGCCGCGATCAGGCGTTGATCGGCGAGGCCGGCGCGCTCTGCTGCCTGTGCCCCACCACCGAGCGCGACCTGGCCGACGGCATCGGACCCAGCGTCGGCTTGGCCCGTCACGGCGCCCGTCTGTGCCTGGGTTCCGACTCCCACGCCACTGTCGACATACTCGAAGAGGCCCGCACGGTCGAAGGCGATCAGCGCGCCACGACGGGCGAGCGCGGCGTGTTCGGTGCCGACGATCTCGCCGCGATGGCTACGTCGGGCGGCTACGAGTCGCTCGGCTGGCCGGATGGCGGCAGCCTGGAGGCGGGCGCACTGGCCGACTTCGCGACGATCAGGCTCGATTCGGTACGGATGGCGGGCACCGACGCCGAGACAGCGCTGGCCTCAGCGATCTTCGCGGCCACCAGTGCCGATGTGCACCACCTGGTGGTGGGCGGCACGACCGTCGTGCGTGATGGCCGGCACGCGACCATCGACGTGGCGACGGAGCTGGCCGCGGCCATCACGGAGGTCACCTCGCCATGACCGTAGAGGCTGAGCAGAATTGCGAAACCGGGGCCCGAGCGGCCCGTGAGCGAAGCGAACAAGAGCGGGACGCAATAGGCGACGCGAAGGAACGGTCCGTCAATCCGCGCACTTCCTTGGTGATCGACAACATTGGCGAGCTGGTGACCAATGACCCTGCGCTGGGTGATGGCCCGTTGGGCGTGGTGACCGATGCGTCGCTGGTGATCGACGGCGACACGGTGGTTGCGGTTGGCCCATCGGGTGCCGTTGCCGACGAGCGCCTCGACGCAGGCGGCCGGTGCGTGTTGCCCGGTTTCGTCGACTCCCACACCCACCTGGTGTTCGCAGGCGACCGCTCAGAGGAGTTCACCCGGCGGATGGCGGGTGAGCCCTACGACGGCGGCGGGATCCGGGTCACCACTGAGGCCACCCGCGGCGCCGGCCGCGACGCTCTGGCGGCATCGCTCGACCAGCGGTTGGCCGAGACGCACCGGGCGGGCACGACCACGGTGGAGATCAAGACCGGTTACGGCTTGTCGCTCGACTCCGAGATCGAGCTTGCCTTGCTGGCCGCCGAGGTCACTCCCGAAGCCACGTTTCTCGGGGCCCACCTGCTGCCCAGCGAGTACGCGGGACGTGCTGACGACTACATCGACCTGGTGTGCGGGCCGATGCTGGACGCGGTCCGCGACCACGTCCGCTGGATCGACGTGTTCTGCGAGACCGGCGCATTCAGCGTTGAGCAATCGCGGGCCGTGCTGGAGGCAGGTCGCGCCGCCGGGCTGGGCTTGCGTGTGCACGGCAACCAGCTCGGCCACGGACCGGGCGTGCAGCTCGCCGTCGAGATGGACGCCGCGTCGGTGGACCACTGCACCTATCTCTCCGATAACGACATCGAGGCCCTGGCGGCCAGCGACACGGTGGCCACGTTCCTGCCGGCCACCGACTTCTCCACCCGCCAGCCCTACCCGGATGCCCGGCGGGCCATCGATGCCGGCGTCAAGGTGGCGATGGCCTCCAACTGCAACCCGGGCTCGAGCTACACCACGTCCATCTCGTTCTGCATCGCCATGGCGGTGCGCGACATGGGCATGACGATCGACGAAGCCGTCGCCGCAGTGACGGTCGGCGGAGCAGTCGCGCTGGGCCGGACTGACGTTGGGCGGCTCACCAACGGCAGTCCGGCTCACGTGACCATCCTGGATGCACCCAGCCGCCACCACCTCGCCTACCGGCCCGGTGTCCCCTTGATCTGGCGGACGCTGGGCGCCGACTACCGGCTCCCGCCCGCCGACGACCAGATGTGATCCCTGACTGAAAGAAGGACAGCCATGACCAACTCCATCCCCAATCCGACGGGGCACAACCAGTGGTACCCGTTCGCCAACCGGCCCCTGCCGCCGGAGGTGGACGGTCAGGCGGTCAACCCGGCCGCCATCCCGGTGTTTGACGCCGTGCCGTTGCCGCCCCACGCCCGCTTCGTGGTGGTGGGTGCGGGCGTGCACGGGCTGTCGAGTGCCTACCACCTAGCCATGTACCTCGAGCGCACCGGCAAGGGCTCCGGCAGCGACGTGGTGCTGATCGACAAGCAGGGCCCTGGCGCAGGCGCCACCGGGCTGGCCTGTGGCTGCGTCCGCAACATGTACATGACCGGGCCGCTGCACGCCATCCTGCGAGCCAGCGTGGAGGTGTGGGAGTCCGACCCGGTGAACCTGGGCTTCCAGCAGGTCGGCTACGTGTCGGTGGGCGAGGCCAACCAGATCGACGACTACCTCAAGCTGCAGGCCTCCCAGGCAGCCAGCGGCTACCCGTCCGACGTCTACACCGGTGCAGAGGCCCGCGCCTTTCTCACCAACCTGTGGCCCGATTTCAAGACCGACAACTGCGACGTGGTGCTGCACGAGCACCGCTCCGGTTACGCCGGCACGCACCTGGCGGTGTGGGGTCTCGACCAGAAGTGCCGCCAGTGGGGCGTGCAGCGGGTGTACGGCGCCACCGTGACCGGCTACCAGTTCGACAACTCGGGCTCGGTCACCGCGGTCGAGACCACCCAGGGGTCGATCGCCTGCGAGCAGGTCGTAGTGGGTGCGGGGGCGTGGACGCCGACGCATTGGGAATGGCTCGGTGGCCCCAGCCAGCTCGACGTGTTGTATCCCGACGGGCACGTCGAATCCCAGATGGACATGTGGACCTACTGGCGGCTGCTCGAGGGCGAGGTGCTGCTGCCTCCCGGCGTCGACTTCCGCACCGCCCAGCACCGCGATTCGCCAGTGCTGCACGTGGAGCTCATGAACACGCCGGTGTACTCACCCGATGGCCGGTTCCTCAAGGACCACTTCTACTCCTACACGCGCTACGCGGCGGAGCGGGTGGGCGCCCCCGGCCTGCAGGGCGGGACCATCCCGATCAAGATCGGGCCGCGGGCGGCGGTGGAGCCCTACGGCCACCTGAACGACGAGTACCAGGCCGAGGAGTGGTTCGCAGACTACTACTGCGCCACCCTGGGCATGCTGTTCAAGCGCCTGGAAGACCTGCGGCCGTACTTCAAGGAACGCCGCAACGGCGGCATCGGCGCCTTCACCCCCGACAACGTGCCGGTGTTCGACTACGTGGCCGACAACGCTTGGGTGATCGCCGACTCCAACCACGGGTTCAAGATGATCGGGGTGGGCAAGCTCACGGCCGAGATGATGGTGCACGGTGACAAGCCCGACGAGCTCAAGCCGTTCACGCTGGATCGCTACCGCACCGGCGGCACCTTCGGCGACCGCAACTCCAACTGCCCCTGGGTCTAACCGCCGGGGCTCCTCGCTGCGTGCTACCCGGCGAGGTTGGCGTAAAGGGATTCATACTTGCTGGGGTCGGCGTCGATGAAGGGTGGCGCGTCATCGTTGTCGACTAGGGCGCACAGTTGGTCCAGGCAGATGTGGTAGCCCGCGGCCACCTGGTGCACTTCTGGGCTCTTGTCTCCCAAGTCGATGTTCAGCATGAGATGTGTGCCGGCGGGCGTCGGCTCAAGGTGGTAGGTGAGGAGTTCGTCGTCCCATGCCCATGCGAATGTGCTGGGTGGGCGCCAGGTGACGATGCGGCCGGTGAGCACCGTGTCCTCGATGCCGTACTTGGCGACGACATCGTCCCAGAACGGGGCTGCGACTTCGGCTCCTGCTACCCGAGGCCCGACGATGTCGCACGGCATCCAGTGCCGGAGCTGGTCGCTCTCGGTGAGCGCACGCCACACCCGCTCAGGTGAGCGTGCCAGTTCGCGTTCGAAGCGCAGGCCCGTGTTCCCGTTGCTGTGACGGACGATCTCGCCGAGCGGATGGGAGGGCTGATTCATCCGTCAATCCAGTTCGGTGAGGCGAGCTATCGGCCGGTCGTTGCGGCGCGCCACCATCCGGGTCAACCCCAGGGTCCGGCCTTGGTCGAGGGCAAGCATGTCGGCTTCGTCGCTGGGCTTTCCGAGGTGTTCTGACCACGACAGGTCTGACGCCATCCAGTGTCTCCACCCGTCGGGCATCAGGTCGGCCAGCTCGACGTCCACCAGCCTGCTGCGTTCCCAGTGACGCTTCCACCATGCCGGGCTGTGGAAGCTGAATAACGCAGGCTCCCAGTAGTTCCGTAGATGTTCCGGCGGCTCGGTTGACGTCAGTTCTTCGACCAGTCCGGGAACGACGATGCCCAGATGACCGCCGGGCTTGAGCAGCCCGGCCAGGTGGCTCTCCAGATAGAGGTCGTCGGTACCGAAATAGTGATAGGCGTCGATGCTCACCATGGCGTCGAAGAACCCGTCAGCAAAGGGCAACCTGTGCGCTTCGGCATGGATGGGAAACACCCGGTCCTCGACGCCCGCAGCACAGATTCGGCGATAGTTCTCGCTGGCGGCGATCCACAGATCTGCTGCCCACACCTGCACGCCGAACTCCTTGGCGAGGAAGATCGAGCTCAGTGCCCGCCCGCAGCCCAAGTCGAGGACACGCATCTGCGAGCTGAGCTCCATGGTTGCGGCCAGGGACTCTGTGAGCCACAGCGCATTGGGCCCCATCATGTTCTCTAGGACCCACACCGGGTCGTAGTTCGCCGACCGAGGAAACTCAGACGGCTGTTCGACGCCCTCGCGCATCAGCGGCAGTCAACCGATGAGGCGGCGGAGCGATTTGAGCCAGTCGTCTGAGGAGGTCCAGGCTTCCTCGCTGACGCGCTCGCGGCCTGACGAGTTGCCGTTGGCCGCGGGGAACGAGCCCAGGAACTTGACGTCACGCTGTTTCATCTTGAGCGCGCGCAGGCAGTCGGCGACGACTTCATCGGAGATGTGACCCTCGAAGTCGAGCAGAAAACAGTATTCGCCGAGCCCGCGCCGGGTCGGTCGCGACTCCAGCCGGGACAGGTCGAGACGGCGGGCCTCGAACTCCATGAGGATCCCCAGCAGGCTGCCCGGTTCGTTCTGCTGCTGGAACACCACGATGCTGGTCTTGTCGTTGCCGCTGGCCGGCGGCACCTGGCCCTTTGCCAGCAGCAGGAAGCGGGTCTGGTTCTCGCGGTGGTCCTCGACGCCGGCCACGACGGTCTCGAGCCCGTAGATCTCAGCAGCGGTCGGGCTGGCGATGGCTGCGACGCCGGCGAGCTGTTCCTCGCCGATGCGCCGGGCCGCCAGCGCTGTCGAGGTAGCCGCCTCGATCTCGGCGTCGGGCATCTGAGTGTGCAGGAACGCACGGCACTGGGCGATGGCCACAGGGAACGACAGCACCGTGTGGATTGCCGACAGGTCGTCGGCCGTGGCGGTACCGGGCAGCGCCATGAGGTCGAGCTGCACGTTCACGACGACTTCCCGCTGGATGAGGAAGTCGAAGTCGAACGCGAGCGCGTCCTGGGTGACGTTGACGGCGCCCTCGATGGCGTTCTCGACGGGCACGAAGCCGTAGTCGACCGCGCCGTCGTCGAGCGCGGAGAGCACCTCGGGCACCGAGATGAGCGGGACAGGCGTGCACTGCGACAGGTCCGGCTGGGTCGCCAGCGCAGCTTCGGTAAAGGTGCCGTGCGGGCCCATGTACCCGATGCGCGTCGACGGCGAGAGGGCAGAGGAGCCCTGGGGTGCAGCGGCAGCAGCCATCGGGGCAGGATACGCACCGGGCCGCGGGCACCCGACCCCGGGCCGCGGCGGGTAGAACGGCAGGCGATGGACGCTGAACAGCTCGCCGGATTGCTGGCAGAGGTTCGTGACGGGACCGTGAGCGCTGATGAGGCGCTGGCGCGACTGCGCCGGCTGCCCTATGCGGAGATTGCAGGGGCGCGCATCGATCATCACCGGACGCTGAGAACTGGCCATCCCGAGGCGGTGTACGGCCCCGGCAAGTCGCCGGATCAGTGCGCCCGCATCGTGGCGGAGATGCTGAGCGGCGGCTCAGGACCGGTGCTGCTGACCCGGGCGGGCACCGACCAGGTCGCAGCAGCATTGGCCGCCCGCCCCGGAGGCGTGGTGCACCGGCCGCCTGATCGGGAGCCCGACCCGGCGGATGGCGCAACACAGCCTTCGGCCGACTTGGCGACGGTGGTGTGGCGCCCAGCCGCCGAGCGCCCGGAGCACGTGGTGGTGGCCGCTGCGGGAACGTCGGACGGACCGGTGGCGAGCGAAGCGGCGGCGGTGCTCGGCGCATTCGGCGTCGAGGCCGGGATGGTGTCTGACATCGGCCTCGCGGGCCTCCACCGCTTCCTGGCCGAGATCGACACGCTGGCATCGGCCGACGTGGTCATCGTGGTGGCAGGGATGGAGGGCGCACTGGCCACTGCTGTCGCGGGCGTGACTGCCGCACCGGTCATCGCTGTGCCGACCAGCGCCGGCTACGGCGCAGCGCTCGAGGGCGTCACCGCGCTGCTGGCCATGCACGCGTCGTGCGCGGCCGGCATCACGGTGGTGGGCATCGACAACGGCTTCGGCGCCGCCATGGCCGCCATGCGCATCCTGGACTTGACGACGAGCCGCGACGGCGGTGCAGGGTGATGCATGACATCGGAGCTGCCGACACATCACCGGTGACGCCGCACGCGCCGATGGCCGGATCGTCGTCTGCGGACGGCGAGCGAAGTCCTCCCCGTGGCACGGTGGCGTGGTTCGATCCGGTGTCGGGCATCGCCGGCGACATGGCGCTCGGGGCGCTGCTGGACGCCGGCGCGGACCTGGAGTTCGTCATCGAGCAGCTGCGACTGCTGGGCGTGGACGGCTGGCAGCTCAGTGCCGAGCGGGTCCGGCGGAACGAATTGGCCGCGACGCGGGCCGTCGTGGACGCCCCCGAAGGGCATCACCATCGGCGGTGGCGAGACATCCGGGCGTTGCTCGAAGAAGCGCCTCTGGAAGACCGGGTTCGCGGCCGCGCGCTCGCAGCGTTCGAGGCGCTCGCCGTCGCCGAGGGCATGGTGCACGGTGTGGCACCCGACGAGGTCCACTTCCACGAGGTCGGCGCGCTCGATGCCATCGTCGACATCGTCGGCGTGAGCGCGGCGCTGGAATCGCTGGGCGTGGACGAGGTTGCCTGCGGACCGGTTGCCGTGGGCAAGGGCACGATCAACGCCGCGCACGGCGTGCTACCGAACCCGCCGCCCGCGGTCGCACACCTGCTGGCGGGACACCCAGTGGTCGGCGTCGATGTCGACGTCGAGCTCACCACACCCACCGGCGCCGCCATCGTGGCCGCCCTGGCATCGCAGTTCGGACCGGTGCCGCCCATGACGCTGACAAACGTCGGCTTTGGCGCCGGAACTCGCGATCTGCCAGGCCGCCCCAACGTCACCGGCGTGCTCATCGGCACGGCAGCCGCCGCTGACGGCTCTGCCAGCCCCGACAGCGAATCCGGGGGATCCGGTGAATCCATTGAGCGTGCCAAGCCCGGCCGGCCCGCCGCGGCGCTGGGCAGCGCGATGTCTGCCGTAACGGGTGCTGACGTCACCGAAGAGCTGG
Organism: uncultured Acidimicrobiales bacterium; assembly: GCA_964484385.1. Classification (GTDB taxonomy): domain Bacteria; phylum Actinomycetota; class Acidimicrobiia; order Acidimicrobiales; family Poriferisodalaceae; genus Poriferisodalis. Next base: position 25,101 of record CAZAFV010000027.1, read on the forward strand.
TTGAGCTGGCCACGAATCTCGACGACGTCTCCGGCGAGCTGCTGGGCCACGCCATCGACGAGTTGCTGGCAGCCGGCGCGCTGGATGCTTGGGCGATCCCGATCGTGATGAAGCAGGGACGCCCGGCGCACACGCTGATGGCGCTGTGCAGCGCCGGCGACGTGACAGCGCTGGGCGACCTGATGGCACGCCTCACCGGCACGCTGGGCCTGCGTGCCCGGACCGTCGTGCGCACGGCGCTTGAACGCCACACCACCACTGTGGAGATCGAAGGCCACCGCATTTCGGTCAAGCACGGCCCCCACCGCAGCAAGCCCGAGTGGTCTGATGTGGTCGCCGCAGCCAGAGCCCTCGACCGCACCCCGGCCGATGTCGCCCGTGAAGCGAGCACCGCACCCACCAGCGGAGAACAACGCAACCGCGGCTGAGGACTCAAGCCGTAGGCGCAGATGCCATAGCTGCGGAGGCGGCAGGAGACTCTGCGACGTTGCGACCGGCTGGATCGCTGGAGCAGAGGGTTCTGCCGCCTCCGCAGCGGGCGCACCTCTCCGCGCGGCCCAAAACCCTTGGCGCTGGCAGAAAGCAGCCTCGTACACTGTTCGGGCGCCGACGGGCCCCGGCCCGGCCAGTGGCAACCAGCGCTTGTAGCTCAATTGGACAGAGCATCTGACTACGGATCAGAAGGTTCGGGGTTCGAATCCCTGCAAGCGCGCTCACCTCATCCGCCTCCCACCTGAGGCATCCTGAGCGGGAGCACGATGACGCAGCGCAGGATCGCAATCATCGGCGGAGGCATGTCTGGGCTGGGCGCCGCGTGGGCGCTGGCTCACCATCCGGACCGGTTCGACATCCGGCTGTTCGAGGCCAACGATCGCCTCGGCGGCAACGCTGTCACTGTCGACATGCCGCAGGACGACGGCACGTCGCTTCCCTTCGACATCTCGGTCACTGCGTTGATCCCGTCGGTCTACGACCACGTCCTGCTGCTCTTGGAGCGCTTCGGCATCGAGCTGTTCCCGACCAAGTTCAACTACAGCGTGAAGTACCAGGGCGGCAGGTACGCCCACGACTTCGACTCCGACATCAGGGACCGGCTGCAGCCCGAGATCGAGCGGTTCCAGCGCCTGCTGAGTCGCCTGCACTCATTCGGTCGACTCACCCGGGCGCGGTCGAAGTTCCTCAATGCGCTGAACCCGTTCAACTACATCAGCATGCGGACGGTCCTGAACGTCGGCAGGTTCTCCGCCGACTTCAGGTACAAGATCCTCAAGCCGATGTTCGTCAACTTCCTCATGGCGACGAACGTGTTCGACATGCCCGCCGCGCTGTTCGCCAGGTACCTCGAGTTCTTCGACATCGAGACGGCAACGCCCATGCAGACCTGGGACCAGGGCACGCGGCGCATCTATGAACACCTGTCGGCCGACTTCGACGACAAGATCTACCTGAGCCGACCGGTCCGCAAGGTGTACCGGGGGGCATCGGAGGTGGTCGTCGAGGATGCCGAGGGGGTCCGCGAGACCTTCGACGAGGTGATCTTCGCCTCGAATGCCAACCAGACACTGATGATGCTCGACAAGCCCACGGCGCTCGAGCGCTACGTGCTCTCATCAGTGCGCTACGAAAGCGAGCTGCACAACCACACGCTGGTGCACTCCGACCCGTCGGTCCTGCCCGACGACGAGGTGGAATGCCTGCGCACACGCACCAATCACGTAGAGCAGTACGGCGCCCGACCCGACAACTACGAGCTCACCTACATCATGCACAACCAGCAGCCATGGATTTTCGGCTCCGATAAGCCCTGCCTGGTGACCTACAACTCGAACACCCCGATCGACGAGGACAAGATCGTGAAGCGCTGGTGGTTCCAGCACGTCGTGCATGACGTGCGCCAGGTGACGCTGCTCGTGCCGCTGTTCCGCTTCATCCAGGGCAAGCGCCGCAGCTGGCACTGCGGGGCGCACACGCTGGTCAACAGCCAGGAGACCTGCTTCGTGACCGGGCTCGCCGCAGCCACCCAGATCGGTGCGGACTACCCGTTCGACGACAAGAACGCCCGCGAAGTCTTCAACTACTACGGCGGCATCATGTACGGCGCCCGCTTCCGCAAGATCACGTCCTGACTCACGACGATCCCGGCTGCGTCCGTTGGATGCGGGCAGTCTGACGCGCCACGCCATATGCGCCCTGCGGGTGCGCCACCAAGTCCTTGCGCGGCGGCGAAGCTAGATATAGCGTTCGATTAGAGATCGTCATATCGACGGCATTACCCAAACGGGTATGAACGGCTGGATATGAGCACAGGCACCGCGGCTGCGACGGCACAAGTGGACCGGTTCGTCCTCGATCGTCTGCCGCCTGCAGAGCACTGGCCGCAGATCAGTCTCGACGAGTCGCTGTACTGCTACCCGAGCCGGCTGAATGCCGCCTCGATCCTGCTGGACAGGGCAATCGAACGGGGCTGGGGAGAGCGCCCCTGCATGGGGCTCGGCGACGACATGTGGACCTACGCCGACGTAGCCGACTGCGCCAACCGGATCGCCGCGGTGCTGGTTGAGGACTACGGCATCGTTCCGGGGAACCGCGTCCTGCTACGGGGCGCCAATGCGCCCTGGATGGTCGCTGCTTGGTTCGCCGTGCTGAAAGCCGGTGCCGTGGCTGTCACGACAATGCCGCTGCTGCGCGCCGCCGAACTTGCGAAGGTGTTGTTGAAGTGCAAGCCGGCGGTCTCGCTGTGCGAAGCGGGAATGGAAGCCGAGCTGCAGATAGTGACCGGCGGTCCGATCGCCATCTGGGGACCGGACGGAGATCTCAACGCCGCGGCCGCATCCAAGCCCTGCGAGTTCGCTGCGGTGGACACCTCCGCGACGGATCCGGCCCTGCTGGCGTCCACCTCGGGCACCACCGGCGAACCCAAGGTTGCCGTGCACTTCCATCGCGACCTGCTGGTGATCGCCGACGCGTTCGAGCCGATCCTGCGAGCAGGCCCCGACGACGTGTTCGTCGGGAGTCCGCCGCTGGCGTTCACGTTCGGCTTGGGCGGCGAGGTGGTCTTCCCCATGCGAGCAGGAGCGTGCACTTGGTTCTGCGACGAGCCGGGCCCCGCTGCATTGGCGGAGCTGATCGCCAGACGGCAGGCCACCGTGTGCTTCAGCTCGCCCACCGCGTACCGGGCCATGACGATGCTCGATCCCCGGCCGGACCTCTCCTCACTGCGCTGCGGCGTATCAGCTGGCGAATGGCTGCCGCGATCCACGTTCGAGCTCGTCGAGCATGAGCTCGGCCTGCGACTGAACGACGGGATCGGCGCGACCGAGCTGCTGCACATCTTCATCTCCGCGCCCGACGCCGAGATACGGCCCGGTTCGACGGGCAAGCCCCTGCCCGGGTGGCAGGCCGCGATCTTCGACGCCGAGGGCACCCCAGTGCCCGACGGCCAGCCAGGGCTGCTCGCCGTGCGGGGGCCGATCGGCTGCCGCTACCTCGACGACGAACGCCAGGCCGTCTATGTGCGGAACGGCTGGAACTACACGGGCGACGTCTATGTGCGCGACGCCGACGGCTACTTCTGGTACCAGGCCAGGGCCGACGACATGATCATCAGCTCGGGCTACAACATCGCCGCCCCCGAAGTCGAGGAAGCCCTGCTGACACACGCCGCAGTGGCCGAAGCGGGAGTGATCGGCACGCCCGACGCCGACCGGGGCATGGTCGTCCATGCTTTCGTCCGTCTGGCTGACCCGTCGTCGGCCACCGACGCACTGGCGTGCGAATTGCAAGACCACGTCAAGGCCTCGATTGCCCCCTACAAGTACCCTCGCCGGATCACTTTCTGCGCCGAGCCGCTGCCCACGACGCCCACAGGGAAGCTCCAGCGGCGCGGGCTGACCGCCCTGCTCGGCGAAGAGCGGCGCGACTAGATCCAGAGCCGTATGACGAAGTCGCCGAGAGACCGCATCCTCGATACCTACGGGCTGTTCGCCCGTGACTACGGCGGCTGGGTTGCCGTCAGCGGGCTCATCGCCGTGCTGCGCGAGGTCGGCGTGGATGCGCAGGCGGTGCGATCCGCGGCGTCTCGCATGAAGCGATCCGGTCTGCTGGTGCCCGAACGGGTGGATGGCAAGGCCGGCTACGCCCTCAGCCCAGATGGGCGCGAGATCCTCGATGCAGGCGACCGGCGCATCTTCGGCAACGGTGTTCGCCCTAGCGACGACCGATGGCTGCTGGTGCTGTTCTCAATTCCGGAGTCTGAGCGCAGCAAGCGCTACCTGATCCGCTCGCAGCTCGCCCGCTTGGGCTTCGCGCCCGGTCCGGCGGCCTCATGGATCGCCCCCGCCTCGCTGGCGGACGAGGCTCGAACGATGCTGCGGCGCCAGGGGCTTGACGGTTACGTGTCGTTCTTCGAAGGCGACTTCCGGCCGCACGGCGATGAGCCCCATGTCGCGACTGGAGCGTGGGACCTCGGCGGGATCAACAAGCTCTACGGCGAGTATCTGGCCACGCAGCAGCCGATCTCCGAAGCGTGGATTGGTGAGCCCGGCTCGGATCGTGACGCGTTCGTTGCGCACATGAACAACATCAGCGGTTGGAGGCCGCTGCCCTACGCCGATCCTGGGCTGCCCCGCTCGGTCACGCCCGAAGGATGGCTCGCAGACCAGGCCCGCGATGTGTTCACGAAGCTGCACCGCCAGCTGCGACCCGGCGCACACCGCTTCTACCTCGACACACTCAACAGCGCCACCCGCCGCTAAAGAATTCCCTGCCGCCCCGCAGCGGGCGCACTCAGCGCAGGTCGCGGTCGATCAGGGCGTCGGGCACCTGCTCGCGCCGGCGGCTGGTGCGACCCTGCCAGTATTGGATCGGCCAGGGCTGCTCGCTCCGGCCCAGGTCGATCGCGGCGTTCAGCGTCCAGTAGGGATCGACCAGGTGCGCACGGGCAATCAAGCAGATGTCGGCCCGACCCGCCATCAGCACGGTGTTGACATCGTCGATGCTCGAGATGGAGCCCACCGCCATGGTCGGAATGCCGACGGTGTTGCGGATGGCCTCGGCGAACGGCGTCTGGTACAGCCGCCCGTACGCCGGCTCCCCGCTGGGATCGACCTGTCCGGTGGAAACGTCGATGATGTCGACGCCCACGCCCTTGAGCATGTGGCTCAGCTCGACGGCCTCCGATCGGCTGAAGCCGCCCTCGACCCAGTCGGTGGCCGAGATCCGCACCGACAGCGGCTTGCCCTGCGGCCAGGCCTCCCGAGTCGCCTCGGTGACGCGCAGCAGGAAGCGCGCCCGGTTCTCCAGTGAGCCGCCGTGGTCGTCACGGCGCCGGTTCGTCACCGGCGACAGGAACGACGACAGCAGATAGCCGTGCGCGGCATGCAGTTCGACCAGGTCAAACTCGGCGTCGGCCGCTCGCCGGGTTGCCGCCACGAAGTCGTCGAGCACGGCATCCATCTGGGCATTCGACATCTCGGCCGGCATCTGGCTGCCGGCCCGGTACCGCAGCGGCGACGCCGAGATCAGCGGCCAGTTGCCCGTTTCCAGCGGTACGTCCTCGCCCTCCCACGGCAATCTCGTGGAGCCCTTGCGGCCGGCGTGCCCGAGCTGCAGGCCGATCTTCGCCTCGGTGAAGTCGTGCACGAAGCGGGTGATCCCGGCCCATGCCTCGGCCTGGCTCTCATTCCAGATCCCGGTGCACCCGGGAGTGATGCGGCCGTCAGGCGAGGTGCAGGTCATCTCGGTCATCACCAGCGCGGCCCCGCCCACGGCGCGGCTGCCCAGGTGCACCTTGTGCCAGTCGTTCGGCATCCCGTCGACGGCGCAGTACTGCGCCATGGGCGAGACGCCGATCCGGTTGTGAAAGCTCACGTCCCGCAGAGCGAAGGGGTAGAAGATCGGCGGCGTGTCAGGGGTCGGCGGCTGGGCATGCGCCGGCTGGTGCGCCGCGAACCAACGCAGGGTCTCGTCGTGGTACTGGGCGTCGCGCTCGCGCAGATTGTCGTAGGTGACCCGCTGCGATCTGGTGAACAGCGAGAACGCGAACTGCTCGAACGGCCGCTGGCGGTGATGGTCGACGTTCGCGAACCAGTCCTCGCTGGTCGCGGCTGCTCGTTGCAGGCTCTCGATCTGGGGGCGGCGTTCAGACTCGTAGTTCTTGAGCGCCGTAGAGACGTCGCCGGTTACGGCCATGGCGTCAGCGAGTGCGATCGCGTCCTCCAGCGCCATCTTGGTGCCGCTGCCCACTGAATAGTGCGCCGTGTGGGCCGCATCGCCCAGCAGCACGACGTAGTTCGCGATCCACGACTCGCATGAGATGCGCGGGAAGCTGATCCACCTCGAGTTGTTGCCGATGAGCGGCCGTCCGTCGGTGTGCCTCTCGAAGAGCCGGCTGCACCAGTCCAGAGCGTGCTGGTCGGACTGGCCTGGCGCCAGCCCGTCGTCGTGGCCCTCGAGGCCAGCCTGATGCCAGGTCGGTTCGGCCATCTCGACGATGAAGGTGGAGCGCGTGTCGTCGTAGGGATAGATGTGCGCCTGCACCGTGCGACGAGCCCCGTCCTCGCTGTGTTCGATGTCTTCGAAGATGAACGTGAAGCGGTCGAAGGGGGCGTCGGTGGCGGTCCAGATGTACTTCGCTGAGCCGTGGCGGATCGCTGGACGCAGGTCGTGGGCGTAGCGAGATCTGGTGTTGCTGTTGGCGCCGTCGCCGGCTACGACCAGATCGACCTCACCCGACAGCGCATCGACATCGGCCTCGGTGGAGAATTCGACCCGCACGCCGAGTTCGAGTGCCCGGCGGGTGAGGATCTCGAGCAGGCGCACCCGGGACAGCGCGGCAAAGCCGTGCCCGTCGGAGGTGATTGTCCGTCCCCGGTAGCGGACGTCCATCGCGCCCCAGTAGCGGAACTCCGATTCGATCGCCGCGATCGAATCAGGATCGGTCTCTGCGATGTTGGCGAGCGTCTCGTCGGAGAACACCACGCCGAACCCGAACGTGTCGCCGCGGCGGTTGCGCTCGTACACGGTGATGTCGTGGCCCGGGCTTTGCTTGGCCATCAGGATGCTGAAGAACAGGCTCGCGGGGCCGCCCCCGATGCAGGCGATCTTCATCGAGGCATCCGTTCGGGACCCGTCATCGTTCGTTGCATCCGTGAGATAGCGGGAAATTTGCGATGTCAAAAAGAGTAGTACAGTCCCCACCATGCTCGACAACGCCGGAGCTGTGGCATGAGCACGGCCGTCGTCACCGGAGGCACCCGCGGGATCGGCCGGGCCATCAGCCTCGAGCTCGCCAGTGCGGGCCACGATGTCGTCGCTTTGGCCACCTCGACGCCTGCTGAGCCGTTGGCCGGCGTCGACGCCCGCATCTGTGACGTGACCGATGAGCAGCAGGTGGTCTCGACGTTCTCCGACATCGGTCCCGTGGCCATCCTCGTCAACAACGCCGGGGTGTCGGGATCGAACCGGCTGGGCCGCACGACCCTGGAGGAGTGGAACCGCAGCTTCTCGGTGAATGCGACCGGGGCGTTCCTGTGCACCCGAGCCGTCATCGACGGGATGCTGGAACGCGACGCCGGCAGGATCGTGACGGTTGCCTCGATTGCCGGCATCAAGGGAGCGAAGTACATCGCCGCCTACGCGTCGTCCAAGCACGCAGTCATAGGCCTGATGCGTGTGGTGGCGGCCGAGGTGGCAGGCACCGGGGTCACGGCCAACTCCGTGTGCCCGACGTTCGTCCGCACCGAGATGACCGTGGCGACGATCGCCAACATCGCCCGCCAGACCGGCAAGAACCTCGCCGAGGCCGAAGCTGCACTGGCCAAGGCCACCCCCCACGGACGGATCATCGAGATCGACGAAGTGGTCGAGGCCGTGATGGGGCTGCTGTCCGGCGATCGCAACGGCCAAGAGATCGTGCTTGACGGAGGACCGTCATGACACTCCGGGGCGTTGGAAGATCTGAAGTGGACGGGAAGATGAGACGCAGGCGCAGACACGCACGACGACTACGAGACACAGGGGCACCGCAATGACGACACCGCACCGGATGATCAGCCCCGAATCGATGTCGCCCTCGCCGGGCTTCTCCCATGCGGTCGTGCCGGCCGACGGGCGGACGGTGTACCTCGCCGGCCAGATCGCCGCAGACCCGACCGGCGCTGTCGTCGGCGACACATTCGCCGAGCAGTACGACCTGGCCCTCGGCAACGTCGTTGAAGCGCTGGTGCACGCTGGCGGCCAACCGCACGACATCGTGTCGATGGTGGTGTACGCGACCGATGTGCAGGCGTACCGGAACGACCTCCGCGGCGTGGGGGCCGCCCACCGCAAGCACCTCGGCCGGCACTTCCCGGCCATGGCGCTGCTGGGGACAACGGGATTGGTCGAACCCGATGCGATGGTGGAGATCATCGCCACGGCCGTCATTCCCGGCTGAGAGCAGGCCGTGAGACGGACCTCGCCAAGGACGGCACGTAGGGTCCTGCCATGAGCGTCGTGCCAGGCGGCTGGGACTTCTGGGTGGATCGTGGCGGCACCTTCACCGATGTCGTGGCTCGGCGGCCCGACGGCGGTCTTGTTTCGCACAAGCTGCTGAGCGAGGACCCGCGCCGCTACGACGACGCAGCCACCACCGCCATCGCCGACCTGCTCGAGGTGCCTCGCGGTGAGCCGTTGCCGCCGGACCGGATCCGGTCGGTGAAGATGGGCACCACGGTGGCGACGAATGCACTGCTGCAGCGCCGCGGTGTGCCGACCCTGCTCATCACCACGGCGGGCTTCGGCGACGTGCTGCGCATCGGATACCAGACCCGTCCGCACCTGTTCAAGCTCGACATCGTGCTCCCCGAGATGCTCTATTCGGAGGTACTCGAGGTCGACGAGCGCATCGCGGCGGACGGCACGGTGCTGTGCCCGCTGGATCTGGCGTCGGCCACCGACGGCATGGCCGCAGCGTGTGAGCGCGGCATGGAGGCCGTGGCCATCGTGCTGGTGCACGGCTACCGCCACCCCCACCACGAGGCAGCTCTGGCCGCTGCGGCCCGCGAGATCGGCTTCTCGCAGGTCTCGGTCAGCCACGAGGTGGACCCGCTGGTCAAGATCGTTCCCCGCGGCGACACCACCGTGGCCGACGCCTACCTGTCCCCGATCCTGCGCAGCTACGTCGATGCCGTGGCATCGAGAATCGGCACAGTCGACGCTGTTGCGTCGAGAATCGGCAGCGGCGACGCTACGCAGCGCGATGGCACCTCTGAATCGGCAGGGGGGCCGCAGCTGCAGTTCATGCAGTCCAACGGCGGGCTGGCCGATGCCCGGCGCTTCACCGGTCGCGATGCACTGCTGTCGGGACCTGCGGGCGGCGTTGTGGGTATGGCCCGCACCGCCCAGGCAGCTGGCTTCGAGAGGCTCATCGGCTTCGACATGGGCGGCACGTCGACCGACGTCTCCCACTTCGCCGGCGAGTTCGAGCGGGCGAACGAGACCGAGGTGGCGGGCATCCGCGTCCGCACGCCCATCATCGACATGCACACGGTCGCTGCAGGCGGCGGATCGCTGCTCACCTTCGACGGCAGCCGCTTGCGTGTGGGCCCCGAGTCGGCCGGTGCCGACCCCGGACCGGTCTGCTACGGCAACGACGGCCCGCTCGCCCTCACCGATGCCAACGCGGTGCTGGGTGTCATCCGGCCCGAGTACTTCCCGGCGGTCTTCGGTACCGACGGCAATCAGCCCCTCGATGCCGAAGCAGCCGCCAGCGGCATTGCCGTGCTGGCCGACCGGATCTCAGAGGCCAGCGGTGTGAGACGCAGTGCCGCCGAGGTGGCGTTCGGGTACGGCGAGATCGCAGCCGAGAACATGGCCAACGCGATCCGCAAGATCAGCACCGAGCGGGGCCACGATGTCAGCGCGTACACGCTCGTCTGTTTCGGCGGTGCCGGCGGCCAGCACGCCTGCCGTGTCGCCGATCGGCTCGGCATCACCACGGTGCTGATCCACCCGCACGCAGGCGTGCTCTCGGCACTGGGCATCGGGCTTGCCGATGTGACCGACTTGCGGGCCGAACCGGTCGAAGCCCCGCTGGATGAGGCCCTCATTGACGATCTGCACCGGCGACTGGCCGCTGCCGCTCCCAGTGCCATCGACGCTGTGGCCGCCGCGGGTGTGTCGCCTGATCGGATCGAGGTGACCGGTCGTCTCGCCGTCCGGTACCGGGGCTCGGACACCTCGCTCGAAGTGCCGATGGGTACAGCGGCCGAGGTCGCCGCGGCGTTCGAGCTCGCACACCGGACGAGGTTCGGCTTCAGCCCGCCGGGAGCGGCGAACTCAGCGACTGCACTGGTGGTGGATGCGCTGCATATCGAGGCACGCGGCCAGGCCGTCGATCCGCCGCCGGCCGCACCGCCGGCCGGCGACCGCGCGCCGCTGCTCGCCACGCATCCGACCTACATGGGTTCGACCACGGGCGACGCAGCGAACGGCGACGGCGACACGCATCCGACGTGCGAGCGCCACGACACACCATTCTGGGACCGCACTGCGATGGCGCCCGGCACGGTGGCGGCAGGCCCGGCGGTCATCGTGGAGCCGAACGCTACGACGGTGATCGAGCCGGGCTGGCAGGGCACCATCACCGACCGCGGCGACCTGGTGCTGGACCGGGTGGTGGCTCGGCCCTCACGTGTCGCCATCGGCACCAGCGTCGATCCGGTGCAGCTCGAGATCTTCAACAACCTGTTCATGAACATCGCCGAGCAGATGGGGGTGGTGCTCGAACACACCGCCGTGTCGGTGAACATCAAGGAGCGGCGCGACTTCAGCTGTGCGCTGTTCGATCTCTCCGGCGAACTGGTGGCCAACGCTCCCCACCTGCCGGTTCATCTCGGCTCGATGAGCGAATCCATCCGCACCGTCATCGAGCAGAACCCCGACATGGCACCCGGCGACGTCTTCGTGCTCAACAACCCCTACAACGGCGGCACCCACCTGCCCGACGTGACGGTGGTGCGACCGGTGTTCGACGCAATGGGCAGCGAGCGCATCTTCTACGTGGCCTCCCGCGGCCACCACGCCGATATCGGCGGCTGCGTGCCCGGTTCGGCGCCGGCCGATTCGACCACCATCGATGAGGAGGGACTGGTCCTCGACAACCTCCAGATCGTGACCGAGGGGAGTTTCCTCGAGGACAAGGTTCGCGACGTGCTCGCCAGCGGCCAGTGGCCGGCTCGCAACCCCGACCAGAACATTGCTGACCTGCGCGCCCAGGTGGCGGCCTGCGAGCGGGGCGCCGTCGAGCTGGCCCGCATCGTCGAGTACTACGGCCTCGACGTCGTGCACGCCTACATGGGCCACGTCGCCGACAATGCCGAGGAGATGGTGCGCCGGGTCATCGATGCCCTCGATGACGGCAGCTACCGCATGGAACTGGACGACGGCAGCGTCATCTGCGTCCGCATCTCGGTGGATACCGACCAGCGCAGCGCGGTCGTCGATTTCGCCGGCACCAGCGGCCAGCATCCGGGCAACTTCAACGCCCCGGTGGCGGTGTGCCGCTCGGCGGTGCTCTACGTGTTCCGCTGCATGGTCGACGACGCCATCCCGCTGAACGCCGGCTGCCTGCGGCCCATCGAACTCATGGTGCCCGACCCCTCGATGCTGTCGCCCCACCCGCCCGCAGCTGTCATCGCCGGCAACGTCGAGACGTCCCAGCAGATCACGGATGCGCTGTTCGGCGCCCTCGGTGTCATCGCGGCCTCGCAGGGCACCATGAACAACTTCATCTGGGGGAACGCCGCCCACCAGTACTACGAGACGATCTGCGGGGGAGCGGGCGCCACGGCTCGCCGCCCGGGCGCCGATGCAGTGCACACGCACATGACCAACACCCGCCTCACCGACCCCGAGATCCTCGAACAGCGCCACCCGGTGCTGCTGGAGCGATTCGAGGTGCGCCGGGGCTCAGGCGGTCGTGGCGCAAACGACGGCGGTGACGGCGTCGTGCGGCGCCTGCGCTTCGGCGAGCCCATGACGGCCAACCTGCTGTCGAGCTGCCGGCGGATCGCCCCGTTCGGTGTCGCCGGCGGCGAGGACGGTGCGCGCGGGCGCAATCTGCTCGAACGGATCGACGGCACCGTTACCGAGCTGGCCGGCTGTGCCCGGGTGGAGGTGGGCGAGGGTGACGTGATGGAGATCCACACGCCCGGTGGCGGCGGCTACGGCACGCCGAGCGGCAATGGCGACTTCTCGACTGTCAACAGGAATGGTGCGAGTGATGAATGAACAGGTGCTGACGCCCGAGCGAGCCGAGCTCGTGGCCCGGATGGCCGAGCTGGGCCCGGCCTTCGCCGAGCGTGCGCCCACCTACGACCGCGATGCCAGTTTCCCGCACGAGAACTGGGCCGACCTGGCCGATGCCGGGTTCCTGGGCCTGTGCGTGCCCACAGAGGTCGGCGGGCTGGGTGCCGACTTCGTGGGCTACGCGCTCGTGGCCGAGGAGATGGGTCGGCACTGCGCAACCACGGCGTTGACGTTCAACATGCACACGGCCACAGCGCTGCTGTCCGGCCCGATCGCCGAAGCATTGCTGACCGGCGAGCGCGGGCGTGAGCTGGACCCCGATGGGGCCATGGCCGCTCATCTCGCCGAAACCCGGCCGCACCTGTGGGAGGGAATGGTCGGCGGCCGCGTCATCCATTCCCAGCCGTTCTCCGAGGGCCAGGCGCCGGGCGCCCGATCGGGTTTCAGCACCATGGCGGTGCCCACCGAGGGCGGCTATCGCGTGACGGGCCGGAAGATCTTCGCCTCGCTGAGCGGTGCTGCTCACGTGCACAACGTGCTGGCGGTGGTGGAGGGCGACCCCCACATCCGCCTGCTCGGCGTGCCGGCCGATGGCGACGGCGCGGAGATCGTCGGCGACTGGGACCCGATCGGCATGCGCGGCACAGACTCCCGCACGCTGGTGATGGACAACGTGTTCGTGCCGGCTCGCAATGAGGTGTTGCCGCCGGGCATGTTCAACGCGATGGTGGCCCGCTTCCCGCAGTTCTACATGACCCTGTCGTTCAGCTATTTGGGGCTGATGCGGGCCATCCTCGACGCCACCCGCACCTACTTGCGGGGCGAGTCGGGGGTGAAGGCGTCACGCGATCACCCGATCAAGCAGACCGGGTGGGCGCAGCTGCAGCTCATCTACGACCGTGCACAGTCGCTGACCTACCGGGTGCTCAGCGAGCTCCGGGCCGATCCCAGCCCTGAGGAGCTGCGGCGGGCGCATGTGGCCACGGTGACCACCATGGAGAGCGCCCCCGAGATGGCATCGCTGGCGCTGCGCACCTGCGGCGGGCGGTCGCTGCTGCGGCCCGGCCGCCTCGAGCAGCACTACCGCGATGCCCGCTGCGGCGCCACCATGCTGCCGTGGAGCACCGAAGAGCTGCTCGTGCGCCTCGGCCGCAACGGCCTCTACGACGAGGCAGCCGACGACTGCTAGGTCTGAACGTGGGCGCAGGCTCCGCCAGCATCAATAGATGCCGGGGATGATGCGGTACGGCACCTTCTCCTGGT
>CAZAFV010000028.1:0-37152 GCA_964484385.1 uncultured Acidimicrobiales bacterium
CCAACAACCACGACCCCCGCCAACCCACCCCACCGGTGGATCCGGGCTAAGAGGCCGCTCGAATCGGTCTGGCTGGACTCGCTGGAACGAGCCTCGCTGCTGCAGTGGAGCGACTGAAGGGACCTGCCGTTGGGGGTTGTGGATACTCTGTACTGCACGTTGGCTTTCACCACTTCGTATCGCACGTCACGGTGCTGCGGCAGGCCAGGGCTCCGTCCCCCGGCTCAATGACGGCACCGGTCTTTGTCACCGGCGCGGCCGGCCATGTGGGTGCCAATCTCGTGCACCGGCTGCTCGCCGACGGTGTGAGAATCCGCGTGCTCCTGCGACACGAGGACGACAATTCCGGGCTCGAAGGCCTTGATGTCGAGCGAGCCTTCGGCGACATTCGCGACCTCGACGCCCTGCGACAGTCCGTCGCCGGCTGCCAGGGCGTCTATCACGTCGCGGCCAAGGTCTCGACCATCGATGGCAACCGCGCCCATCGCCGGGAGATCTTCGAATGCAATGTGCTGGGCACGCGCAATGTCCTGCAGGCGGCCCGGGAGGCGGAGGCCGGCCGGGTCGTCGTGACGGGTTCGCTCAGCGCGGTCGGTTACGACCTCGACGATCCGTCTGCTCCGAGCGACGAGACGCTGCAGTTCAATCCGATGGAACGCACGATGCCCTACGAGCGCAGCAAGGCGCTTGCAGAACTTCAGTGCTGGCAGGCCGCGGCGAACGGGCAGGACGTCGTCGTTGCAACCAGCTGCGCGGTGGTCGGGGGACACGACTACTTCCCTTCGCGGCTGGGCAAGACCATGTGCGACTACACCACCGGAAAGATCCGGGCCTACGTCGACGGCGGTGTCGAGTTCGTTGCGGCACAGGATCTGGTGCAGGGGCACATCCTGTGCATGGATCGAGGCCGTTCTGGTGAGAAGTACATCTTCAGCACCGAATACAAGACGATCTCGGACATGTTGGATCTCTTCGAGGACATCTCCGGACTCCCGCGTCCGGGACGGCGGCTCCCGGCGCGCCTGATGCTCGGGCTCTCGGAGGTTGCCAGCTATTACCTGAGCCGCTGCCATCCGAGTGTCAACCAGAGGTTCACTCCTGGAGCGATACGCCTGCTGGAGCTGTGCCGTCACGCCGACATCACCAAGGCACGCGAGGAACTCGGCTACCAGCCCACGAGCGTCGCGGGCGCCGTCGCCGAGGCCTACGCATTCCACTATGACCGCGGCGCAATCGCCAGTCCGCAAGCGAAGCGCCCCGCCACGGGCAACGTTCTCCAGACAGCTCTCCAGACGGCCGACCTCGCCCGGGACGGCCGACGATGAAGTCACGGGGCATCCCGGTGGGCGTTGAAGCGATCCGAGTCCCCGCGAGCCCGGTTTCCTTCGAAGCCGCCAAGACGCTTCGCCAACGAGCACGCGCTGCCGGGATGGACCCGAACTACTGGTACGCGGTGGAGGAAGAGCGCAACATCAAGGCCGGATCGGTGGTCGAGGTCACCTTCTGGCAGCGTTCCATCGCGTTGTATCGAACCGACGACGGCGAGTTCCGGGCCGTGGAGAATCGTTGTGCGCATCGCCAGATCAAGCTCTCGCTGGGCCAGGTGGAAGGCTGCCGGCTCGTATGCGGCTACCACGGCTGGGAGTACGACGAGACCGGGAGCGTCGCCAAGGTGCCCGACCTCTTCGGCCGCACGAGCGTTCCGCGGCTGTCTGTCACGACATTTCCCGTCCAGGTCCGGTACGGCCTGGTCTGGCTGTTCCCCGGCGACCCGGATCTGGCCGACCAGCACCCGATCCCCGACATCCCCGAGCTCGAAGGGCCGGACCGCTGGGCCTGCGTGCCGCTGAGCATCACCTGTTCGGCGCATCACTCTGTGGTGATCGACAACGTCAGCGACTTCTCCCACGCCTACCTCCACCGCCGCTACCGCCCGTTCGTCGGTGCCACGCTCACCCACTGCGAAGCCGTCGGCGACAACGTGCACCTCGAATACGACACCCAAGTAGGGCGAGGACGCATCTCACAGCTGTTCGTGGACCACAAGCGCCTCGACACGAACCACATCGAGCTCTGCTACGAGTACCCGTACCAGTGGTCCAACACCGACGACGAGATCAAGCATTGGCTCTTCGTGCTGCCGATCGACGAGCGCACGACGCGGGCCTTCTTCCTGTTCTATTTCCGGTCGCTGAAGCTCCCGCTGCTGCCCGTGCGCATTCCCCGCTTCGCTATGCGGACCATCTTGAAGATCGCCAACCGCACGCTCATCGGGCCCTTGCTGGGGCAGGACAAGGCTGCGGTAGAAGCAGAGCAGGCGGGTTACGAGAAGCACTGGGACGAGCCGTCGATCGAGGTCAATCCGGTGGTTCGGGAGTTCCAGAGCGTCACCGTGCGCAAGTGGTCGGAGCATCTGGCGCGTGAGGCCGAGAAAGCTGCCGAGAAAGCTGACCTGAGCGGTGTCTGACGGCGGCTTCTCATTGCGGCACGGCGCAGAAGCCGCCCCCGCAGAGCAGTCGCAGGGCACGGAGCCGGCCCCGGAGCTGTCCGGCGGGTGGCCGCTGGTCGGACACCTGCGGGAGTTCCAGCGAGACCCGGTGGCGATGCTCCTTCGTGCTCGGCACGACCACGGCGACTTGGTCAGATTCCGGCTGGGACCCCGCCGGTTCGTGGTCTTCGTCGGCCCGGAGGCCCACGATGCCTTCTTCAGAGCGCCCGAGGAACAGCTCGGTGCCAAGGACGTCTACCAGTTCACGGTGCCGATCTTCGGGCGGGGAGTGGCGTACGACGTCTCGCCCGAGCTCATGGACGAGCAATTGGGGTTTCTGTTCCCGGCGCTGCGCGAATCGGCCCTGGAGAATTTCGTGCGCATCATGTTCGATGAGACCACGAGCCTGGTCGAGACGCTCGACGAGGAGGGCGAGATCGACCTGCCGCGTGTGATGAACGATCTCACGGTCAAGATCGCCAGTCGTTGCCTCATCGGGCAGGAGGTGCGGGACCGGGTAGACGAGGGATTCTCCGACGCGTACCACGATCTCCAGAACGGCATCAACACTCTGGGGTTCTTCTTCCCCAGATTTCCCACGCCGGCGCATCGAAGTCGAGACCGGGCGCGACGGCAGATCGTCGATCTGCTGAGAGGGATCATGGCCGAACGGCGGAACTCCGGCGCCGAGCCCGACGATTTCATGCAATCTCTTATGCAGGCCAGGTACCAGGACGGCAGGCGGTTGAGCGACGACGAGATCGCCGGTCTGTTGCTGACGGTGCTGTTCGCAGGGCAGCACACCAGCGCGGTGCTCGCCACCTGGACCGGGCTCGAACTCGTCCGCGAACCGCAATACGTCGACCGGATCCGGGCTGAGATGCAGGATGTCTACGGCGACTCGGCAGCCGTGAGCCTGGCAGGCTTGACCCGGCAGGCGGCCTTGGAGAACGCCGTACGCGAGTGCGAGCGGCTCCATCCGCCGCTGATACTGCTGGTCCGCAAGGTGCTGAAGCCGATGCGGTATCAGGATCACCTGATTCCTGCGGGGACCATGGCCGTACTGTCACCGGCGGCCTCACATCGGTTGCCCGATGTGTTCGCCGACCCCGACGCCTTCGATCCGGATCGATTCGCGCCGCCCGTCAGTGAGGACAAGCAACACGTCTACGCCTTGATCGGATTCGGCGGCGGAAAGCACCGCTGCATGGGCAAACGCTTCGCCTACCTGCAGCTCAAGGTCATCTGGTCGGTGCTGCTCGATCGCCTCGACCTCGAATCGGCCACCCCGTTCCCGGCGCCTCACTACGGCAGTTGGGTGACAGGACCGGAGGAACCCTGCCGACTCCGCTACCGGCGACGTTCGCAAGCACCGCTCACCCGTTGAGCAGCGCCGCTAGCTGCCGGGCATGTTCAACTCCCAGCCCCACCGAGCTCCTCGTGCGCCTCGGCCGCAACGGCCTCTTCGACGAAGCGGCCGATGACGACGAGCAGTCCCGTCCCGTGCCGAACCCACGAGGGCGTTGCTGCGCGGTCACTCTGATTTTCTTCGCCCGAGCGCTTTACGACGTCATGTGGGAATCGTCACGTCAACGTAACGTCGCGCGCGGAACGCAGCGGGTGCCCGCGGCGTCGTGTGAGTTGATGACCGAGAAGCCCGAGCACACCAAATCCAGGGTCACTCAGGCGTGGCGCTTCCTTGCAGCGCTGGCCGCTGTGGCCCTGCTTGCAGCCGCATGCGCGAGCGACGCCGATGACAGTGCAACTGACGAACTGACGCCGGACGACACACAGCCTGTAAGCACCGCCGGCGTCGACAGCGGTGACGCCGCCGGTGGATCCGATGAGCCGGACGGGTCCGAGACCGGCACGGCAGGCAGCGACGCCGGCGGTGAGGTTGCCGACGAGGAGCCGACAGCCGCCGAGCAAGAGCGCGAACGCGCTGAGGCAGAACAAGAGCGTCGTGCGGCGGAAGAACGAGCAGCACGCCAGCGATTGGCGGACGCACCGTCGGCAGCCGCACTCGAGAGCTTCAGTGAGTGCGGCGCAGTGCTCGACTACATCCAGACCAATGCGGCTGCGGTGGTGGGTCCGTGGGGTCTGGGCGGCGACTTCGGCTTCGGAGGCGAGGTGCTGGAGGCTGAGGCGGCGGCCGACGACGCCGCGGGGACCGGCGCAGTGTCGCTGCAGCCGGGTGTCGACTACAGCACGTCCAACGTGCAGGAAGCGGGAATCGACGAGCCCCATGTGCTCAAGACTGACGGTCGGCGCATGGTGGTGGCGAGCGAGAACCGCGTGCATGTGGTGGACGTGACGGGCCCCGAGCCGGCACTGATCGCCTCGGTCCAGCTCGATGATCTCTGGGTTTCGAACCTGCTGCTGCACGGAGACCGTGTGCTGGTGTTCGCGTCGCAGTGGGACGTCATCGTGCCGTTCATCGATCCGGGCGACGAGTCTACCGACACCGAGCCGGCACCGAGCTGGGGACCGACGACTGAGATCGTCGAGATCGATCTGAGCAGCTCCACTCCACGGGTCGCCAGACGGCTGGACATCGAAGGCAACTACATCGGCGCCCGCCTGGCCGATGGCGTGGTGCGGGTGGTCACCACCTCACGCCCCCGTGCGATTCCCTGGGCCATCCCCGAGACCGCCGACCTCGGCGCGCAGGAGCGCTCGACCGGGGTAAACCAAGATCTCATCGCCGGCACCACCGTCGATGACTGGCTGCCGCGCTTCGTCTTGAGCGACGCCTCCGGCACGGCCGTCACGGGCGGGCGCCTCGTCGACTGCGACCGCGTCTGGGCGCCCCCGCACTACGCAGGCCCGGGCACGCTCAGCGTCACCACGATCGACATTGCTGCCGACGGGCTGGCCGGTGCGATGGACACCACGACGATCATGTCCGACGGCAGCACGGTGTACGCCTCGCACGATCACCTCTACGTGACCACGCGGCGCTGGCACGACTGGCGCATCGAGCCGGCAGGCCCCGGCGACGGCACGCCCGTCGAGACCGAGATCCACATGTTCGACGCCACCGGGCGAGCGATGAGCGCCTACGTCGGCTCGGCGTCGGTGACGGGCACGGTGCTGAACCAGTACTCGATGTCTGAGCACGAGGGCCACCTGCGCATCGCGACCACCACCGCCGAGCCGTGGTGGACCTGGCGCGAAGAGGTCGCCCCCGAGTCTGAGAGCCTCGTGACGGTGCTTGCGGTCGGTGCTGACGGCCTCGCAGAGGTCGGCCGCGTCGACGGGCTCGGCGTGGGCGAACGCATCTACGCTGTGCGCTATCTCGGCGACATCGCTGCCGTCGTGACATTCCGCCAGGTCGATCCGCTGTACCTGCTCGACCTGTCCGAGCCGACCGCGCCCGCGGTGCGCGGCGAGCTGAAGATCACCGGATACTCGGCGTACCTCCATCCGCTTGGCGACGACCTGCTGCTCGGCATCGGTCAGGAGGCCACCGAGGAGGGCTTCACCGTGGGCACCCAGGTGTCGCTGTTCGACATCGCCGATCTGGACCGGCCGGAGCGCATCGCGCAGTGGACCGCGCCGGGCGGCCACAGCCAGGTGGAGTTCAACGCGCTCGCCTTCCTGCATTGGCAGCCGAGCGATCTGGCCGTGCTGCCGCTGAACCAGTACCCGTTCGACGACAGCGGCAGCGACAGTGAGCCCCCGTTCCTCGGCGCCGTGGCGCTGGGCACGGCAGGCGCGGAGCTCACCGAGCGAGCACGCCTCAGCCATGCGGACCCGCCTTTGCGCAAGTGCCGCGAGTCGCGCGAGATCATCGTCAGCCCCGACGGCACCGAAGAGCCCGGCCCGTGGGAGCGTTACTGCTGGTTCGACACCGACTGGCAGGCGCAGGTGACCGCCAGCGCCGTGGTCGGCGACCGGCTCTACCTCGCATCGCATAAGGCGCTCGAATCGGTCTGGCTGGACTCGCTGGAGCGTGCCTCGCTGCTCACCTGGGCCCGCTGAGCACCGGTCTGAACAACAAATCCGGGCGCGATCAGCGCGCGCATCGGCCATAGTGAGGCCCTGAGGCTGAGCCGGCCGGCGAAGCCGGGGCCCGAGCGGCCCGTGAGCGAAGCGAACAAGAGCGGGAAATAACTGGTGACCCGACAAGAAGATCCACTAGAACAGCCGATCGTTGTGTGGGACGGTGCGCCGAACCTGCACAACCCGCTCCTGCTGGTGGCGTTCGAGGGCTGGTTCGACGCCGGCGAGTGCGCAACCGGCGCGCTCACATGGATCCGTGAGCGCAGCGAGGCACGGCGGGTCTGCCATATCGACCCTGAGGAGTTCTTCGACTTCCAGGAGAGCCGCCCGCACATCGAGATCACCCCCGACGGGGAGCGCCGCATCCGCTGGCCGGAGATCGAGTGCCACGTCGTGCCGGCTGCACCGCCGCACGACCTCGTGCTGCTGTCGGGCATCGAGCCGCGGATGCGCTGGCGCACCTTCTGCGAGGGAGTGGCGGAGATCGCCCGTGGACTCGGCTGCCAGATGGTGGTGACGCTCGGGGCCATGGTCGCGGGCGTGGCGCACTCGCGGACCGCCTCGGTGAAGGGCAGCGCCGCCAACGGGGAGCTGGCCGCTCGCCTGGGCCTCGACAGCCCCACCTACCAAGGGCCCACCGGCATCATCGGCACGCTGCACGACGTGCTGGACCGGGCCGCGTTTCCTGTGGTGTCGCTGCGCGTGGGGGTGCCCCACTACGTTGCGGGCCCGCCGAATCCCAAGGGCACGCGGGCACTGCTGGCCCATTTCGAAACGGTCACCGGCGTGGCCACCGGCTACCGCGAGCTGGACAGCAGTGTGCAGACCTGGGAGCAGCGGGTCGATGAGGCGGTGGCGCGAGATCCCGAGATCGTGGCCTATATCCGGCAGCTCGAAGCCGAAGCAGACCGCACTGCCGAGGAGAACCTGCCGAGCGGTGACGACATCGCGCTGGAATTCCAGAAGTTCCTGGCCGAACAGCGCGAATCGCCCCCCGACGAGCCGTCGTAGGGTTCTCTCATGGGCGGCAGCACGTTCGGGGAACGATTCGCAGTCACCACGTTCGGCGAGTCTCACGGCGGAGCGCTGGGGGTGATCATCGATGGCTGCCCCGCGCGCGTCGAGCTGAGCGAAGCCGATGTGCAGGTCGATCTCGACCGCCGCCGGCCCGGCCAGAGCCGCATCGTGACCCAGCGCCAGGAGGCTGACCGGGTGACGATCCACTCGGGAGTATTCGAAGGCCTCACGCTCGGCACGCCGATCGGCATGACCGTGACCAACACCGATGCCCGTCCCGGCGCATATTCCGAGATGGCCACCACGTACCGGCCCAGCCACGCCGACTACACCACCGACGCCAAGTACGGCATCCGCAACTGGCAGGGCGGCGGCCGGGCATCGGCCCGCGAGACCGTCGGCCGGGTTGCGGCGGGTGCCGTGGCTCGGAAGATCCTGGCGATGGCCGGGGTGGAAGTGCTGGGCTGGGTCAGCTCGGTGAGCGACATCAACGCCGATGTCGATCCCTCGGAGCTGACCCGCGACGACGTGGAAACCGGACCGACGCGCTGCCCCGATCCCGACGCCGCCGCTCGCATCATCGAGGCCATCGACGCTGCCCGCCGCGACGGCAACTCGCTGGGCGGGGTGGTGGCCTGCGTGGCCCGCGGCGTGCCGCCGGGCTTGGGCGAACCGGTCTTCGACAAGCTGGACGCCGAGCTGGCGGGCGCGGTGATGTCGCTGCCGGCGGCCAAGGGCATGGAGATCGGCAGCGGCTTCGCCGGAACGCTCATGACCGGTCGCACGCACAACGACGAGTTCGAGCCCGGTCCCGACGGCCGACCCGTCACGGTGACCAACCGCAGCGGCGGCATACAGGGCGGCATCAGCAACGGCGCCGACATCGTGCTGCGTGTGGCCTTCAAGCCCACCGCCACCATCGCGAGCGAGCAGAAGACCGTCACGAACGCCAACGAGGCCACCGTGCTCGCCGCCCGCGGCCGCCACGACCCGTGCGTGCTGCCCCGGGCGGTGCCGATGGTCGAGGCGATGGTCTGCCTTGTGCTGGCCGACCATCTCCTGCGCCAGCAGACAACCCAGCTCGCAGATACTCCTTCGCCGCCGCAGCCACCCGGCTGACGGCCAGCCGATGGACATCGCACAGATCGCGCTCGTCGCGGCCGCGGGCGTGGTTGCGGGCGTGGTGAATGCCATGGCCGGCGGTGGTTCGCTGCTGACGGTCAGCCTGCTCACGGTGGTCGGCGACCTCGGCGGGCTGGTGGCCAATGGCACCAATCGCATCGGCGTCGTGACCCAGAACCTGGCGTCGGTTGCCGGCTACCGGTCCGAGGGTGTGTCGGGCTTGCGCCGCTCGGTGCCCGTGCTGCTGCCGGCGCTGATCGGCTCGGTGATCGGCGCCTACGCGGTCTCCAGCCTGCTCAGCGACACGGCCTTCGAGCGGGTGTTCGGCATCTTGATGGTGCCGCTGCTCGTCCTGAGCCTGTGGCCGCCGAAGGCCCGTGGCGACGAGATCGTCTGGCCGAGGGCGCTGACCGTGGTGGTGTTCTTCCTGATCGGCGCCTACGGCGGTGCCTTTCAAGCAGGTGTGGGGCTCTTGCTGGTGCTGGCGCTGTCGCACGCCGGGCTGGACCTGGTGAACGCCAATGCCGTCAAGGTGGTGGTGATTGCGGTGCTGACCGTGGTGGCGGTGCCGGTGTTCATCCTGAACGACCAGGTGCACTGGGGTTTTGCTGTCATCGTGGCCGCCGGCTTCGCTGTCGGCGGCTGGCTGGGTGCCCGCTGGGCGGTGCGCGGCGGCGAGCGGCTGATCCGGCCCGTTCTGGCCGTCGCGGTGCTCGGCCTCGCCGGCCGCATGATCGGCCTGTACTGAGCCCGGGACCCGAGCGGCCCGTGAGCGCAGCGAACAAGAGCGGGAAACCAGCGCGGCTGGGCGCATAGGGTCACGCCGTGATATTCGAACTGGATGCCGAACGGGTTCGGAACCGCCCGGGCATCAAGTGGGGCCGCGAAGGCCCGGACGTGCTGGCGGCATGGGTCGCCGACATGGACGTGGAGCTGCCAGCAGTCGTGCTCGACGCCGTGCGCGAGCGCATCGACTCGGGCGGCCTGGGCTACGACTTCTACGACCAGCCGATCCCGGTGCTGCGCGTTTTCGCCAAGCGCATGGGCGAGGCGTTCGGCTGGCAGGTCGACCCGCTCGACGTCGTGCGGGTGCACGACGTGATCCAGGGCCTGGAGCTGGCGATCACCTACTGCACCGAACCGGGCGACGGCGTCATCTTCCAGACGCCCGCCTACCCGCCGTTCTTCTCCAGCGTCGAGGGGCACGGGCGCCGGGTGGTGCCCAACCCGCTCATCCGCCACGATGACAGCTGGCGGCTCGACCTCGACCACTTCGAATCGGTGGCGTCGGCGCCCGACGTGACCGCGGTGATCCTGTGTCAGCCGCACAACCCGTGCGGCATGGTGCTCGACGCCGACGACATCGCCGCGGTGATCGACATCGCCGAGCGTCACGACTTGGTGGTGATCTCCGACGAGATCCACTGCGACCTGGTGTATGCGCCCCGGCGGCACATCCCGGTGGCTTCGGTCAGCGAGCTGGCCACCGAACGGACCGTCACCGTCACCGC
Source organism: uncultured Acidimicrobiales bacterium (assembly GCA_964484385.1). Taxonomy (GTDB): domain Bacteria; phylum Actinomycetota; class Acidimicrobiia; order Acidimicrobiales; family Poriferisodalaceae; genus Poriferisodalis. The sequence continues at coordinate 10,144 of CAZAFV010000028.1, forward strand.
TGCCACGAAGTCGTTCAACATGGCAGGACTGCGGATGGCGTTCCTGCATTCGGCGTCGTCGCGCTACGGCCCGATCATCAAGAAGATCCCCAAGCGGCTGATCGGCGGCATAGGGATCCTCGGGCAGGTCGCCACCATCGCCGGCTGGACCGAAGCGCTGGACTGGCTGGACGAGCTGGTGGCCGGCCTGGACAGCAACCGTCGCCTGTTGGCGGAGCTGCTCGCGGAGCGGCTGCCCGAGGTCGGGTACCGGCCGCCCGATGCCACCTACCTGGCGTGGATGGACTGCCGCGAGCTGGGCCTGGGCGACGACCCCGCCTCGGTGTTCTTGGGGCGGGGCCGCGTGTACCTGAACTCCGGGCTCGACTTCGGGCCCGAAGGTGCCGGGCACGTGCGACTCAACTTCGCCACGTCGCCTGCGATGCTCGACGAGGCCACGGCTCGCATGGCCAAAGCCATCGGCCGCTAGCCGCTCAGTCGTCGGCGATCTGCCCGGATTCGCCTCTGCGGGCTTGGTGGCGCAGTACGAGCGTGTAGCCCACGATGGCGACGGCGGCGAAGCTGAACCACTGCACCGTGTACCCCAGGTGGGGACCAGCGTCGAGCTCCGGCGGCAGCAGCGGTACCGGTGCCGGTGTGCCGCTGGCAAGAGTGCTCCCGAGCGCGAGTCGTACCCCGTCTGAGCGAGTTGCGCTGACTACCTCGATGTAGACGGGCACCAAGCCGAGGGTGGTCTGTTGATCAATCCGCTCGACATCCGTCCGGGCTAACGATTCCAGCTGCCCCCCGTCCGGGTCCGACGGTCCGAGCCAGCCGCGCTCTTGGCTCAGACGGATGCGGCCAGCAACCAAGCTGGGTTCCGTCAGGCGGGTCGCCCAAACTCGGGCTTCGGAGCCGGTCTGCGGTTCGCATGCCTGCTGGGGAAGCCACCCTGCGACCAAGAGCACGCCCAGTGGTTCCGCACTGTCGTTGGAAGTCACCGCCGCAGGCAGAGCGATGTGACAGCCCGGCAGACCGTCGAGGCTGCGGTTGCGGATCAGCACGTTCTCGTTCCAGTCGAATCGGGTCACCGGCAATGTCACCGTCCGGTACTCCAGCTGGTCGAGGCTCTCGGAGTCGGCCATCGCCTTGAAGAAGCGGTCGGCATCGAGGGGTTGCATGTCTTGGCGCTCGGTGATCGCCGCATTGCGGTCACGTATCTCGTTGTGGCGGCTGAGCTGCCAGAAGCCTGCGATCACGAAGATCACCAGCAGGCCGCCGGCCAGCGCGTGGCCGGCCAGCCAGATCGGCTTCCGGGCGAAGCTGTACACGGCCCGAACCTATTGGGACCGCTGCTCGCCGCCCTCGCGCACCTCGACGCGGGCGATGTCGCCTGCGGGCTCGAAGCCCAGCACTTGGCCGAGGAAGGACAGCTCGGCCTCGAGCGCCGCCACGATGTTGGGGCCGCGCCGGAAGCCGTGCCCCTCGCCCTCGAACAGCAGGTAGGCGTGCGGCACTCCCGCATCGGCCAGGGCCGCTACCACCTGTTCGGACTGGCTCTGGGGTACCACCCGGTCCTCGGTGCCTTGCAGCACGATCATCGGGGTCCGCAGCTGGTCGGTCCGCCAGATGGGGGACCTCTCCCGGTACAGGTCGGCTTGCTCGGGCCAGGCGCCGATCAGCCCGTCGAGGTAGCGGGCCTCGAACTTGTGGGTGTCGCGGGCGAGGGCCTCCAGATCGGCCACGCCGTAGCGGGAGATGCCGGCGGCGAACACGTCGCTGCCGGTCAGCGCGCACAGCGTGGTGTAGCCGCCTGCTGAGCCGCCCTTGATGACCAGGCGCTGGGCGTCCACAACGCCCTCGGCGGCCAGGTGGAGTGCCGCGGCGATGCAGTCCTGCGTGTCGACGACGCCCCACTGGCCCTGAAGCAGGTTGCGGAAGGCAGTGCCGTAGCCGGTGCTGCCGCCGTAGTTCACATCCACCACGGCGATGCCGCGGGTGGTCCAGTACTGGATGCCCAGATCGAGCGAGCTGCGGGCCGAGCCGGTGGGCCCGCCATGGCTCAGCACCATGAGCGGCGGCGGATCGTCCGGCTGTGCGGTCACGGCCGAGTTGGCAGGCGGGAAGAAGAACGCGTGAGCTTGGCGTCCCTCGTCGCTGTCGAAGGTGAATGCCTCGGGGACTGAGACGTCGCTGGGCTTGAGTGCTGACGGCTCGGTCGCGCTGAGCTGGCGGTGCGTACCGTCGGATGCGATCTCCACCACTGCGGCCCGGCGGGTCCAACCGGCAGCCACCGTGACGACCGATCCGCCGGCTGTGACCGCCAGGCGGCCGAATTCGGTGAACTCGCTCGGGAGCTCTTCCAGCCGCCCGTCGCTGATGGTGCCCAAGTGGCCGACACCGCCTGATGTCCACGTGCACCACAGCGTCCCGTCAGCGCTCCAGCCGTAGGTGGCCTGCGCGAAGACCCATGCCGGCACGCCGAACTCGCGGCCGTGCTCTCCGCCGGCCGCTGTGTCGTCGAGCACCGGTGCGGTACCACCCGTTTCGATATCGACGCGGTGGATCGACCACCAGCCGTCCACATCGGTGACGGTGTGCAGCTCGCCGTCAGGGCTCCAGGCCGGCTGGCTCAGGGCGGGGCCGTCGACCAGAACCCGGTCGGTCCCCGGCACCGCCATGCCGCCGTCCAGATCCACTAGGTGCAGGCGCACGTGATCCCACGGCATGTTCGGGTGATCCCAGCTCAGGTAGGCCAGCGCGCTGCCGTCGGGTGACGGTCGCGGCGACGAGTAGAAGTCGGCACCGGTGGCCACCAAGCTGACCGTCCCGTCCAGGCGGATCGCCACCAGCTCGTTGCGCGGCTCGTTCCCGGTGTCGTCGTGTACTTCGCGCACCCACACGCTGACGGGATCGACGGCCGCGCCGCCGGAGCTGCCGTGGGGTACGGGCACCAACGCTGGGTCGGCGTACCGCAGCCCCCGCGGGATGTCCGGTTCCGGGGTCACTGCACGCGGCGCGGCCTCCCCGGTCGCGTCGAACAGCCGCACCCGGTGGTCGCTCATGCAGCTGGCCAGCAGGAAGTGGCTGCCGTCGGCAGCTTCGATAGGCAGCCAGGCGCCGCCGCCGTATTCGTGGACGGCGGTGCGGATGTCTGCCTCCGCGGAGTGGGGAACGTCGACGGGCTCTGCACCGGGCTCGCGGAGGCGCAACCGCACCACGGCACCTCGCCCGAAGTCGAGAGGCCGCTCTTCCACCCAGTAGGCCCAATCGCCGGCTATGCGCGGCTCGGTGCGGCGCACAGCGCCTGCGGCGACATCGGCTGCCTGCAGCGGCGACGGCCACGCACCATGCGGAAAATCCCCGGAACTGCTGGGGTATCGGGCCGCATCATCTTGACAATCCGATGGCGAACTCATAGGTTCCTCGTTGGTTCAGACGAACTGCCGCGGTCACTCACAGTGGGCAGATTCCGCGGCAGTGTGAGCGTGCGCTCCGGGTTTTCCACCGGCCCGTGACGCGCCAGTGGACCGGGGGAGCGCCCACCAACTCCCTCGGTCCACACATGCCCATACGGCCACAGTTCAGAAGTCTTCCTCGGCTGTGGTCGCCGGATCATGCTGAGCGAGGATGCTGGTCAGCGACAGCTCAGTGGCGCGTAGGCGCCCTTCGCAGTGCGCGATCAGCAGGGAGGCTCGCTCGACCTGCGACGCCAGCGTGTCGATGTCGACGTCGTCGCTCTCGAGGCTCGCCAAGATGCCCTCGAGCTCGGCCATCGACTCGGCGTAGCCACCGAACTCGGCATCACCCGGGTCCGCGCTGTTGTCGGCTTCTTCAGCCATCAGTTGTCCTTCCCGTTGTCGGACCGTCAGCCAGCCTGTTGGGCTCATCGCCGGTCGCGTGGTCGTCTCGCACAACGCTGGCAAACACGGCGTGCTGGGTTTCGGTGGAGATCGTGTCGCCGGCGGCAGGCATCTGGCGCACGATGCTGCCGTCAGCCGCGCGTGTGATCGAGAATCCGCGGGCCAGGGTTCGCTTGGGCCCAACCGCCGACACCAGTGCCGATGCAGAGCGCAGTTGAGCCTTCGCGGCGCCGAGGCGTCGCGCCGAGGCTCGTTCTAACCGGGGTCCTTGGGAAGCGAGCGACACCGCGCCGCGCTGCACATGGCTACGGCTGTGCTGCAGCGCTTGGCGGGCGCCGGCGAGTGTGGCGGCCGCAGCGCGGCAGTGACGTTGCGTGTGATGGCCCAGCCGTAGCCGAGCCTCGCCGAGCCACGCGCGCGGGCGGGCAAGGCGACGCTCGGCCTGCAGTCCCAGCGCGCTCCGAGCAGTGGCGAGGCGTGCCGCTGCGGCAGCGGCCCGGGAGCGGGCAAGCCGGTCCACCTCGCGATGGGTTCGAGCCAGGCGTTCGTCGAACGCAGCGACATGGGCGACGAGCGCGGCGGCGCAAGCCGTCGGAGTTTTGGCAGCCGTGTGTGCCACCTGGTCGGCCACCGAGGTGTCGATCTCGTGCCCGATCCCGCAGAACACTGGCAGCGGGCACAGCGCAATGGCCTTTGCCACGCTCGCGAGGTCGAACGCCAGCAGGTCGGTGCGATCGCCACCGCCGCGCACCACGGCGATCACGTCGACGTCGGTCTGCCCGAGCGTGTGCAGCGCAGCTACCAGATCGGTCTCGGCCGAGACGCCCTGCACTCGGGCGTCGCACAGCAGCACTTCGAACGCGTAACCGCTTGCCGCCAGCTCATGGGTGAAGTCGGCGTGGGCTGCGCTGCCGTCGGCCGTCACAAGCCCGACGCGCAGCGGCACCAGCGGCAGCGGCACAGCGGCGTTGCGCCGCAGCAGACCCGATTCGGCCAGCTCGGCGAGGATCCGCTCCCGGTCGGCAGCCAGCACGCCCAGGGTGAAGTGTGGGTCGACGCCGCTCATGATGAGCTGCACCTGCCCGCTGCCGGCGTAGTACTCCACCTCGGCGCGGATCCGCACCTCGATGCCGTCGTCGAGCGTCAGACCGCCCGCTGCGGCGAGGTCGCGGTTCACCAGGCGCTGGCGCCCCTTGAACAGCGCCACCCGCATGCGTGCGCCCCGGCGATCGTTGCCCGAACCCGGCTCGATGAGGTTGAAGTAGATGTGGCCGCTCGCCGCCACCGAGTAGCCGATGATCTCGCCGCGCACCCAGACCTCACTGGGGAAGGCCTGCTTGATCGTGTCGCCGACTGCGGCCGTCAGGTCCGAGACCGACCACGTGCCGTCGGGCTGGCCTGCCGGGTCCCCGGCCGTTGCCCTGATGCCTTCGACAGCGCTGCTCACGGCTCTGAGGCTGTCACGAATTCGTCCGCGTCGCGACCGAATTACGCCACGCCAGCCGGGCTGCGAGCCAAGCGGTCAGCCGTGCAGGCGTCGATAGGGTGCGCTGCGGAAGGTTGCCAGAGCGGACGAATGGGGCGGTCTCGAAAACCGTTGTGGCCTTCGGGTCACCGTGGGTTCGAATCCCACACCTTCCGCCACACACCGGCCGCTGCCGAGCGTCGTGCGGCTGCGCCGTGAGCGAATCAGCGGTGGGCGCTGAAGAACTCGCTGAGCAGGGCGCCGCACTCGTTTTCGAGCACGCCGCCCACCACTTCGGCGTTGTGGTTGAAGCGGGGATCCACCAGCAGGTTGTAGTGCGATCCCGCGGCACCCGCCTTGGGGTCGTATGCCCCGAACACCACCCGGGCCACCCGGGCTGACAGCGCAGCCCCCGCGCACATCGGGCACGGCTCGAGCGTCACGGCCAGCGTTGCGCCGCTCAGCCGCCAGTCGCCGATCGCCGCGGCGGCATCGCGCAGGGCCAGCACCTCGGCGTGCGCAGTGGGGTCGTTGGTGGTCTCGCGCTCGTTGTGCCGTGCGGCCAGCACCTGGCCGTCGACGATCACCACAGCGCCGACCGGCACCTCGCCGGCCGCCGCAGCCAGCCGGGCTTGCTCCAACGCCAACTCGATGGCTGCTTCGTCTGTCACACCCGCAGTGTGGCCGCTGCCGCCCAATGTCAAGCGGCAGCGTCAGGCAGCGGTCTCAGGCGGTGGTGACGCCGCGCCGGGACTTGGCTCGCTCACGCATCCGGGCGTGGGCCTCGGGCGTGCCGTCGTGGAAGGTGCCGAACAGCTTGTCGAGCGGCACGGGCCGGTTGCCGTAGTTGCACTCGAAGAACCGGTGATGCAGGTGGTGGAAGTAGTCGGCGCCGGCCATCGTCGGCCCCTCGCGCTTGCCGATCTCGAAGCGCTCGAATCCCGAGTGGGAGAACGAGGTGGCCACGGCGTTGGACAGCAGGGTGAGGATCAGGATGAACGGGTGAGCGGGCACCACCCACCACAGCACGATCATGCTGAGGTACATCATGTGCTCGACCGGGTGCATCGACAGCCCGCTCCACGGCCCGGTGTTCACGTTGCGGTGATGCAGGTAGTGCACGTGGTCGTAGACCCAGCGCATGTGCAGTACCCGATGGATGCAGTAGAAGTGCACCACCGACCACAGCGACGCGATCACCGTGAGCGCGCAGATGTACGGCCACCAGGTGCCCCACTCCACCGACGGGATCCAGTCGTTGGCGTAGAACCACATGGTCAGCGCCTCATAGGCCGACCAGACCGCGCAGCCGCTGACCAGGCACCAGAAGATGTTGTCGCGGGTCTGGTTGTTCCACAGGAACGCCCGGTTGGTGGTGCTGAGCCACTGGCGGTTGTACTTGTAGCGCTGCTGCTGCACCCGCCTCACGTACAGCGCCACGTGCAGCGTCCCCGCAACCAGCGTGAACAGCACCACGTTGCGGACGTAGATCTCCAAGATCCACCTGGGGTGCAGGCTGGCCATGCGCTCCATGGACGGCGTGAAGAAGTTCCACACCACCGCCGACATCGCCACCCAGAGCATTCCCTGGGGGAGCATCATCAGCGAGATGTGCCGCAGGGTCGCCAGCGGGCGCGGCGGCCAGTCCAGGATCGTGGACACCGAGATGGGCAGGCCTGGTTCGTAGCCCTTGGCGTCCCGGGTGGGCAGCCCGGAGCCGGTCATCACGGCTCAGTCTGACATGCGGAGAGTGTGGGATTCGAACCCACGGAGGCCGATGAAAGCCTCACACGCTTTCCAAGCGAGCCCATTCGTCCACTCTGGCAACTCTCCGTACCGATACACCGTTCGCATGTCGATCGGTGTGAGGCAGGCGTGTCGCCGTCTGGCGAGGCGGCCAGGCGATCTGCGGCACACAACGAGGTCCGCTGAGAGCTGCTGCCTCCCGGCCCTGACTCGGTTCACGGGTCGCCGTCGCACAGGACCCGGCCGCCACGTCAGACGGCGACACGCCCCGAACGATAACCGCAGCACCGCCCAATAAGTCACCGTCGGGGCCTAGCGGCCCCGTGAGCGACAGCGAACAAGAGCGGCAAGCAATTGGCGGTCAGAAAGCGGTCGGCGAATCTCCGCCCGGCCTCTTAGGATCGCCGCGAGATGCAGCACCAGTCGCTTTACCGGAGGTTCCGGCCTCAGCGGTTTGCGGAGGTGGTCGGACAGCCGCACTTGGTTCGGGCCTTGCGCAACGCCGTACGCGAGGACCGCGTCGGCCATGCGTACCTGCTGAGCGGCCCCCGCGGCACCGGCAAGACCTCCACCGCCCGCATCCTGGCCAAGGCGCTCAACTGCGAGGCGCTCACCGACGAGGGCGAACCGTGCGACGCCTGCGACAGCTGCGTCGCCGTCGCCGCGGGCACCTCGATGGACCTCATCGAGCTCGATGCAGCGTCCAACAACTCGGTGAATCACATCCGCGACATGACCGAGAAGGCGGCCCTGGTCAGCTCCGGGCGTCGCAAGGTGTACCTGCTCGACGAGGTGCACATGCTCTCTGCGGCGGCGTCCAACGCGCTGCTCAAGACCTTGGAGGAACCGCCGTCCCACGTGGTGTTCATTTTGGCCACCACCGATCCGAACAAGGTGCTGCCCACCATCCGCAGCCGCACCCAGCAGTATGAGCTGTCTTTGGTGGGCGCGGACGAGATGGCGCCGCATGTGCGAGCCATTGCCGAAGCGGCCGGTGCGCCGGTCGATGATGTTGTCGTCGACTATGTGACCGAACGCGGTGCGGGGTCGGTGCGCGATGCGCTCTCGGCGCTCGACACGGTGCTGGCGGCCGGCGGCATCCCCGACGATCGCACCGATGTGAACGCGCTGGTGCAGGCGTTGGCACGCGCCGACCTGGCTGCGACGCTCATCGCCGTGGCCGAGGCCACGGCCGCGGGTGTCGACGCCCGCGATCTGGCCGAGCGCACCGCCCGCCGCCTGCGTGACATGTTCCTGGTGGGTGCGGGTGTGGAGCCCGCTGAACTGCCGCCGAGCGACATCGTCTCGGCGCGGGAGCTGAGCGATGTGATGGGACGTCGCAGAAACGTGCGGGCCCTTGAGGCGCTCGGCAGCGCCCTGGCGCAGATGCCCCAATCTGCCGACCGCCGCCTGACGCTGGAAGCTGCCCTGGTGGGCCTGCTCGCCGATGAAGCGCTGGGCGCAGGCACGCCCGACGCTGCGCCGCCCGCCTCAGCGCCAGCCCGTGGCGAAGCCGGGGCTCCAGCGCCCCCCGCCGCCGGCCCCGCTGCCGCCCGGGCAGCAATGGCCGCAACCACCGCGCCCCCCTCGCTAGATGCCCCGCCGCCCCCGCCTGTGCCCCCTGCACCGGCTGCGCCGCCCGCCCCGGCTGAGTCCATTGCTGCGCAGGTGCCTCCCGAACCTCGGCCGGATCCGACGATCGAGGCCGCTGCCGCGCCCTCGCCTCCCGCTACGTCGCCCGGCGCGGACGCGCAGCCGCCCACGACGGCCGAGCCTGCACCGGCCTCCGGCTCGGCGATGACGGCTCCCGAGCTCCAACGCATGTGGGAGTCCCTGATTGTTGGGAAGCTGCGTCCGGTCGCCGCAGGTCTATTCCGTGACGCAACCGTTCTCGCCCACGAGCGCAATGTGGTGACCGTCCGGCTGAACGAGGGCGTGCCCCTCGCGCAGGCCCGGCGCCGCAGCAACGAGGTAGAGCCGGTCCTGTCGGAATTGCTCGATCAAACAGTCCGCCTCGAGGTGACGGATCCAAGCAGTGCACCTGGTCCTCCGCCCGAGGACGTTGCGCAACCGGCCGAGATTTCCAGCCCGACCCCATCAGCGCCTTCGCAGGAGGCAGTCGCGCCTGCATCCTCGCAAGAAGCGAAGGTGCAACGGATCGTGGATCACTTCCCCGGCTCGGTCGTGGTCCACGACGACGAGGCCACCACCTGACAGCCTTGGCACGTGAGCCGGAAGGCACACACGCCATAGCGGGCGCACTATCCCGCGCGGGCGCCTTGACTCACCACCAGCAACAGGGACAGACGTGTACGACGACGCCGTCGAAGACCTGATCGACGAACTCAGCCGCCTGCCCGGCATCGGCCCCAAAGGCGCCCAGCGCATCACGTTCTGGCTGCTGAAGCGCCCAGCCGCAGACGCTCATCGCCTCGCCGCAGCCATCACCGCCGCCAAGGACCGGGTCGGTTTCTGCAGCCAGTGCTGGAACCTCAGCGAAACCGACCCGTGCCCCACCTGTGCCGACCCGGCCCGCGCCATCGGGATGATCTGCGTGGTGGAGGAGCCGCGGGATGTGGTTGCGATGGAGAAGGCGGGCTTCCGGGGCCGCTACCACGTGCTCGGTGGGGCCCTGAACCCGCTCGAAGGCGTCGGGCCCGAGCAGCTGCGCATCCGCGAGCTGCTCGCCCGCCTCGACAGCGAGTCGGTCGCCGAGCTGATCGTGTGCACCAACCCGAACATCGAGGGCGACACGACGGCCATGTATCTCGCTCGCCAGCTCGAACCGCTCGGCGTGCAAGTGACCCGGCTCGCCAGCGGCCTGCCGGTCGGCGGCGACCTCGAATACGCGGACGAGCTCACCCTCGAACGAGCCCTCCGCAACCGCCGCACCCTTACGCCGTAAATCGCTGGACGGGTGAGCTGTACCTGCCTACGGTCCGGCCGACACTTCCCCAGCGGCCTGCACTCTCGAGGAGTGCCATGGCTGCCTTCGACCCCGATAACCGAACATCACACGACTTGCCGGTTGCGGTGTTCCGTCCGTCGCCCACCGAGCGTGTGATGGTGGCCGGGCCGTGCCACGCCCGGGCACTGTGCCTGAGTGCCGCTGCCTCGCCGCGAGGCGTCGCTGCAGTGTTCGTGGATCCGTGCGGCGCGCTGCTGGCGATCGCCACTGCACCGGCAGCCGTCGTCGGGGCGATGCTGGTCGACCCGGCACCCTTCGCCCGGTTGACCGAGCTGCTTGCAGCGAGTCGCATCTACCTGGAGGTTCCTGCCGCTGACGCTGCTGCGATCAGCGACGCCGTGCAAGCTGCCCTCTGGCCGCTTTGTGTTGCCACCGAAGTGCTCGCCCGACCCGAGGCCGCCTGAGCCAGCTCGCGCCCCTGCAGTTGCGAGGCCTCATGAGGTGGGAATGGTTGGACTGGGCGGTTACGCAACCCGCAGGACGACAGCGTCGCCTTGGCCGCCGCCCCCGCACAGTGCTGCCGCCCCGAGTCCGCCGCCCCGGCGGCGCAGCTCGCCGGCGAGGGTGAGCGCCAGCCGAGCACCCGACATGCCGATGGGATGGCCCAGCGCCACCGCACCGCCGTTCGGGTTCACGATGTCCGGCGACACGCCCAGATCCTCCGTCGACGCCACGGCCACCGCAGCGAAGGCCTCATTGATCTCGAACAGCGACAGATCGGACACATCCAGATCGGTGCGCCCCAGCGCGCGGCGGATCGCATTCGCCGGCTGATGCAGCAGGCAGGTGTCGGGCCCCGCCACCATGCCGTACGACACCACTTCGGCCAGTGGCTCGATGCCGCGCTCGGCTGCCGCCTCGGGCGACATGACCACGAGCGCGCAGCCGCCGTCGGAGATCTGCGATGCATTGCCGGCCGTCACCGCACCGTCGGATGCGAACGCCGGCCGCAGGCTCGACAGGCTCTCGGGCGTGGTCCCGGGCCGGATGCCTTCGTCGTCGAGCACCGTCAGCGGATCGCCGCGGCGCTGAGGGATGCTGACGGCCACGATCTCGTCGCCGAAGCGGCCGTCCTTCTGCGCGGCCGCAGCGCGTTCGTGCGACTGGGCCGAGTACTCGTCCATTGCGCTGCGCGAGATCCCTGCACTCGCCGCGTCCCGCTCGGTGCCGTCGCCCATGTGACCGTCGTCGAAGGCGCACCACAGGCCGTCGTGGATCATCGCGTCGAGCACCGTGCCCGAGCCCATGCGCATGCCGTTGCGCCCGTCGGGCAGCAGGTACGGCGCGTTGGTCATCGATTCCATGCCGCCCGCCACGACCACGTCCGCGTCGCCCGCTGCGATCATCTGGTCGGCCATGTAGATCGCGTTCAGGCCCGACAGGCACACCTTGTTGATGGTGATGGCCGGCACTTCCATGGAGATGCCGGCGTGGGTCGCCGCCTGCCGGGCGGTGATCTGGCCCTGACCGGCCTGCAGCACCTGTCCCATCACCACGTAGTCGACATCGCCGGCCGCAACACCGGAACGCTCCAGTGCGCCTTCGATCGCAATGCCGCCGAGCTGTGCGCCTGTCAGGCCGGCCAGCCCGCCGTTGAACTTGCCGATCGGCGTGCGTGCGCCGCCGACGATTACCGAACCAGCCCCCGCATCACGAGCCATTGCAACCCCCTCGCCTGCACCGATGCGCCGGCCCAAGGGCTCGGCGACCGATCTGTGCACGGCGAGTGTACGAAACGGCCTGCGAGACTGCCCGAGCACCCGCTGCGGTGTGCAAGACCGTGGAACTTGCAGCTCTCTCGCACCGTTAGCGTTCGGGCCCGTGAAGCAGTTCGCTGATGCCATCGATGCCGGCGCGTCCGGTCCCGAACTTGAGGCCATGCCGATCCCGGAGAGTTTCAGGGCTGCATACGTAGTACGCGACGAGCAGACGATGTTCGAAGGTCGTGCCTCGGCCGACAAGGACCCGCGCGAGGCCACTCACATCGGCGAGGTCGCCACGCCCGATCTCGCGCCCGACGAGGTGTACTTGGCGGTGATGGCCAGCGCCATCAACTTCAACACCGTGTGGACCTCGATCTTCGAGCCCCTGCCCACGTTCGGCTTCTTGGACCGGCTGGGCCGGGAGAGCCGCTGGGGTGCCCGCCACGCGCTCGACTACCACGTGCTCGGCTCCGATGCCTCCGGCGTTGTGCTCCAGTGCGGATCGGCAGTGCGCAATTGGCGCCCCGGGGACCGGGTGGTCGTTCACTGCAACTACGTCGACGATCAGGATCCCGCCGCCCACGAGGACTCGATGAAGGCCTCCAACCAGCGGATCTGGGGCTTCGAGAGCAACTTCGGCGGCCTCGCGGATCTCACCATCGTCAAGGCCAACCAGCTCATGCCCAAGCCGGCGCACCTCTCCTGGGAGGAAGCGGCCGTGAATGCGCTGTGCGCCGCCACCTCGTACCGGATGCTGGTGGGCGACAACGCCGCTCGCATGAAGCAGGGCGACTCGGTGCTCGTCTGGGGTGCGACCGGCGGGCTGGGCGGCTACGCCTGCCAGCTCGTGCTCAACGGCGGCGGCGTGCCCATCGGCGTGGTGAGCTCGCCCGACAAGGCGGAGCTGCTCGGCCAGCTCGGCGTGGAGCACACCATCGATCGGAGCGCCGAGGGCTATCGCTTCTGGAGCGACGATCACACCCAGGACGAGGGAGAGTGGCGGCGCTTCGGCAAGAAGGTCCGCGGCCTCATCGGCGACGACCCCGACATCGTCTTCGAGCATCCCGGTAGGTCCACCATGGGCGCCTCGGTGTTCGCCGCCAAGCGGGGCGGCACCGTCGTGACGTGCGCCGCCACCAGCGGCTACATGATCGAATACGACAACCGGCACCTGTGGATGAAGCTGAAGCGGATCGTGTCGAGCCACTTCGCCAACTACGCCGAGGCGTGGGCGATGAATCGCCTGATAGATCAGGGCCGCATCCAGCCGATCCTGTCGAAGACGTTCACGCTCGACGAGACGGGCTTGGCCGCTTGGCAGGTCCACCACAACCTGCACGAGGGCAAGCTCGGCGTGCTGTGCTTGGCCTCCGAGCCGGGGCAGGGCATCACCGATCCCCACAAGCGCGAGCGGATCGGCGAAGACCGCATCACGCTGTTCGCCCGCCATGCAGCCTCGCTGGAAGCCGCGGAAGGGGCAGCCCGATGATCCTGACCGAGATCGACCACGTCGCCATTGCCGTGAACGACCTGGACGCCGCCGTCGCGTACTACAGCGAGGCGTTCGGAGCCGAGGTGGCCCACCGGGAAATCGTCGACTCTGACGGCGTCGAAGAGGCGCTGATCAAGGTGGCGGACAGCTACATCCAGCTCACCGCCGCGACGAGACCTGATTCGCCGATCGCCAAGTTTCTCGAGCGCAGGGGCGAGGGTCTGCACCACATCGGCTACCGGGTGGACGACTGCGCTGCTGCGCTCGAGGCCATGATCGACGCGGGTGCCGTGCCCATCGACACCGCACCCCGGCCCGGATCCCGCGGCACCACCGTCGCGTTCGTCCACCCGAAAGGCAATCTCGGCACATTGGTCGAACTCGTCGAGGAATGAGCGCGCATAGGCTCGCCTGCAAACGGCGGGGCCGCGGAGGTCCGGCCACGTCACGGGTGCGAACGGGAGGGCCTCCATGACGAGATTGACAAAGCGGTTGGCACTAGTGCTGGCGATCGTGGCGCTGCTGGCTGCAGCCTGCACGGGCAGCGACGACAGCGATGCATTCAAGATCGGCTTGGTCACCGACACCGGCAAGGTCGACGACAAGAGCTTCAACCAGTCGGCGTGGGAGGGCGCGCAGGAGGCCGCCGCCGCGCTGGGTGCCGAGGCCGATTACATCGAGACCGAAGAGGCCAAGGACTACGAGAACAACATCAACCTGTTCGTCGAAGACGGTGTGAATGTCATCATCACCGTGGGCTTTGGCCTCGGCGACGCCACCATCGCTGCGGCGAAGGAGAACCCCGACATCTTCTTCATCGGCGTCGACCAGTTCCAGGCCGAGGCGCTTCCCAATCTGGCGGGGTTGATCTTCCCCGAGGACCAGTCGGGCTTCCTGGCCGGCGCGCTCGCGGGCATGCTCACCGAGACCAACATCGTGGGCGCCGTGCTCGGCACCGATCTGGTACCGCCCGTGGTGGCCTTCAAGGAAGGCTGGGAGCACGGAGCCCGCTACACCAACTCGGCCGTGGAGACGATCTCCACTTACCACCCCGGCGGTCTGGACGTAGCGTTCGGCGATCCCGACTGGGGTGCCGCCACCGCACGGCAGGCACTCGACCAGGGTGCCGACATCATCTTCGGCGCCGGCGGTGCCACCGGCAACGGGGCGCTCATCGAGATTGCCTCGCAGGAAGGTGCCTACTGCGTCGGCGTCGACACCGACCAATGGAACACGGTGCCCGAGGCGCAGCCGTGCCTGGTGACGAGCGCCATGAAGCTCATCACCCCGGGTGTGGCTGACCTGGTTGCCCAAGCCGAAAGCGGCGAGTTTGCCGGGGGCAACTACCTCGGCGAGGTCGGTCTGGCACCATTCCACGACTTCGACAGCATCGTCACCGACGACATGCGGGCAACGCTTGACGACGTCTTGGCTGGCCTCGAGGCCGGTGAGATCGACACCGGGTGGCCGCCGGGCTGATCCAGCGAGGCACGAGCTGAGCTGGTTGCTGCGGGCCGCGGGAATCTCACCTCACCGTGAGCGTTCCCGCTGCTCCGCAAGCGCCCGCTGAGACAGATCCGACAGGCAGTCCGGGCACGACCGACGACAGCCGCCGCGTGATGACAAGAACGGTGCTGCGCGCCGCGGCGGTGCCGCTGGCATCGGTGGTGCTGGGGCTCCTTCTAGGTGCAGTGCTCATCACCGTGCAGGGCCACTCGGTGCTGAGCGCCTACGGCGCGCTGGTGCTCGGCGGGGCGGGCGATGCCGACGCGCTGCTGCGCACGCTGCAGAAGGCGACGCCGCTCATCTTCGGCGGTCTGGCCGTTGCCTTCGCCTTCAAGGCGGGCCTGTTCAACATCGGCGGCCAGGGCCAGTTGCTGGTCGGCGCAGCTTTCGCGGCGGGCGTGGGTTTCGGGCTCGAGGGCCTGCCGCTGGTGGTGCATCTGCCGCTGGCGCTGCTGGTCGGTGGTGCTGCGGGCGCTGCGTGGGGTGCCATCGCGGGCGTGCTGAAGGCCACGTCGGGCGCCCATGAGGTGATCGTCACGATCATGCTCAACTTCGTGGCCGGCAATCTCACCGACTGGCTGGCCGCGAACCCTTGGCAGGACCGATCGGGCTCCAACATCATCGCCCGGACCCCGCTGGTGGAGCCGTCGGCGGAGATCCCCACGTGGGGATGGCTCCCGGCGGGCTTCGTGCTGGCGGTGATGGCCGCATTCGCCTGCTGGTTCATCCTGGAGCGCACCACCTACGGCTTCGAGGTGCGCAGCGTGGGCGCGAACCGTCACGCCGCTCGGTACGCGGGCATCTCAGTGGGCTGGATCATGGCGTCGACCATGGCGGTGGCGGGGCTGCTGGCCGGCCTCGGCGGGGCGATCGAGTCGCTCGGCGTCGACGGCCGCTTCGAGGCTGGGGTGAACGTGGGCCTCGGCTTCGAAGGCATCACGATTGCGCTGCTGGCCCGCACCAACCCCATTGCCGTCATTCCTGCCGGCCTGCTGGTGGGCTTGATGGAAGCGGGCGCTGCCAAGATGCAGTTCGAGTCGGGGGTTGCGCCCGAGATCATCGACGTGATCCAGGCGCTGATCCTGCTGTTCGTGGCGGCGCCGATGATCGTGCGCTGGCTGCTGCGGCTGCGTGATCGGCCAGATGCGCCCGATCGCCGCCTGACGCTCGGCGCGGGGTGGGGCCGATGACCGACCCGGGCGGCGCTGCCACCAGACCGGACTTGGCGTTGGCGTCAAGAGATGCCGGCCTGCGTGGCTGGTCGCCGCAGCGCATGTGGTCGGTGGCGGGAGCCGTCGTGCTGGTGGCGTTGGTGTGGGGCTTCTACGCCTGGGACGGGGCGCAGACCACCGCCGTGCTCGGGGGCACCGTGCGCGCCGCCACGCTGCTGGTGCTGGGCGCCATGTGCGGGATGATCGGCGAGCGTTCGGGCATTGTGAACATCGGCATCGAAGGCCAGTTCCTGATGTCGGCGTTTACGGCCTTCACCGTGGCGTCGATGTCTGGCTCGCTGTTCTTGGGTGTGGTCGCGGGCGTCAGCACCGGTCTGGCGATGGGCTGGATGCTCGCTGCGATGTCCGTCGGGCTGCGAACCGATCAGATCATCGCTGGCACGGTCCTGAACATCGCGGCGCTGGGCCTGACCTCGTTCTTCTACGACCGGGGGCGTTCGCTGGGCCAGCCGAAGTATCAGTCGATCGAGCTCGGCCCGCTCGCCGATCTGCCCGTCGTGGGCACGGCGCTGTTCAACCGCCCGCCGCTGACGTACTTGGCGCTCGTGCTGGTCGTGGTGCTGCACGTGCTGCTGCTGCGCTCGGTGTGGGGGATGCGAACGACCGCGATCGGCGAGCACCCAGGTGCCGCGGCCACCGTGGGCATCGATGTGATCCGGCTGCGCTACTGGAACGTGACGCTGGCGGGCGGCTTGGCCGGCCTCGGCGGCGCGTACTTGGCGCTGGAGTCGGTGGGCACCTTCACCCGGGCGATGTCGGGCGGGCGGGGCTTTTTGGCATTGGCCGTGATGATCTTCGGTCGCCGCACCCCGCTGGGCGCCTACGCGGCGGCGCTGTTCTTCGGCTTCACCACGGCACTGCAAGGCCAGTTCCAGCTCAACGACACGTTCGACATCCCGGCGCAGTTCGTGGGGATGCTGCCGTTCGTGGTCACGATCATCGTGGTGGCCGCAGCAGGCCTGTTCGGACGCATGCGCGACCCGGCCGCGCTGGGCCAGCCGTATGAGGTTCGCTGATGGCTGCGGCTGCCGAGACTGTTGTTGCGCAGGCGGAACCCGAGGTGCTGCTGGCCGGCCACGGGATCACCAAACGCTTCGGCCCGGTGGTGGCCAACGACGATGTCTCGGTCGAATTGCGGCCTGGGCGGATCCTGGCGCTGCTGGGCGAGAACGGCGCGGGCAAGAGCACGCTCGTCAACGTGCTCTTCGGCCTGCACCGTCCCGATGCGGGCCAGGTCGTGATCGCCGACGAGAACGTGGAGCTGTCGAGCCCGCACGACGCCATCGCCCGTGGCGTCGGCATGGTGCACCAGCACTTCCAGCTCGTGCCGCCGATGAGCGTGGTGCGCAACATCGTGCTCGGCGCCGAGCCGCGCAAGCTCGGCATGATCGACGTGGCCCAGGCACGCCGCCGGGTGATGGACCTGGCCGACCGGTTCGGGCTCCATGTCGATCCCGACGCGGCGGTGGAGGACCTGCCCGTCGGGGCGCAGCAGCGAGTCGAGATCCTCAAAGCGCTGTACCGCGATGCGAGGGTGCTGATCGCCGACGAGCCGACCGCGGTGCTCACCCCGCAGGAGACCGACCACCTGCTCGGGGTGCTGCGTGGCCTGACCGCCCAAGGCGTGGGCATCGTGTTCATCACCCACAAGCTGCGCGAGGTCATGGCCGCGGCCGACGACATCGTCGTGCTGCGCGAGGGCAAGGTGGTGGGCACCACCACGCCCGCCCAGACCAGCGAGGCGGCCCTGGCCGAGCTGATGGTCGGCCGAGCGGTGGATCTGCACGGCGACCGGTTCGAATCGGGTGCCACCGGCGTGGGATCGGCTGTCTCGACGGCGGCTGCCCCCGGCGACGAAGCCCCGACCACAGAGGCTGCCGAGCAGCCTGTGGTGCTCGACATTGCCGGCCTCTGCGCCGATGACGACCGCGGCCAGCGAGCCGTCGACGAGCTGTCGCTGGCGGTGCGCGCCGGCGAGATCGTCGGTGTCGCCGGCGTGGAGGGCAACGGCCAGCGGGAGCTGGTGGAAGCCATCACCGGCCTGCGCCACGCCACGGCCGGCACCGTGTCGATCAGCGACCGGGATGCGTCGGGCGCCCGGCCGCGCCAGGTCACGGTGATCGGCGTGGGGCATATCCCCGAGGACCGGGCCAAGCACGGCCTCATCGGCTCCTACTCCGTGGCCGACAACTCTGTCCTCAACCGCTACTTCAAGCGGCCCTTCGCCGCCGCCGGCATGCTGCGGCGCGACCGCATCGACTCCCACGCCCGCGATGTCGTGGCCACCTTCGATGTGCGGACGCCCGACGTGGAGTCCCCGGCCGACAGCCTGTCGGGCGGCAACAAGCAGAAGCTCATCGTGGGCCGCGAATTCTCCGACGAGATCGACCTGCTCATCGCGGCCCAGCCCACCCGCGGCATCGACATCGGTGCCATCGAGTTCATCTGGCGCCGCATCCGCGAGCGCCGCGATGAGGGCACGGCAGTGCTGCTGGTGTCGGCCGAGCTCGACGAGGTGCTGGCGCTCAGCGACCGTGTCGCCGTGATGTACGAGGGCCGCATCGTGGCCACGGTCGATCCCCGCAGCGCCACCCGCGAGGAGATCGGCCTGCTCATGGCCGGAGCGGCCCCCGGCGCAGCAAGCGGCAGCTAGACAACCCGATCGCTGCCGCCGTCCTGGGGGATCTGAGCACCGGTGGTGTGGGCGAACGCGGGGCCGCACATCTGGCCGATCAGGGCGCCCACATCGGCTGATGCCAGCTCGCGGCCGAGCAGGTTGCGCCGCCGGTACTGCTCGGAGGTGAGCCCGTAGCTGGCGGCACGCTGGGCGATGAGCTCGTCGGACCACAGCCCCGTGTCGAACACGCCGTCAGGATGCACGACGTTGACGGTGATGCCGTCGGGCGCCCATTCGAGCGCCGCGACGCGGGCGAGCTGCGTCAGCGCCGCCTTCGACGCCGAGTAGGCAGCAGCACCGCGACCCGGCGCGGGCACGTTCTTCGAACCGACGACGACGACCCGCCCCCCGGTTGGAGAGTGCCGCAGCACCCGATGAGCCGCAGCGAGGGTGTTCGCTGCGCCGCTCACGTTGATGTCGAACGTCTGCTGCCAGGCCGTGACCAACCCGTCCTCGGTCGCCAGGTCTCCCAGCGGTGCCGAGGGGCCGAAGATGCCGGCCGCTGCCACGACGATGTCGATGCCCCCGAAGCGCTCGACCGCGCCGGCAACCGCTGCGGTCATTGCATCGGGGTCGGTCACATCGGCCCCGATGCCGAGCCATGCCGAACCGTGCAGTGCCGGCGGCCGGCCGCCGCTGTCATCGTCGTACGTGATTGCGGGGTCGACATCGATGCCGACCACGGCCGCGCCTGCTGCCGCCAGCGCCGCGGCTGCAGCCCGGCCGATGCCCGACGCGGCACCGGTCACCAGCGCCACCTGTCCGGCCAGGGCAGCCGGCGCGCCGGCGCGCGCCAGCTTCGCCTGCTCCAGCTCCCAGTACTCCACTTCGAACAGGTCGGACTCGCCGAGTGCGACGTAGCCCCCGAGGGTCTCCGCTGCGTTGATGACGTCGATGGTGTGCAGGTAGATGTCCGCGGCGATGTCGCAGTCGACCGCTCGGCGTCCCGCAGTCCACAGCCCGAGTTCGGGGTCGAGCACCACACGCGGCGCAGGGTCCAGCATCGTGAGCTGGCTGCCGCTGGCGTGACGGGCCGCATTGCGCTCGAAGTAGGAGCGATAGTCCTCGATGAAGGCGTCCACGTCGCGGCCCACCATCGGGAACTGCTTGGTGCGGATGATGTGATCGGGCGTCGCCGGTCCCCGCTGCGCCACCGAAGCCAAGTCATCGCGGCCGCAGAACGCCTCAGCCCGCTCGTCGTGCACAGCTCGCAACAGCATCGGCACGCCTGCCGCATCCGAGACTGCAGCCCGAAGGTCCGCCACCGCCTCGACGTCGTTCGGGCTGATACGACGCCGGCTGCCGCCCTCGGTCGCACCTGCATCGCTCTCGCCGAATGAGGTGACGCCCGCATCGGCAAGGCACTGCTCGGCCTCGCTGATCCGATCGATCATCGAGTCGTACGCCTGGCGAGTGGTCTCGCCGAAGGTGAAGATGCCGTGGTTCAGCAGCACCATCGCTTCGGTGCCGTCGTGGGCTTGCGCCTGCCATTCGTCCGCGCAGCGGCGGGCCAGATCGAAGCCCGGCATCACGTAGGGCACCACGACGGCCCGGTCGCCCCACAACTCTCGCACCCGCGCGTCGCCGTCGGCCGTGTTGGTGAGCGCCAGCACGGCATCGGCATGGCTGTGCAGCACCGCCCGGTGGGGCAGCAGCGCATGCAGGATCGCCTCCACCGACGGGTTCGGGGCGCTGGCATCGAGCAGGTGGATTCGCAGCTGGTTCACCATCTCGGTATCGCTGAGCTCAGCCAGCTCGGCCAGACGCCGGACGGGCTCCAAGCGCAGCGGCGCGAAGCCGGGCGGTTCGATAGTCGCGAGATCCCAGCCGCTGCCCTTCACCCACAGCGTCGGGACCGGTTCGCCCCAAGCATCGGTGCTGTGGCCCTTGACGGACGTGTTGCCGCCACCGTGCAGCACCAGCGCCGGATCGGCGCCCACGAGGCGCGATCCATAGGTGATCTCGCCGAGGTCGCCCAACTCGGCCCAGCGCGCCGCCTCGTCGGCATCCCAGCGATTCAGCACCGGCCCGCCTCCGATCCGGCTGGTTCAGCCTGGGCCAACGCTTGCGCAATGGACTCGCCATACGGCGGTCGCAGCACGCCTGCATCGGTGATGATCGCGGTGATCAGACGCGCAGGAGTCACGTCGAATGCCGGATTGACGGCTTTCGCATCTTCCGGCGTCAGACGCTGCCCGCCGGCGTGATGAACCTCATCGGGGCTCCGCTGCTCGATGACGATGCGGTCGCCCGATGGCACAGCTGCGTCGACAGTCGTGGTCGGCGCCGCGACGTAGAAGCCGATGCCCGCATCGGCGGCGGCCAGAGCGTGGGCCAGCGTGCCCACCTTGTTGGCAGTGTCGCCGTTGGCAGCGATGCGGTCTGCGCCCACGATCACGGCGTCCACCTCGCCTCCTGCGATCAGCGACGCCATGGCACCGTCGGGCACGACCGATACGTCGATGCCCGCGTCCGCCAACTCCCATGCGGTGAGACGGGCACCCTGCAGGAGCGGGCGCGACTCTGCCGCCAGCACGCGCACCGGCTCACCGGCAGCAGCCTTCGCATAGAACGCGGCCAGCGCTGTTCCGATGCCCGCAGTTGCCAGGCGCCCTGCGTTGCAGTGCGTGGCGATCACCGTGGCTTCCGCAAGCACCTCTCGCCCCAGCCGACCGATCTCGGCGCATGCCCGAGCGTCTTCGGCGCCGATGGCCAAGGCTTCCTCCAGCAGCCGCCGCCGCAGTTCGTCAACGCTGCCTGCACTGCCGCTGCTGTCGCTCTCGACGTTCGTGCTCGCGCTGGTGAGCTCTGCGGCGGCGAGCGCAGCGTCGATCGTGCGATCCACCGCCCATCGCAGGTTCACCGCAGTCGGGCGGGCGTCGCCGATCTCGTGCCGCAACCGCTCCAGTACCTCGCGTGCCGCGTCCAGCGAGCCGGGTTGCACCTCGTCAAGGCCGACAACCAAGGCAAGCGCCCCGAAAGCGCCGAGTGCGGGCGCCCCCCGGATGGCAAGCCGCTCGATGGCATCCACGGCACCGGCCACATCACGCACGTCGAGCAGCACCAACTCCGCCGGCAGCCGCGTCTGATCGATGATCTCGATGCTGCCGCCCGTCCAGCGCAGCGTCGGCGTGATGGCTGCCGTGTCCATGCAGCCGACAGTCTCGCGCCCAGGTGCGACAACTCCGCCAACGTCTCGTCGATTTCGAACGCACGATGCCGGTGTTTGCCCGCGGACGCCCTCGAAGTGCCGCGCCGGCCGAGCGCAAATTCCGGCGGGCGCGAGCGACCGCATCGGTAGTGTCCGCGCCGTGCGACGACTGGTAGCGCTGGCGATCGGCGGCGGTGATCGCTTCGTCGCGGAGCTGCAGCGAGCCTGGGACGCCGGCGACGCCGTGCTGCCCGTCGATCAGCGGCTGCCGGCCCCTGCGCAAGAGTCGCTCATCGAGCGCATGGGCGCCAGCGTCGTGGTGGACGCCACGGGTCGCCACCGCCGCCGAGGCGGCTGGGACGTCGAGGCCGGCGACGCGCTCGTCATGGCCACCAGTGGCAGCACCGGAGATCCGAAGGGCGCCGTCCTCACCCACGCAGCCATTGAGGCCAACGCCATGGCAACCAGCTCCGCGCTGGCGGTGGACCCCAGCACCGACCGCTGGCTTGCATGCCTCCCTCTCGCACACGTCGGCGGCCTGGCAGTAGTAGTCCGCGCACTGCTGACCGACACGCCCCTAGAGGTCCACGACGGCTTCGACGCAGCCGCAGTCGAAGCAGCAGCCCGCCAAGGCGCAACGCTCACCTCACTAGTGCCCACCGCGCTAGCGCGCATCGACGCAGCAGCATTCCGGGCAATCCTGCTCGGAGGCTCCGCCCTGCCAGCCCAACGGCCCCCCAACACCATCGCCACCTACGGCATGACCGAGACCTTCAGCGGCGTGATCTACGAAGGCTGGCCGCTGGAAGCCGTAGAGCTGCGCATCCACGACGGCGAAGTGCAGCTCCGCTGCCCAATGCTCCTGCGCTGCTACCGCGACGGAACCAACCCCCGAACAAACGACGGCTGGTTCCCCACAGGAGACGCCGGCGCCCTATCAGACGAAGGCCAGCTCTCCGTCTTCGGAAGAGTCGACGACATGATCACCACCGGCGCCGAAAAAGTCTGGCCAGTAGCCATTGAGCGAATTCTGGCGCAGTTGCCGGCCATTGCTGACGTAGTGATTGTGGGCCGAACAGACCCCGAATGGGGCCAAGCAGTAACAGCAGTCGTCGTTCCCACCGACTCCGCCAACCCTCCGGAACTCGAAATGCTGCGCGACACGATCAAGGCCCAGCTCCCGGCCTACTGCGCCCCACGCGCCATAGAGCTCGTCCACGAGCTACCCCAAACGCCACTCGGCAAGACCCAACGCTGGAAAGTCTGAAAGCCAAGAGCTCAGTCAGCGACAGAAGAAGCCTCAGTAGGCACAGCCAGATAACCACCAGCAGGCGTCACATCTTCAGGCAGCGGCTCAGCAAACAGCGTCGCGGTCCCAATCCCATGCACCCCATGCGGATCAACAGCAACAGCAGTCTCACGAGCGATGCGCAACCCCGCAGGCCCGCAGATAAACGACGAAACCACCGAGCGAACCCCGCGCATCGCCGCCCGCCGCGCCAAGTCAAAAACAGCGTGCGGCCCACCCAGCACCGCCGGCTTGAGCACAGCCACTTCGATCGCACCAACCGCGATCAACCGGTCAAGCGCATCGGCATCACGCAAGTGCTCATCGGCAGCAACCGGCAGCCCGACCGTGCGGCTGATCTGTGCCCAGTCAGCGGCCTCAGGTGTGGGTTCCTCGATGAACTCGATGTCGAGGTGGCCGACGGGGCGCAGCACCTTCACCGCTGTCGCACGATCCCAGCCGCCATTCGCATCGAGTCGCAGAGCCACGCCGGCGGGCAGGGAGTGGCGCACGTGCGCGATCCGCACCGACTGTTCGGCAATGGTCGCGGCTGCGCTGCCGTTGCCGTCTGCGTGGGCCTGGTCGTGGGCAGCAACCTTGAGCTTCACCGCCAGGTGACCTGCCGCTGCGGCGTGCGCCGCGCGCTGGGCCGCAGCCTCGGGATCCAGGTCGGAAACCAACGCGTGGGTGGCGATGCGCCGCTGCGTGGGTGGGTTCTCGGCCAGCAGTGTGGACAGTGTGACGCCCTCGATCTCTGCGTCGAGCTGGGTGAGTGCCGATTCCACGGCGGCGGCAGCGCACGGCTCGCGGGGCGGTTCGCCTTCTGGGTTCTCCGCCCAGCGCTCTAGTGCCGCCAGAGCTTCGTCGTAGGTCTCGACACCGAAGCCAGGCAGCGGTGCCGCCTCGCCCGCGCCGACGCAGGCGTCGTCGCCGACGCGTACCTCGATGCCCCGTCGTACGGCGATCGGGCCGTGAGCGGTCAGCAGTGGCCGCAGCAGCGGCAGCTCGAATTCACGCAGCGTCACCTGCACGGGGTGAACGCTATTGGCTCACTGGGGTGGTCTCATCGGCCGTACTCTCGTCGCTCAGGCGACGCGGGAGGCCTGTTCGGCATGAGCGAGGATGCGGCAATCCCGTGGGCCGATCTGCGCGCTCGGGCGCACGAGGCATCCCGCACGGCATATGCGCCGTACTCGAACTTCCATGTGGGCGCGGCAGGCCTCGTGGACGACGGCCGCATCGTCACCGGCTGCAACGTCGAGAACGCTTCGTACGGGCTGACGCTCTGCGCCGAGTGCGCCTTGGTCTGCGATCTGCATCGCAGCGGGGGAGGCCGCCTGGTCGCGGTGACCGTCACCGATGCAGGGGGCGAACTGCTTGCTCCGTGCGGTCGCTGCCGCCAACTGCTGCTCGAAGCAGGAGGTCCCGACTGCGCCGTGAACGAGAACACCACCGTTGCCGAGCTCTTGCCCGGCGCATTCGAGTTCCCGCTTCCCCAGGATTGACAGCGCTCAGTACGCGTCGAGGTGTCGGCGGGTCGCCGTGGCGCAATCGTCGGGCACTTCGAGGTGCGCGGCGTGGCCCGCGCCGGCCAGCACAACCAGCTCGCTGGCGGGCAGCAGGCTGTTCATCTCGCGGCCGATTGCGACGAACTTGGTGTCCAGCTCGCCGCACATGAGCAGCGTCGGTACGTCGAGGGCACCCAAGCGATCCCAGAGCGGCGTCATCGAGCCCGTTCCGGCGGCACGCAGCGAGTTCGCCAGCCCGGTGGGATCGGAGCGCAGGCGCTGATCGATGGACGCCTGCCACGCCTCGGGGCGGAGGCTCGCCCGGAGCGGATCCCACATCGGCTGGCCCATCCACTCGTCGACGAAGCGGGCCAGGCCGTGTTCGTCGATCCGACTGGCGAGCGCCTCATCGGCCCGGCGGCGCTGTGCCCGTTCCGAGGCATCAGCGATTCCGGCGGTGGCGCTGATGAGCGTCAGCGACCTGCAGACCTCCGGGTACGCGGAGGCCAGCGCAAGCGCCACCCGACCGCCCATGGAGTAGCCGGCAACGTGGCCCGGCCCGTCATCTAGGCCAGCGGCGAGTGCGGCCACCGACGCTGCCATCGCCTCGACGCTGTAGGGCGCGAGGTCGGTGGGGGAAGGGCTGCGGCCGTGGCCGACCAGGTCCACGGCGATGCACCGGTAGCCACTGAGTCGAGACACCAGCGGTGCCATCGCCTCCGCGCATCCGGTGAACCCGTGGATGACGATGACCGGCTCGCCGCTCCCCGTTGTCGAGGACTCGATGTGCACGCCGGTGTTCGCGCTCATGGCAGCGCGCACGGCACCGCGCCGCCGCCAGCGAACGCGACAGCGCCGCTCGATTGCGGGCGTCGCAGGCTGGGGGTCACGGCGAGCGGGGTTCAGTATCCCGAACCGCTGCCGCGACTGCGTCGGCCAGGCGCCGGTGCTGATCCCGGTTTGCGTCTGCGTCGATGTCGATGGTGATGACGCGCACGCCCCGGCTCGACCCGGGCGAGGCCAGCAGCGCATGTATCTCGTCACACGAGCCGATGTGGTGGTGCTCGAATCCCATGGCCGCGGCCAGCCCGCTCGCGAGCTGCGAGCTGCTGCGCCCGGGAGGCGTCGTCAGCAAGCGTTCGAACGCCCCGGGATCGATGACCCCATAGGCAGGCAGGAATGAGAAGATCGTGCCGCCGCCGTTGTCCACTACCACCACGGTGAGGTCGAGTCCGCCGGGCTCAGCATGGGTGCCAAACCCTGGGTCGAACGCTCCAAGCAGCCCGCCGACGTCGTGACGGAAGGCCAGATCGCCCACCAGCACCGTGGTCGGGGTTCCCGACGCTGCCACGCCGGCCGCAGCAGAGATCACGCCGTCGATGCCGCTCGCACCCCGGCTGGCGTGCACCGCCAAGGGCTCGGCGCGGCCTCGCAAGTACGAGTCAACATCGCGCACCGGCATCGAGTTCGACACATACAGCGCGTGACCCGCCGGAAGGCTGCGCCCGAGCTGGCGAGCCACGCCGGCTTCCAGCAACGGCTCGGTGTCGAGCAGGCCGTCGATTGCCGCGGCAGCACGTGCATCGGCGTCGGCCCACCGCTGCGCCCACCCGGATTCCGGCGACAACAGCGTTCGGGCCGTATCGGTCACCCCCTCCGGCCCGATCGTCAAGTGCAGCGAGACGCTGAAGCTCGCATCAGTCCAAGTGCCCGCCGGATCGACGAAGGCGAACGCCGGGCGGTGCCGCTCGATCCACAGCCGCAGCGGCTTGCACGTCGGCGCGCCGCCGATGCGCAGCACCGCATCGGGCGGCTCGGCGTCGGCCCACGGCGTGCGCAGCAGCAGATCGTGATGATCCGTCACCACCACCCCATCCAGCTCACGCCGGAGCTGCGAGCACGGCTCAGCAAGCAGCGGCCACCCAGAAGCCCGGCAGAACTCCGCCACCGCATCCGCCCACCGGTCCCCATCCCACATGGGCCCGGCCACCACCACCCCTCGCTCGTGCGCCGCTGCCCACTCGCTCAGCACGGCAGCGGCTCCAGGGGTTCCCGAAACGACATATTGAGGTGCACGGGACCAGGGTTCGAGCCGGTCGCCTGCTCCACCGCCCGGGCAGCGGCGACGCCGAACCACCGCACCGCCTGATCAACCGGCAACTCCGAGGACACCGGCGTCTCGCAGAACCAGCGCACGTGGCTGCCGTACAGCCCGTGCTGATCGATGGTTTGCCCCGCTCCCCAGCCCCGCAGCTCTGGCGGCCGGTCCGCGGTCAGCACCACCAGCGGCACGCCGGAGTAGTGCGCTTCGACCACCGCCGGCAGGTAGTTGGCCGCCGCAGTGCCTGACGTGCACACCAGCAGCACGGGCCGCGCCGAGCCCTTGGCCAGCCCGAGCGCGAAGTACCCGGCCGACCGCTCGTCGATCCGG
>CAZAFV010000029.1:0-36775 GCA_964484385.1 uncultured Acidimicrobiales bacterium
CACCAAAATGCGGCGGGGCAAGCGCTCTCTCGCAGCAATTCTGGCAGCGATGCTCATGGCATCGGTGCTGGCAGTTGTAGCGGGAAGTCCAGCCCAAGCCGCAAACACATCTTCTGAGGTGCTTATCGACACCGATGGCGACGGCGTGCCTGACAGCCGTGAGTTCGCCGGCCGGGATCGGTATGACACCGCATTGCGCTTGGCCAAGAACTTCGCTGTCGGCAAGGGCGGACTTGGCGCGGTGCCTGCTGTCTTTGTTGCGTCAGGCGAGACGCTGGTCGATTCGATCTCTGTCGCCGGCTTGGCGGGCGATGTGGACGCTCCGGTGCTGTTGACGCCGGGGAGCACTCTGCATGGCGGCGTGGCCGACTTCATCGAGGACTACCGCGTGAGCGCGGTATTTGTGCTGGGCGGCGAATCTGCTGTGTCCGACGCGACCCTTGAGGGACTCCGGAGTTTGACCAACGAGCCCACTGTTGAGCGGGTCTATGGCCTTGACCGGTACGCGACTGCTGCGGCGATCGCGGCGAGGATCGCCTCGGTGTCGTCATGGTGCGACAGCACGGCGCGGGGCGCTGTGCTGATCAACGGCGCGACCGAGATGCTGCCTTTCGGGGTCGCGATCAGCACGATGGCGTTCAGGCTGCGGCTGCCGGTGCTGATGACCGAGTCCGACGAGCTGCCTGAGGTGACTGCTGACTTCATCCGCGACAACGACATCGAGCATGTCCAGATCATCGGCGATGCCGATGTCGTGTCTGGTGGGGTCGTGTCGTCGTTGACCACCCTGGGCGTGGACGTCGTGGAGCGCGTTGACGGAGCGTCGGCGTCCGAAGTGTCGGTCGAGCTCGCGAAGCTCGCCGGCAACGGTTGCTCCACGCAGCTGGCGCCGGTGTCGTTTGACCGGGTCGCGCTCGTGCGAGGCAACCCGGACGGGGTCGCGGCTGCGCCGACGCTCGCGTCGAGCCTCGCCAACGGCAACATGGTGTCTCCGCTGATCGTCGGCGACAGCCTGCCCGAAGTCGTGCGCGGGTATCTCGCTGCGACGCCCAAGAATCTCGGGGCGAGCAAGCTCGACCTCGGCATCGTCGCCATCGGCGGCACCGCCGCGGTCAGCGAGGCCGTGATGGAGGCCGCGACCGCAGCGGCAGCCGCGACCGGCGAGCTCACCGTCGAGATCGCCGCTGGCCCCGACGACGCCGCGACGACGTGGATCAATGAGAACGACACCAACGGCGACGGAGTGGGCGACGCGAAGGACCCGCTGCGGCCCGACGCGACCGCGCCGGTGATCTCGCTGCACTTCAGCGACACCGTGGCACTCGAGTCCACCACGGGCACCACCGACGGCGCCGTGACGCTGGCGAAGATCCGGGACATCCTCGAGGTCAACGGCGTTCCGGCGAGGGTCACTTCGGTAGCAGGCGGCGCGGGAGCGAATGACTGCTCGACCCGCCGGCTGGACGTAACGCTCAGTCAGGGGCTGCGCAACGGCGACACGATCTCGATCGTGGAGTCTGCGGTGCACAAGCTGGGCACGGGCAAGGACAAGCGCGCGGTGCAGCCTGCATCTCGGAAAGTCGAGGCGGGCGCGCCGGACACCAGCAGGCCCACGGTGAGCATCGTGGGCATTGCCGACGGGACCGAGGACAGCTTCTTTGTCACGGTCGCGGACAACCGCAGGCTCACACAGGCGGACCCGGCTTCGAGCACCATCAAGCTGAACCCGGCCACGGGCACGGCCACTGCAACCGTGGGCACGATTGTGTACCCGGCTGACGTCGCTCAGGCCAGCGGCGGCACTCTCAGCCGGCTCGCGAGCTTCCCTGTCACCAAGAGCGACAACGCGGCATTGGCGGTGGGCGATCAGCTGACGGTCACTGAGGACGCGTACAAGGACATGGCCGTTCCCATCGCTCTCAAGAACGTCCCGGCATCGTTCACCGCAATCGCACCCCAGGCGAGCCCGACGATCAGGACGGTGCGGATGAACACGAAGCACACCGCCAACGCCGTGTGGGACGTGCAGGACGACTTCGACGCCACGAACGGGGTGGCGACGAACGCGATCACGATCAAGGCCAAGGCCGACGGCGACGCTGCGGGCGCCGCGGGGAACGCATGGACGATGCTGTTCGACGTGGCGGCCACCTGGTCGGCGAACAAGCCCGTCGACATCGACGTGCGCGTGGACACCACGGGCAGGACCGTGACGGCACGTGTCGTGAACGGCCGAGCGACGGTGGGCGACATGCTCGCCCGGCTGGGAGCCAACGGCGAGTTCGATCAGCGATTTGTCGCCGCGCCCGCCTGCAACGGCAGCGGGGCCAGCGCGGTGTCTGCTGCGCCGAACAAGCGTCTCGACATAGGCCGCGCATCGAGGAACTACCTCGCGACCAGGTCGACTGACGGCGTCACGCAGTTCGCGATCGAAGTCCGCTTCAACGTCTGGGTGAAGCACATCGACACCGAGGCGCGTGCGGCGCTGATCGAGGACATCCTGCACGGCACGGCGACACGCAACCTCGGCGTCTCGACGTTGACCCAGATCAAGGCGGGTCTCGAGCGAGACAGTGGAGCCCCCCACACCCGCGACATCAACAACCTCACGGCCACGCACGGCGACAATGTCGCGGACACTGCAGGCGATCTGGCGCCGTTCAAGACCGTGCGGTTGGAGGGCCAGACCACGACGGCGCGGTTCTTGCCGAAGGCCGGCGACGTGGTGACCACCGACGCGGGCCGCGCGACAGCAGTCGCCGCCGGGTCTGCTGGTGAACCCGCGCTCGACATCGTGCAGGAAGTCGCAGTGGGCTATGCCAGCAATTCGGCGGCGACCCGGGCCAAAGACGAGACCGTGAACGGCTACAGCCAAGTCACGATCGCGTCGAGCCCCACGCTGCCGGTCAGGCTTCCCTTCTAGGCGTTCGCGCCCAAGCAGCACTTAGCTGCACAGTTGACCTGAGCCGTTCGGGCGGGCTGCCCGCCTGATCGGCAAAGACCGACAGCGATGGAGCCCCGGGGTTTCGGCCCCGGGGCTCTTCGCGTCTGCCGTGGGCGTAGCCGGTTGGCTGGTGTTGTCGTATGCCTGCGCTCGAAGGGACTGCTTGCGGTCTGTGGGCGTTGACCGGGCCGGGTCGCCGTCGGGTAAGCGGCCCTGTCAGGTCGCCGACTGTGTCGCAGCCACAGCAACGCCAAGTGGGGTTAGGAGGGGCGAGCCGACCTGAGCTCGTCGGGGCTGTAGGTGGTCACGCTCACGCCTGAGCCGCTCAGGCATTCGCGCCAGGCATCGGTGAAGTTGCGCTCGGCGACATGCATTTCGCCTGTGGAGTCGATCGCTGCTGCGAGCAGCTCTGCTGCAGCGAGACTGATGCCTGGGCGGTTGTTGCACTCCGCGATCAGCTCGATGCGGTCGCGGGAATCCAATATGTGCAGGAGCCGATGATGGGGCTGCTTGACCGCGTCGATCAGCGCCAGGGTTCTGTGTCTGCTGTGCTGACCCGACGCGTTGCTGCTGAGCATCGCTGCGGCGAGCCGCATGTAGAACACCCAGGTGACGCTCGGAACTCGGCCCTGCCACTGCAGCGGCGCTGTTGCGCTGAGCGCAACCCGCGCCAAGTGGTCATCTACGAGGAGCACTCGTACTCGCCGGCTAAGCGGGGTTTAGCGCTCGGCGCCGCTGACGCCGGGAACGTCGGCCCCAAAGGCCGGGTCCCCTTCGGACAATCGCGTCGCGATTTCGTCGTACTGCGCGCCGAGCCGGGCGAACGCGTCGGCGACCTCGGGGTCGTAGTCGTCGGGCAGAGTGCTCACGAAGACCGTCTTGACATGCCGCTCGCCGGCATCGTCAGGCGGCTGCCCGCCGACGGACGCGGCCGGATTCGACGGATCGACGAACACGGTGCTCATTGCCATCGCGATAACCAAGCCCTCTCAAGATCAACCCTAGCGAGCGCGCGGCTGGCGACCCCGCGAGATTCGGCGCGAGAGCGACGGCTCCTGCCAACGCAGCCGGCGGCTTGGCGCATGGAACCGGTCAACCCCGAAGCCGCCGGCCCACCGCATTCAGCACCGTGAATCTGGCTGTGTAATCGAGACAACCGCAGCACCTCGCACACGGCCGTGCCGGGGCTGTCAGGGCTCGAAATCACACGGAAAGGAGCCGAACAAGGAGAAACATAACCTTGACTACCACCAAAATGCGGCGGGGCAAGCGCTCTCTCGCAGCAATTCTGGCAGCGATGCTCGTCGCATCGGTGCTGGCAGTTGTAGCGGGATCCCCAGCCCAAGCCGCAAACACTTCTTTCGAGGTGAAGGTCGATCACGACAGCAACCCGGCCACGGCAGCGGTCCGTGAGTTTGCTGGTCAGGATCGCTACGACACGGCGCTGCGACTGGCGAAGAACTTTGCCACGTCCAAGGGCGGACTTGGCTCCGTTCCGACAGCGTTTGTTTCGTCTGGCGAGACCTTGGTCGACTCCATCTCGGTTGCCGGCTTGGCCGGCTACGTAGATGCCCCGATCCTGCTGACCCCCACGGACAGCTTGCACGGCGGCACTGCTGACTTCATCGAGGACTACGGCGTCAGCACGGTCTACGTGCTCGGCGGCTCTGCCGCTGTGGCCGACTCGGTGGTGACCGCCATCGAAGGCCTGAATGCGGGCCCGACAGTGACCCGGATTGCCGGAGATGACCGGTATGCGACTGCTGCAGCGATCGCATCGATGATCGACGCTGAGTCGTCGTGGTGCGGTACTGACGCGGTGAGCGCGGTGCTGATCAACGGCGCTACCGACATGATGTCGTACGGCGTGGCGGTGCAGACCATCGCGTACCGTCTCCAGCTTCCTGTGCTGATGACGGCCGCTGATGAGCTGCCGGACGCGACTTCGGAGTACATCACCACCAACGACGTAGAGCACGTGCAGATCATCGGCGGCGCCGGCGCGGTGTCAGCTGGGGTCGCATCGGCTCTGACGTCGCTCGGTGTTGACACCGTGGATCGGGTCGAAGGCGATTCTGCTGCGGCTGTGTCGGTTGCGCTTGCGCAGATGGCCGGCAATGGCTGCGGCGACGCCCTGGGCCTCGTGTCCAGCGACCGTGTGGCACTCGTGAGGGGCAACCCTGACGGCGTTGTCGCTGCTCCGGCGCTGGCGTCGAGCTTCGCTGGCGGCTACTTGGTGCCGCCGCTGGTGGTTGGTGACAGCCTGCCGGCTTCGGTGAGCGATTACCTCGCCGCTACGCCCAAGACGATCGGTGCCGACAAGCTGAACCTGGGCATCGTCGCCATCGGCGGCACTGCTGCGGTCAGCCAGGCCACGATGGACGACGCCCTTGCGGCGGCTGCATCCTCCGGTGCACTCAGCGTGGAGATCGGGGCGGCTACTGACACCACAGGCGACGGCGTGGAAAGCGCAAGCGATCCAGTCCGGCCTCAGGTCAACAACCCCACCGCTTCGCCGCCTCAAACTCCGATGTTCACGTTGTACTTCAACGACGACGTTGAATTCGGAGATGCAACCGCATTGGCAGCGTTGTTGGAGGAGATCCGAGACATCATCGAGGTGAACGGCGTTCCGGCCATCGTCTCCGCGGTGGCTCGAAGCACTGACGGCGGGACTTGCGACAATCGCAGGATCGACGTCACGCTTGGCCAGTCACTGGCGAACGGCGACACGATCTCGATCGCGGCATCAGGTCACAAGCTGGGCACCAACGAGGACCAACGGACCATTGCACCCGCGTCGACGACTGTGATGGCCGCTCCGCCTGATCGGGGCCGACCCACAGTGAGTGTTCTCGGCATCGCGACCGGTGGCAACACGAGGACCCCGACCAACCACGATGCCGATGGCTTCGCCGTGACCTTCAGCGACGCTGGCGGGTTCCCGGTGATGAATGCTGACAGCAGCCTCGATGTTGATGACTTCACCTTCGTTCCGGCAGCGGGCAAGGGAACTGACGCCACCAACGTCGTTAGCACCGTCACGCACACGGCCACCACGGCGACTGCCAACAAGTCCTTCACGGCGACCGTCACAATCGGCCGCAGCCTGGAAGTGGGCGACAGGCTTGTCGTCAAGCCGGGCGTGATCGGCGACAAGGCGCTCCCGCTGGCCAACGTCAACGCTGGGACTTCCGGCACGGCGATCAAGCCCCAGGCGAGTCCGCGCATCACCTCGGTGCTGATGAGCCAGCTCAAGCACAGCATGCAGAACACCTGGACCGTGCCCACGACGACGGTGACCGCTGCAACCAGTGGTCAAGAGATCACGATCTCTGCCAAGCCAGGCGGTGCCGCAGCTGGCGCTGCCGGCAACGGCTGGACGATGGTGTTCGACCGGGCCAGCACCTACAGCACCGCCAAGCCGCTGGACATCGACGTGCGAGTCGACACCAAGGGCCAGAGGGTCACGGTGCGCTTCGTGAATGGACCGCCGACTGCCTCGTTGGGTGACTTGCTCGCTGCGCTGAAGGCGAATGCCGACTTCGACGCACGGTTCTCCGCAGGCTTCACCAACTGTGCGACGGGGGTCGCTAGGACAGCACTGGCTCTGGATGCTACGGCCGCTGGTCGCGACCAGATCGCTCCCTCGGCTAACGCTGGTCGTACCCAGTTCGCTATCCAAGTGAACTTCAACGCTTACGTCGACACCGTCAGCCACGACACGTTGCTGGCCGACGTGCTGGCCGCCGCGGCCCGCCGTGCGCAGACGACCAATGATGCCTCTGGCATCCGCGCTGCACCTGCCGGTGCTCTCGGCACACCAGCTGGCGGTGGTCTGGACCTCGCCGGACCGGGGACTGTCACCGGACCGGTGCGGGGCGTCCGCTATGAGGGCACCACCGCATCGATGGGCAACCTGCCGATGGCGCGTGACCTGGTCGACACCGCGGCAGGCCACACGGGCGACAGCACTGTCACCCCGGCCATTCCGCCTGTGACAGGGGTTGCCGTCGGTTACGCCGACGATGTCCCGGTGGCAGCACCAGGGCGCAACACGGTCGACGAAGGCATGAGCGGTGCCTCGCAGAACCGGATCTCTGTGTCTAGCAGCGTTCCGGCTCGCCGCTAGCAGCTAGCCGCTCAGTTGACCTGAACCGTTCGGGCGGCCTGCCCGTCTGATCGGCGAAGAACAACAACGAAAGAGCCCCGGGGTTTCGGCCCCGGGGCTCTTTCGCGTCTGCCTGCGGGTGCCCGTGGGACGCAGGGAGCGCTCGGCGCTGTGGCGTCTCGTCGGCGGCGGTCGCCGGTCAAACAAGAACCATCACGTGCGCTATCCAGCGCCGCGAGACCCAGCGGGGCCCATGTCTGCACCCTCGAGACGACCGCCGCCATGATCGATCCGGCCAACAGCGCTCGTGTTCGCTCGTCGGCCATTCCGTCCAGAAAGGCGTAACCCCGGCCGTTTGCCGAAGCATTGACGGTTCCGGGGTCTTGAGTTCTGAGTGTACCGCTGGGTGCGCAACGGCATTTCGATCGGTCGACGGTCGACGAGTGCCTGTCAGGACTGGGGATCGCGTCACACCCCCTTCTTAGGGTTTGCACCGTGACTCGCACACTTGTTCGTACCGATCTGCCGGCCGATCTCGCCGGATGTGAGGTGAGGCTTGGGCTCGACGGTGCCGACGTTGATGGCGCGGGCGGCGATGGTGTGGCATTCGGTGGCGCGGTGGGTGATTGCGCCGGTGTTGACGGCGTGGTCGGTGGTGGTGTGGCGGTTGACGGCGTGCTGTTGGGGTTGTCGTCGGCGAGCGACCTGGTGGCGATGGCTGCGCAGGCCCCGCTGGCCGGCGCGGGCTGCGAGGCGCTGGAGCAGGTGATTGCTGCAGGCGGCCGGCTGCGCTCTGCTGTGGAGGCGTTGCTGTTGGCGGCTACTGCAGCGTTGGAGGCCGACCGGAAGGGGTCGGGCCGTGCTGCGTTGCGCAACGAGGCTCGGATGAGCGCTCGGTCCGCCGCCCGCAAGGCGGCCGTCAGCGGGCAGGTGGCGCAGATGCCCACCGTCGCCCGTGGCCTGGCGAGCGGTGCGCTGACGGTCGAGCATGCTGAGGTGCTTGCCGATACGGCCCGGCGCTGCGGCCCCGACGCTGTCGATGGGGCTGCGGGCCTGCTGGAGACGGCGGCGCAGTCATCGCCTGATGTGCTGCGTCGTGATGCCCAGAGGTTCGTGGCGCGGCACGATCCTGCCGCTGCCGAGAGCCTGCTCGGCCGGCAGCGCCGTGAGCGCAGTGCGGCGCTGTTCACCGACGACGAGACCGGCATGGGCGTGCTCAACGCACGGTTCGACCCGGTCAGCTTTGCGTTGGTGCTGCAGGCGGTCGAGAACTACAACGACGCCCTGTGGCGCCTCGACGGCGGCCGCGACGGCACTCCAGAGGAAGTGCGCGGCAACCGTCAGCGCCTCGCCGACAGCGTCTTCGAGATGCTCACCGGTCGCAACGCGCTGGCGAGCCAGCAGGGCACAGCAGGCGGTGCTCCCGGCCCAGTGTCCAACGACCTGCCCAACGGCGCCGCCAGCGTCGCAGATGTCGGCGGGGGTCCGATGCGGCCTGGCGGAGAGTGCGGTGGCCGGGGCGTTGGTGCTGGCAGTGGTGACGATGCCGACGTCGCAGATGTCGGCGGTTGTCCAGGCGGCGGGAAGTGCGCGTGCGCCGCCAGCGCTGGTGGCGGTGGCCGGTCGGTCGACCGCTGGGCGCCCAGCCAAGCGCCCAACCAGTTGGTCATCGTGGCCGACATTGGCGTCATCGACGGCACGGCTCCCGATGGGCGTTGCGAGGTGCTCGGCGCTGGGCCCGTACCCAAGTCGATCCTCAACGATCTCTCGCCCGACACCCGTGTCACCGGGGCGCTGTTCGCCGGGCCGGGCCAGCCGCTGTGGCTGGGACGCGGCCGCCGCCTTGCGAGCGCCGCTCAGCAGCTCGCCGTCGCAATACGCGACCGCGGCTGCGTGCTGTGCGGGGCTGCGATGCACCGCTGCAAGTACCACCACATCGACGAGTGGGATGCCGACCACGGCACCACTGACGTCCCGAATCTGGCTGCGCTGTGCAGCGATTGCCACAACAGCCTGCACAAGGCCGGCCAGCGCCTCAGACGAGACCCCGACACCGGCCACTGGGTCGCCCAAACACGGTCCGAGAAGTCCGATCGACCTCTGCGGCAGGCCCACCCTGCCGACCCGGCGTTGCCGCCAGAACCGCGAGCCCGAGTTCCGCAGCGTGGCCCGCCCTGACAATCGCCCCAGGTTCCGGGGCGGGCGAGCCCGGCGGGACACGTTGGGCGGCTTCGGCGATCTGCAGTCGTTGCGGGGTGGCGGCCTTCCGGCGTCGCCTGCTGCGGGGCTGCCGACCTTCCGGGGCGGGCGGATCCGGCGGGACGCGTTGGGCGGCTCCAGCGAGCTGTACCTGCGGCGGGCTGACGACCCTCCGACGTCGCCTGCTGCGGGGCTGCCGACCCTCCGGTTGGGGCGGGTTGTCAAGGCCGAAGGCGTCCGATCCTTGGTAGACGAATGACTGCAGCGCTCGCCGACGCAGCAACGCTCGCCGGGCCATCGGGGATCGCCAAGTGGCCGACGCCTGCCTGGCTGCGTCGGCCCGACAATTCGGCGGCCGTCTCGCAACCCTCGACCGCGGCCTCGCAGCGCTGCACCCCCAGCCAGTGCTGCTGACAGCGAGCTGAGAGACCGTCATCGAACTCGGCGGTGACCGCACGGCCAGTGCAGCCGGTGTCTTAGCCTTGATGATCGGTCACCTCGATGGGGATGCGGGCATGCCACGGCGCAGAAAGACAGACAGTCTGTGCCGAGCTAGTAGTCGGTACTTGAATCGCAACATCGGGCGGGCGCTGGTGGCATTGGCGCTCGCCGCGAGCGTGCTCGCCACTGCGCACAACCCAGCAATGGGCGCAGCGGCGGACGTAGAGAAACCCACTCGCCTCTCGGGCACCGACCGGTACACGACCGCCGTCAAGGTGGCCGAGGCTTACGTGTCTGAAGTGGAGGGCACCGTCGGCTCGCCGGACGTCAACACCGTCATTCTCACCTCAGGGCTCGACGAGCACTTCGGCTACACGCTGCCCACGCCGGCGCTCGCGAAGCTGCACCGCGCACCGGTGCTGCTGACCGCGCCCGACGAGCTGCCATCGGCCGTCGCCACGTTCCTCGCCCGTCCGGCCATCACCACCGTGTACATCGTGGGCAACGAGGACGTGGTGTCGGCCGCCGTGGAAGCCGCCGTCGTCGCCATCAACGGCGTGACGGTCAACCGCATCGCCGATGTCGGCACTGCCGCTGATGCCGCTGTGGAGATCGCTGGGCTGGTGGGGTGGACGCCGGGCTCACCGGGAGAGATCCCGGGCCGTGGCCGCACGGCGCTGCTGGCCACCGGCGACAACTTCGCCGACGCGCTCGCAGCCGGCCCGCTCGCCTACCGCGGCGAGCATCCCATCCTGCTCACACCCGCCTCGGAGCTGCCGGCGGCAGTGGCCACGTTCTTGCGCGACAGCCTCACCGACCACGTCGTGATCCTGGGCGGCACCGCGGCAGTGAGCGCAGCGGTCGACAACAGCGTCAAGGGCCTGGGCATCACCACGCAGCGCTGGCAAGGCGCTGATCGTTTTGCCACCGCGATCGACATAGCCGAGCACCTGCTGGGCACCGACGCGCCGCAGCCGTGCTTCGACGACAGCGGCGATGTCGGCCTGGCCTACGGATGGCGCTCGCCCGACGCCATCGTCAGCGGTCCGCTGCTCGGCGAGCTGTGCGCGCCGCTGCTGCTGACCGAGCGCGACACCCTGCCGTCGACGGTCAGCGAATTCCTGAAATCAGACGACTATGTGACCGGCGATGCCGCCGGCAAGCTGCGCATCACCGTGTTCGGCGGCACCGCGGCGGTGGGGAGCCGGGCGCTGGACAGCGCGACGAGGGCCGCCACGCTGGTGGCCTTGGGCGCAACCCTGGAAGCGTTCGACGGCGGATGCCACATCGCCGTCAGCTTCGCCGCGCCGGTGCGCACCGCCGACGCCACCATCGTCGCCAACTACTTCAACGGCAACGTGCCCTTCAGGCCCGAGGAGCTGGAAGGCTTCATCGACGCCGGCAACGAGACGAGCACCACCAAGGCAGTGCTGACGCTCTCCGGGGCGCTGCTCGAAGCCGATGCAACCGTTCCCACCGGGTGCGTCACGCCGCTGCAGGGCCGTGACCGCATCGGCATCCTCGACGGCAAGATCCGCATCGCCACCGGCAGCCGGCGGGTCGGCCGTGTGGAGTACTTCGTGGCTGCCGACGAGACGGCGCCCACGCTGACGCTGAATGCAGCGCAGGGCAGCGGCAAGATTTGGATCGAATCAGATGAGCCGCTGCGTGCTCGCAACAACTCGGTGACCGTGATATTCCGGCGAAGCGGCATCAGATCTGTGTCGGAGCAGGTGACGGTGCCCGCCGGTGTCGTCAGGTTCGATGTGGCTGTGCCGGCCACCTTTGGCGACGGTCTCAACATCGGTGACAGCATCTCGATCGCCTCCAGCCAGCTCAGCGACCTGGCCGGCAATGCGGGCAAGGCGATCAGACGGGTGGTGACTCGCGACACCACAGCGCCGCGCGTCAGCCGGATCACCGTGACCGAGCCGCATGCGGTCGCCCAGGCGTCGGTGACGCTCACTGCGGGCGACACGCAATTCCCCCTTGAGTCGCTGAGGATCATCGCCAAGCCCGGCACCGCCATCGACGGCACGGTCGGCAACGAGTGGACCATCGATCTTGACGTGCGCAGCCGCCGCCCGAGCAGCTGGTCGGTCACCCAGACCACATCGGTGCAGGTGTCGGTGCCGAACCAGCGCATCCTGGTGGTGGCCCTGTCGAATGCCACCGAGAACGCAACCATCGGACAGGTGGCCGACGACCTCTTGGCTCGTCGCGACTTCAACCAGTTGTTCACCATCGAGCGAATCGGAATCGACTCCGACCCGCCGATCGACACCGGCGGGCGCAAGCGGTTCACGGGCGGCGCCAGCACCGCGGATCTCGCCGTGTACTGGACCGAGGTGGCCAGCGAATGCGACGAATTGAGCACCGAGCTGCCGCGGACGCGCCTGATCGAGATCGACGCAGACGGCGACGGCACCACCGACTTCGCCCTCGACGGCTTCGCCTTCGGTGACAGCGACGTCATCTTCGTCGACGGCGAACCCGACGGATCCGACGCGATCGAGCCCGACCGGGCCGTGTGCGACACGATCACGCCGGGAGGTCGCCCGGGAACGCTCGTGGCACGGGTCCAGTCAGGGCGCAGCGACGGCCTGCCCAGCACGCAGTCGAGCGCGATCGTGCGGTCGGGCGCCATCACCGACCTCGCAGGCAATCCCAACGTCCGCCAACGCGTTTCTCGCCTCCAGAGCCCCTAGAAGCACGCCGAAGAGGCCAGCGCTGGGTCCCGGTGGGACAGGTCGACTGAGCTGGCCTAGCCGGAATCCGCAGCCGGCCGGGCATCTGGCGATCCGTGGGGTTGCTCGGCAACTCGCACGGCGTGACGGCGCTTGGATGTCACCGCGGTCGGGCAGACTGCGTAGCTGTGAACGTGCGGCGACGTGGGCAGCGGCCTGAGCGGCGGAGGCGCGTGCGCCTGCGGGCGCAGTGGGCAGTGGCGCTGGCCACGGTTGTTGCAGCGTCGGTACTGGCGGTGCCGAGCGTCGGCGGGCAGAGCGCCCCCGAGGACGGCCCGATCTCGCCTCGCCAGTGGCCGCGCTCGTTCCTTGCGATTCCAGAGCTGGAGGCGTGGCCGAACGCCGTGCGCATGTGGGGGCCAGACCGCCACCAGACCGCACTGGCGGTGTCGCTGACCCTGCGAGGCGCCGGCGGCTACCCCTTCGACTCTCCCGACGCCACCACGGGCGCCGGGCGCAGCCTGGGCTCGGCCGATGGATGGTGGGGCCTGGGCGTGTGCCCCCGCTCGATCATCGTGGTGGCGTCGGACGTGCCGGCCGATGCGGTGACGGCCGCCTCGCTGTCCGACTCCACTGGCCGCTCGAGCGAGCCCTACCTGCGCCGCGTGGCCGCCAGCGACCCCCTGTTCGACCCCATCGGCGGCTTCGCCCGGGTCGACACCTACGCAGCGCCCATCCTGCTCACCGACTCGGTGCGCGACGGGGCCGATTCGCTCAACCACGCCGCACGCCTGGCCGCGCAAGACCTGCGCACGGGCGGCTGCAACGCGGCGCGACAGGCCATCATCGTGGGCGGTCCTGCTGCGGTGCCCGTCGAGATCGAACGGGAGCTCGTCTCGATCGGCTACGACGAGGTATTCCGGGTAAGCGGTGAGACTCGCTACGGCACCGCCGCCGTGGTGGCCCAGTCGCTGGGCACCCGCTCGATTCCCCGCAGCGCCACTGGGTGCAAAGACTCCTCCGCGGCCGACGGCGATGCCGTGCTGGCGTTCTATGCGAACTCGGTGGTGGAGTGGCGCGAGCGGGCCAGCCGGTGCGAGCTGCTCGGCCGCACGGTGGTGCTGGCAGTGGGTCTCGACGCCCTGGCTGCGGGCTGGTGGACAAGCTTCTGGCAGGTGCCGGTGGTGCTGCACGACGGCAGCGACGAACTGCCCGAAGAGACCGCCGTGGCGCTCAGCCTGCTCGACGTGGAGAACCTGATCGTGCTGGGCGACACGTCGCAGGTTCCCGCCGACGTGGCGGAGCTGGCCGCACAGATCGCCAGGGCCGAGCTGCGCCGGGTGGCCGGTGCCGACCGCTACGAGACCAGCGTGGAGATGGCCAAGATCTTCGGCGGCTGGTGGCCCACCCGCACGGGCGACCACTTCGCACGCTCCTCGGTGTGCCTGGCGGCCCTGAGCGACGGGGCGCACGGCGCCCAGGGATGGCCCGACGCGCTCGGCGCGGGTGCGTTCTGCGGCGCTGCCTCGGCGCCGTCGCCCGACGAGATTCCCTACGCCGTCGAGCGGCTCGCCGGGCCGGTCGATGCGAACGAGCCGGGCCTGGTCACCGTGGCGCGCCGGCCGGCTGCAGCGCCGCTGTCGGCTGCGCTGCCCCGTCCGAAGCGTGCCGCCGTGCCCATGCTGCTGGTGCCCGCAGGGGCCACCGAACTGCCCGAGCCGGTCGAGGAGTTCCTTCGAGACGTCTTCGTGCCAGGGCGGCTGTGCTCGCAGGCCGTGGGCGGCATCGAGTCGGACGGATCGGGAGCCGACGACGCCGGGGCGTACGCCGCAGCGGTGAACGAGGGGCGGTGCTTCGCCCCCGGCATGGTGCTGGCGTTCGGCGGGGAAGCGGTGATCACCTCCGAAGTGCTCGGTCAGGCCTCGTCGCTGGTGAGCGGGCGCCTGGCGCCCGACGCCGAACCCGAAGCGCCGACCCTGGTGGGGGCCTATACGCCCCATCACGAAGACCCCGACCGGATCGAGAAAGCACCAGACGCCAAGCGGGGACTGGGAGTGTTCGCCAGCCGGCTGCCCTTCGACGGCACCGTGTTCCACCGGGCCAGTGCCGACGGGGCAATCGGCGGCAGCGGCGGTTCCGGCGGCACGTCGACCACCGCCGATCGAGACTGGGTGTGCCTGCCACGGGGCACCTACGGCGATGCACGATGGCTGGTGGCCGAGACATCGCCCGATCGTGCCCCCCACCTCGAAGCCGACCTGACGACGCTGGGCTGGTACCGGGGCGATGTCGACGGCGAGCGCCGCAAGCCGCAGCCGGCCAGCCCGGGCTGCCTCGCCATGGAGCTGTCGGAGTCTGACTCGACCTATGTGCGGGCGGTGGGGCCCTACGGGCGGACCTCGCGCTCGGTGGCCGTGGTGGCCAACGGCAACCGGCGGTTCCGCCTGACCGACGTGGTGGAGGCGGCCGAGCCGGTGTCGGGAGGCGTGCCCAGCGACGAGAGCCCGTCCACCGGCGAGAACACCCGGCTGGCCTTCCGCAACCGCGACCCCGGCGTGTTCGCACACCTGCCGCCGCACCGCCAGCAGGTCACCGAGGCGTTCGTCTCGCTGGAGATCGACCGCGGGTTCGGCGCCGGGCGCCCGCACACGTTCAACGCCCGGTGGTCTGTGGAGACCCGGGCGGGCACGGTGTCGGGCATCGCCGAGGGCGAGGCCAAGTTCGTGTCGGACCGGTGGGAGCTGCGCGGCATGAGCGTGGTGCGGTCGGGATCGTGGATGCGTTCGGTGTACGGGACGCACCCCGACGAGCCTTCAGAGATCCTCGCTGGCGCCGCCGTGGCAGGGCTGGCCGACGACGGCTACGGGGCCGGCGGGTTCATGGCCACCATCGCCGTGAACGACTTCGGCAGCGACGACGACACCATCGTCTGGCGAGTCGACGCCTACATCAACGCCCGCCCCTAGCGGCTGGCTGCTGGCGCTGGGTGCCGCCTCGGCTGCTTCAGCGCTGGCACGACGAGGCTCTCATACTCACGAGACACAATTCTCAAACTCGGAAACTCTCCTTTACTGATGCGTATTGATAGGAGTCGTGGCGTAGCGTTCCGGCGACGGCGAGCCGTGGAGTGTGAGGTCGGCATGAGCCCAGCAAATAGTCGGCTGCGCCGCAGCCCACGGCGGTTGTTCGTCGCCATGTTCAGCGTCGCGCTGGCCGGCTCGGTGCTGTTCGCCCCGCAGGCCGCAGGCGCCCAGTCGGCGAGCATCGTGGTGCAGCGGGTGAGCGGTGCCAGCGTGTACGCGCTGGCGGCCAACGTCGCCGGCGGCAGCTGCGACAGCGAGATCGGCTCGCACAGCGTGGCGCTGGCCTCGGGCGAGAACTGGCCCGACGCGCTCGCAGGCGCAGCGCTCGACCGACCGCTGCTGCTGACCAAGCAGGCGTTCCTGCCGGCGGCCACCCGCGCCTACCTGGCACCGTGCGCATCGCACGACAAGGCCAAGGTGATCATCTTGGGCGGACCTGCTGCGGTGTCAGAGGGCGTAGCCGAGACCTTGCGCGGCATGGGGTTCCGGGTGGACCGGTTTGCCGGCGATGACCGCTACGCAACCGCCCGCCGGGTGGCACGCACCTTCGCTCCCGACGAGATCGACACCGTCTATCTGGCCTCGGGCGTCAACTTCGCCGATGCGGTGGCAGCGGCGCCCAGCGTCACCATGGAGACCCCGCTCATCCTCACCACACCCGACGAGCTCCACGACGAGGCGCGCCGCTTCCTGACCGACGAAGACCGGGACGTTTCTTCGGTGACGATCCTGGGCGGCACGGCGGCCATCTCCGCCGATGTGGAAGAGGAGATCCGCGAGCTCGGCATCGACATCGATCGCATTGCCGGCGCCGACCGCTACGAGACGGCCGCACTCATCGCCCGCCGTGCATTCAGCGCCTCGGGCTGCCACCCGGTCACCGAC
The DNA here is from genome assembly GCA_964484385.1 of uncultured Acidimicrobiales bacterium. Taxonomy (GTDB): domain Bacteria; phylum Actinomycetota; class Acidimicrobiia; order Acidimicrobiales; family Poriferisodalaceae; genus Poriferisodalis. Next base: position 16,351 of record CAZAFV010000029.1, read on the forward strand.
GTGGCAGTGGCCAGCGGGACGGTGCCGTTCGGCGGCCTGGCGGCCGGAGCGGTGCGCGGCCCGTGCGAGCCGCTGCTGCTCGCGCCCGCCCCCGATCAGCCTGTGCCCGAGACGCTCGGCAGGTTCGGTCAGGACTGGCGGCTGGCCATCGGCGGCGGCGTCCAGGCGAAGGTGACCGGCGTGGGCTCGGGGTCGTCGGTACCCACGGCGGCGCTCTCGGCGGTGGCGACCGGTGTTGTGCGCGGCACTGGCTCGACCGGCGCAGACGTGTCTGGTGGGCTGGGCTGGAACTCAGTAGCCCCGTCGGTCGTGCAGATCCGCTGCGTCAGCGTCGCCGGCGGAACCACCCGGTCCGGATCCGGCTTCGTGGTGGGCGACGGCCGCCACATCGTGACGAATGAGCACGTGGTCCACGACGACGGCATCCCGTGCATCCGCATCCGGGCCTACGTGGGCGGCACCTTCGAGAAGGCGCCTGAGAAGTTCCTGCCGGTGTCGATCGTGCGGTCGTCGGAGAAGCACGACCTTGCGCTGCTCACCACCGACCCCGACATCGACCCGCTGCCGACGGTGACCATTGCGACTGAGCCGCTGCAGGCGGGCGAGACGCTCATTGCGCTCGGGTATCCCACAATCGGCGGCGACACCATGACGCTGACGACCGCCCGCTATTCGGGCACCCAACTGCACGATGGCGTGACCTGGATCAAGACCGACACGCCGATCGCTCCGGGCAGTAGCGGCGGGCCGGTCTTCAACGATCGTCGCGAGGTCATCGGCGTCAGCACGCTGCTGCGCCTGGCCGTACGGGGCCAAGCCGGCACCATCGGGTCGCTGAGCCTGCTGGCAACCACCGAGGATCTGCAGGCCCTGCTAGCCGGCGACATCGGGGAATAGTCGGTGCGACCGGTTGCGCCAAGAGGGAATCGGCGGCGATGAACAGTGCTCGCTCCGATGAGCTGCTGGAGATCTTGCGGGCCAAGGGCCTCACGGAGCTTCCCGAACCCGTGCAACTTGCTTCGGGCAACTATTCCCGCTACTTCATCGACGGCAAGGTGGCGCTGGGTGCTGGCAGCGACCTGCGCCTGGCCGCCGAGGCCATCAACGAGCGGGTGACCGGTGCAGGGGTCGACTTCGATGCTGTCGGCGGGCTGACCCTGGGGGCCGACGCGCTGTGCGCCGCCATCGCGGTGGTGAGCGGGGCGAGCTGGTTCATCGTGCGCAAGGAAGCAAAGGGGCGCGGCACCAACCGGCTGGTGGAGGGCACCCGGATCGGCGAGGGCCACCGGGTGCTGTTGATCGACGACGTGGTGACCACCGGCGGCTCGATCCTGAAGGCCTACGAGAGCGTGCGGGCCACCGGCGCCGACGTGGTGGCTGCCGTCACGCTGGCCGACCGAGGCGACGACGCCCGCCGGTCGTTCGACGAGCGAGGCGTGCCCTACTTCCCCATGGCCACCTACCAAGACATGGGCATCCCCGCGATAGGCACCGAAACCGCTACCGCCGCCAGCAGCGACACCCGCACGGTCTCGACCACTCGCAACGACTGATGCCGCAGAAGCCGCATCGAATCGCCTGCCCGGGCGTTACAAGTGGCCAGCTCTGAAACCGCCGGGGCCCTGCGTCTGCCTGAGCCGTCGCCGCAGTCGGCCTAGGGCTTCGGCCCTGTTCTCGGGCCGTTTCGGGGTGTGCGTACAGGCAGCTACTAGCTTGCGGCGGGTGCGACGTCTGACGTTGATGGTGCTAGCAGCGCTCATCGCCTTCGGCGGTGTGCTGGTTATTCCGTCCACTGCAGCTGGCGCTGCGGAGGGTGACGGCTCGGATGTGTCGGTGACGCGTTATGGCGGCACGGACCGGTATGAGACGTCGCTTCAGGTTGCCGAGGCGTTCGCTGCTGATGCCGGCGGCTCGCTGGAGTGGGTGGTGCTGGTGTCGGGCCGGCGGTGGACCGACGCGGTAGTGGCTGCGCCGGTGGCGGGCGCGCTGGGAGCGCCGGTGCTGATGACCCCGCCCGGGGAGCTGCGGGCCGATGCGCTCGCATTCCTGCAGCGGGTGGGTATCTCCAAGGCGCTGGTGGTGGGACCCGATGCGAGCGGCGGCGCGCACGGTTCCGGGCGCGGCGTGGGTGCTGAGGTGCTCGACGCGCTCAGCGAGGCCGACATCACCGCCGAGCGCGTCGCAGGCGATGACCTGTACGGCACCGGCGTGGCGGCTGCGAGCCGGGTGACGCCGGGTGCGATGGGCGATCTGGGCCGCACCGCGGTGATCGCCAGCGGGGAAGTGTTTGCCGATGCGCTGGTGGCAGGCCCGTTCGCTGCTCGGGGCATCCATCCAGTGCTGCTCAGCCCGCCCGACGAACTGCACGCCGATGTGGCCGCCTATCTGGGCGATGCCGGCATCGAGCACGTGGTGCTGATGGGCGGCACCGCAGCCCTGTCGGCGGCCGTCGAGCAGTCGGTCAAAGACCTCGGCATCGAGGTGTCGCGGGTGGCGGGCAGCACTCGCTACGACACCGCCGTCAAGGCCGCCGAACTCGCCGAAAACCAATACAGCACTGCGGCCGGGAAGCCCTGTTTCGCGAACGACACGATCGGCGTGGCCCGTGCCCGGGTGCCGTTCGACTCGTTCAGCGCAGCACCGCTGCTGGGCCGCCTGTGCGGACCGCTGGTGCTCGCCGACCCCGGCAAGATCCCCGCTGACACCGCCGCCTACCTCGACGCTGCCCGTGAAGAGCATGACGCTGTGGGCCTGCGGGTGTTCGGCGGAGACGCAGCTGTGTCCCAAGCGGCCATCGACGCCTATCTCACCGGCGAGGAACCTGAGGCCGGCGAAGATGACGAGGCCGCCGACGAAGCCGACGACAGCGAGCCCAGCAATACACCCGGCGTTCTGCCCGCCGGCACCTGCGGCGGCGGCATCGACGACGAGCCGACACAGCTCGTGCCCTCAACCAACGCCGAAGACCCCGCCTGGTCGCCCGACTGCAGCCGTCTCGTGTACACCGAGAACGCCTCGCTGTGGGTCGTGAACAACGACGGCACCGGTGCCCGCAAACTGGTCAACAACGACGGCGGCTACCTGTATTTCGCTTCGTGGTCGCCCGACGGAACCCGCATCGCCTATTCCCGTGGCCAGAACGACGAGAACGGCAACTGGCAAGCGCACATCTGGACCGTCAACGTCGACGGCAGTCACAACAACCAACGCACCGAAGGCGACGTGATCGATAACTGGGCCACTTGGTCGCCCGACGGCAAGTGGCTGGCGTTCGAACGTGAGACCGGCAGCGGCCGCGACGAGGACGGCCATCGCCTCGACAGCGACCGCCACATCGTGGTGATGACGTCGTTCGGCAACAAGCCCAAGGCGCTCAACGAGGGGGGCTACTGGGAGCACAGCCCCGCATGGTCTCCCGACGGAGCCCGCATCGCCTATCAGGCCAACGGCTTCCTGGTGGTGTCCGGCACCGACGGCAGCAATGAACGCCGCGTGCACGCTGGCGTGTACTTCGCCGGCGGGCTGTCGTGGTCGCCCGATGGCACCCGCATCGCCTTCACACGCGGTGACGGCACCTCGTCGTCCATCGTCATCGCCGGCATCGAAAGCGCCGACGAATAGGTGGTCTTCGACGAGGGCCTTCGCACGCTCGCCCCGCGGTGGTCGCCCGACGGGCAGCGCATCGCCTTCCACACCATCGATGACGAGGGCAAGCACCGAAGCTATGTGACCGGTGCCAGCGGCGAGCTTGCTGGCATCGCCGCGGATTGCCGTCCCCGCGGCATCGGGGGCATCACTGCAGGGTTCCCGCTGCCCCACTGGGCGCCACCAGCGATCGGCACCATCCGCATCGGCGTGCTGTTCATGGACTTCCCCGACGCCCGGGCCGCCCACACCACCGAGGAAGAGGCCGCGCTGGGGCTGCCGTGGGCTGAGGCATATCTGGAGGCCGCCAGCTACGGCAGGCTCGACGTCGAGTTCGTGCCGCTGCATCGCTGGCTGCGAGCCGAGCAGGAGTTCGCCGAGTACATCGGTCCGACGGCAATCGAGAACTCAGAGGCGCTGGTCACCGGCGCATCGGCGCACGCGGTCGCACTGGCAGACGACGAGGTCGATTTCTCGACGCTCGACATGGTGCTGACGGTGTTCCCGGGCAGCCACTTCTCGGGCGGCAACGCCACCGGCGATGCCACTGCCGATGACGTCACCATCACCACCACCAGGGTGAACACGAACGAGCTCGAGGAACCTCAGGAACCCGCCGAGTGGGGTTCGGTCGGCGCCCACGAGATCGCCCACAACCTGGGCCTGCTCGACATGTATCCCTACGACTTCGACCGGCACGCGCTTCCCGAGTTGTCCGGTGACGCCGTGTGGGCGTTCGTGGACATGGGGCTGATGGGCCTGCGGGCGCAGTTCCAGACGCAGTCGAGCGACGAGCGCCTGCAGCACGTGTGGCGTTTCCCCGACGGGAACACTTCTATGGGTAGCTCGGCCAGCTTCGAGCTCGAAGAGATGCTCGGCTGGAGCCGGTGGCAGCTCGGCTGGCTCGACCCGTTGCAGGTGCACTGCGACAGCGGCGCCGGGGCAACCGTGTCGCTGGCGCCGATCGCTGAGGCCGGTGACGGCGTGGCGCTGGCGGTGGTGCCGCTGACCGCCCACAACGTGATCGTGATCGAGAGCCGCCGTGCGGTCGGCTACGACACCGGCCGGGAGTGGGTCGATCCCGGCTCGAACGCCCGCACCACCTTCCCGGGCCTCGTGAGCGAAGGCGTGCTGGTGTACACCGTCGACTCGTTCATCGGCTCGGGCGAACTGCCCGTGAAGGTGGCCGGCGATAGAGGCAACAGCGAGGTCGACGACTTCCCCGTCCTCGGCCCCGGCGAATCAGTGACGTTGCACGGCTACACCATCACCGTCACCGCCGACAACGGCAGCACCCACACAGTGGCCATCACCCGCAACAACTGACGGGATGCTGCCGTTACGCCTTGATTGCAACTGCTGGACACTGGGAAATGTGACGGCAAGAGCTCTTGGGGGCCGCGGTAGCATCGTGTTTGACGGGAGCGACGGCGTTCCCGCAGTTCGTGTGCGTGAGCGCAATGGCACTTCGACTTGAGGATCGGGATCTGGTCCTCGCGTACCAAGCCGGCGACGACGAAGCGTTCGCCGAGCTGGTGCGTGAGTACCGGCCGCAGCTGCTCGGTCACGCGCGCCGCAAGCTCGGTTGCCCCGAGGCGGCGGAGGACGCCGTGCAGGAGGCCCTGGTGCGGGCGCTGCGTGCCATGCCGCGCTTCAACGGCAACTACCTGGTGGGGCCGTGGCTGCACCGCATCCTGTCGAACGTCTGCAGCGACGAGGGCAACCGGCAGCGCCGTGAGGGCGAGAAGACCGAGCGGTACGCCTCGAACGACAAGGCGCTGAACCCGCCGTCGTCTATTGAGGACGAGCTCGGTCTCGACTTTGACGATGCCGAGTTGGCCGATGCCGTCGACAATTTGTCCGAGCAGTACCGCGAGGCGCTCATGTTGCGCTTCGTCGACGAGTTGAGCTACGAAGAGGTTGCTGCCAAGGCCGGCGTGTCCGAGGAGAACGCCCGGGCACGGGTGTCGCGGGCCCGCAACGCTGTGCGGGCTGCGCTGAAGCTGGCAGCGGCTGCGCCGGTGGCCCTGGCCGGGCTGCTGCGCCGCGGCGAGCGTGCTGCCGCAGCGGTGACGAGCCAGTCCTCGCCCGGTGGCGGCCGTGCTGCTCTGAACTCGGCCATGCCGATGCTGACCGAGGCTGCGCCGATTGCATCGCGTGCGGCGGCTGCGGCCACGAATGCGGCGACGACCGGTGTGCCGGTCATGGCCAAGGCTGCGGTCGGCTTCGGGCTCGCTACTGCGGTGATCACGCCGACGGTCGACTCGCCGGTGCACAAGGCGGCCGACCGGGTGCTGCCCGACTCCGTGATGGAGGTGCTGACGCCGTTCGCGGTGGACGTGCCCGCACCTGATGCGCCCGTGGTGGTGGGCGCCGCGACGCCGGTGACCGGTGTTGCTGATGTGACCGATCCGGCTGGCGCCGAAGGGTCAGCGGTGTCGACACCGGCTGCCGCCGCGGCGGCAGCGACGCCTGAGCCTGAAGCAGCCCCGCAGGCGGTTGAGGCCGCGGCGCCGGCCGCTGCTGCTGTGGTTGCCACGCCTACGGCCGACGATGGCGCTCAGGCTGCCGAAGCGGTCGCCGACGACACGCCGGAGATCGTCGAGACGCGAGTCGCGACCGAGGTCGTGATCAATCCCGATCCCGAGACCACGGTGAGCGACAGCAGCAGCGTGCAGGGCGCCCAGCTGACGTTCACGCCCTCGGGTGCCGACCGCTACGACGTGACCGGTTCGATGTCGCTGACTGTGACCACCACGACCACGATCGTCGACGGCGGTGAAGAGACCACTGAGACGGTCACCACGAGCGAGTCGGTTGCGGTGATCTCGCCCAGCTCGGCGTCGCTCGAAGCTGCCGATCCGGCGGTGACCGAGCGTCGCTTCAGCGCCTTGCTGGTGTTCGCCCCGGGCGACGACGGCGTGTCTGCCGAGATGCGCCTGGCCGCCCGTGGCACAGCGAGCGACGACGGCTCGCTTCAGATGACCGGCTACTTCACAGCCACCGGCACCGAGTCGCTGCCGCTGGCCGAGCGCGGCAACCTCTCAGGCACGCTCACCCTCGACGCCGACGGCATGCCCGCCTCGCTGTCGATCACCCTCACCCAGTAGCGGCGGCCAGCCACCGTCATCCAAGAACGGCGGGTCGGGCGGGTCCCCGCGCCATTCCAACTGTTGCCCCGTCCTCGCATCCGTGACACCGTTCAACTTCGGTGGTTGCTCCGGATCCGCCTTCGCCAGATCCAGCTGGTTCTGCGTGAGCCCGCGGACGAATGGATCACCTGGTTCCAGGCCGACCGACCTCAGTTCTTCTTCGGCGGTCGGTGATTCCCAATCAATGAATGGCTCGAACCAGATTCCTGTCAGGTTCGCCCCGTCAAGATGCGCGCCATCAAGTTGGGAAGCGGTGAGAGTTGCACCCCTCAAGTTGGCGCCCCTGAGCACCGTTCGCGTCAAGTCCGCTCCGTTCAGACGGGCGCCCTCGAGATCAGCATGTTCGAGCGTTGCGTAGCGCAATACTGCGCGGCGCAGATCCGCATGCCGAGCTTCCAACCTGACGATGCGCATTTCGCTCAAGTCGACGCCGCGAAGCGTGGCGCCAGAGAACTCCAGCACGACTCTGGCGACAAGATCGGCCGTCTGCTCTTCGCCGAACGGAACGCGGTACTGGGCATAGGGCTCCACGCAGGACCAGGCGGCCTGTGCGGCGATAAGAACGTCTTCCCGGACTTCGCCGTGAGGACCCTGTGAATCTGTCGGGTGCCGGACAAATGCACAGAGGATCTGGGCGACCTGTCGCAGATAGTCCTTGGGATTCTCAAGTGCCAAGTTCTCGAGCGCCCGGATGCCGCCGACACGAACCATCGTCAGATCGCTGGCGAGCATCTCGGTGCTCTTCTGATAGCGATCATCGAGTGTGCCGCGACGGCCGAGTTCGGCCTGCTGCTGCGCTGTATCGGCCTGTCTCTCGAGTACTGAATTTCTCCATGACACCAAGAGACCGCTGACGGCGGCTGCAACGAAGAGGCCGACGTTGCGCAGCACTTCACTACGGCGCTCGTTTTCGAGCAGCCATTCCCATCGAACGACACTGAAGATGATGCTCGCGAGTGCCGCGGTTGCGAAGAAGATGACGAGAGCGCGGCCGCGCCACGAACCGTTCGGCATCGTCGGCCGCGAGCTCAACGCCCTATGCAACGCCTTGCGATGACGGACTCTGCCCCTGAGCAGCAGAAAAAGCCGGTACATCCACATCCCTCTCGTGGCCACTCGCTCGAACACGCAGCAGTGGACGTTACGGTTGCATCTCCGAGGCCAGCCATTGTCGTTCAGGTCGGCTGGCTAGCTCGACGGTTCCTGAACGTCGGCCTCCTCTGTCTCGGGCACCGGCCCACCACGCCACACCAACGGTTCGCCAGTTTCCGCATCTAGGAGTTCGTCCAGCAACGGCGGCAGCTCGGGATCTGCAACTGCAGCGTCGAGCTGTTCTTGAGTCAGTCCCTCGGCAACCATTTCCCGAGGTGATTCGTACGTCTCGTAGTCGACGAATCCAGCCAGGTCCGAGTACTCGTCTCGAAGTGGTACGAACCGGGCACCGGTGAGGTTGGCTCCGGCCAACACCGCATCCGTGAAATCAGCGCCGGCGAGTCCCACGCTGCGTAAGCTCGCGCCCGTGAGGTCGGCTCGTCTGAAGTTGGCCAAGTACGCGGTGCTGAAGCCAAGGTTCGCACCTGCCAAGTTGGTTCCCATGAACAATGCGCCTGTGAGGTCAGCTTCAACCAGATAGGCGTCCACGAGTATCGCGTCAGAAAGCTGCACCCCCCAGAACTCAGCTTCCTCGAACGTTGCGCCGCTGAAATCGATCTCCCAGAGTGACGCCCTGTTCAATGCGGCCTGAGAAAAGTCGAGTTTCACGGTCGTTGCTTGATCTAGCTGGCGAAGTGTCTGGTAGATGTTCGCAGCCGCCTTGACAGCTCTCTCGATGTCTTCCGGCGTTGTGCGAGCGTCGGCATCCCTTACCTCCGAATGGCGTACGAAATCGCACAACCGGTCAATGATCTGGGACGGAAATGGTTCCGGAGCCTCCAGCGCCAAGCGGTAGAGCTCGTCGATTCCATTCATCCGCATCGTCGCTGATTCGTTCGAGAGCGACTCCGTGCCCTGCCGATATCGGTCTTCCAAGATGTCCTGCTGAGCTCGTTCCGCTGCTGCGCGTGCTGTTTCGACTTGCTCTCTCAGTGCGCCCGCTTGTTCTCGAGCGGTCTCGGCCTGCTGCTTCATGGCGGCAGCTTGCTCTCGCGCAGCTTCGGCTTGTGGACGGACCAACTCAACCTGTTGTTCGGCGAGCCTGCGTGCCACTTCGGCCTGTTGTTCAGCTTGCTCGCGGGCGATCTCAGCTTGACGTTGTCCCATCTCGTACTGCTGCTGCGCTTGTGCTCGTGCCGTTTCGAACTGCTCCCGCACCAGTTCAGCTTGGCGCTGTCCCGACTCGTGTTGTTGCTCCGCTAGTTCGCGTGTCAGCCGGGTCTGGCTGAGGGTCACCTCAGCGTTTCTCTCAGCGATTTCAACTTGCCTCTGAGCGGCGTCAGCCTCTCGAGTGGCGAGCACATTGCGCCACATCACGAGCAAGCCGCTGGCCAGCGCGGCGACGATCAAACCGATGTTTCGAATCGTGGCGCTATTGGTCTCGGCGTTCTGTGGCGACTCTTGCAGCCAATTCCACCCAACGACAATAAGGATGGCGCCAACACCTAGGGCGATCGCGGCGATTGTCACCATTCCCCTGCGGAACGGTGTGAACCAAGACTCCTGTGGGTGCTGAACTGGGCCCGAAGACATATCCGCCTACCGTTCGTCAAGCCGCGAACTGTCCGCGTCTGCGACTCGGCTGTGTAGTAGCACAAACCATGACGTGCCGGCCGAAGCGGCGCTGCCTGATTTCGGCCAAGTGCGGCCCTCAGGCGTTCTTGATGAGCAGGCCGCCGTCGACGGGTAGCACGGCGCCGGTCATGTACTGGCTGGCGGGCAGGCAGAAGTTGAGCGTGCCGTGGGCCACTTCCTCGGGCTCGGCGTAGCGGCCGAGGGCGGTGCGGCGCTTGGCGAAGATCGTCTTGTGCTCCTCGGAGATCTCTGCGGTCATGGCGGTGCGGATCGGCCCGGGGCAGATGCAGTTCACCGTGATGCCCTCACGGCCCAGCTCCACCGCCAGCGACTTGGTGAGCCCGATCACGCCGTGCTTGGCGGCCGTGTAGGGCGAGCCGAACTTGGTGGCGCCCCAGCCCTCGGTGGAAGCGATGTTGACGATGCGGGCCGCATCGGACTGGCGCAGGTACGGCAGCGCCGCCCGCACGGTGTAGGTGTGCGCCGTCAGCAGCACCTCGAGCGAGATGGCCCAGTTGTCCTCGTATTCCTCGGCATCGATCGGCGAGAAGCGGGAGATGCCGGCGTTGTTGATGACGTGGTCGATGCCGCCGAAGCGCTCGGCCACCTCGTTGGTGACCTGGTTCACCCGGTCGCGGTTGGCCACGTCCATCGTCCAGCCAGACGCTGAGCCACCGGCGTCGTTGATCTCGGCCACCACGGCGTCCACCTCGGCCTGGCCCAGGTCGGTGACCGCAACGTGGGCCCCCTCGTCGGCGAACAGGTGGGCTGTGGCTCGCCCTTGGCCCATGCCGGCACCGGTGATCAGCGCCACCCGGCCCTCGATCGACCGGTTCAATGTCGAAAGTCGCTTCGTCGTCCCCACAGCAATCCTCCAGTGCTCGTCGGGCACTGCGCACGGCCCGCGGCGGCGCTCAACGTAGCCGCAACGGCTTCAGCCGACCCGCTCGTCGACATCATGTGTGTCTAAACGAGCCCAAACCTGAGGCAACGGTCAGCGTAGGAAAGCAAAATGTGAGCGTCTCTGATCTAAGGCAGAACGAATCTGTCTTCGTACGAAGACATTCCTAACCTGTCAACGCACAAAGACGAACAAGGAGCTTTCCTGCGTGGAGACCACGAACGCAGCTCGCCCGCTGCTGACTAGCCGGGAACTCGGAGCAGCCATCGCGGCGGCGCGCAAGGAGCGCGGCTGGTCTCAAACGACCTTGGCTGAACAGGCCGGCGTGGCCCGCCCGTGGCTGTCGACCTTCGAGAACGGCAAGCCCACGGTGTCTTTGGACGGGGTGTTTCGCGTGATGATCGCATTAGGCCTAGGTATCGGCATCGTTCCGGCCGATGTCGATTTGGACATCAGTGCTGGCGTCGGCAGCGAGAGCGGCGGATTCGATCTCAACCGGTATATCGACAACTGGAATACAGGGCGCTCCGACCCAGAGTCGGCGGCCTGAAACTTCGGCTGCCCTCAGCCGGTTTGCCAGGCGGTGCCGCCGTCGATCTTGAGCACCGAGCCGGTGGTGTAGCTCGACGCCTCCGAGGCGAAGTAGAGCGCTGCGCCGACTACCTCGTCGGCCTCGCCGCCGCGGCCCAGCGCGATCTCGTTCTCGGCCCGCTCGTTGAAGGCGTCCATGTCCCACGCCTTGGAGATGTCGGTGAGGAACGGGCCGGGCATGATGCAGTTCACCCGCACGCGGGGCGCATACTCCCGGGCAAACGATTGGGTGATGGCGTGGATACCCGCCTTGGCCGCTCCGTAGGCCGTCTCGTTGGGCGAGGGCGCCACGGCCGCCACCGAGCTCACGTTGATGATCGAGCCGCCGCCCGCTTCGTACATGCGCTTGCCGAACACCGCCGAGGCCCGGAACGGACCCTTCAGGTTCACGTCGATCACCTTGTCGAACAGCCCCTCGGACACCTCGTACAGCGACGGGTACAGCGGCGACAGGCCGGCGTTGTTCACCAGCACCTCGCAGTGCCCGAACTCGTCGTAGACCCGCTCGCACAGGGCGTCGTTCTGGTCCCAGTAGCCCACGTGGCACTCCACCGCCAGCGCCTGCTGGCCGGTGGTGTCGCGCACCTCGGCCGCCAGCGCCTCGCAGTTGTCGAGCTTGCGCGAGGCGATCACCACATCCGCGCCGGCCCGGGCGAACGCCAGCACCATCTCGCGGCCCAGCCCGCGCGACCCGCCGGTGACCACCGCCACCCGGCCCGACAGGTCGAACAACGCCGCGTTCGACTCGCCAGCCATCTCAGCGGCTCCAGGAGTTCCAGCTCATCACCGAGTCGAGATCGGTGCGGGTGGCCAGCTTGAAGTCGGTGCCCACGGTGTAGGCCACCGGGCTCAGCGCGTACTGGCGCACATTGTCGTAGGGGATGCCCAGGATCTCGGCGGCCTCGCGCTCGTAGCCGAGGTGCAGGGTGGTCCAGCAGGTGCCGAGGCCCCGCTCGCGGGCGGCCAGCATGAAGCTCCACGCTGCGGGGATGATCGAGCCGGCCTGGCCCACCATCATGCGCGCATCGTCAGTGCGGCCGGTGATGCAGGGCAGGAACAGCACCGGGCTGCGATGCATGTTCTCTGACAGGAACTCCGCCGAGGAGGTCACCCGGGCCTGCTGTGCCTCTCGCTGGGCGCCGAGGCCCGAGCCCACCCGGCCTGCGTACATGGGGCTGTTGCGGTAGGCGTCGAAGCCCTGCTTGTAGAGCGCCGAGATGGCCTCGATCTTGTCGCGCTCGGTGACGAACACGAAGTGCCAGCCCTGCATGTTGGAACCCGTCGGCGCCTGCACGGCGATCTCGACGCACTCCCGCAGCACCGATTCGGGCACCGGCCGGTCGAAGTCGAGCCGCTTGCGCACCGCCCGGGTGGACTGCAGCACCTCGTCGGCCGTCAGGCCCAGCTTGATTCCGTCGTCGCTCATGGTGTGCTCCTCGCGCCCGGCGGGGTTGCGGGCGTTGCTGGTGTGGTGAATTTCGCGCAGCACCCTAACCGGCGCCTGTCAGACGCACCGGGCCTGTCAGCGGAGGAACTTGCTGGTGGTGTTGTCGGCCAGCACCCGCCCGCTGGTCTGGCATCTGGCGCAGTAGTTGACCGAGTAGTCGCGGTACTCGACGGCCCGCACCACGTCGCGGCAGACCGGGCACTGCTCGCCGGTGCGGCTGTGCACCGCCGAGGGACGTTCGGCCGACCGGCTCATCTGGGGGAGCTGCCGCTCGGCAGCCAGCGACTCGTCGACCACGGCGCTGATCGCAGCCACGACTGCTTCGACACCGTCTGAGTCCATCCGGCCGGTGGGTGCGAACGGTGACAGCTTGGCCCGATGGCAGATCTCGTTGGCCAGCCGCCGTCCGAGCCCCGAGATCACCCGCTGGTCGCGCAGGAAGTTGTGCAGACGGGCTGAGTGGGCGGCCATCAGCTCGGCCATGCCTGCCTGGTCGACCTCGGTGGCCTCGGGCCCCAGGCCAGCGAGCGGGTTGGCAGCTGCTGTCCACGCTGTATCGGCGCTCTCAGGTGCCCGTCCGGCGACTACGCCATCTGCGGTCGGATCGCCCGCCAGCACCCACACGCCGGCCCGCTTCTGCGTACCCGGCTCGGTGAGCAGCAGCCCCAGGCCGCTTTCGAATTCGAAGCGGGCCAGCCCGTCGCGGGGCCGACGGGGCCGCTTCGCATCGGGCTGCAGCACCCGCAGCCTGCCGCCCTGCATGAGATGCACTACGAACGTCAGCCCCTCTTCGTCACACTCCGCGTTGTCTGTCCTCGAATCGTTGGCCGCGACTCCGCCGCCGTCGCGCGGAGCCTGACCAACGTTGTCGGCTGCGGCCTCGCCATCGTCGGCCGCGTTGTGCGACGAGGGAGCGAACCGCAGCAGCAGGAACTTGGCTCGCTGGCCCACGCTGCGCAGCGGCCAGCCGACGGCCTCCCTCGGCTGCGGGCTGGCGGTCTTGAGCGCCGTGAATGACAGCGGCTCAAACCGCTTCAGCACCTCGCCAGCAGCGAGCGCTTCCAGTCGTTCAGCGTGCGCCCGGATCTCAGGAATCTCCGGCACGAAGCGTCAGCCCCCGCCGGGTCCGTCAGGCTCGCTCGTCCCACCAGCGTCGCCAGGGCCGTCTGGCCTGTCGCCATCGGCGCCGTCGTCAGTAGCAGCGGCATCGCCGGTCGAGGCACTGCCTTCCCCATCAGCAAGCGCCTGGCCCAGCGCCGCGTTCACGAGCGCCAGCGCCTCGGATGCCGCGATCAGCACCCGCACGTCGCCGCTCACTGTGATGAGCCCTGCTTGCAAGGCAGCCAGCGCCCCCAGCTCGCCCCGTCGTACGGCCTCCGCCGTCTCCCGCGACTGGCTCATCACCACCATCCCGCCGTCATCACCGATGCCCACGCGCTCGCTGCCCCCTTGGCCAGCCCTCTCGCCTGCGCGCTCGCCGAGGTCAGCGTCCTCGCCGGGTTCGCTGCCCGGCGCCTCGGCATCGGCAGGCACCGGCTCGAGGTGCGCCCGACCGCCGTCGATCACCAGCCGGTAGGCCACCACCGGCCCGCCGTTGCCGTCGCCGATCCGCTGCTCCACGGTGGCCTGCACCTCCGGAAGCTCCACGTCCGCCAGCACATCGGACATAGCCGTGCACCAGCTCTCGGACCCGATCTCCACGCCAGCGAACCTATGCCGCTCGCCACCCCATGTCACGCCACCGGCCTGCGCGCGCGCCGCCTGGGCGAGTTCCATTCGAGTCGCCGTGAGCGGCCTGCGCCGCCCAAACTCGATGACCCTCGAAAAGATTGAAAATTACTAGTAAGTATTGAAACAATCTATTATGCTGCATAGCAGCGCGTCGCTGCGCAGATCCGTATCGCTGGCAGTTCGTCGGACTTACAGGGCGGCATACCCGCCTGTTACCGTTCCGAAAGGAAGTCCCATGGACGCGTCGACATTTTCCATCCTCGCCGCAGTGACTGTCGTGATGAGCTTCAATCTCACTGCCAGCCTGATGTGCTGCCGTTCGCTCAGCCGGCGTGTTGACCGACTCGAAGACCGTCTCGACGGGCGCATCGACAGGGTGGAGCGGCGCCTCGAACGGGTGGAGCAGACGCTCGCGCAGTTGGTGATGGACATGGCGACGGTCAAGGCGCACCTCGGCATCGCCGCTCCGCCGCTCGCCTTTGCTGGTCAACCGGCGACCACATCCCCGTCGGCGTCCGCACCCCCGCCGGCTGTCGATCCGCCCGCGGTATCCGCGCCGCCTCCGGCTACAGCACAGGCACCCACTGCTTCCTCGAGCGCAGAGCCCCAATAGCATGACGGGGTGACCTTTCCGGCTCGCCGCCTTCGTCGGTTGCGTCGCACTCCGGCGCTGCGCCGGCTTGTTGCGGAGACCACCGTCACGCCCAGCGACCTCATTGCGCCGCTGTTCGTGCGTGAGGACGTCGCCGAGCCGCAGCCGATCGGCTCGCTGCCCGGCATCGTGCAGCACAGCCAGGAGTCGCTGCGCAAGGAGGTCAACGAGCTGGCCAACCTCGGCATCAGCGGGGTGATCCTGTTCGGCCTGCCGGCCCGCAAGGATCCGGTGGGCTCAGAGGCCTGGAACCCCGACGGTGTCGTGCAGGTGGCACTGCGCAACCTGCGTGACGACCACGGCGCGGAGATGGCGATCATCGCGGACCTGTGCGTCGACGAGTACACCGATCACGGCCACTGCGGCGTGGTGACCGACAACGGCGACGTCGACAACGACGCCACGCTCGAGCTGTACCAGCGGGTGGCGCTGGCCCAGGCCGAAGCCGGAGCCGACATGGTGGGCCCTTCGGGGATGATGGACGGCCAGGTCGGGGCGATCCGCCAGGCGCTCGACCGAAACGGCCACGAGCACCTGCCGATCATGGCCTACTCGGCGAAGTACGCCTCGGCCGAGTACGGGCCGTTCCGCGACGCAGTCGACGTGACCATCGCTGGCGGGGGCAACCGCAAGGGCTACCAGCAAGACCCCGCCAACGCCCGCGAGGCCATGGCCGAGATCGAGCTCGACATCGCCGAGGGCGCCGACATCATCATGGTGAAGCCGGCGCTGGCGTATCTCGACGTGATCGCTGCGGCCCGGGCCCGTTTCGACCTGCCGCTGGCGGCGTACCACGTGTCGGGCGAGTACGCCATGCTCAAGGCGGCCGCTGCGAACGGCTGGATCGACGGGGCGGCCACGGCGGTCGAGCACCTCACGGCCATCAAGCGGGCCGGTGCCGACCTGACCCTCACCTACCTCGCCAGAGAGTTCGCCGAAACCCTCCAGTAGCCGCCCAGAGGCTGAGCCCCGGGCCCGAGCGGCCCGTGAGCCCAATCGCATGAGAATGGCGAGCCAGAGCGGAAGCACAGGGCGAAGCCGTGGCCCGAGCGGCCCGTGAGCGCAGCGAACAAGAGCGGGAAATGATGGCGGCGCGACGAGAAGATGCGCCAAGACGCGGCGCCTCTCAGATCAGCGGGACGGGTGGGTCACCCGGGCCACGCCGATGGCGCCGAGCGCGCCGATGAACTGCGCCACGATGAACAGCGGCGCGCTGGCCGGAGCAATGCCGGCGAACGTGTCGGAGAACATGCGACCCACGGTCACCGCCGGGTTGGCGAAGCTCGTGGACGACGTGAAGAAGTACGCCCCGCCGATGTAGGCAGCCACGGCGAACGCCACGAACTGCGTCTTGCCCGAGCGCACCACGCCGATGATGACGAGCACCAGCCCGAACGTGGCGATGATCTCGGACAGGAAGGCGGCCCCGCTGATCCGGTCCTTGGTCGACCAGAACACCGCGTCAAGCTCAAAGATCACGTTGGCGGCCATGACGCCCAGGATCCCGCCCGCAACCTGCACCACCACATACAGCCCGGCCATGCGGCTGTCGAGGTCGCCGGCGAGGCGCGCCCACAACGTCACCGCCGGGTTGAAATGCGCCCCCGACGTCGACCCGAACAGCAGGATCAGGCACGTCAGCGCACCGGCCGTGGCAATCGAGTTCTCCAGCAACTGCAGCCCCACGTCATTCGGGCTCAGCCGCTCGGCCATGATCCCCGAGCCCACCACGCTGAGCAGCAGGAACCCCGTCCCCACGAACTCCGACGTCAGACGGCTGGCCGTGGTCTCACGCAGCTGCGGCACCGGGACAGCCTGCCACTCACAAGCAAACGAACCCTGTCTCCCGGGTGAACACTCAGTCCACGCCGACCCTGGCCCGCAGGCCGCCTAGTAGAACACCAGCGGTGGCGTGTACTTGACCGTCGCGGGCGCAGGCTGACGAGCGACCAGCTTGCCGAGACTGGCGGCTCCGTCCAATGCAGCGCCGTCGGCGGACACCGAGCCGTTCGCGGTTTCGCTGCTGTCGGAGACGACAAAGACATTGTCGCTCAGTTCGTCTTCGACGGAGGTGTTGCGGCGAATGATGTCCGCGAGCGTGGTGTCGCGCACCTCGTCGAGCAGGTCGGTATTAGCCACGAAGAACGGATCGTTCTCGAACCAGAATCGGTCGCCGTCGCGCAGGCGCCGGAACTGCTCACCGATGACGGCCTGCAGTGTCTCGCCGACCGATGCGCCGTCGACATGGTCTTCGGCCAGAGCGGCAGGCCACAGGTCGAGACCGTCGACGTCGCCGTAGGCGTCGCTGAGTGCTTGTTGGACAGCGGGATCCGAGCTGATGTCCGCGTAGCTCGCCGCCGGGTCCAAGCCGTACGCCTCGCGCACGGTGTTGTAGTCGCTGAGGCCGTGGTCGCGGCCCCGCTGAATGTTCAGCGCCGCCAAGTCGAATGCCGGACCTCCCGGCCCGCGCATGAGGAAGTTCCGGACGTCGTCGATGACCAGCGCGTCGACGTTCTGGGCCTGCTGCGCCGCGAAGCCGCGCAGCACCTCTGCGATGTCATGGTCGTCGTAGAACGCAGGGCGGAAGAACGCATCCCGCAGCCCGACATGGGTGGATTCGCCGTCGTCGTCGAGCAGGTGCAGGTTCGGCGACAGCAGGGTGTGGCCGACCCGGTAGGCCGCAGCAGAGAACTCGCTCGCAATGGTCGGATCGACACCGGGGTCGTAGCCCTCGTAGGTGCCGAGTGCGTCGGAGCCGAGCAGCAGCGGCAGGAATTCGCTGTAGGTGATGTTCTGGATCTGGGCGCCCACGATCTTGCGGGCCAGCTCGTAGATCTCGTCGCCGCTGAGGTCGGAGTTCTCGTCGGCGATGAGATCAGCGAGGCGGTTGTGCTCCCGTACGAACAGCGTGTGCATCGCGATGAGACCGATCTGCTCGTTGACCCGCAGATCGCCTGCCACGAACAGGTTGGTGCGATGCGCCCCGCCCTCGTTCTCGAGCCCTTGCGTGTTGTACGGCAGGAACTTGCCCTCGCCCGAGGTGGTGAGCTTCCCGGTGCCGTCGTTGGTGCGCAGCGCGCTGGCCCGGGCACGGTCCGAGCCGTACACCTGCGATCCGTCGACGAATGCAGTGAGGGCATTGATCTGCCGGCGTGGATTGTGCGTGCCAGTGCCGGTGCCGGCGGCAGACACAGAGCGGTGGAGTTGGATGGTCATCTCGCCGGTGCTCGCCGGATCGAACACCGAGTCGCCGCTCGGGACCGCGATCGGGAACGCCTCGTCGGTGTTGTCGAGACTGAGCGTGATGTCGTGATCGATGAACTGGCCCCACTGCCACACGATGTCGCTGCCCTGTAACGCGTGCGGCACCGACCCGTCCTGAGCGGCAACGAGGTTGCTCACGGTGCGGGCGTTCGGCCGTCCTTCGGCCGGCGTCGACACTCCGTCCGCGTACGCGTCGGCGGCCTTCTTCAGCAAGGCGACGCCCGCTGAGCCCCAAGCCGGGTTGCTCACGTTGTTGCCGCGGCCGTCGAATGCCCGGGGTGCGAATTCCTGCGGGAACTCCTCCAGGCTGACTGCGACCGTGTCGCCGCTGTCCCAGTCGATTTCGACGCCGTTCCACGTGTAGGTCCCAGCGTCGATGCTCGTGTCGGCGAAGTTGAGTCCGAGTGAGCCGAGCTGGAGCCGCAACGAGCTCGCCGCGTCCGGCAGCGCGGGGCTGAGTCCGAGGCTCACCGTGCCTGAGTCGGCGCCCGACTGCGAGGGAGCGAAAATGATGCTTGTCACCGAATAGTCGGCCTCGGCCCAGGTGAAGGCGCCGTCGCTGAGATCACCGCCCAGCGTCGCGCTGTAGCCCAGTTGATCTCCGTCGCTGGCCACCGTCAGCTCTGCCTCCCAGACAGTGCTGCCCCCATCAGGAAGCCAATCGGCAGCCGTGTCGGCGGTGGCATCGGTGCTTGCGTCAGCAGCCTCGACGCTCAGAGCCAGGCCATGCGGGGGCGGTGCAATCACCACCAAAACGAGGGCCAGCGTGACTGCGGGCGCGACGAATCGACGGAACGGGGGGAGGTATCGCACGGGGGGACGCGCTCCTTGAGACATTGCGGCGGAGCCGCTGCCTCTGATGGGGGATGTGAAATCACAACAGCCGCCGATCACAGTGCGGGGCGCATATCACCCCATGCTGTGAACGGCGGCTGAGCGCCGAACCGTAATCGTGCTCGCCCGCCGCGGAACCGATCTCGGGCTGAGCGTTCTCTATGGACTACCTGAGAGATTCAGTTGTCGCGGAGGTCGAAGGCGATCTTGACCGAGCCTCGGGCGCCGGCGTTGGCGGCGTGTTCGAGGGCGTCGCGGTACTCCTCCAGCGGGTACAGCTCGGACACCAGGCGGCCCAAGTCGCAGTCGCGCACCAGCTTGATAGCGGCTTCGAAGGTGTGGCCCCCATCGAGCCTCGGCTCGGTGCCATAGCAGTAGGCGCCCACCAGCTCGGTCTCGCGATGCCACAGCGCGGAGAGGTTCAGCTCGACGTTGGCGGGCATGCCCAGCACCACCACCCGGCCGCGGGGGCGGGTGAGGGCGATGGCGTCGGTCAGCGACTCTGACGAGGCCACGGCGTCGATCGTCACGTGGGTGCCCGAGCCGAGCGTCTCGCCGATCACCCGGGTGCCTGCGGCCCGGCGCACTGCCCGGCCCAGCTCGTCGGGAGACACGGCCAGGTCGGCGCCGAGCTCGCGGGCCAGACGGCGCTGGTGGCTGTAGCGGGCGCCCACCACGATCGCCGCGACACCGGTGCACTGGCGCAGCGCAGCCACCGCCACCAAGCCCATCGTGCCGGCGCCGATCACCGCTGCCGTGCCGCCCTCGGTCACGCCCGACCGCAGCACCGCGTGAACGCCGGCGGCTGTCGGCTCGATCATCACGGCGGCCTCGTCCGACAGCTCTTGCGGGTCGAGCGACCCGAGCGAATGCAGCTGGGATTCGTGGGCGGCGAACGTCTCCGACCAGCCGCCGCCGGTGGATGCGCACGACCCGGTCTGCAGCCCGGCCTCGATCTGGCCGCCGATCAGGTGGCCGTAGTCGTCACCGTCGGCGGGTGCGGCCTCGGGCCACGGCGGGGCAAAGCCGTGCGCTTCGTGGCCCAGCACTGGCTCGAGCACCACGCGGGTGCCGTCATCGGTGTGGCCCACCACCTCGTGGCCGGGCACGAACGGGAACGACACCAGCGGTTCGAAGTAGCGCGACACCTTCCCGTCCACCGTCGCCAGGTCGGAACCGCAGATGCCCGACAGTGCCGTCTGCACGTGCTGC
Source organism: uncultured Acidimicrobiales bacterium (assembly GCA_964484385.1). Taxonomy (GTDB): domain Bacteria; phylum Actinomycetota; class Acidimicrobiia; order Acidimicrobiales; family Poriferisodalaceae; genus Poriferisodalis. The sequence continues at coordinate 36,507 of CAZAFV010000029.1, forward strand.
CAGCCGTCGCCGGGCAGGTCCGGCGGGTCCATGTCGGTCAGCTTGAGCGGACCGATCCCAGCACCGGATCCCGGCTTGAGCTTGCCCGCCGCCATCGCCGCTGCGAACCGCAGCTCCTTGCGCTCGAAGACCAGCGCCTTCACGTCGCGTCGCCTGCGCCGCCGACATCGGCGGTCTTGCGCTCCACCTCGTCGGCGAGACGAGCCATGAAGTCCCCGAGCGGCACGTCGCGTCGCACCTTCTGGCCGCGGGGGTTCACGCCCACCGTG
>CAZAFV010000030.1:0-25885 GCA_964484385.1 uncultured Acidimicrobiales bacterium
TGGCAGATTGCCCGCGTCGCCGGCGACCCCTTCGGGCGATTGCTCACCGTCGGCATCCTCTCCATGCTGCTGTTCCAGGTGTTTCAGAACATCGGCATGACCATCGGCATCATGCCCATCACTGGTATCCCGTTACCGCTCATGAGCCATGGCGGTTCTGGCACGGTCACCGCCTTCGCAGCGGTAGGCATCGTCATCAGTGTCGGAGCGCGGCGCTACACCCTCTAATGCTCCACTATCTGGCTGGGCCGGTAGCGTTGAGGTTGCAATGACAACGCTGTGGCCCCGGCTCGAGCCTTTGCTGCCACGTGTCTCCAAGCCGGCGAGGTACATCGGCTGCGAGGACGGGATGCAACGACCGACCGCCGGCCCGCACCTCACGTCGTGGCTTCTGGCCTATCCCGACACGTACGAGATCGGTTTGCCGAACCAGGGCTTGCAGATCCTCTATGAGCTGCTGAACGAGCGTCCGGACGCCAGCGCCGAGCGCACCTACGCACCGTGGATCGACCTGGAAGCCGAGATGCGAGCCGCGGGGCTGCCGCTGTTCTCGGTGGACACGCACCGGGCGGCAGGCGACTTCGACATCATCGCCTTCAACCTCTCGGCTGAGCTCGTGTACACCAACGTGCTGAACTGCATCGATCTGGCGGGGTTGGACGTGCGTGCAGCCCGGCGCAACGATGACGACCCGCTCATCGGCGCCGGCGGTCATTGCGCCTACAACCCCGAGCCCCTGGCGGACTTCGTGGACTTCTTCGTCATCGGCGATGGCGAGGAAGTGGTCTCGGAAATCACCGAAGCGGTCGGGGCCTGGAAGCGAACCGGCAAGCGGCCGGGCACGCGCTCCACGATCCTGCGAGATCTCGCGGGCATCGAGGGTGTGTATGTGCCGGCGATGTACGACGTTGCCTACGACGGGCCTGCACTCGCCGCCGTCACGCCGAAGTACCCGGACGTGCCGGCGCTGGTCTCCAAGCGCACGGTGGCTGATCTTGCCGAGTGGCCGTATCCGCGGCGGCAGCTCGTGCCGGTGACCGAGGTCGTCCATGACCGGCTCTCGGTCGAGGTGTTCCGGGGATGCACCCGGGGCTGCCGCTTCTGCCAGGCGGGAATGATCACCCGTCCGGTTCGTGAGCGCCCTGCTGCCCAGGTCCGCGAGATGGTGACTTCAGGCCTCGCGCGCAGCGGCTACGACGAAGTCAGCTTGACGTCGCTGTCCACGGCCGATTACAGCGGGATCGCCGAGCTCGTGCGCGACACGGTCACGGGCGGCAACCTCACAGCCGGCGCTAGCAACACAGCCGGCGCTGATGCCAACCGGATCAGCGTTTCGCTGCCCAGCATGCGCGTCGATGCGTTTACCGTCGATGTGGCAGCCCAAGTGTCACGCGCCCGCCGCACGGGGCTCACCTTCGCCCCAGAGGCCGGTTCGTGGCGGCTGCGCCAGATCATCAACAAGCTCATCACCGAAGAAGACCTGTACGGGGCGGTGCGCTCGGCTTACAGCCAGGGCTGGCATCGCATGAAGCTGTACTTCCTCACGGGCCTGCCTTCGGAGATGGATCCCGACACCGAGGCCATCGCCCACTTGGCCGCTGCCTGCACCCAGATCGGGCAGGAATACACCAAGCGCGCATCGGTGACGGTGTCGCTGGGGGGCTTCGTGCCCAAACCGCATACGCCGTTCCAGTGGTTCGGGCAGAACCCGCCCGAAGAGCTGGCGCGCAAGGTGCGGTTGGTGCGCTCGGCGCTGGGCCGCAATCGGCGAGTGCAGCTGAAGTGGCACGACCCGGCCGCGTCGACTGCCGAGGGCATCGCCAGCCGGGGTGATCGCCGCGTCGGGGCGGTCATCGAATACGTCTGGCGCAAGGGCGGCACGTTCCAGGAGTGGAGCGAGCGCTTCGACTTGGCCTTATGGGAAGAGGCGATGGCAGCGTGCGGCCTCAGCCTCGACTGGTACGTGTATCGCCACCGAGGCGAGCACGAGGTGCTGCCCTGGGACCACATCGGCGCCGGGCTGCACCGCGACTTTCTCTGGCACGACTGGCAGGACGCCCTGGCCGGGCATGGCCTGCCTGACTGCCGATGGACCCCGTGCTACGACTGCGGGGCCTGTACTGAATATGGGATCGAGCACATGGTTGCGTCCCCTGTCGCCCCCAATGGCGGCAGTCAGGGGACGGGACAGGATCTCGCGACCGGCCATCTCGTGCCGGTCGAGCTGCGTCCCCGCCAGATGGCGGGCGCAGGCGCACCGAGCGGGGGTGGCGCATGATGCGCCGGGCCCTGGCGCTGGTGCCGAGCCGCAGTGCCGCTCCCACCCTCGTGGGTGGGAGATGTCGTTGAGGCTGCGCGTCCGCTTTTCCAAGGTCGGCAAGATCCGGTTCATCGGCCACCGCGACGTGGCGCGCGTCACCGAGCGTGCCGTGCGCAAGGTGGGGTTGCCGGTGGCCTACAGCCAGGGCTTCTCGCCTCGGATGAAGCTGAGCTTCGGACTGGCGCTGCCCACCGGGTACGAGTCGGAGGCCGAATTCGTGGAGCTGCCGCTCGTTGCAGACGCGGTGCGCGACGGGGGAGCTGCAGAACCAGATGCCAGACATGCAGCGAGTCCTGTGATTGTCTGCCGGAGCGGCACTCATGCACCCTGCGAGCACGGGCTGCAGTCGGCTGGCCCGAGCTACTGCAGCATTGCTGGGGCACTCAGCGAGGCACTGCCGGTAGGCATGGAGGTGTCATCTGCGACGTTGGTCGACGGACGCGGGCCGTCGCTGCAAGCGGCGGTTCATTCGTGCGGCTGGCAGTTCGAGATCGTGGGCCTCGATGCGGCCGCAGCAGCGAAAGCGGTTGCAGACCTCCTTGCCGCCGGTACCGTCGTAACTGAACGGGTGCACAAAGGCGAGACCGTGAGTTCGGATATTCGACCCAGCGTTGAGGTGCTGCAGGTGGTCGGATGCTCGGATCGAGGGGCGGTGCTGAGTGCCGAGCTGTCAGCTACGCCCCGGGTGGTGCGCCCTAGCGAACTGGTGCCGGCGCTCGCGCCGGCACTCGAGATGGGCATAGCCCGGAGAACACATCAATGGACGAGTGGCGCCGCGGGACGAGCCGAACCGGCCGTGCCCGCCGTATGCGCCCAGAGACACAAGGAACCCATCAGTGGATGAATCAACACTGAACGACACAACACCTGCCGTGCGCAAACGACGACTGGTCGTGCCCCCCACGCAGAACGAACCCACCGAGGACAAACCAGAATCCAAGGCAAAGCCCAAGACCAAGGCGAAGTCTGCATCCAAGGCCAAGCCCAAAGCCGGAGCTGAACCCGAGCAGAAGTCGAAGGCCGATCCGCCTCAAGCCGAACCTGAGTCTGCGAAGCCGCCGGTGCCGCCGGTGCCGCCGCCGGCTCGCAAGCCCCAGATCGGCGACAGCCGCCCGGCGCCGTCTCAGCAAGCATCTGATAGCGAGGGTTCCGGTGGGCGCCGCCGTCGCAGGCGGGGCGGTCGGGGACGCGGCGGACGAGGCCGATCCAGCGAGGCCGCTACGAGCACCGCGGAGACTCGCAATGGCTCCCATGCGCCTGTCGAAGCCATCCTGGCCGACCAGCGGCCGCTGGAGCTCGACGACGACCAGCTCACTGAGCGCCGCGGCAAGTACCGCAACGGCAAGCCGCTGGGCCGCTACCGGATGTGCGTTCATGTCTCCGAGGGAGCGACGCACATCGCCGTGCTCGAAGGCCGATCGCTGATCGAGTACTACGTGAGCCGTCCTTCCGACGACGTCTCCGAGATTTACGGGAACCTCTATCTCGGTCGGGTGCGGCGTGTGCTTCCGGGCATGGAGGCGGCGTTCGTCGATATCGGCACGCCCAAGCAGGCCGTGCTCTATCGAGGCGATCTGACCGTTGCGTCCGACGAGAGCGATGACGACAACGGATCGGAGCGCAAGCGGGCCGGCGGGCGCCGGGGGCGTTCCGTGGCGGGACCCGCGATCGGCGAGCTGATCAAGAATGGCCAGACGGTCATGTGTCAGGTCATCAAGAACCCGATCGGCCACAAGGGCGCTCGCCTGACCACGGAGGTGTCGCTGCCGGGCCGCTTCGTGGTGCTCATTCCGAACAGCAGCGTGATGGGCATCTCGCGCCGCCTGCCCAGCCGCGAGCGGCGCCGTCTGCGCAGCCTGCTGGCCAAGGAAATCCCCGATGGCTTCGGTGTCATCCTGCGGACGGCTGCCGAGAACGTCACTGCGGCCGAAATCCGCCGCGACATCGAACGGCTCACGCAGCAGTGGACCAAGATCTCCGAACTGGCGGAACGCTCCGATGCGCCTGTGCTGCTGTTCCGGGAGCCCGAGTTGGCCGTGCGCATCATCCGGGAGCAGTTCACCGCCGATTTCCGTGAAGTGGTGATCGATGACCCGGCGCTGTTCGAACAGGTCAAGGGCTACATGCAGGCGGTGGCGGCACCGCTGGTGGACCGCATCCGGTACTACGACCCGGTCGCTGAACGTTTGCCGCTGTTCGAGCGGGTGCACGTGGCTGAGCAGGTGGGCAAGGCCACCGACCGCAAGGTCTGGCTGCCGTCGGGCGGATCGCTCATCATCGAGCACACCGAAGCGTTGACGGTGATCGACGTCAACACAGGGCGCAACGTGGGCAAGTCCAGCCTGAACGAGACGCTGTTCCAGAACAACCTGGAGGCCGCTACCGAGATTGCGAAGCAGCTGCGGCTGCGGGACATCGGCGGGATCATCATCATCGATTTCGTGGACATGGACGACAAGCAGCAGCGGGAAAAGCTCATGTCGACGCTGAACGAGGCGCTCGCCCGCGACAAGACCCGTACGGCCACCGAACCGATTTCGGATATGGGCATTGTGCAGATGACCCGGATGCGCACCGGTGAGGGGTTGCTGGAGTCGATGTCGGACCCGTGCGATGTGTGCGAGGGACGCGGTATCCAGCTGCGCGAATCGCTGTTTGCCTGAGGACCAGAGGCTGAGCCTCCAAAAACCACTCGCCGATCCAGCGGCCTCATCGGTATCCTCTCCAACCGATGTACGCAGTCATCGCTACCGGCGGCAAGCAGCGCCGCGTCGAGGCCGGCCAGCGGCTCGACATTGAGCTGCTCGCGGTGCCGCCCGGCGAAGAGGTCACCTTCACGCCGGTTCTGGTGGTGGATGACGGCGCAGTGCTGGCGACGCCCGACGAGTTGGTCGGAGCCTCGGTGACCGGCCGGGTGGTCGGCGAGGTCAAGGGGCCCAAGATCGACGGCTTCACCTACAAGAACGCCACCACCAACCGGCGCAGGTGGGGACACCGGCAGCGCTACAGCACGGTCGAGATCACCCACATCGCCACCGCGTAGGGGCATCCCGGCAGGCACGCGAGACCGGACACCAAAGGACAGCACCATGTCGAAGACCAAGGGCGGAGGCTCCACTCGCAACGGGCGCGACTCTGTGGCAAAGCGCCTTGGGGTCAAGGTCTATTCGGGACAGACCATCGACGCCGGCGGCATCATCGTGCGCCAGCGGGGCACCAAGTTCCATCCGGGGCGGAATGTGGGCCGCGGCAAGGACGACACGCTGTTCGCGACAGCTCCCGGCGTCGTGCGTTTCGGCTTCCGCCGCGGGCGCCGGCTCGTTGACGTCGTGCCGTCGTAGTTCGCCCGCACTTCATCCCGAGACCTGCAAGCGTCTGCGAGGACGCTGATGAGCGACTTTGTCGACGAGTGCCAGCTGCACGCGAAGGGCGGTGACGGCGGGGCGGGCTGCGTGTCCTTCCGTCGCGAGTCTCATGTGCCGCGCGGCGGCCCCGATGGCGGCGACGGCGGGCACGGCGGCGATGTGTGGGTGGTGGCCGACCGCAACGTGGCATCGCTGCTGGCGTTCCGCGACTTCCCGTTCCGGCGCGCCACCGACGGCGGCCATGGCCAGGGGCGCAAACGGCATGGCCGCAACGGTGTCGACGAGCTAGTGCGAGTGCCCGAAGGCACCATCGTGCGCGACCGTGACGGCGCGGTCTTGGCCGACCTCGTGCATGCCGGCGATCGTTGGCTGGCGGCGCAGGGCGGGCGCGGCGGCCGGGGCAATGTCCGTTTTGCTTCGAATCGGATGCGCGCGCCTCATTTCGCCGAGCAGTCCGAGCCCGGAGAGGAGCGTTGGCTCGGCCTCGAGCTGAAGCTGATGGCCGATGTCGCACTGGTGGGATTTCCGAACGCAGGCAAGAGCACCTTCATCAGCGCCGTGTCGGCGGCGCGGCCGAAGGTCGCTTCCTATCCCTTCACGACGCTCACGCCCAGTCTCGGAGTGGTGCGGCTCGACGACGGCTCGGGAATCGACGCCGACAGCTTCGAGATGGTGATTGCAGATGTGCCCGGACTGATCGAAGGTGCCGCTCAAGGCAAGGGCCTCGGGCACCAGTTCCTGCGGCATGTCGAGCGAGCCCGGGTGCTGCTCATCATGGCTGACTTGGCGGAAGTCGCAGATCGTGATCCCCATGAACAGGTGGATGTGCTGCTCGGCGAACTCGAGCTTCACGACCCCGCGCTCGCAGCGCGGCGTCGCCTGGTGGTGGGCACCAAGGCCGACGTAGCCCACCTCGCCTGGGACGGACCGCGGCTCAGCGCTGTGACCGGCGAAGGCGTGGCGCCGGTCCTGGGTCAGCTACGGGATCTGGTGTCCGAAGCCAGGCAAGCCGACGAGGCTCCTGCCCAATATGTCGTCCATCGCCCCGAACCCACCGGCGTCACGGTGCTGCGCCTCGCAGACGGGGTTTTCGAGATTGAGGGCCGTCAAGCCCGCCGCGCCGTCGCTCTGTCGGATCTCACCGATCCTGCCGCGCTGGCGTGGGCGCAGCGGCGCTTGGAGCAGCTCGGCGTGTCACGGGCCTTGGCTCGCAACGGCGCCCAGTCGGGTGACTTGGTGCGCATCGGCGAGTTCGAATTCACGTACGAGCCAGACACATGACTCGGGTGACTGTGTTGAGAACCGCGAGACGGCAGGATTGACGTCGATGCCTGGCTCACTGCGGCTGATTGCCAAGATCGGGACGTCGTCCATCACCACGTCGGACGGGCGCGTCGATCTTGATGCCGTCGCGAAGCTGGCATCGGATGTCGCTGTCGTGCGCGCAGCCGGTCACGAAGTGATCGTGGTCACCTCCGGTGCGATCACTGCAGGCGTGCAGCGGTTGGACGTCGAGCGGCCCACCGAACCGGAACGGCTCCAAGCGCTGTCAGCCGTCGGCCAGATCGACCTCATGGCCTCCTATCGGGAGCTGTTCGCCGCCGAGGGGATGGTGGTCGGCCAAGTGCTCATCGCCCCGCACGACTTCCGTGACCGAGACCAGTACCTGCACGCCCGAGCTACGTTCCATCACCTGCTCGATCTCGGAGTCGTGCCGGTCGTCAACGAGAACGACGCGATCGCCGATGACGCCATCCGCTATGGCGACAACGATCGGATTGCCGCCCTCGTCGCCAACCTGGTGCGCGCCGATGTACTGATCCTGTTGACCGACATGCCAGGTGTCCTCACTGCCGACCCGAACATCAACCCAGAAGCCTCGCTCATCTCGGAGATCTTGGAGGTGAGCCCGTCGCTGCAGGCAGCAGCGGGCTCCGCTAATGCGGTCGGCAGCGGCGGCATGGCCTCAAAGCTGGCAGCGGCCCGGATGGCTTCGTGGAGCGGTGTGCGCACGGTGATCGCCTCCGCCCGGCGCCCCGACGTGGTCGCCGACGCCGCCGCGGCCCGGCCCGGTGTCGGCACCACCGTGCCGGCACGAGATGCACGAGTCTCTGCTCGCAAGCTCTGGATCGGATTTGCCGTCGCGGCGAGAGGATCGGTGACCGTCGACGACGGCGCCCGTCGCGCCGTGTCTGCAGGCGGAAAATCGCTGCTCGCAGCCGGCGTCGTCGGGCACGAGGGCTCCTTCGCCGCCGGCGAAGCCGTGGACATCGTCGACCCGCAAGGGGAGACCTTCGCCAAGGGCCTCGCGGCCATTGACGCTGAGGGCCTGCGAGCCACAGCGGGCCTGCGCAGCGACCAATTGCCCGAAGGCTTGCACCCATTGGTTGTGCACCGCGACGATCTCGTCGTTCTGGGGTGACGCCACTAGCCTGCACGGGTGCCTGACGTGGAGATGATCGCTCTCGGTGAGCGTGCGAAGGCCGCGGCGACCGTTCTGGCACAAGCGCCCGGTGCCGTACGAGACGAGGCCCTGCTGTCGGCCGCAGATCTCCTGCAAGAGGCAAGCGACACCGTGCTCGCGGCCAACCGCGACGACGTGGCCAACGCTGAAGCTGCCGGCACCTCGGCGACGCTCATCGACCGGCTTCGGCTCGACCATGGCCGCATCTCGGCCATGGCGGCAGGCCTGCGCAACGTGGCGGCCCTCGCCGACCCGGTCGGCCAGGTGGTCGACGGGTGGGTGCGGCCGAACGGTCTGGCAGTGGAGCGGGTCCGGGTGCCGCTCGGCGTGGTGGCGATCATCTATGAGAGTCGGCCCAACGTGACCTCAGACGCTTTCGGGCTGTGCCTGAAGTCGGGCAACACAGCGTTCCTGCGGGGCTCGGGGGCTGCGCTGAACTCCAACATGGCGATCGCCGAAGCGCTGCGCGAGGGCCTGGTCAAAGCGGGCTTGCCCGCAGACGCGCTGGTGCTGGTCACCGATACGCGCCACAGCGCCGCCACCGAGTTCATGCGGCTGCGCGATCACATCGACTGTCTCATCCCCCGGGGCGGCTCGGCGCTCATCGCCTCCGTGCTCGCCAATGCCACTGTGCCCTACGTCATCGATGGCGACGGCAATTGCCATGTGTATGTCGACACGGCGGCAGATCTGGACATGGCGGCCAACATCGTCGCCAACGCGAAGCTCAGCCGCCCCTCGGTGTGCAACGCAGCAGAGTCACTCCTGGTGCATCGCGACGTGGCTGACACCTTCCTGCCGCGCATCGTCGGCGACTTGGCCGGCGTGGAGCTCGTGGGCGACGCGGCTGCGCAGGCCATCTCACCCCAGATCGGACCGGCCAGCCCAGACGACTTTTCGACAGAGTTCCTCGCGCTCAAGATGAGCGTTGCGGTCGTCGATGACCTCGACACTGCCATCGACCACGTCAATCAGCACGGCACGGGCCACAGCGAGGCCATCGTGACCGGTGATCTGGCCGCCGCCCAGGAATTCACCCGCCGGGTGGATGCCGCTGCTGTGCTCGTCAACGCCTCTACACGCTTTGTGGACGGCGAGGAATTCGGATTCGGCGCCGAGATCGGAATCAGCACCCAAAAGCTGCATGCCCGTGGCCCCATGGGCCTCGAACAGCTCACGACCACCAAGTTCGTGGTGACCGGAACGGGTCATACACGGGGGTAGCCGTGCCGAAGGTGGCCGCGGCTGCCACACTGTCTGACCGGTCCAGTTGCCCGGCGACGCAGTGCCGGCGGCCCGGCACCCACTCTGACACCCACAGGGGAGACACCCAGAATGAACGAGACAATGTTCGGAGACCTCTCGGGTGTCCGTGAAGGCTTGGCGAAAGTCGAATACCTCGCCGACGACGGCATCGCCAGCGTGGTGTTCCTGGCTGAGCGTCTCGGCAAGCCAGTCCTCATCGAAGGACCGGCAGGCACCGGCAAGACCGAGCTGGCCAAGTCAGTGGCAGCGATGAGCGGCGCCCGGCTCATCCGTCTCCAGTGCTACGAGGGGCTCGACGAGGCCAAGGCGCTGTACGAGTGGAACTACAAGAAGCAGCTCTTGCGCATCCAGGCCGACCGGGGCGTCGACGCCGAGCACGAGGACTGGGTGGAGCTGCAGGACGACATCTTCCAGGACGAATTCCTGCTCACCCGTCCGCTGCTCGAGGCCATCAGCGCCGAAGACAAGGTGGTCCTGCTGATCGACGAGGTGGACCGGGTCGAGATCGAGACCGAGGCCTTGCTGCTCGAGATCCTGTCGGACTACCAAGTCTCGATTCCCGAGCTCGGCACGATCATTGCCAGCCAGATCCCGCTGGTGTTCCTGACGTCCAACAACACTCGCGAGCTGTCCGAGGCACTCAAGCGGCGCTGCCTGTTCCTGCACATCGACTATCCCGACCTCGAACGCGAGAAGCAGATCGTCCTCACCAAGGTCGCCGGCATCAGCGAGAACTTGGCCGAGCAGATCGCACGTGTGGTGCGCTCCATCCGCCAGCTCGAGCTGAAGAAGGCCCCGTCGGTGTCGGAGACCTTGGACTGGGCCCGCACTTTGGTGCTGCTGGGCATCGAGAACATCGATGTCGAGCAGGCAAAGGAAACGCTGCACATCCTGCTCAAGTACCAGTCTGATATCGAGAAGGCCGCCAAAGAGCTGACGGTCGAGGCCTAGACAGCGCTCGAAGGGGACGGAGACTGGCCATGTTGGATCTGCTGAGCGGCTTCGTCGGAGAGCTGCGCAACGCCGGCCTGCCGGTCTCGTTGACGGAGAACCTCGACGCCATGGAGGCCGTCAAGCACATTCCCATCGAAGACCGCGACGCCTTCAAGTACGCGCTTGCGGCCACGCTCGTCAAGAACGAGCAGCACTGGCGGGCATTCGAGACGGTCTTCGAGGTGTACTTCTCGCTGCGCGGGCCGGAATACAACGTCGGCGACGAAGAAGGCAACGGGGAGTTCGATCCCGACAATCTCGAAGAGTGGATGTCCCAGCAGATGCAGGGCATGGGCGGTCGCGGCGGCGGGCAGGACATGTCACCCGAGGAGATCGCCGAGATGCTCTTCCGGGCGCTGCTGAACGCCGATGAGGCGATGATGGCGGCCATGGCCCGGGCTGCGGTGACGCAGTTTGCGGGCATGGAGCCGGGCCGGCCGGTGGGCGGTACCTACTACCTGTACCGCACGCTGCGCAACCTCGATCTGGACGGGATGCTCGATCGGCTGATCGAGGAATCCTCGCAGCGCTACGACGGCGAGATGACTCCGCTGGCGGAACGGCTCGAGCGCGAGGAGTTCGAGAACCGCATCGAGCAGCTCAAGCGCGAGATCGAAGCGGAGATCCGGCGTCGCCTCGTGGCGGACCGGGGCGTCGAGGCAATGGCCAAGACGCTGCGGAAGCCATTGCCTGAAGATGTCGACTTCATGCACGCCAGTCGTGAGGAGATGGCGAACATCCGCAAGGCCATCCAGCCGCTGACCCGCAAGCTGGCAGCGCGCCTGGCGCGCAAGCGGAAGCACAAGCGGCGCGGCCCCCTCGACTTCCGGGCCACAGTGCGGCGTTCGCTCAGCTACGGCGGCGTGCCCGCGGAGCCGCGCTTCCGCCATCCCCGGCCGAACAAGCCCGAGCTCATTGTGGTGGCCGACATCTCGGGCTCAGTGGCAGCATTTGCCCGGTTCACGCTGCACTTGGTGTATGCGCTGCAGAACCAGTTCTCCAAGGTGCGCTCGTTTGTCTTCATCGACGGCATCGACGAAGTCACCCACATGTTCCAGAACGAGGAAGACATCACCAATGCGGTGCACCGGGTGAACACCGAAGCCGATGTCGTCTGGGTCGACGGCCATTCCGACTACGGCCATGCCTTTGGCGTGTTCTGGGAGAGCTTCGGCAAGGATGTCAACGCCAAGTCGACCATGATGTTTCTGGGCGACGCCCGCAACAACTACCACTCGACGAACGCGTGGGTGCTCAAGGAGTGCCAGAAGCGGGCCCGTTCGGTGTTCTGGCTGAACCCAGAGCCCCGGTCGTATTGGGACACCGGCGACTCGGTGATCACCGAGTACTCGACCTATACCGACGGCGTCTTCGAGTGTCGCAACCTGCGTCAGCTCGAAGGCTTCGTCGACAACCTCGCCTAGCCGGCGGGCTTAGCCGGCGCCGTTTCTGGCCGACGCGAGCAGGTCGGAGGCCAGGAAGGCCAAATCGAGTGATTGGCGGCCGTTGAGGCGCGGGTCGCACATGGTCTCGTAGCGGTCGCCGAGCTGGTGCTGAGCCAGTTCGTCGCTGCCGCCGATGCATTCGGTGACCGCGTCGCCGGTGATCTCGAGATGAATGCCGCCGGGCCAGGTGCCAGCGGCAGCGTGAGCGGCAAAATACTGGCGGATCTCGGCCAGGATGGCGTCGAAATGGCGGGTCTTGACCCCGTCTTCGGTGCTGAAGGTATTGCCGTGCATGGGGTCGCACTGCCATACCACCGGGTGGCCGGCGTCGGTGACTGCTCGCAGGATGGGTTCGAAGCACTCCACGACGTTGCCGGCTCCCGTACGGCTGATCAGGGTCAGCCGCCCGGGGATCCGGTTCGGGTTCAGCGTTTCGCACAGTGCCAGCGCCTCGTCGGGTGTGGCGGTGGGGCCCAGCTTCGCCCCGATCGGATTGTGCACACCCCGCAAGAACTCCACGTGGGCCCCATCGAGCTCGCGGGTGCGCTCACCGACCCACAGCATGTGTGCCGAGCAGTCGTACCAATCGCCGGTGATGCTGTCGGTACGCGTCAACGCTTCTTCGTAGCCCAGCAGCAGCGCCTCGTGGCTGGTGTAGAGCTCCACCTGACGCATGGCGCTGTCGTCGGTGTCGAGCCCGCAGGCGTTCATGAACCGCAGGGCCGCATCGATTCCGCTGGCCAGCACCTCGTAGCGCTGGCCAGCCGGGCTGGAGGCCACGAACTCCTGATTCCAGTCGTGCACCTGCCGCAGGTCGGCGTAGCCGCCCCGTGTGAACGCCCGCAGCAAGTTGAGCGTTGCCGCCGATGTGCTGTATGCCTCCAGCAGGCGGGACGGGTCGGGTGTGCGGGCCTCGGGTTCGAAAGCGATGTCGTTGACGATGTGGCCGCGGAAGATGGGCAGTGTCTGGCCGTCGCGGGTCTCGGTGGCCGAGCTGCGCGGCTTGGCGAACTGACCGGCGATCCGACCCACCTTCACGATGGGCAGCCCGGCGGAGTATTGCATCACCACGGCCATCTGCAGGATCACCTTGAGGCGGTCGCGGATCTGATCTGCGGTCGAAAGCTCGAACGACTCAGCGCAATCGCCGGCTTGCAGTACAAAAGCCTTGCCGGCGCAGACGTGCCCGAGCAGCTCGGTCAGCCGCCTGGCCTCGCCTGCAAACACCAGCGGCGGACGCCGGCGCAGCTCGGCCAGCGATGCATCCAGCGCGTCAGCGTCGGGCCATTCGGGCTGCTGACCGGCGGACCGGTCAGCCCATGAGCCGGGATGCCAGTCCGCAGCGTGCTCGGGAGGTCCGGCGGGGCTGGGCGCGCCGGATGGTGAGGCTGCGTCGTCAGACAGCGTCTGCGTCGGCATCGATGTCTACGAACTCGCCGTCGGCGGCGAGGCTCTGCAGCTCATCGACGGCGCGCTTGACCAGGCGGCGTGCCGCCTCGGCCGTCACACCCAGCTCTTCGCCGATCTCGCGGTAGCTGCGCTGTTCGCCGTCGATGAGACCGTTGCGCCGCTTGACGGCGTACTGGGCCCGCGGGTCGAGGCGGCCGAGCATGGAGTGCACCATGGTCTTGCGGGCCGACTCGATGGCGTAGTGCTCCGGGCCGGGCGCATCGTCGCCGATCAGGTCGATGAGCGCGCTGTCGCCGTCGTCGCCGACGGTCTTGTCGAGCGAGGTGGGCGTGCTGATCCGCTGCAGCCATGCGTTCTCGTCGTCGAGCGAGTCGCTGTCGCCCCCGTTGTGCCGCAGCGCGGCTCGCAACGTGGCAGAGCGGTCCGAAGGCAGGCGGATGAGGCTGCCCTTCTGATCGAGTGCGCGCCCGATCGACTGCCGGATCCAGAACGTGGCGTAGGTGGAGAACTTGAAGCCGCGCCGCCAGTCGAACTTCTCGACCGCATGCTCGAGGCCGAGGTTGCCTTCCTGGATCAGGTCGAGCAGTTCCAGCGTGGGAGGCAGCGGGTAGCGGCGTGCGATCGACACGACCAGACGGAGGTTCGCCCGGATGAAGCGGTCGCGCGCGGCCGCAGCGGTCTGCACGGCCTTGCGCAGTTCGCGCCGCTCGGCTACCGACAGATCCTCGTCGCTGTCGAGGCGCGTCCGGGCATCGCGTCCTGCCTCGATCTGCTGCGAGAGCATCCGCTCGTCTTCTGCGGTGAGCAGCGCCACTGCACCGATCTCGTTCAGGTACTGGCCAACTGAATCCATGACATTCGCTCCAACCGGCAGGGGGCAGCCGGTTCTTCGTATTCGCTTGCATGCCGCCCTGGCATGCCACCCGGTGGGGGGCACCGGGTATGTTCCGCCTTCGCAGGACTGGGGAGCCCCAACTCAGGCGTGGCGCCGACGTGCTGACGGCACCGATCTTGCTTGTACGCCCGCATGCGATGCCAGGCCCGAGAACCCGGACCTCGTGCAGCACTGCTTTGGGCGGACGATCAAAAGTAGCACATGGCGCATGACGCGCGCAAACAGCCGCCACCGGAGGCTTGCCGATCGATGCAGTGGTTCCCCGGTGCGCGCTGCAGAAGTGATGTGTGGCGTGACTCTACACTGCTGCGGTGCCGCCGCGACAAGCGATCTTCGGGGGCACCTTCGACCCTCCTCACGCCGGTCACGTCGCCGCTGCGGTCTGTGCGCGAGAGCAGCTCGGCATCGACATGCTCCACATCGTCGTGGCGAACGATCCGTGGCAGAAGTCAGCCGAGCGGGTCGTCACGCCCGCGCATCACCGGCTCGCCATGGCCCAGCTGGCCTTTCGCGATGTCGCTGGCACGGCCGTGAGCGATCTGGAGATCCGGCGAGGCGGGCCGACCTACACCATCGACACCGTCGCACAGCTCGCGCAGCCCGGCGCCGAGACTGTGCTGGTGATGGGTCCCGCCGCGGCGAGCGGCGTGACGACGTGGCATCGGGCCGCCGAGCTCGCTGAGCGTGTGACGCTCGCCGTTGTGCAACCACCAGGCGAGCCGCCCATCCATGTCGAAGGCTGGCGTACCGAGACTGTGCTGATGGAACCGATCGAGGCCTCAGCCACGTTCGTGCGCGAATTACTGACCCATCGCGCCCACCAGGGGATCCCGCCTCAGGCAGTTCAGCTCGTGCCGCCCGCCGTCATGAGCTACATCGTCGAATGCAGGCTCTATTCTCCGTGAACGTGGCATCGGTTCCGCAGGCGTCCCCGGCTTCTTCCGGGGTTCACGCCCTGCAGCGGGATCCGATCAACACATGCGCTGACGTGCCGCCCCTGGTGCAAGCCGCAGTGGACGGCGCCGCGGAGATGTCTGCCGAGCGCATCGTGGCACTCGACGTGGGCGATGTACTCGCCATCACCGATTGGTTCATCATCGCGAGCGCCCCCAATGTGCGACGCGTGCGACGTATCGCCGAGCTGATGGAAGCGCACGTGAAAGCGGCCGGCGGTCCCGGGCCGATTCGAACCGAGGGGCTCGACGAGGCGCAATGGGTACTGCTCGACTTCGGTGAGTTCGTGGCGCACATATTCCACGAGCCCAGCCGCGAGTACTACGACCTCGAGCGACTGTGGTCGGACGTGCCTCGCCGCGAGTTCGACTGATCGACGGGCTGAGCCCACCGGATCAGGGGACGATCTCCGCCGTTCCTGCGCGGGCCAGCGAGATCCAGGTACGCCCGGGTGTCAGCGGCACGATGAGGGCATTGTCGGAGCGGAACACTGTGACGTCGAGCTCCGACAGGCGCTCCCAGGTGCCTCGCACCAGCATGCCGTCGCTGAAGATCCAAGCTTCTCCGCTGCCCGTCAGCACTGGCTCTGGGGTGGCAGCGTCCGCTGGGCTCTGGCGATACCGCACGAACTGCACGATGACGTTCTCGGGTGCAATTCGAACGCCGTCGAAGTCGGTGTGGTCGTTGCCGTTCTGGGTGCGAGCCCAGCCGGCCGCGGCTGCGTCCCAGCGGTATGACGCCTTGATCTGCCCGTAGTCGACGTCCACACCGCTGACCGCCGTGCCCCGCGGCAGCGGCTGGCCCTCGGCACGGAACCGGAAGTACTTCGGGGGCGTCCTGCCCTCGGCTGCACCCGCTGCATAGATGCGAGCGGTGTCGGTGACGAGATTGTGGGGGGCGTTCTTCTCCGGCGAGCGTTCGAACACGCCCTTGGCGATGGCGGCCCCGTCGATGATGGCGATGGCGTCGACCCTGCGGAGGGCTCGCGCGGTGTAATCGTTGGCTCCCGAGTTCACGAAGATGGGACGGTTGAGGTTCGACAGCAGTGCAAAGTCGCCGGTGCGAGCCGAGCGGACAGGGCCGACCACGTCGGCATTGGTGGAATGGAAGATCGCTGCGAATCGCGTGAGCCGGGCCTCGACGAGTTCCTCGTAGACCACGTCGGCATGGTTGAGGCCCCACTGCGGCAAGGCACGGGGGTGATTGTCGATCTTCACGACTGCGGCGGGCCGCAATAGCTCGGTAGGCGTCGGCAAGCCGGTGAACGGCGCAGTGAACTGCGGCGTGGCGACCGTGGTGGACGTAGCGGGCTCCGTGACGGCCACCGAGGTGACGGGCGCTGCAGTCGTCGGCGGTGCCGTCCCAACGGGCGGTGCGGCGGTGGTGGGCGGTGTCACGGCCGTCGTCGGCGTGGCAGTCGGTGCGGATTCGACCTCGGTCGTCTCCGGCGGCACCGTGATGGACGAGCACGCTGCCAGCAGCATCAGTGCTGCGAGCCAAGTCGCCCGGCTCAGCGGTCGACGCGTTCTGCCTGCAGAGATGCCGGTGCGGCGGAACGTCCTGACCGCGCCTTGGCGGCCTTCATCGAACGGTTCGCGGACGTGCTCCAAAGGTCTGCTCCTCGATATCTGCAGCAGGGCCACCGCGGCCATCCGACCGAATATTCACCATACCGGTCGCCTGTCGCGGGAGGGTGGCACACTGCCCACATGACGACGCTCGTCTCCGGTGGCGCCGGATACGTCGGGAGCCACACGGTGGCTGCCCTGCATGCGGCCGGGCGCGATGTCGTCGTACTGGATGATTTCTCCAACGCCCGGCGCGGCGCGGTTCGCGAGCTCCGCCTGCTGACGACGCCGGATCTGGCTGTCGTCGAAGGCGATGCGACGGATCGCGCCGCCGTCCGACAGCTCTGCGATGAATACGACTTCGATTCGATCGTGCACTTCGCAGCGCACAAGAGCGTTCCGGAGTCGTTTGCCGATCCGCTGCGGTACTACCGGAACAACCTTCTCTCAACGCTGTGCCTGGCCGAGATCGCGGTGGAGCGCGGCATTGATCGCTTCGTCTTCAGCTCGTCGGCAGTCGTGTACGGAACGCCCGAGCAGCTGCCAGTCAGCGAGGAGACGCCTGCTGCACCCCAGAGCCCGTACGGCACCACCAAGCTGATGTGCGAGCGCATCCTCGCGGACACGGCGGCATCCTCGGCCATGCAGGCCGTCATCTTGCGCTACTTCAACCCGGTAGGTGCGCACCCCTCGGGGCGCATCGGGGAGCAGCCGATCACTGCTGGCCAGAATCTCGTTCCAGCGGTCATGCGGGTGGCGCTGGGTGCCCTCAGCCGGTTGCAGATCTTCGGCGATGACTACGAGACTCGCGATGGCACAGCCGTGCGCGACTTCGTCCACGTGACGGACTTGGCTGAAGGGCATGTGGCGGCGCTCGATGCCGACCTCGGCACCCGCCGCAGCCGTGTGTTCAATCTCGGTACCGGGGCCGGCACCACGGTGCGAGAGTTGGTGGCCGCGACCGAGGCTGTCACCGGTCGGCAGATCCCCTGCGAGATCGTGGGCCGCCGGCCTGGCGACATCGCCGAGTCATGGGCCGACTGCAGGCGCGCCGAAGCTGAGCTCGGCTGGAGCGCGCAGCGAGACCTGGGCCAGATGCTCGCCGATCACTGGCGATTTGCGAGTTCCTGCGCCGAGATCAGCGTGTAGTCCTCACCGGCGGCCAGCGGCGCGGCCATCGATTCGGGGGGCACGAAGGAGGGCACCCGGTCATTGCGCACGAGGATCACGTCAGTGGCAGCGACCTGGCCGAGGACCGACTCGTCGAGCATCCACACCGGCAGGTCGAGGTAGTACGAGATCCAACGCGGCGTCCAGATGCCCGAGGTGAACCACACCAATTCCGCTTCGCCGACTCGCGGATCATCTTGTGCCTGTTCCAGAACAGCCCCGGCATCGGCGGGGCTGTCGAGATAGAAATCCCGCGTCGAGCCTGTCACCACGAAGGCCAGCGTCACCAGCGTCACTGCCGCCGCGGCTGCTCCCAGCGGCGCTCGGAGTTTTGCTGCGGGGCCCTGCAGCAATCGACGGATCGCGTCGGCGAAGGCCGCGAAGCCGATGGATGTGGGAGCCACCCATGGGAAGTTCCACAGGCGATGGATCCACGCGCCCTGTTGCAGCGCGAACGTGAGTGACATGGCCACAGCCAGCGTCACCACCACCGGTCCACGGGTTCGCCGGTCGATGAGGCCGGCGATGAGCGCTGGGAGGAACAGCAGGCGCAGCCACCACGATGTCAGCAGTTCGTGACCCGCGAACGTCCATTGGCGCTGGAGGAATTCGCCGAAGGTGAACTGGGCCTGTTCGGCTGCCGTCGAGACGTCCTTGCCGGTTCTGAAGGCGACCCGCTCGCTGAGCTCTGAGATGTCGGTTGCGTTCAGCAGCCAGCCGGCGGTCAGCAGACCTCCCAGCAGGGCACCGACCGTCACCGCAGTCAATGCCGATGACCATCCCCGGCGCAGCCACCCGGCCACGCCTGGGGTTGACAGGTCGACGGCGCCGGCGTCGCTTCGGGAACGTCGCCGTTGCAGCGTGCCCCAGAACAGCCACGGCAGCAGCAGGCCCAGCGACGCAATGGCGATCCAGGAGTGCATTGCCGTGAGGGCAGCCAGCGCGCCGGCGCCCACGAGCGTCCATCGGGGTGGCCGCTCGACCTGGCGCAGCCACGCGATGGCTGCGGTGAGCGCCAGCAGCATCGAGAAGCTGATGCCCATGCGGGCGTACACGTAGAAGAAGCCCGTGCTCACCATCACCAGCAGCGCGAGCAGCGTCGGCCCCCAGCGCATGCCCACGGCGCGCAGCAGCGCGGCCATGAATGCCACGGTCGCGGCACCGAGCAGGAAATCGGTGATGCGCACCGCCTGGGGGCTGTCGCCCAGGGCGCCCACCGAGACGATGGTCAGGAACTGCTTCAGGGGCGGGTGATGCGCGTAGGTGACTGCCTCGGGGGGCGGCTCGGCCCTGGGCGGCACCTCGAATTCGGCCCTGATGAACGGGTCGGTCCGGGCGCCCAGGCTGGAGTCGAGCGGCCCGAGGTCCCAGAAGTTGCGTGCCTGGATGCCCGCGCGGCCGAAGATGCGGCCGTCGTCGCTGTTGCCGAGCGGCAAGTTGAGGTCCGGCGCCCACAGCAGCAGCACGCCGAGACAGATGAGGGCCACGGCGGTCCAGCCCGAACGCAGCCGAGCGAGGCATCCTGGAGTGCGCATGAAGGATCCGTTGTTTTCGATCGTCCGATTCTGATCGCTGCGATGCCGATCGTCGCACCCACCGTCGGGAGGGGCGCAGCGTAGTATCGGCCCGATGGTGGTCCAAGAGCGGCATCGACTGCCGGACACCACACCGAACATCGCCGAACAGGCTGAGCGGGCTGGCGAAGCCGCGAACTCACCCGCGGTGCCATCGGGCCGGCGAGGCTTCCGGTTCCTCTACGTCGTCGACGCCGTGACGTTGTTCGCCTTGATGGCGGCCATCACAGTGGTGCGCTTCGGGCTCGACTGGCCGACATACCCGCGGATGCACTACCTGATCGGCTTCGGAGTGGCCACCTTGTTGCACATGACCGTCTATTACTTCGGCGGGCTCTACGAATTCGAGCAACGGTTGGGGCATCGGCCATGGCTGCCACGCGCCATGCTCCTGACATTCATGGCGGTGGGCGGCGACGCCACGGTCACGTTGCTGACGGGTCGCTACCTGATGCCGAGGGGCAACCTGGTGGTGCTCGCCGTGGCGGGTGCCGTGCTGATCTCGTTCAACCGCTGGGGTGCGCGTCGCGTGCGCCTGCTTCGGTACGGCAAGCCCCGCATGCTGCTGGTGGGTTCGGCTGCTGACATCGAGTCCGCTGCCGAGCACCTCGCTGACGCCGAGGCCGACGCAGTGGTCGCGGGCAGCCTGACCGATCCTGCACTGGTCATCGGTGAAGCAGATCGCCTCGAGGTCACCGAGCTGCTGCTCCTGTCGGGCGAGCCGTTGGAGAGCATCTATCCCGAGCCGCTCGGCGAACTGGAGCTCCGCAATGTCGGCGTCTTCCGGCGCATCACACCGGCGGACACACTGCTCGGCCTGCAGCGCAGTCGGCAGATCGGGGGAATGCCGTTCGTAGCGCTCCGAAACCATGCGCTGCCGGTGTGCCGCCTGCGCTTCAAGCGGCTGTTGGATCTGGCGTACCTGGTGCTGCTCGCCCCGTTTGCGCTGCCCCTCACTGCCGCCGTTGCCATCTACGTCAGGATCGTGGGCGGCCGCGGCGTGCTGTACCGGCAGGAACGTGTGGGGCGCAGCGGCGCGCCGTTCGTGCTGCTGAAGTTCCGCACGATGACGCGCGATGCCGAGGCCAACGGCCCTGTGCTGGCTGCCTCGGATGATCCCCGGGTGGTGAGCGGCATGGGTTGGCTGCGCCACAGCCGGCTCGATGAGTTGCCGCAGCTGTGGAATGTGCTGACCGGTGCGATGTCGCTGGTGGGACCCCGGCCCGAACGACCGCAATTCGTCGCCCGGCTCGAGCGCGAGATCGCTGGGTACGGCAGGCGCCACGATGTGCCGCCTGGCATCACGGGGCTCGCGCAGACGCAGGGCCACTACCAGACCGACCCCGGCTACAAGCTCGGTCACGACCTGCAGTACGTCGTCAACTGGTCGCCGGTGCTCGACTGGGAGATCATGGCGAAGAGCCTCGTGGTCATGGCTCGCCGCAACGCCCGGTGAGCAGCAGCGGCGACCTGCCCCTGGTCTCGGTGGTGATTCCGGCGCGCAACTGCGCCGCTGAACTGCCCGGATGCCTCGACGCGGTGAGTGCCCAGACCTATCGAGGAAAGCTCGACGTGATCGTGTCGGTTGCACCGAGCGCCGACGACACCAGCAGTGTCGCTGCGGCGGCCCACGGCACGCGGCCGTTGCAGGTGATCCAGAACCCGGCGGGCACCACGTCGTCGGGTCTCAATCTGGCGATCGGTGCTGCTGCCGGCGAGATCATTGTGCGAGTCGACGCCCAGGCCAGACTCCCAGCCGACTATGTGGAGCGAGCCGTCGCAACGTTGCGGCGCACTGGCGCGGCGAATGTCGGCGGCGTGCAACGGCCGGTGGGCCAGGGTGACTTGAGCCGGGTGATTGCCGCAGCACTGTCGTCGCCATTCGGGGGCGGTCCGGCCGCCTTCCGGCACGGGAGCGATGAAGGACCCGTCGACACGGTGTACCTGGGCGTGTTCGACGCTGCCGTGCTCGCTTCTGTGGGCGGATTCGACGAGTCGTTGGTGCGGAACCAGGACTACGAGCTGAATTGGCGCCTGCGCGAGCAGGGTCACGTGGTGTGGCTGGACCCGAGCTTGGTCGTGGAGTACCAGCCCCGGTCGACCTGGGCTGGTTTGGCGCGCCAGTACTTCGAGTACGGCGCTTGGAAACGTGTGGTGATCAACCGCCACCCACGCTCGATGCGGCTGCGGCAGCTCGCAGCGCCTGCATTGGTCGTCGGCTTGGCGGTGTCTGCATTCGAGCTGGCGCGCGGTCGCCCGCGCGGCGGAATCGTGCCGGCCACATATCTCGGTGCGTGTGCGCTGGCCGCAGCCCGGCTCCGTCAGCGCCTTCCCTCCGTCGGTGATCACGTGCGGGCAGCGGTGGCCTTCACCGTCATGCACCTGTCGTGGGGAACGGGCTTTCTGATCGGCCGCCGCCGTGACGAGCGCATGCCGCCAGCGGATTGGGCGGCAGACGGCGAGAGGTGACGCAGCACCGGGCATTCCGGTCTGCTGTGCGACCTCGGTTCCGGTTCGGTGCCACTCGGTACGCTCGCACACATGGCTGATGTCGTGATCCGCAACGGGACTGTCGTTGACGGGAGCGGCGGCCCGCCGCGTGCAGCCGATGTCGCCATTGACGACGGGCTGGTGGCCGAAGTGGGAGAGGTGACCGGCCGGGGTCGCCGCGAGATCGACGCCGACGGGCACCTTGTGCTGCCGGGCTGGGTGGACATTCACACTCACTACGACGGGCAGGCCACCTGGGATCCCGAGATGACGCCGTCGTCGTGGCACGGGGTGACCACCGCCATCTTCGGCAACTGCGGCGTCGGCTTCGCTCCGGTGCTACCCGGCACCGAGGACTACCTCATCAACCTGATGGAGGGAGTGGAGGACATTCCCGGCACGGTGCTCGCGGAAGGCATCGATTTCCGTTGGACCAGCTACCCGGAGTATCTCGATGCGCTCGCAGCGACTCCCCGGGTGATGGACATCGGCAGCCAGTTGCCCCACGGAGCGCTGCGGTTCTTTGTAATGGGCGAGCGCGGCGCTGACCACGCTGAAGTGCCGACAGCCGAGGAGCTCGACCGCATCACCGAGTTGGTCACCGAAGCACTCGACGCGGGAGCGCTCGGGTTCACCACCAGCCGTACCACCAAGCACAAGGCGGCGGACGGCCGGTTGACGCCGTCGCTGTCGGCGGGGGATCCCGAGCTGGCCGCGGTGGCGCGGGCGATGCGACAGGCCGGTGCCGGCGTGCTGCAGGTGAACTCCGACTTCGGGCCCGGCGAGTTCGAAACGCTGCGCGCGGCCGCCGAATTGTCCGGCCGTCCGCTGTCGGTGCTGCTGCTGCAGGTCGACAATGCACCGGAGCTGTGGCGGGAAACCTTGGATCACATCCATGCCGCGAACGCCGCGGGCATTGCTGCGAATGGGCAGGTCGGCTGTCGACCGATCAGCGTCATGCTCGGACTCGACGTGTCGGTGAATCCCTTCGGCAATCACCCGGCCTACCGGCAGATCGCCCATCTGCCCACTCCGCAGCGAGCCGCCCGCATGCGCGACGACGAGAGCCTGCGTCGGGCCCTGATCGAAGATCGGCCGGTGGACGGGTTCAGCAAGTGGATGGACTACGCGCTCACCCGTGCTTTCGAGCTCGGCGACGTGCCCGACTATGAGCCCGATCCCCGTGCTTCGGTTGCAGCCCGGGCTGCAGACTTGGGCGTCAGCCCGTGGGAGCTGGCGCTGGATCTGCTCTCAGACGGCGACGGCGACGCCCTGCTCCTGTACCCCTTCGAGAACTACACCGGCGGCAGCCTGGATGTCATCCGCGAGATGCTGGCCGACCCGTACACCATCTGCGGCATCGGCGACGCGGGAGCACACGTCGGCACCATCTGCGATGCGTCGTACCCGACGTACCTGCTGACCCACTGGGCTCGAGACCGCAACCGTGGCGAGGGTCTGCCGCTCGAGTTCCTGGTGCAGAAGCAGACCCGCGCCAACGCGCTCGCCTATGGCCTCGCAGACCGCGGCCTGCTCGCACCCGGCTACCGGGCTGACCTCAATGTGGTCGATTTCGATGCCCTCGGCGTGGGGCGCCCGGAGCTGGTGTACGACTTGCCGAGCGGCGGCAAGCGCCTGATCCAGCGGTCGACAGGGTACCGGCACACGTTTGTGGCAGGAGCCGAAGTGTCGGTGGACGGCGAGTTCACCGGCGCGCGTCCCGGCAAGCTCGTGCGTGGTTCGGTGGCCGACCCAGCGAACCAGTGAGCCGGTGAATTCCCCGCCATCGCCGGATACCGCTGAGCTGCCGCTCGCCGGCATCACGGTGCTCGATCTGACCATTGCGCGCGCTGGCCCCACGGCCGTGCGGCAACTCGCGGACTGGGGCGCCGACGTCATCCGGGTGGACGCCCCTACCGACGGCTTCGAGGAAGGCCGGGAGGCATCGCCGGATCACCTCAACATCCACCGCAACAAGCGCTCGCTGGTCATCGACTTGAAGAACCCGTCGGGTCGCGAACTGCTGCACCGGCTCGTACGGGCAGCCGATGTGCTGATCGAGAACCTGCGACCGACCGTCAAGTACCGGCTGGGATTCGACTGGGACACCCTGCACGCCGTGAATCCCGCGCTGGTGATGGGATCCATCTCGGGTTTCGGCCAGGACGGCCCGTACGCGACTCGCGGCGGTGTCGACCAGATCGCTCAGGGCCTCGGCGGGATGATGGCGGTGACGGGGCTGCCAGGTCACGGTCCTGTGAGGGCCGGCGTGGCGATCAGCGACGTGACCGCCGGCCTGCAGCTCGCCATCGGCGTGCTCGTGGCGCTCATCGAGCGATCCCGCACCGGCGAGGGTCGCTGGGTGCACACGTCGCTCCTCGAATCGATGATCGGCATGCTCGACTTCCAGGCGGCTCGCTGGACCGTGGCAGGGGAGGACCCGCCGCAGGCCGGCAACGACCACCCCACGATGATCCCGATGGGCACCTACGAGGCCGCGGACGGCTACATCAACATCGCGGCGCCCGGCGGGCGGCTGTGGCGGGCGTTCTGTGCCGAGATCGATCGGCCTGATCTGCCTGACGACGAGCGGTTCTCATCGATCAAACTGCGATCGGCCAACCGGACCGAGCTGAGCAAGCTCATCAGCGAACGGCTCGCCACGGCTGGCTGCGACGAATGGGTGGAGCGGCTCAACGCTGTGGGCATCCCGTGCGGGCGCGTCAACAGCGTGGCCGAAGCCTTCGCCGACCCGCAGGTTCAGCACCTGGGCATGGCCGCGCCGGTGCATCACCCGGTGATGGGTGACATCCGCATCGTGCGCAACGCCACCCAGATCGACGGGGTGTCCGGTGACATCCGGCGGCCCAGCCCCGCGCAGGGCGAGCACACCGACGAGATCCTGGCCCAGTTCGGGCTGGAACCCGACGAGATTGCCGCCCTGCGTGACGCCGGCGCTGTCTGCTGAGGCAACCGCAGGAACCAGCAGGAACTACCCCGCGAATTCCTGGATGAATTGCATCAGGCGGCGGGCTGGCAACCAGGAGCCGCCAGCCCGCCGGCCGTTGATGTCAAGCGTCAGATGCTGCGAGCAGCCTCGAAGCCGGTATCGAGGTCGGCGACGATGTCGTCGATGGTCTCGATGCCGACCGACAGCCGAACCAGGTTCGGCTCGACGCCGGTGTCGGACTGCTCTTGCGGTGTCAGCTGGCTGTGCGTGGTGCTCGCCGGGTGGATCGCCAAGCTGCGCACGTCGCCGATGTTGGCGACGTGGCTGTGCAGCCGGAGGCTCTCCACGAATTTCTGACCCGCCTTGATGCCGCCGTCGATGCCGAAAGCCAGCACCGAGCCGGCGCCCTTGGGCAGGTACTTGCGTGCCCGCTCGTTGTACGGGCTCGACTCCAGCCCCGCATAGAGCACCCAGTCGACCTGCGGATGACCTTCGAGGTAGTTGGCCACCGCCACGGCATTGGCCACATGCCGCTCCATGCGCAGCGACAGCGTCTCGATTCCCTGCAGGAACAAGAAGGCATTCATCGGCGAAACCGCAGCGCCGATGTCACGCAGCAGTTGCACCCTGGCTTTGAGGATGAACGATCCGGCACCCAGAGCAGGCCAGTAGGCCAGCCCGTGATAGCTGGGATCGGGCTCGGTGAACATCGGGTGCCGTCCAGACGCCCCGAAGTCGAACGTGCCGCCGTCGACGATGAGACCGCCGATCGACGTCCCATGGCCGCCGATGAACTTCGTCGCCGAGTGGACCACGATGTCGGCCCCGTGTGCCAGTGGCTGGCACAGGTAGGGCGAGGGCACCGTGTTGTCCACGACCAGCGGAACGTTCACGCTGTGCGCCGCATCCGCGACCGCCTCGAAGTCCAAGATGTCGTTCTTCGGATTGCCGATGGTCTCGCCGTAGAACGCCTTGGTGTTGTCGCGCACTGCGCCGCGCCACGAATCGATGTCGTCGGGGT
>CAZAFV010000030.1:25895-36503 GCA_964484385.1 uncultured Acidimicrobiales bacterium
CGAAGGAGACCTCGATGCCCATCTTCGGCAGCGTGTAGTGGAACAGGTTATATGTGCCTCCGTACAGCGACGGGCTCGCCACGATGTGGTCGCCTGCCTCCGCCAGGTTGAGCACCGCCAGGGTCTCGGCCGCTTGGCCCGAGGCCACCGCCAACGCTCCCGGCAGCCCGACCGCAGTACGCACGCCGCCCTCGAGCGCGCTGATGCGCTCTTCGAGCACGTGCTGGGTCGGGTTCATGATCCGGGTGTAGATGTTGCCGATCTCCGCCAGCCCGAACAGGTTCTGAGCATGCTCGGAGCTGTCGAAGGTGAACGACGTGGTCTGGTAAATCGGCACCGCGCGGGCGTTGGTGGCGCTGTCTGGCGCTTGGCCCGCGTGGATCATTCGTGTTTCGAATCCCAACTCGGCGAGTGGGTCTGTGGGTGTTTCGCTCATGACGAGCTCCATTTCTTACGCCCCATAAGGCGGGCTATGCCTGACTCGGCGGGATTGCCGAGCGCGCAGCACTGTACCGGTAAAACCCGACCTGTCCAGTCGGATTTTCTGTGACAGGTCGGTGTCGGAATTTCGCGGGTCTCAGAAACCCGTCTGTTTGTCGACGACACCCTCGAGGGGGCGGCCTTCGCGCAGGGCGACGAGGTTGCGGCAGAAGCGCTCCAGGTTGCGCCGTGCGCGGTGCTGGCTCGCCCCTGCCGTGTGGGGGGTCATGACGCAGTTGTCGAAGCTCCACAGCGGGCTGTCGGCGGGCAGCGGCTCGACCGGGGCGACATCGAGGGCTGCCCCGCCGATCCGGCCTTCGGCCAGCGCCCGCTCCAGCGATGGACCGTCGATGATCTCGCCGCGGGTCACGTTCAGCAGGATGGCGCCGTCGGGCATCAGGGCAAACATCTCGTCGTCGAACATCGCTCGCGTGTCGGCGGTGAGCGGCAGCCCCACCGCCAGCACGTCGCTAGTGGCCACGACGTCCCGCAGCGACTCGGGTCCGCCGACCTTCTCGACGCCCTCGCCGGGCGGCACCGGGTACAGGTCCATGGCCTGCACGCCCATGCCGAACGCGGCGGCCCGTCGGGCGATGTGCCTGCCCGTGCCGCCGAACCCCAAGATGCCCATGGTGAGGCCTTCGAGCTCCAGCTCGCTGTAGCGCATCTGCTCGCGCAGGTCGTTGTCCCAGCCTTCGGGGCCCAGCTTCACCGCGGTTGCGATGCGCCTGACCAGCGCCAGCAGCAGGCCGAAAGCATGGTCGGCCAGATGGCTGCCCACCAGTCCCTTCTCGCCGGTGAGCACCACATCGCTGGCGAGGAACTTGGGGTACATGAACATGTCGACGCCCGATGCCGTCGCATGGATCCAGCGCAGGCTCGGGGCTGCGTCGAACAGCCACTCGGGCACGATGCCGAGGATCACCTGCGCGTCCGCGGCCAGCGGAACGCCGTCTCGCACACGGTCCACGATGTTCACGACGGCGCCGGGCCCTGCCGCGTCGCGGATTGCCGCCTCGTCGGCGGGGCTGACATCGGGCAGCGTGAGGGTCTTGGTGACCAGCACGTTGAGCGGCCCGTCGGGCACGTCGAGGACGGTCGGGCCGGGTAGTCCAGAGTTCATGGGATCGGTGCTCATGAGATCGTCGCCTCCACGGCTCCGATGCCGCTGTAGCTGGTCACCCAGCGTTGGCCGGGTTCGGCCCGGAAGCGGGCATAAGCGCCGGTGATCACGCTCTGGCCCGGCTCAAGTGCCATGCCGTGCCGGTGCAGCGTGGCTGCGAGCCGGGCAATCGACAGGTAGGGATTGTCGACCTCGTCGGCGGCGGTACAGCTGAACTGTTCCTCGCCGTCGCAGGACACCGTCACCACGCAGTGGTCGAGCTCGGATGCCGGCGGTGCGTCAACACCCGAGCCTCGCACGATGGCCCAGTTCGTCAGGTTGTCGGCGACGAGCATGGCGAGGTTTCCGCCCACGGCCACCCGTGCTTCGTTGACCTCGTAGCCGGCGCACACCTGCGCGATCCGGGCGGGCACCGAGGCCGGGTCGACATCGTCGCCGGCAATGCGCTCACCGATCACGAAGCACATCTCGGGCTCGATGCTCACCTTGCGGATCTCTGCCGACGGCAGATCGGCGGGCGAAGCGAGCACCCGGTTGACGTGCCCGAATGGCCGGTCGTCGATGCCCACCGTCGTGCGGGCCCGGTCCGACGTGAGCCCGACCTTCCAGCCGGCGTGCACCGCGCCGCTCGCGACAGCTCGTTGCTGCATCTCGCACTGGATGGCAAGCCCGTCCTCGAAGCCCAAGTCGGCGAACGCCTCGACCGGCGCCTCGCCTCCATCGGCGAAGTAGGCGGTCAGGGCGTCTGCAGCCGCGAGCTGGTCGGGGTTGAGCTGTTGTGGCGGAGTCACAGCGGGGCACCTTAGATCGCTAGCGGCAGGCGAGTTCAGATGTCCGGGATCGTCCTGTGCGGCACAGGGTGCTCGCCGTAGTGTGAACCCATGAGGTTGCAGCTGGCACTCAATGTGGACGACATCGACGAGGCAGTCGACTACTACTCGCGGCTCTTCGGTGCCGAACCGGCCAAGCGGCGCGACGGGTACGCCAACTTCGCTATCGACGAGCCGCCGCTGAAGCTGGTGCTGTTCGAGAATCCCGGTAACGGGGGCAGCATCAACCATCTCGGGGTCGAGACCGAGTCCGCCAGCGAGGTGGAGCAGGCCCATGCCCGCATGGTCGAGGCCGGCCTCACCACTTCCACCATCGACGAGACCATGTGCTGCTACGCAGAGAAGGTCGAGACTTGGGCCACCGATCCGCACGGCATCGACTGGGAGTGGTACGTGAAGCAGGGCGATGTCGAGGTGATGAACAACGTGGTGCTGTCACGACGCGGCGACGGCGTGGAGCGCGAGAGTCACGCCGACGACGTCTGCTGCGCCTAGCGGTGCCGAGCCCCAACGCGACGAGGCGCCGCAGCAGGCTGCCGCGCTGCTGGCGGCCGAGCCCGACCGCGGCAGTTTCTAGTTCTGGGGGCGGCGTTCCCGCAGCAGCACTTCCTGGGCAATCGTCGCGACGTGGCTGCCGTCGGGGGCGAACAGGTTGCCCACGGTCATGCCGCGAGCGCTCGTGAGACCGTGGCAGTCGAACTGGTACAGGTGCCACTCATCGGCGCGCATCGGGCGGTGGAACCACATTGCGTGATCCAGTGACGCGCCCATGAATGTCTCCTGGTACTGCTCGCGCGGCACCTGCAGCGGGTGCAGCGAGCGAGCGGCGTTGAACTGGATGGCATCGGAGGTGAACGCCAGCCCGCAGATGTGCAGCCGCGCATCGTCGCCGATGGGATCGACAATGCGCACCCAGCCCATCGACTGGCCGGCCCCCGGATGGCTCGGCAGCGGGCGGCGCTCCATGATCCACGGCCAGCGCTCTTCGTCGATGTTGCGGCAGTCCTGCGGGTCGGGGGCGAGCGGGATGCGTGCCGTCTGCACTTCGGCGTCCTGCTCGGCCACATGGAACGAGCACGACAGGTTCAGGATGGCGCCGCCGCTCTGGCGTGCCACGACTGCCCGGGTGCAGAACGAGCGGCCGTTGCGCAGGCGGTCCACCTCGTAGCGGACCGGCTCGTCGAGCGTGCCGCCGCGGATGAAATAGGCGTGCACGGAATGCGGCACGAACGTTTCGTCGACGGTCTGAAACGCTGCCCACAGGCCCTGAGCGATGACCTGCCCGCCGTAGATGCGACCCCACATGTACTCGGGGCTGACGCCGACATAGGTGTCGGGGCCGTGCTGTTCGAGGAACATCACCTCGCCGTACGTGGTCGGCGCCGAGATGCCGCTCGTCACAGCAGTCCTTTTCGCGACTGCCGCTGTCTCATAGCAATCCCCTTCGGGATTCGCGCCGGCTCACAGCATTCCCTTTCGGGAATCGCGCCAGGGCACGTCGCGGTCGAGGCGGGGTTCGCCAGGCAGGCCCAGCACCCGCTCGCCCAGGATGTTGCGCTGGATCTCGTCGGTGCCGCCGCGTATCGACATTGACGGCGCCGTCACCGTCTCGATGTAGCCGTGACCGTCTTCGAGCATGCCTGCGGCTCCCGCGGCGCGATTCGCCAGGTACGCGCGTCGCTTGTACGACGACACCGTCCTCAGCTTGGCACCGCTGCCGGCCGGTCCCGGACTGCCGCCGGACCGGGCCTCGTCGGCCGCCCGCTGGGCGGTCCAGCGCGACGCCATGTCGGCGGCGTAGATCGACATGGCCTCGTCCCGCCTCACCTTGTCATCGAGCGCGCCGAGCGCGGCCAGATCGGCGATCCACGTGGGAATGCGGGAGCCACGCTTCGCACCGTCGCCACCGCCGCGGCTGCCGGCGCCTGCCCGTTCGTGCGAGAGGATCGTCATAGCCACCCGCCAACCCTCGCCCACATCGCCGACCCGCCAAGCATCGGACACCACAGCGCCGTCCACGAACACCTCGCTGAAGTGGGCGTCGTTGTTCATCTGGCGCAACGGCCGCACGTCGACGCCGGGTGCGTCCATCGCGATCACGAACATCGTGAGGCCCTTGTGCTTGGGCTGGTCTGGGTCGGTGCGAGCCAGGCAGATGGCCCACTTCGACCACATCGCCCGGCTGGTCCAGGTCTTCTGGCCGCCGAGCCGCCACACGTCGCCGTCCCGCTCGGCGCTCAGCGCCACGTTCGCAAGATCTGAGCCCGCCTCGGGTTCGGAGAACATTTGGCACCAGATCTCGGCGCCCGACGCGATCGGCCGCAGCCAGCGCTCCTGCTGCTCTGCGGTGCCGTGCGCCAGCAGAGCAGGACCCACCATGCCAAGCCCGATCGCGAACGGGTAGAGGTCGGGCACGACGTACTCGCGCAGCACCGAGCCGATGAGTTGGTGCTCTGCCGCTGAGGCATCCCGGCCGCCGTGGGCGGTCGGCCAAGTTGGTACATGCCAGCCGCCGTCCACCGTTGCCGCGAGGTAGGCCCGGCCATCGTCGAGGTCGTCGCTGCCTGCTCCCATCGACGTCAAGCGCGTCTGGTCAGTGCGACGTTCGAGCAGCCCGTCGAGCGCCGCCCGGATGTCCTCGACGTTCGGCATCAGCTGCGGGTGAAGTCGGGCTTCCGGCGTTCGTTCATGGCGTTGACGCCCTCGCGCCAGTCGTTGGTGGTGCGCAGGCGATCCTGCTCGGCCTTCTCGTTGTCGGTGGCCACCTTGATGGCATCGGCCAGGTGGCCGCGCATGGTGTAGCGGATCGACTCGACGGCCAGCGGTGCCGAACTGGCGATCTCGCAGGCGAAGTCGTAGGCAGCCTCGCGCAGGTCGTCGAGCGACACCAGCTTGTCGGCCAGCCCCATCTCGACGGCTTCGTCGCCCTTGACGCGCCGGCCGGTGTAGAGCAAGTCCAACGCCTGCTGGTTGCCGACCAGCAGAGGCAGCGTCACGGTCAGCCCGAAGCCGTGGTGGAAGCCGAGCCGGGCGAAGTTGGCCGTGAAGCGGGCCTCGGGGGCGGCGATGCGGAAGTCCGGGAAGCAGGCCACGCCCAAGCCGCCGCCGACCGCCGCTCCCTGGATGGCGCCGACCACCGGCTTGCGCTTGGAGAACAGGTCGAAGGCTGCGTCGTAGAGGTGGCGGGGGCTGCCGTCGGCGTTGGTAGCGGTGATCTCGCCACCCCGCCGCCCGTCGGAGCCGAACTGGGCGCCCGCACAGAAGTTCTTGCCCTCCGAGCACAGCACGCTGGCGCGGCAGCCGTCCTCCTCGTCGAGGTCGCCGAACGCGGCAACGAGCCCGTCGATCAGCTCCAGATCGAAGAAGTTGTTCGGCGGCCGGTGAATCTCCACGACCGCCACGTGGTCATCGCTCAGCTTGACCGAGACATCCCCGTACTGGCCGAATTCGTCAAAGGTGCTCTCATCCATGCGGCGAGCGTAGATGTGCCGCCGCCGCAGCGCTCCGCTCAGCCCAAGGCCAAGGCGGCGGTGCCGCTGGTGATAAGGGGGTAGAGGCCGTCGGCGCCGGCGCTGGTGGCCATCTCGCCGAGTACAGCCGACCAGTGGGCATCGGAGCCGTATTCCTTGCGCCAGCTCCACAGCCGGCGGCTGAAGTGGTGCAGCGGGTACTCCTGGGTCATGCCCATGGCGCCGTGGGCCTGGTGGCAGGCCTTGGTGGCCCGGGCCGCTGCCTGGTTGGCGACGAGCTTGGCTGCGGCGATCTCGAACGGCGCGTCGCCCCGCGTGGCCTCGCGGGCGGCAACCTCGGCAGCCATGCGCACCAGCGCCGCGTCCTGCGCTGCCCAGACCAGGTGCTGCTGGACCGCTTGGAAGCGCGCCACCGGTCGGCCGAACTGGACCCGCTCGTTGGTGTAACTGACCGTGAGCTGGCACATCTTCTCGATCGCTCCGGCCATCAGCGCCACCCTCGACAGCGCGCCGCGCTGCGCCAGCGCGCCGGCGTCGACGCCGTCGGGCGCAGGCGCCGCTCGTCCGGTCGCGCCATCGAAACTGACGGTGTCGCGGGGCTCGCCCGCCATGTTCGGCAGCGGTGTGATCTTGCACTGCGAGGTCGGTACGGACACCACGGTCGTGCGCCCGTCGCATTCGCATACGCACACGATGATGTCTGCGCTGCGCGCCCACGGCACCCGGTGGGCTTCGCCGCTCAGCACCGCCGTGCCGTCGCCGTTGAGGCTCACCGAGCAGGCCCCGCCGCCCGACCAACCACCCTCGGCTGCGCGGGGCGGGACCACCGTGACCAGACCATCGGGGCGCTCGAGGCCAGCCTCGGCGAGCAGCCAGCCGCCGAGGACGCCGTTCTCGGCAGCCGGGATCGGTGCTGAGTGGTAGCCGACCAGGCGCAGCACCTCGATGGCCTCAGCCAGCGTGCCGCCCGATCCACCCGCATTCTCGGGCACTGCGATCAGGTCGAAGCCGGTCTCGCAGAACGCCTCCCAAATCTCGGGTGCGTCGCCGCTGTCTTCGGCAGCCTGTACTGCCTCATGCGTGCAGAGCTCGCCGAACAGCCGGTCGGCCGTCTCGGTGATCAACTCGTCGACCACGACCGGCTCGGGCGCCGTCGTGGCGGTCATGCCGGCAACCCCTCGAGACCCTTCGAGGCGACCGAGCGCAGGATCTCGATGGTTCCGCCCCGGATCGTGTTGCCCGGGAACGTCACCACGCACTGCGCCAGCAGCCGCTCGAACAGCGATTCGGACTCCGGCGAGTATTCCTCGTCGATGAGCTGCACCAGCTTCTCGACGACCTCTTGCTCGTAGCGGGTCCCCATCTCCTTCACCAGCGCCGACTCCACCGACGGCGCCTCGCCCTCGTCGATCAGCCGCGCCACCGACAGCGACAGGTTCCGGATGCCCCACCAGCGAGCCGCCAGCTCGCCGAACAGATCCGACACCGCATCTTCCATCGGCGTGCCCGCCGCCTCGCGCAGCAGCTGCTCCACCGTCGAGAACGGCGACAGCCAGCGGTCGGGGCCGCCGCGCTCATAGGCCATCTCGGTGGTGTTCTGGTGCCAGCCCATTCCCGGCTGGCCCACCACGTTGATGTCGGGCACGAACACGTCGTGGAACGTCACCTCGTTGAAGTGATGGCTGCCGTCCAGGAACGGGATCGGGCTGATCTCGAGACCCGGCGAGGACAGGTCGATCAGGAACTGCGACAGGCCAGCGTGCTTGTTGCCGTCTTCCATCGGGGCGGTTCGCAGCAGGCAGATGAACCAGTCGTTCATGTGCGCGTTCGACGTCCAGATCTTGGTGCCGTTCACGACCCACCCGTCGTCGGCCCGCTCGGCCCGGGTCGACACCGAGGCCAGGTCCGAGCCGCTGTCGGGCTCGCTCATGCCGATCGAGAAGCCCAGCTCGCCCCGGCAGATCGGCGGCAGGAACCGCTCGCGCTGCTCGTCAGTGCCGAACTTGAGGATCACGTTGCCGGTCTGGCGGTCGGCAACCCAGTGGTGCCCGACCGGTGCACCCCAGCGCAGCATCTCCTCCACCACGATGAAGCGCTGCACGGCGGTCCGGTCCGAGCCGCCCCAACGTGACGGCAGCGCCATGCCCACCCAGCCACGGGCGGCCATCTTGGCCGAGAACTCCCGGTCGTGATCGGCGGCCATGCCCAGGCACGGCTCGTGGGTGCCGGGCGGCAGCTCGGCTGCCAGGAACTCGCGAACCTCGGCCTGGAGGTCAAGCTCGGGACCGGTCAGTTCGGTGGGCGTGAATCTCATCGGCAGGCCTCCGCAGCAGATTGCGTGATTAAGCCAGGGCGAAGCCGCGGTAGTTGTCGGACGCCACGTCCTCGCACACCTCGACATAGGGCGGGAAACCCGGCAGCGGCATGAACACCCGGGTCTTGCCGGGGATGTTGGCCCCGAGGTACCACGAGTTGCACGTGGGATACAGCGTCAGGTCGGCGACGGCATTGACGTAGTCGACCCAGTAGGCCTCCGCATCGGCTTCGGGCTCGATGGTGGCAGTGCCGCGCTCGCGAAGTTCGACCAGGCAGCGCGAGATCCAGTCGACGTGCTGCTCGATGGACGGGATCATGTTGGTCAGCACCGACGGGCTGCCGGGCCCGGACACGGTGAACATGTTCGGGAAGCCCGCCACACCCAAGCCGAGGTAGGTGCGCGGGCCGGCGTCCCAGTGATCAGCCAGACGCACGCCGCCACGCCCGGTGATATTCATGCGCAGCAGCGTTCCGGTCATCGCATCGAAGCCGGTTGCGTACACGATCGCATCGACCGGGTACTCCCGGCCGTCGACCACCACGCCGGCTGGCGAGATGCGCTCGATGGGATTCTCCGACACGTCCACGAGTTGCACGTGCGGCTGGTTGAACGTCTCGTAGTAGTTCGTGTCGAGGCAGGGGCGCTTGCAGGCGATCGTGTTGTGCGGGGTGAGCTTGGCCGCAGTCTCTGGATCGTCGACAACCTCGGCAATTTTGCCGCGCACGAACTCTGCTACCCGGTCGTTCGACTCGGCGTCCAAGGCGATATCGCCGTAGGCCCGGTAGAAGGTGAAGCCACCCACATCCCACCGTTGCTGCATGCGCTCGTGGAACTCCTCCGCGTCCGCTTCCTTTGCGAGGTCTTCACCGTCTGGCAGCCGCTGCACCATTGCGGCGTTCTGTTCGAGCATCTTGGCCCGCAAGTCGCGATAGTTGGACTTCCAGCGAGCCTGCTCGCCAGGGTCGAGCGGCTCGTTGCGCGCCGGAACCGAATAGTTCGGCGTGCGCTGGAACACCGTCAGCTCACGGCACTCCGCGGCGATGACGGGGATGGCCTGCACGGCCGATGAGCCGGTGCCGATGACGCCCACCGACTGGCCGCTGAAGTCGACGCCTTCGTGCGGCCAATTGCCGGTGTGGTACGTGGGCCCGGCAAAGGTCTCTGCGCCCTCGAAGTTGGGCATGTTCGTGGTCGACAGGCAGCCGGTGGCCATCACCACGAAGCGCGCGCGGTAGAGGCCCCGATCGGTCTGCAGATGCCAATGGCGAGCCTCGTCGTCCCAGTCGACGCGCTCGACGGTGGTCTCGAAATGGATGTCGCGCCGCAGGTCGTAGCGGTCGGCGACGTGGTTGGCGTAGCGCAGGATCTCGGGCTGGCCGGAGTAGCGCTCGGACCATTCCCACTCCTGTTCGAGTTCGGGGTCGAACGAGTAGGAGTACTGCATCGACTCGACATCACACCGGGCGCCCGGGTAGCGGTTCCAGTACCAGGTGCCGCCCACGCCGTCGGCTCGCTCAACGACGGCCACGTCGAATCCGAGCCCGCGCAGCTTGTGGAGCGAGTACATGCCGGCGAACCCGGCGCCCACGACGACGACGTCATGGACCTTCGACACGTTGCCGTTCGAACTGACCCCGTCGGTGCTACTCATCGCCGCAGAGACTACCGATGACGCGGACGCTGAGCCCGGGCCCGAATGGACCGCGAGCGAGAGCAGGAAGCACTGCGCGAATCCGTGCACTGAGGCAGCTGAACGCGGCCGGTAGCGGCCGGCTGTGGCACGCTCCACAGCATGAGCGAGTCCTGTGATCTCGATGCGACGCATGCGCGAGCGCTGCTGAAAGCTGGCGAGATCTCAGCGCGCGAGCTGCTGGAGTCATGCCTGCAGCGGGCCGATGCGACTGATGGTGCCGTGAACGCGCTCGTCGTTCGCGACGACGACGCTGCGAAGTCGACGGCGCAGGCGATTGATGATGCCCGCGCCCGGGGCGAGCCTCTCGGACCGCTGGCGGGCCTGCCGGTGGCGATCAAGGACATCCAGGCCACGGCCGGGCTGACCACTACCTACGGCGCCGTGCCGTTCGCGAGCAACGTGCCCGAGGCCGACGACGGCATCGTGGCGCGTGTCAGGGCGGCCGGGGCGGTCATCATCGGCAAGACGAACACACCCGAGCTGAGCATCGGCGCCAACACGGTCAACCGGCTGTTCGGCGCCACCGGCAACCCGTTCAACCCGTCGCTGACCTGCGGCGGCAGCTCCGGCGGCTCAGCGGTCGCGCTGTCGTGCGGCATGGCACCGCTTGCCACGGGGTCGGACCATGGCGGCAGCCTGCGCATCCCGGCCTCGTACTGCGGTGTGGTCGCGCACCGTTCCACGCCTGGCACCGT
>CAZAFV010000031.1:0-21242 GCA_964484385.1 uncultured Acidimicrobiales bacterium
CGCGTTTCGACATCGACGCAGTGGGCCCGCTGTCGTCGAATCCGCGGTGGGTGCTCGTCAACTTCTTCGCGTCGTGGTGCGTGCCGTGCGACCGCGAACACCCTGCGCTCGCGACGTGGGCGGCTCGCCATTCCCACGATGGCGTCCTGGTTTCGGTGCCGTTCGGCGACCGCACGTCCGATGCAATTGCGTTCTACGAGCGCCTCGGCGGCGATTGGTCGGTCGTCGACGATCCCGATTCCCGCTGGGCGGTCGAGTTCGGCGTGCTGCGGCCACCCGAGTCGTTCCTGATCACTCCCGACGGCATCGTGGCAGCCCGCTGGCAGGGGCAGATCAGCGCAGACGATCCCGATGCGGTCATTGCACTGCTGCTGGGTGCCGCGAGCGCGGATGCCGCGGCCCCATCATTTCCCGCTCTTGTCCACAGTTCTGATTGGACACGGGCTCACGGGCCGCCCAGGCCCGTAGCTCAGCCGCTGAGCCCGCTATGAACGACCTTGGGACGACTTCGGCGGCTCAGCCGACTGCGCCGACCCGGGGCGGTTCAGGAATGCGGCGCATTGGCTGGCTGGCCGTGACCGCTGTGGCCATCGTCGCTGCAGTGCTCGCCGCGACGGCGACGCGCCCGCCGGCGACAGAGGCCGAGCGCGCATATGAGCTGAAGGAGGCGACGCTCTGCCCGGTCTGCGACGGCCAGAGCGTGCTCGAGTCGAATGCTCCAGCGGCGGCAGCCATGCGCCGGCAGATCGACATGTGGGTGGATGCCGGCCGCAGCGATACCGAGATCAGGGCCGATCTTGCCGCCGCCTACGGCGACGACGTGAACGCGCTGCCGCCGGGGGAGGGGGTGGGCACGCTGGTGTGGGCGCTGCCGGTGGCCGCCTTCGCCGCGGCCGCAGCAGGGCTGTGGGCCGCGACCCGCCGCTGGAAGGCCCGCGCCGGCGCACCCGACGCTGACGGGGATCGGTTTGATGGCGACGGGGCCGAGGCCGAAGGCGGCACAGTCGGGGACGCATCCACCGCAGCCGGCGACCCCGATCTGCCAGGCAGGCGTGGCCGCGGAACCGGCTGGCGTAGTGCGACGGTCATCACCGTCGGTGCACTGGTACTCGTCGGGGCGGTCGCGGGCGTGTTGGTCGCGCGCTCTGCAGGGCTGCGCCTGTCGGGCGAGACCCTGACGGGCGACATCGACCGCTCGGCCCGTTCACTGCTTGTCGATGCACAGCGGCAGTTCGCCGCAAATCAACTCGATGAGTCCCGCGCCACGCTGGAAGAGATCTTCCGGCTCGACCCCGACCTGCGCGGTGCCCTGGTGCTGTCAGCCCGCCTGCACCTGCGTCACTGCGAATCGGCGTCATCGCAGGACCCGTCCGGCGCAGGCGAGGCAACCGATGCTCCCGCGGCCGGCTGCGATCTGCAGTCAGCCCTCGTGGATCTCGACCGAGTCCTAGCTGACGACCCCAGCGACACCGAGGCACTGGCGTTGCGCGGCTGGCTGCTGGTGCGCATCCCCGACCGCGAACTCATCGTCGCCGGCATCGCGTCGCTGGACGCCGCCGTGGCGCTCGATCCCGGCGAGTTCGACCCGTGGGTCTTCCGCGGCTACACAGCCCGCTTCATCGAGCGTGACCTCGAAGCTGCCATCGGCTACTACGGCGCAGCGCTGCAACGCAACCCGCCCCCAGCAATGGCCGCCGCCCTCGAAACCGCAATCAGCGAAATGCAAGCCGAACTCGAATAACCGACCGCAGAACGTCCGATAGAGCGCTCGGCTGATCTGGTGCGATGCGCTGCGGCCGTGGTCGGTTGCGGCAGTAGCGTGCTTGGCGAACGGCAGGTGCGGCTGCAACGCCGGTGCAGTCACCACGCGGCACGCGATCGCAACCGGTCAGGGGCACCCAGTGAAGGGCAAGCGTCGAGGGTCAGCCGCCAACGGCGGACCAGCCAGCGTTACCGATCAGCAACTGGCCGCTGCGGTGGCTGACGTGATCGACCCCGAGCTGCGCCGGCCCATCGGCCAGATGGGCATGCTGCGGGCCGCCGCAGTCGCCGGGCGCGCTGCACAGGTGCTGGTCGCACTTCCGTCGAACGACTGGCCGGCTGCCGGCCACGTTTCGCATGCCGTGAGCGAGGCGGGATGCGCCCTCGACGGCATCGACGACGTGGTCGTGGAATTCACCGTCATGGACGAGGCCGAGCAGTCAACGTTGCGGGCCCAGCTCATCGGCGACCCGGCGGCCACTGCGGGTACCCAGGCCGGCCACGGGCACGCCGAAGGCCGTGAAGTGCCGTTCGCCCAGGCAGGCAACAAGACCCGCGTGCTGCTGGTGGCCAGCGGCAAGGGCGGCGTCGGCAAGTCCAGCGTGACCGTCAACCTTGCAATAGCGCTGGCCCAGCGCGGCACGCGCACTGCCGTCATCGATGCCGACGTGTGGGGCTTCTCTATTCCCCGGATGCTCGGCGTGCAGCGCCCGCCCACCGTGATCGACCAGATGGTGGTGCCCACCGAGGCGCACGGCGTGCGGTGCATGTCGATGGGCTTCTTCGCACGCGAGGACCAGCCGGTGATCTGGCGTGGCCCGATGCTGCACAAGGCGCTCGAGCAATTCCTCACCGATGTCTTCTGGGACGAGCCAGACCATCTCCTGATCGACTTGCCGCCCGGCACCGGCGACATCTCGCTGTCGCTGGCGCAGTTCCTGCCCCGCTCGGAGATGCTGGTGGTGACCACGCCGCAGCCCGCCGCGCAGAAGGTGGCCCAGCGCGCTGCCCAGATGGCGGGGCGGGTCAACCTGCAGGTGCGGGCGGTGATCGAGAACATGAGCTGGTTCACCGGCGACGACGGCAAGCGCTACGAACTCTTCGGCTCCGGAGGCGGCCAGGCGCTCGCCGACGAGCTGGACGTGCCGCTGCTCGGCCAGGTACCCCTAGTGCCGCAGTTGCGAGCGGGCGGCGATGAGGGCATGCCGATCGCCGCGGCGGATCCCAGCAGCGAGACGGCCGGTGTATTCCAGAACATGGCGCGCCTGCTCTGCGAGGAGCACCTGCCCACCCGTCGCTACAACGAAGGCTTGAAGCTTCTGTGAGCACTGCGACGATGCCGATCGGCTCGCTCGACGAGCTCAGCTTCGACAACCGCTTCACCGCCGCGCTTCCCGCCGACCCCGACGCCGGCAACAACCGCCGGCAGGTAATGGGAGCGTGCTACTCGAGGGTCGAGCCGACACCGGTACCGGCACCGCACCTGCTGGCGCACAGCGCCGAGATGTTCGACCTGCTGGGATTCGACGCCGAACTGGCGAGCGACCCGGAGTTCGCCGCGGTGTTCGGCGGCAGCACGCTGCTCGACGGCATGGATCCGCATGCCCACTGCTACGGCGGCCACCAGTTCGGCAACTGGGCCGGTCAGCTCGGCGATGGTCGTGCGATCGCGCTCGGCGAAATGGTGGACCGCAACGGCCAGCACCAGACCCTGCAGCTCAAGGGCGCCGGCC
Organism: uncultured Acidimicrobiales bacterium; assembly: GCA_964484385.1. Classification (GTDB taxonomy): domain Bacteria; phylum Actinomycetota; class Acidimicrobiia; order Acidimicrobiales; family Poriferisodalaceae; genus Poriferisodalis. The sequence goes on from CAZAFV010000031.1 coordinate 3,495, forward strand.
CCACGCCGTATTCCCGCACCGCCGACGGCCTGGCCGTGCTGCGCAGCTCGGTGCGCGAGTTCCTGTGCAGCGAGGCCATGGCGCATCTCGGCGTGCCGACCACCAGGGCGCTCAGCCTGGTGGCGACGGGCGGCATGGTGATGCGCGACATGCTCTACGACGGCCATCCCGAGCTCGAACCTGGGGCCGTGGTCTGCCGGGTGGCGCCCTCGTTCGTGCGGTTCGGGAACTTCGAGATCTTCGCGTCCCGCGGCGACCTCGACACGCTGCGCACGCTCACCGACTTCGTCATCAGCACCGACTTTCCGGACCTGGCTGCCGACACAGAGTCCGGCATCTCGTCGCTGGAGCGGTATGCGCGCTTCTTCGACGAGGTGGTGCGGCGCACGGCGGACATGGTGTGCGAATGGCTGCGGGTCGGCTTCGTCCACGGCGTCATGAACACCGACAACATGTCGATCCTGGGCCTCACGATCGACTACGGCCCCTACGGCTGGCTCGACAACTACGACCCCGACTGGACCCCCAACACCACCGACGCGGCCCACCGCCGCTACCGCTTCGGCACCCAGCCGGCCGTCGCGCAGTGGAATCTCATGCAGCTCGCCAATGCCCTGTATCCGCTGGTCGGCGAGGCCGAGCCGCTGCAGGCAGCCCTCGACGGCTACGTGCCCTACTTCGAGGCGCAATGGTCGGTGATGATGGCCGCCAAGCTCGGACTGCCGGAGCTGGAGACCGAAGCCGACCGCGAGCTGGCGAACGGTGTGCTGGAAGTGCTGCGGCTGGTCGAGACAGACATGACGGTGTTCTGGCGCCGGCTTGCCATGGTGGACACCGCCGAAGGCATCGATGCTGCCGAGCGCATTGCCCCGCTCGCCGACGCGTACTACCAGCCCTCCGAGGTCACCGACGAGCACCGCTCAGCCACGAGCGAGTTCGTCGAGCGCTACGCGGCCCGGCTGCGAGCGCACGGCATTGCCGACGGCGCACGGGCCGAGGCGATGAACCAGGTGAACCCCAAGTACGTCCTGCGCAACTATCTGGCCCAGCTCGCCATCGACGCCGCCACCGGCGGCCGCCCCGAGGCCATCGGCGAGCTGCTCGATGTCATGCGCCACCCCTATCACGAGCAACCCGACCGCGAGTCCTACGCGGCACTGCGCCCCGACTGGGCCCGAACCCGAGTCGGCTGCAGCCAGCTCTCCTGCAGCTCCTAGCGGATCACTGCCAAGCGAATTCTGGGCGCAGCGCGTCTGCTGCCGCAGGCTCGCGCACGTCGTGGGGCGTCGAGGGTTGGCAAACGGCTCAGTTGCGCCGTCTACACGGTCAGCACGACAACCTGATCGGAGAGCGTCGCCGTCAGTGCCTTGATGTCGTTGGGGTCGGAGGTCGCAACAACGGTGCGGTGGTGATGAGAGAGCTGCGCGGCGGCGACCGCTACCGATGCGTCGATGACATCGTCAGTGCGGGAGCGGGCACACAATCGCCCGCAAGCCCGGGCCATCGCGCTGTCGAGAACCACCTCGTCACAGTGCATGAGCGCTCTCGCAAGCAGTGCCTGACGGCGACCACCCCGCCATGCCTGTGCGATGACGCCCGTCGGGACGGCCACGATGTCGCGAGCGTCGGCGGCGGCGCGCAGACGCGCCCACATGGCGCGATCGTTTCGGTCGAGCGCGATGAGCGCTCCTGCGTCGAGCACCAACGCGGTCAATGCCCCAGCTCTGCGCGCGCTCGGGCCAATTCAGCCTCGGTGAACTCTCCGTGCACGGCTTCCCAGTCTGCGACGACATCGTGCAGGCCCCGGGTGACAAGCCGACGGCGTGCAGCATCGGCCAGCCACGCGGACGTGTTCTGCTCGTCTGCCACAGCGGCGTCACGAACTGCCGCCGCGAGTCCTGATTCAAGCGAGATGGTGAGGCGTTCAATGGCCACAGCCAGAATCATACATCTTCATAACTGTACGCAATCTCGGCTATCTGAGTTGAGTGCAGCGAGGCCGGCATCTTGGCCGGGTGTCAGCTCGCGTTAGGCACCCACCGCACCGCCCCACCACGACGACGCCACTGCCGGACCAGCCGTAGGCTCATGGCCGTGACGCCAGACGTGCGGGCAGGGCGCGCCGCTGTGCAACGCGGGCAGCGCTGTCTCGCTGTCCTGTTGCCGAGCCGCTGGAGCGCCTTCATCTTCTCTGCGATCATGCTGAAGCTCGTTTACCTGCTGCGGGGATTCTCGGCATGGGTCGCCGCGCTGCTGATCGCCGCGACGGCTGCTGTGCTGGCACTACGGGCGCTGTCGCGCCGGATCGGATGGCCCGAAGAGGCATGAGCGCGATTCGCTGGCCGCAACGCTGGCGAGCGGCCATGCGATCGCTGGGCTTGTCGGCAGGCTGATCGGGCTGACGCTGTAGCGGCGCGTCACTGCGCGCACGCGCCGGTACGAATCGATCGTGGCCAACACCGCTTCGTCGGTGCAGCAGTCGATGAACCGCCACCCCCGCTCGGCCGCTGCGGCTCGCACTGCTCGGCGCTGCGCCCCGACTGGGCCCGAACCCGAGTCGGCTGCAGCCAGCTCTCCTGCAGCTCCTAGAGGGTCACTGCCAAGCGAACCCTGCACCCAGCGCAGCTGTCAGGCGATGGTGCGCAGGGGGATCTGCACCACCGCTTCGGATCCCGGCGGGGGCGTCCTGCGCCGAACCTCGAAGGTGCCGCCGAGATCTGACCCGCACAGCGCCCGGACGATCGAGGTGCCAAGCCCGCCTGATCGCTGCGAGTCGTAGTCGGCTGGGATGCCGACACCGTCATCACGCACAACCATCGACAGCAGATCCGGCGACGGCCGGGAGATCTCCACCTCGACGTGGCCGATGGGGCTCTCGTCGAGCGCCGGCGCCGCCTCAAGCGCCTGGTCGTCGATCTCCCACAACTGGGGAAAGGCGTGGTCCACGGCATTCTGGAGCAGCTCGTTGAGCACCACGGCCAGCGAAGTCGCCGTCTGCGATCGCAGCATCCCCGCTTCGCAGGAGACGGTGAAGTCGATGGGCCGCTCCGGGAACGTGATGCTCTGGCGCATCGTCTCGGTCAGCGTCTCGGCCACATCGCAGAAGTCGACATCGTCGGTGGTCTCGGTCGACAGGGTCTGGTGCACGAGGGCAATGGCGCGGATGCGTCGCACTGCCTCGTCGAGCGCCCGGTTCGCCTCGCGCGACTCCAAGCGGCGAGCCTGGATGCGCAGCAGCGACGAGACCGTCTGCAGGTTGTTGGTGACCCGGTGGTGAATCTCTCGGATCGTGGCGTCCTTCGAGATGAGCAGCCGGTCGCGGCGACGCAGCTCGGTCACGTCGCGCAGCAGCACCAGCGCGTTGCGCACGGGCGTGTCGGTGAGCGGCAGCGCCTGCAGCTGCACCGTCACCGACTGGTGCTCCACTTCGTCCACCACGGGGATCCCGCCGCTCATGGCCCGCCCCACGACGTCTGGTCCGAGATCAAGGTCTCGCACGCGGCGCCCTTGCACATTGCCGCCAACCCCGATGCGGTGCAGGGCGCTGACCGCATTGGGCGTGGCGAATCCGATGCGTGTCGTCTCGTCGGTCAGGAACAGCCCATCGCCTACCCGCGGGGCCTCTTCGTGGGTGACATCGGCCCCCCGATAGGGAAATGAGCCGGCTGCGACCATGCGTGCGAGGCGTCCGAACGTCGCGATGTAGGTGCGCTCGAGTTCGCCGGGATCACGGATGTCGGTGAAGCGCGGCGTCACCTCGCTGCTCATCACGGCAATCGTCACGCCGTCGAAGGTCACCGGCACCGCGGTGATGCGTGCGCGCCGGTCGCCTGGCACGCGGAGGCCCTCGCCGGTGACGATGACGCCGCGGGCGAAGGCCTCTGACACCAATGGCCGCTCGCCGGCGGCGACGCAGAGCCCGATGTGATCGTCGCGGTACAGCGTGCGGCCGGTTGTGGGCCGGATCTGGCCGATCACGGTCAGCGGTGTCTCGGGACCGAGCCGGCGCCACGGACGGGGCGGGCCGTCGGGGCGGGCCGAGTCGGAGTCGGCGACTTCGTCGGGCAGCTCGTCGAGTGCGGTCACCTGTCCGGGCACGAACAGCAGCAGGTCTGAGAACGACAGGTCGGCTAGCAGCGACCACCATGCGAGCAAGCGGCGCAGGTGCTCGCGCGGGCCGTCGCGGGTGTTGTCGCGCACGTTGTCTGCGGGCAGCGGCCGATCGGCGGGCGCCCGCATCCGAATCTCAGTCGGCTGCGAAGCCGATGCGCCGATCGCCAGCCGGACCCAGCTCCAGGTAGGCGAGCTTGTCGATGGGCACGCCGACGCGGCGGCCGCTGCGATCGTTCAGCCAGAGCACCGTCTCATCGCCGCTCAGCGCGCCTTCGAGCGATGCCGCCGCGTCTTCAGCAGCCTCATCGTCGATCTCGACGCTGAGCTCCCGACCGCCGTGCGTGATGCCGATCCGGATGTCCATGGCCGCAGGCTACCGGTGGGGTCTGCCGCAACCGGCTGTCGAGGTTGCGGTGCTATTGGGTCGCCGGATTCAGTCTGATGCCGCTGGCATAGCGAGTCGCAGCACGTCGGGAACCCACTCGAGCTGGAGTTCGTCGACGTCGCCGAGGTGGTCACCGTCGAGCTGGTGACCGAACGGGCGCATCCCGGTCACGGTGACGTCGCGCACGTCGTCGATGCGCTGCACGACGCTCGGATCGGTGTCGCTCAGGCTGCCGTTGGCCCGGAACACAGCGGAGAGCACGTCGAGCGAGTCGGCGAATCGGAGCGACCGCAGCCCGACCACCGACAGTCCAGTGTGCAGCGTCGCCGCGGGAGCGATTCGGACCGGACGGCTGCCGAGGAAGGTGTAGGGATCAGTGTTCGCCGCGACCACAACGAAGCAGCCGTCGATGGTTTCGGCTGCCGGAGCCGTCGTGCGGACGCTCAGTGCGCCGGTTCGGCGGTCGTAACGGCGCAGCAGCGTGTCGATCCCCGCGAGGAGGAACAGCGGGTGGCCGAGATACCGCTTGAGCGTCGGGTGCCGCTCGACTTGCTCCACGATCGCGGCGTCGAGCCCCATGCCGCAGTGGAACAAGAAGTAACGACCGGAGGTGCGCCCGAGCCCCGCTGTGGTGATGCTGCTGCGCTCGAACGCGTCAAGGACGGCGTCGGTCGCCGCCAGCGGGTCGTCGGGTGTGCCGATCGTCCGTGCAAACACGTTGGTTGAGCCGCCCGGCAATGCGGCAAGCACACAGTCGGTGCCGGCGACGCCGTTGGCGGCTTCGTTGAGCGTGCCATCGCCGCCCAGCACGACGACCGCATCGGTGCCTGTGGTCGCTGCCCCGCGTGCTAGGCGAGCCGCGTGCCCTCGCCGGTTCGTGAAGGCCACCTCGGTGTCGTGCCGCTCTGAGAGCACCGTGTGGATGAGCACGCGCGTGCGGGCCGTGGTCGACGATGCCGAATCGTTGACCAGCAGCAGGACACGCACCGCACAAGTCTCGCCTTGACGCGAGCCTGCGAGCGCCATGAGACCAAGCGCGAGCCCGCGAGCGCCATCAGACAACGGGTGTGGCATCGAAGCCGTGAGTCGGCAGACTGCCGAGCCATGAAGGTCGTTGTGTGCGTCAAGCAGATCCCAGACCCGGCTATCCCGGGCGAGTTGGTTCCCGAGACCGGGACGCTGAACCGGGACGACAAGCTGATCCTGGACGAATCCGACTCGTACGGCGTCGAGATGGCGCTGCAGCTCGCCGAGGCGGCTGGCGGTGGCCAGGTGTCGCTGGTGTCGATGGCACCCCGTTCGGAGACCAGCGGTCTGCGGACGGCACTCGCCATGGGCGCCGACGACGCTGTGCTCATCAGCGATGACGCACTCGCCGGCAGCGACGCGCTCGGGACGGCCAAGGTGCTGGGCGCCGCGATAGCCGGGCTCGAAGCCGACCTGGTGCTGGCCGGCGTCGAGTCCAGCGACGGGTACACAGGCACTGTTCCCGAGATGATCGCCGGCGTGATGGGGCTGCCGTCGATCACGTTCGCCAAGCAGATCGAGATCTCCGACGGCGTCGCCAGCGTTCAACGGCAGACCGAGGCCGGCTACGACCAGGTGGAGTGCGCGCTTCCGGCCGTCGTCTCGGTGACCGCGGGCGTGGTCGAGCCGCGCTACCCCTCGTTCAAGGGGATCATGGCGGCCAAGAAGAAGCCGGTCGACTCGAAAGACCTCGCAGCCCTCGGCATCGATGCAGCCGCAGTCGGTGTGGCCGGGGCACGCCAGGAAACGGTCGAGGTGACCGATGCGCCCGAGCGCGAGGCCGGCGAGATCATCACCGACGAGGGCGATGCCCACGCCAACATCGTCGAGTTCCTCACCGAGCTCAAGGTCATCTGACCCGCCGCCAGCTACCGGCTGACTCAGCTTCCTGATCCACTCACCCACGAAACCGACTGGAACCACCCGCAATGACGCTCGCACAGATTCTGCTCTTCGCTGAGGGCGACGCCGACGGCCCCTCCGGCCTCACGCTGGAACTGGCCACCAAGGCCCGCACGCTGGCCGACACCGTCACCGCGTTCGCACCGGCACACGGCGAGGCCATGGCCGCCGAGCTGGGTGCGCACGGCGTGTCGACCGTGTACGCACTCGAAGGACTCGGCGACGGGCTGGTCGGCGTGCATGCCGCCGCCGCGCTCGCCGGGCACATCGACGCCACCTCGCCCGATGCCGTGTTCTTCGGCCAGACCACCGACGGGCGCGACACCGCCGCCCGCCTGGCGGTGCTGGCGGACCGTCCCGTGTCCACCAACAACGTGGGCGCCGAGGTCGTCGACGGTGGCCTCGTCACCGAGGAGCCCATCTTCGGCGGCACACAGAACATCTTCACCGCATACCGGGCACCGGCACCGGCGCTCGCGATGTTCCGCCCGAAGAGCTTCGAGGCCGAGCCCAGCGGCGGCGGCGCTGCTGCGGTCGAGAACGTGGCGGCAGTCGACCCTGGCGAGGCGGGGCGTGCGACGGTGACCGGTCGCCATGCCGAGGAGCGCTCGGGCCCGCAGCTCGATGACGCCGCTGTGGTGGTGTCGGGCGGTCGAGGGCTGGGCCAGCCCGAGGCGTACTCGATGGTCGACGAGCTGGCGGGCCTGCTGGGGGCCGCGTCCGGCGCTTCGCGCGCCATCGTGGATGCCGGCTGGGTTCCCTATGCCAAGCAGGTGGGCCAGACCGGCAAGGTGGTGAAGCCCAGCGTCTACATCGCTTGCGGCATCTCCGGCGCCACCCAGCACCTGGTGGGCATGAAGGGCTCCAAGAACATCGTCGCCATCAACAAGGACCCCGAAGCGCCGATCTTCGGCGTTGCCGACCTGGGCATCGTCGGCGATGTGCACAAGGTGATGCCGGCGCTGATCGAAGCCCTCAAATCGCGCTAGTTAGACCAGCGGCCGCAGCATTTCCCGCTGGTTAGACCAGCGGCCAAGGCCAGCGGCGGCCGCCGTCGTCATCGGGGAACTTGCCGAAGCTGGCGAGCCATTCAGCGCGTTCAGCGAGCGCGCCGAGTTCGTCAGGCCGCAGCCATTGCGCGAGCTCGGCAGGCGGATCGGCGGCCGATCCGATGGCGGCGCCAAGCTCGTCGTCGAACGGTTCGCCCCCGAAATCCCAGATGACCGTCCGCAGCTTGAAATCGCTGGCGAAGCACAGGCCCTGGTCGATGCCATAGATCGGCCCCCAGCGCGACGCCAAGCAGTGACCCGACTTGCGGTCGGTGTTATTGGCGATTAAATCGAACGCGCAGATCCGCCGTAAGTCGTCATGGTGCCGGTCCTCGGCAACCAGGGTGAAGTAGTGCTCTGTGAAGTCCGCGTCGATGAAGAGCTGAACCGACCCCACCCCGAGCGGGCCGTCGCGCTCAACTGTCGGCGGGATGACGTGCCATCCCAAGGCCTGTGACAGCTCGAATGCGGCGATCTCGCGCCGGTACAGGCCGGAGGGGAAGTCCCACAGCGGTCGCTCTCCCCGCTCGGGCTTGTAGATCGCGGCCGTCGGTGTGGTGGCGTGATCGATGCGCACCAGGAAGGTGGCGTTGCTGCTGTACGGCATGCGTCCCAGGATCGAGATGTCGCCCTGCTGCAGCACCTCCAAGGCGACGGTGGTGGGCGCGTCCCAGACGACCGGCAGCTCGAGTTGCTCACCGTCTTCGCTGCGGGGCAGCACATGGTGCGGGGCCGGTTCGTTCACGCCGAACCATTGGGTCGTGGAGCCATCAGGTGCGGGGCGGACGGTGCCCGTTGCGCATGCCGAAGTCTCGGCCCTCTTCGACGAGCAGCAGTGCTTGCTGAGCGAATCCGAGTGCCGTCGCGTAGTCGAGATGGATGCGGGCTCGACCGCCGGTGCGCTCGTCGTCCTCGGGCGACATCTCTCCCGCAGCGCCCGAGTCGGCTTCGGGATCGTCGTCATCGTCATCGATCTCGTCGGCGATGACCACGATCACCTTGCCCTCGGTGTCCATGCCGGTGGCGAGGCGGCCGACAGTCCACGCGGCAGTCACCGGTTCGACCAGCTCGCCGAAGGTCGCCGCGGGTCCCTCGTAGCTCTCGCCCTCGAGCAGCTCGCTGAGCAGGTTCGCCAGCGCCCAGACCTGCCCCTTCTCCAGCTTCAGCGAGACCACATGACCGGCCTCGGTTGCCTGCAGAAAGAAGATCCGCTGGCCGGGCGGCCCGACGGTGCCCGCCACGAACGTGTCGGGATTGCGAAGGTCGAAATCGTCACTCATGCCGGAGCCAATGCCGCGAGGTCAGACGTGCTGTTGGTGGCCAGCACGACGGGGCCGTCAGCGGTGTACAGGATCGCTGTGACCGAGCACGGCGACACCACGATCCGCTGGAAGAGATCGAGATGGGTGCCCATGGCGTCAGCCACCAGCGCCCGAATGGGGTCGGCGTGGCTGACCGCGACAACCGTCGCACCGCGGTGGCGGGCTGCCAGCTCGCTCGCCGTCGCCGCTATGCGCGCCTGCATCTGGCGGAACGTCTCGCCGTCGGGGAAGCGAAAGCCGCTGGGGTAGCGCTGCACCTGCGACCACGCCGCCAGCTTGCGGAGCTGATTGAGCTTGCGGCCCGTCCAGCGGCCCATGTCCGCTTCGTTGAGGCCGTCATGGGTGCGCACACGGCGTCCGAGGGCGGCAGCAATCGGTGTCGCGGTCTCCTGGGCACGCTCCAGCGGGCTGGCATAGACGGCTGCCACCCGGCGCCCGCCTGCAGCGATGCGGTCTGCTGCACGCTGCGCTTGCTGCTTTCCGGCTTCCGACAAGTGCACTCCGGGCCGCCGGCCGTACAGCTCGACGCCGGTGGTCGGCGTGAGGCCGTGCCGGACGAACAGCAGCAGCGTGGGTCGAGTTCGGTTCGGCACCGGGTCGAAGCTACTTGCCTGGCACACTCGCAGGGTGAGCGCTCCACCGAGCCCGCCCGACGATGTCGCGAGCATCGCGGCCTTGCGTTTGCTGAATGACGAGGTCGGAGCGTGCAGACGCTGCGATCGGCTCGTGACGTGGCGCGAGGAGACGGCAATCAACAAGCGGGCGGCATTCGCCGACGAGGAGTACTGGGGCCGCGGCGTGCCCGGCTTCGGCGACCCTGCAGCAGCGGTCGTGCTCGTCGGCTTGGCGCCGGCTGCACATGGCGCGAACCGCACGGGCCGGATGTTCACCGGCGATCGCTCGGGCGACTTTCTCTACGCGGCCCTGCACCGCTGTGGCTTCGCCAACCAGCCGACATCCGTGCGCGCCGGCGACGGGCTTGCGCTGCGCGACGCCTACATCACCGCGGCGGTGCGCTGCGCGCCGCCGGCCAACAAGCCCACTCCCGCCGAGCGGGATGCCTGCCGTCCATTCCTCGAGCGCGAGCTGGCGCTGCTGGTCAACGCTCGCATCGCGGTTGCCCTGGGCGCGTTTGCCTACGGCGTGCTGTGCACGATCGGCGGGGTGCGGCCGCGACCCCGCTTCGGCCACGGTGCGATCGCAGAGGTGCCCGCCGCTGATGGGCCAGCCGAGCCTGCGCCGCTCGGCGGCATCTCCCGCATCATCTGCTCGTTCCATCCCAGCCAGCAGAACACCTTCACTGGCCGTCTCACCGCCGACATGGCCGATACGGTGCTGCTCGATGCGCGCCGGCTGGCGAACCTCCCGCCTGGCTGAATCGATGCGGCCCCACCTGAAGCGGGGTGCATGTCTGGTGGCTGCCCTGCTGGCATCGGCGGGAATGTTGGCGTGCTCGGCCACCGTGATCGAGGTGGAGCCGGCAACCGGCGATGCCGACGCTGATGTGCTGCTCGGCAATCCCGGCACGCTGGTTCCGCCGACCGTCACCGTCGATGGCGCACCGGGTCTGCTCGCGATCGAACCCCTCATCGCCTTCATGGATGCGTGTGTGGCCGATGCCGGTCTCGTCGGGCCCTGTCACTGTGCGGCCGACCGCATGGAGGGCAGCCTGACGGACATCGATCTCGAAGTGTTCGAGGACCGCATGTCGGGTGCGCTGGAGTTCTCTCCTGAACTGGCGGGAGCGTTGGTGGACTGCCGCGAGGCTGGGCCGCCTCCCGGATGGTCCGATGCTCAGCGGCAGACGTACCTGGACGCATGCTCTGCCGGTTCAGACCGGTTGAGGAGCCTGTGCGCCTGCTCGCTGGCCCGTGCTCAGGACGTCATCCCGGCTCACCGGCTGAACGAGTTCCTCGCAAGCAACGAGATTCAGCCCGGCATCGTCGATTTCCTGAACCTCTGCCTCTAGCTCCTATTTCTTCGTGGGCTCGGGCAGCAGCGCCGGCTTGTCCCATGCGAACTTCGGCCAGCGAACCCGCGACTTCTCGCTGAGCTTGTGCATGAGCGCAATGGCGCCCGGGTCCTCGTCGCCGGGCCGCCCGATCAGCGAGCCGTCGGCAAGCATCTTCATGATGATCTCGCGGCCGATGTCGGTGCGGACGATCGTGAGGGTCCAATCGCTGTACTTGCCGATGCCGCCGGTGGAGATATCGGCGTGCTCGGCAGCGAAGTCGGGGCAGTGGTTGCAGCCCTCGCGGGTCCAGGCGTGGCATTCCTTGAGGTTGATCTCGTAGTAGCCGCCGTCGTGGGTCCAGATCTGGAAGACGCCCTTGATGTTGGTCTTGCGGATCCGGTGGCGGTCGAGTCCGTACTTCTGCTCGAACAACTCCTCGAAGATGGCTTCGTCGAACGACTTCGAGCACAGCAAGCCGATGTTCAGCACGAAGCGGTTGCCGACCTTGCCGACCTTGCGTGACTTGGCGACCGGCACGATCGAGCTCTGGCAGCTCATGCCGACCAGAGCGATCTTCTGTGCCCCGGCCTCCATCGCCTCGTCGTAGGCGAGTGTGTTGGCTGAGTACGTGTAGCGGCTGCCCGCACCGCGCAGCACGTCGTCGCGGTTGAAGGCCACGCCCGGCGAGGCGGTCCACTGGTTGCCCTCGCCCTCGCCGACGTACGACGTGAGAGCGGCGTCGATATATCCATGGTCGAGCGCCCAGATGAGGATCGCCGACACCAGCCCGCCGTCCTGGCCGATCTCGTGGACGAAGTCGTCGGACGCCCTGGTCAGGATGATGTCCTTGAACACGCCCGATGGCTCGTCGACGGTGCGGTGGCGGCCGAACATGAAGTCGTCGGCCTCGTCTTCCCATGTGCGGAAGCGAGGGCAGGCACGGGTGCAGCTCGTACAGCCCTTCTGGCCGTGGCCGCAGTCTTCGAGACCGAGTTCCTCTTCGAGGTGGAATGGCGTGAACCCGCCCTGCACGTGCTCGTAGCCGATGACGTCGTGCGGGCAGGAGATCACGCAGCCGGCACATCCGGTGCACAGCCCGGTGGTGATGACCTCGTCGTACAGCTCCTTCCACTGGAAGGTCCAGCGCTGCGGCGCCCCGTTGGGAGTCGGAGGTGACTCGGTCATGGCCATGGCCACAGGCTACGTCAGGTGCCCCGTAGCGCTACGGGTCGATTGCCTGGTAGCTGAAACCGCTGCTCAGGGCTCTAGGGTGGCGCGCCGTGACAGAGGCTGAACTGCTGGAGCTGCTAGAGCAGGGACGGGTGGCGACTCTCGCGACGATCCGGTCCGACGGTCGCGTCGACCTGGTGCCATGCACCTATGCGTTCGAGGACGACGTGGTGGTGACAGCGGTCGACCACAAGCCCAAGACGACTATGGACCTCAAGCGGCTCGACAACGTTCGGCGCTTCCCCGAGGTCACGATGCTGATCGAGCACTACGACGACACAGACTGGGAGCGCCTGTGGTGGGTGCGCCTGCGCGGGCGCGCTGCGGTACACACCGAGGGTGCACAGCACCGGCATGCGATCGAGCTGCTGTGCAAGCGCTACCCGCAGTACGCCGCCGAACCGCCCGTCGGCGCCGCCATCGTCATCCAGCGCACCGAGCTCACTGGCTGGTCCGCCACGGGTTAAGCGCCCACGGCCGGCATGGTGCCGGCGCCGCCAGCACGTCGGCATGGTGCCGGCGCCGCCAGCACGTCGGCATGGTGCCGGCGCAGCGCCCTCGGCAGGATTCGAACCTGCGCACATGGCTCCGGAGGCCACTGCTCTATCCCCTGAGCTACGAGGGCTGAACGCCCGGACAGTTGCCCAGGCCGACCGCCCGGTCAAGCTACCGACCGCCGTCGCGCCCCACTCCGGCGACGAGGCCGAGGCCGGCGCCCGAAATTGTCCCGAGGTTCGGCACCCGGCAGGGATAGGTTCGCTTCGGTGACGGAGCTGTGGTGATGGAAGCAGTGCTGGCTGGCGCTATCTCGGCAGCGTTGACGCGCCTCGGCGTCGACGCTGATCCGTCGCGCATCGGCCTCGAACGTCCGGCTCGCACCGATCACGGCGACTGGTCCACAAACGCGGCGTTGGTGAGCGCGAAGGGAGCGGGGATGCCGCCTCGCGAGCTGGCCCAGCAACTCGCCGCGGAGCTCGACGGTGCCGGATTGCCGCATCTCGAACGAACCGAAGTGGCCGGTCCCGGATTCGTGAACCTGCACCTGGCGCCGTCGTGGCTGCACGATGTACTGGCCGAGGTCTTGCGCGAGGGAGTCGACGGGTACGCGTGCAGCGACATTGGCAGCGGGCAGACCGTCAACCTGGAGTTCGTTTCTGCCAATCCCACCGGCCCGCTGCACGCTGGCGGGGGCCGCTGGGGCGCATTCGGCGACAGCCTCGCCCGCCTGTTCCGCCGCTGCGGCTATGCCACCGTCACCGAGTACTACGTCAACGACCGCGGCGCGCAGATGGACCTGTTCGGACGATCGCTGGCGGCTCGCTTGGCCGGCGAACCGGTGCCCGACGATGGCTATCACGGCGAGTACGTCACCGAGTGGGCGAACGAGTTGGCAGTCGAGCTTGAGGCCAACTCCGCTGTTGGCGATGGAGGTCCTCTGGCCGTCGTTGAGGCCCGGGGTGGCACCGCCTTCGCGGCATCGTGGGGTCGCGAGCGGGCGTTGCGCGACGTCGCAGAGTCGCTGGCGGCGATGAACGTGGGCTTCGACCGTTGGCAGAGCGAGGCATCGCTCGTGGATTCGGGCGCCATGGACGATGTGATCGAGCGGCTTCGCGATGCGGGGCGGGTGTACGAACAGGACGGCGCTGTCTGGCTCGCGACCAGCGAGTTCGACGACGCCAAGGACCGGGTCTTGCGTCGCAGTGACGGAGAGCCCACGTACTTCGTGCCCGACATCGCGTACCACCACGCCAAGTTCGGCCGCGGTGATCGCGTCATCGACGTGCTGGGCGCCGATCACCATGGCTATGTTCCGCGCATCGCGGCAGCCATGCAGATGCTCGGGCACGCGCCCGAGTCCTACGAGGCCATCGTCGGCCAGAACGTGACCCTGATGCGTGACGGCAAGGTCATCGAGCTGTCCAAGCGCACCGGCACCATGGTCGAGGTGCGCGAGCTCATCGACGCGGTGGGCCCCGACGTGGCCCGCTTTGCCTTCCTGCTGCAGTCGATTGACTCGCGCCAGACCATCGACATCGACCTGCTGTCGGCACAGGCTGCGGAGAATCCGGTCTTCTACGTGCAATACGCGCACGCCCGCATCGCGTCGGTGGCGAGACGCGCCGAGTCCACCGGGGTCGAGCCGGTGCCGCCGGTCGGCACCGATCTGGGGCCGCTGGCCGGCGAACGGGAGGTTGCGCTGCTGCGGGCGCTTGAAGTGCTGCCGTCCGTAGTGGAGATCGCGCTGCGAGAGCGGGCGCCGCACAAGGTGACGACGTGGGTGCGCGACCTGGCCGCCGCGTTTCACGGCTTCTATCACGACTGCCCGATTCTGCACAGCGACGTACCGCCGGAGGTGCGGGACGCCCGGCTGTACCTCACCGAGGGCACGCGCATCGGCCTGGCGATCGGCCTCGACCTGCTGGGCGTCGATGCGCCCGAGGCGATGTGAGCGGGAGGCGACGGTCCGGCGATGACTACTGAGCCGCACAGCACTGATGCCGCTGGCACCCTCGGCGATGATGCCAGCGGCCCGATCCCGCAGCGACTGCTGCCCGACACAGCTGAACTGACCGGCCAGGGTCACCTGCGCATCGGTGACTGCGACCTCGTCGACCTCGCTGCCCAATTCGGCACGCCGCTGTTCGTCTATGACGAGGCGCACCTGCGCGCCCGCTGCCGTGAGGCCGTGGGGGCGTTCGACGGGGGAGCGGCCTACGCCGCCAAGGCATTCCTGTGCGCGGCGATGGCACGGCTCGCTATCTCCGAGGGCATGGACGTCGACGTCGCCAGTGGGGGCGAGCTGCAGACGGTCCTGCGAGCGTTCGACGGAGACGTGGCGCAGCGCGTCGTGTTGCACGGCAACAACAAGTCGGTCGCTGAACTGGCGATGGCTCGCGAAGCAGGCGTGGGGCGCATCGTTGTCGATTCCTTTGCCGAGCTGGACCGTCTCGATGAGTTGCACCGTGCCGATGGGGCAGTACCGCGGGTCCTGCTGCGGGTCACTCCGGGTGTCCGGGCCGAGACACACGAGTACATCTCGACCGGGCAGGCCGATTCCAAGTTCGGCTTCGGCATCGGCCAAGGCGTCGCGATCGCCGCTGTCGAACGTGCAGCTGCGATGTCGTCAATCGAGCTCGTGGGCATCCATTGCCACATCGGCAGCCAGGTGTTCCGCGTGGAGAGCCTGGCGAGGGCGCTCGATGTCGTCGCCGAGTTCGCAGCACCGCTGTTCGGCGAAGCTGGTCCGGCTGCCGGCCGCCTCGAAGAGCTGTCGATCGGCGGGGGACTCGGCGTCGCGTACGTCGAATCGGAGCAGGCGCCCACGATCACCGAATGGGGAGACGTCCTGTCGAGCAGGTGGGCTGCGCTCGCTCGACAGCACGGCCTTGGAGCACGGCTCGTTGCCGAGCCGGGGAGAGCCATTGCCGCAGCGGCCGCCGTGACGCTCTACACGGTGGGAAGCATCAAGGAGGTGGCGGGCGTGCGCACCTACGCGGCCGTCGACGGCGGCTATGGCGACAACCCGCGCCCGATGCTGTACGGCAGCGACTACACCGCATTCATGCCCGCTCGTGCGGGCGAGCCCCGTCCCGATCGAGTGCGGATAGTGGGCAAGCACTGCGAGTCGGGCGACGTGATCGTGCGCTCTGCCCCGATGCCGGCGGGACTCGCCCCGGGCGATCTCGTTGCCACGCCGGTGACGGGGGCGTACGGCTATTCGATGGGCGCGCCCTATAACCGCATCGGTCGCCCGGCAGTCGTGTTCGTGGGCGGCGGCGACGCCCGGCTCGTCATCCGCCGCGAAACCGTCGACGACATGCTCGCCCTCGACGTTCTCTGAGATTCGGCGGTCTCTGCGCATCGGCGTCGGGATGAGCGTCGCAGAAAACGCTGCGGGGGTGCGGGTGTGCTGGCGGTACCGTTTCGGCCGTGCCTGAAGCTGCTGTCGAGCCTGCGCCGTCCTCTGCCGCTCATGCGAGCGGGCCGCGGCCGCTGCACGTCGGTGTTCTGGGCTGCGGGAACGTGGGCGCTGCGCTTGTTGCGATCCTGCGGCGCGACGCAGCGCATCTGGCAAGCCGCACCGGGCTGGACTTCGAAGTCGCCCGGGTCGCGGTCCGCAATCTCAGTGCTGAGCGATCAGTGGAGCTGCCCGATGGTGTGCTGACCCGCGACAGCGAGTCGCTGGTGGTGGCCAACGATGTGGACGTCGTCGTGGAGGCAATGGGCGGCATCGAGCCCGCCCGGCACTTGGTCAGCGCCGCGCTCGGTGCAGGCAAGCCGGTCGTGACGGCCAACAAGGAACTCATCGCCAATGTCGGCGAGGAGCTGTTCGCATTAGCTGCTGCCAACGGTGTCGATTTGGCGTTCGAGGCGGCGGTTGCCGGCGGCATCCCGCTCATCGGCGTGCTGCGAAACTCGCTCATCGGCGAGCGCATCACCCGCGTGATGGGCATCGTGAACGGCACTACCAACTACATCCTCACCCGCATGACCGAGGACGGCGCCGACTATGCCGATGTGCTCGGCGAGGCGCAGCGGCTGGGCTACGCCGAGGCCGATCCCACCGCTGACGTGGAGGGCTTCGACGCGGGTGCCAAGGCGGCAATCCTGGCGATGACCGCATTCGGCGCCAAGGTCGTGGCGGGCGACGTCTACCAAGAGGGCATCAGCGGGATCGGCAAGGGCGACATCGCGGCAGCCGCCCGGATGGGCCACGTCATCAAGCTGCTTGCCGTAGCTGAGCGCCAGAACGGCGAGATCGCCGTGCGGGTGCACCCCGCAATGGTGCCGACCGACCACCCGCTGGCCTCGGTGCGCGACGCCTTCAACGCGGTGTTTCTGGAGGGTGAGGCTGTCGAGGACCTGATGCTGTATGGGCGCGGCGCAGGCGGGTTCCCCACAGCCAGCGCCATGCTGGGCGACCTCATCACCGTGTCGCAGAATCTCCGCCGGGGAGTGTGCGACGGGCTCGGCCCGTTGAGCGCTGCGCGGCTGCGCCCGATTGACGAGACCTACACCGCCTACCACCTGCAATTCGATGTCACCGACAAGCCAGGCGTACTCGCCGCGGTGGCCGGTGTGTTCGGTGAGCACGGAGTGTCGATCCGCTCGGTTGAGCAGACCACCCGGGCCGGAGCGGCCGACGACATCGCTCACCTGGAATTCATCACCCACCGCGCCCGCGAAGCCGATGTGGCCTCCACGCTGCGGGATGTGCGCGAGCTCGACGCGGTGCGGCGTATCGGCAACGCGATACGCGTGATCGGCGAGTAACTGCCGGGATCTGCCGAGGCGACCATGCGCTACGTGAGCACGCGGGGTGACGCCCCGGTCCTCGAATTCGGCAATGTGCTGCTCGAAGGCTTGGCCGCCGACGGCGGGCTGTACGTGCCTCGCGAGTTCCCTGTGCTCAGCGTGGGCGAGCTGCGGGAATTTGCCGGGCTTGAGTACCACGAGGTGGCGACACGGGTGTTGGCACCGTTCGTGGCGCCGTCGCTGAGCGTCGATGATCTGGCGCCACTGGTGCAAGACGCCTACTCGACGTTCGCGCACCCCGATGTTGTTCCCCTCAGCACGCTGGCGGCCGGCGAGCACCTGGTCGAGCTGTTCTGGGGACCGACGCTGTCATTCAAGGATGTCGCCCTGCAGCTGCTGGGCCGCCTATTCGAGCACGAGCTGGCTCGGCGCAGCAGCTTCATGACCGTCGTGGGAGCCACTTCGGGAGACACCGGGTCTGCCGCGATCGAAGCTTGTCGGGACCGGGCG
>CAZAFV010000031.1:21276-35470 GCA_964484385.1 uncultured Acidimicrobiales bacterium
TCCACAACGTGGCCATCGACGGCACGTTCGACGACTGCCAGGACCTGGTGAAGGCGCTGTTCGCCGATCGGCCGTTCCGCGAGCAGATGCGGCTGGGTGCGGTCAACAGCATCAACTGGGCGCGCGTCGCAGCGCAGACCGTTTACTACGTGACCACGGCAGTCAGACTCGGCGCCCCCGAGCGGGCCGTCTCGTTCTGCGTGCCGACCGGCAACTTCGGCAACGTCCTCGCGGGTGATGTGGCCCGGCGCATGGGTCTGCCCATCGACCGGCTGGTGGTGGCCACCAACCACAACGACATCCTGGCTCGCACCTACCGCACGGGTGACATGTCGATCAGCGAGGTTTGTCCTTCCACCAGCCCGGCGATGGACATCCAGGTGTCGAGCAACTTCGAGCGGCTGCTGTTCGAGCTGGGAGACCGGCGAGGTGCTGCACTGGCGGCCGACATGGCCCGCTTCCGGGCCGAGAACTCGCTCGCACTGGCGCCTGAGGCGCTGGCGGGCCTGCGTGCAGGCTTCGACGCCGGCTCGGCGAGCGAGGACGAGGTATCGGCCACCATCGCAGCAGTGAACGAGGTCGACGAGCGGCTCATCGATCCCCACACGGCGGTAGCACTGACCGTCGCGCGTCGAGATGCGCCCGCTGGCGGCTGGACCACACCGATCGCCGTGATGTCCACCGCGCACCCCGCCAAGTTCGGCGAAGCAGTACTCGAGGCCACCGGTCGCCAACCCGAGCTCCCCCCGCCGTTGGCGAGCCTTGCAAACCGGGACGAGCACGTCACCGCGCTTCCGAACGACCTCGCCACGCTCCGCGATTTCGTCAGGTCGGCTGTGCAGTAGTGGCGTCGGCTGGGTGGCGGTAGCGTCGGCGCCGATCGACGGTTCCCTAGTGCAGGGTTCGCTCGGGCGTCGCGGGACCGGATCGCTGGGTCGGGCGACAAGGCCTGTCACAGCAAACACAGACTTACTTCGCTGACCCGCCGGGCGCAGCGAGAGCAGGCTGGAGCTTGCGAGGAAGCAATGTCAGACATGCCGGATCGTGCCTTGCTGGAATCCAAGGAGCGAGACGAGCTGCTGCAGATCGCCGCAGCACTCGGCGTCGAGGTCAACCCCCGCGCCCGCAAGAACACCATCATCGGCGCGATCTTGGCCCCCGACGGCGAGGCGGGCACCGGTGAGGAAACCGGCGACGGCTCTGCTGAAGCCGAGCCCGTGTCCAAGGCTCCGGCAGTCACCAAGCGCACCCGTACGCCAGCACCGCCAGCCGACGCCGCACCTGCAACCGGTGATGACGCCCCTGCAGAACAGCCAGCCGAGGCGAACGACCCAGGTGCGTCAACCGAAAGTGCCGCCGAAGCGGAGGGGGAAGCTGGCGAAGCAGCCGACGCCGGGGCGGCCGCGCCCGATGCTCCGGTAGCCGAGGAAGGCAACCGACGGAGCCGCCGGCGAGGTCGAGGGCGCGACGACACGCAGATCGTCGGCGAGACCGTTCACTGCGACGGCCTGCTCGACCTGCGCGACGAGGGCTACGGCTTCCTGCGCACGAACGGTCCGCTGCCGTCGGCCGACGATGTCTACGTCGCAGCCCGCCAGGTGCGCCAGTACGACCTGCGCCGCGGCGACCGGATCACCGGTGTCAGCCGCCCGGCCGCCCGCAGCGAGCGCAACCCTGCGCTGCTGCGCCTCGACACGCTCAATGGCGAGCCGCCGCCCGAGCAACCTGAACGACCGCTGTTCGACGACCTCACGCCGGTGCTGCCCACCGACGCATTGCCGCTGGCCGGCGAGCAGGGCGCCGGCGCCCTGGCAGCCATCGACTATCTCTCGTTGATCGGACTGGGTTCTCGCGGCTTGCTGACCGCGAGCGGGACGCGGTCGGCGTCTCCGCTGATCGCGTCCATGGCCGCTGCGGTCGGCGATCAGCATCCCGACATTCACCTGATTGTCCTGCTCATCGCGGAGCGGCCCGAGGACGTCACCGACATGACGCGCCGGCTCGAGACGTCCGGCGAGGTCCTGGCATCGACCTTCGATCGGCCTCCCGAGGAGCACCTCGCGGTGGCCGAGCTCACGCTGGAGCGCACGAAGCGCATGGCAGAGGCCGGTGCCGACGTGGTCATCCTCTTCGACGGCTTGACGCGGCTCGCACGTGCGTACGCAGCCGGCGGGAACGGGCGGCACCAACCGGCCGACGCCGTGGGTACGGCCATCACCTCGACGCTGAGATTCTTCGGCGGCGCCCGCAACCTGGAAGACGCGGGCTCCATCACGATGGTGGCGACAGCGCGTACTTCGACGGGCAACCAGGTCGATGACCTCGTGGCGGCCCGCCTGCGAGAGGCTGCGAATCTGGAGATCGCGTTCGGCGAGGGCCTGCCGGGGATCGCTGAGCTGGACGCCGGCGAGGTTTCCCTCGACGGCGACCGCAGCTTCAGCCTCGGCGACCACCGCTGAGCAACTCGTCGCAACGGCCAAGAATCCTTAGGCTGATGAGCCAAGAGCCTTCGAATCAGGAATCACGATGAAGAGCGACATCCATCCGAACTACCGGCCCGTGGTCTTCCGGGATGCCAGCGCCGATTTTGCCTTCCTGACGCAGTCCACGATCGAGACCAGCGACACGATCGAGTGGACAGACGGCAACACGTATCCGCTGGCCAACGTCGAACTGTCCAGCGCCAGTCATCCTTTCTTCACCGGCCAGATGAAGATCGTGGACACGGCGGGCCGGGTGGAACGCTTCGAGCGCCGCTACGGCCAGCGCAAGCGGCGGAGCTGACGCCGTCGGGCCACCACGCGGCCCCAGTGCGCGGCGAGCGTCGCGAACGGTCAGGCACGACTCGTGACGGCCGGCAGCCGCGATGACACTTGACGCCGATCGCATCCGGGCTCTGCACGCGGCCAAGCTGCGAGCGTTGGCCCGCAACGTGCTTGATGTGGAGTTGGCCGAAGTCTCAGGTACCGACGACGGCGCGCTCGCTGTAGCCGGCGGTGCTGAGCCTGCGGTGGTGTGCCTCGCGCAAGAGCGCCCCGAACGTGCGCTCGGTGGCGCGCTGGCATTGGCAATTCGCAGCGGGTGCGACGCTGCGCATGTCTTCGCCGACGATCACAGCGGCCTGCTGGCGAGGCGGGCAGCCTGCTTTTCCCAGCCGCCCGTGGTATGGCAGATCCACGGCGACGCTGCGGTGCCTGCTGAGTCATCGCCGAGACCGACCGAGCCGGCCCCGCCGCGCGTGCCTGAGCTCGTGTCGCTGCTCGCCAGCGCCGGTATCGAGACTGCGGTCGAGCACGGCGTCATCACCGGTGAGGTGGAGGGTCTCGAAGTGGCCCGCATCGTCCCCGCTGCGCCGGCTGGCGAAGCCAGCGGCGCCGGTGAGGGCAGCGGCGGCATCGACCCTGACGACGACCACGAACCTGCGACTGCGTGGCAGATCGAGGTCGGCGTCGGTGCGCATGACCGGGAGGCCTTTGCGCTGCTGCACGCAGACGAGCCCACCGCCGAGGCCATCGGCCGGGTCGCCGAGGTCGTGCGAACTCACCGCTCGCCAGGCGCATCGCCGCATCCGCTCAACCGGATGGGTGCCGCCCGCTGGCTGCGCTCGCAGCTCATCCGCCAGCCAGAACTTGTCGACGCGGGCCGCCTGCGGGCTGCGTCGTCGCCAGTGCCCCGAGGGGGCCCGAAGGACCCGGCTCCGGCGGTGGCCTACGGCCTGACGCCCGACGGCCGCCGCCTGATCGTGGTGGTCTGTGTCGGCATCGACCTCGACGTGGTGCCGTTCGCTGCAGACGCGCGGCTCTTCCTCGACCCCGATGCCGAGCTGACCGTGGCCCTGCCGCGACGTGACGCCCACGAGGTCATCAGAGCCATGGCGGCCAGGCTGGACAGTCCTGCTGAGATCGCCGAGATCGACGACGGATGGCGCACGCTGTCCGCCAGCGGCTCCTGATCCGGCCTGAAACCCCGCAGTTAGCCTGAACGCGTGTCGGGCGCCTTGGAATCCCTGCGGCTGGACGCGCTGGAAGCCGAGCGAGCCGAACTCGAACGGAAGCTCGGCGAGGGCGTCGCTTCGGGCGACCGCGCCCAGTTCGCCGATCTCGGCCGGCGGCTTGCGCGGATCGGCGAGATCATCGATGTGGCTCACGAGGCCGGCCAAGCCCAAGCTGATGCGACGGCCGCCAAGGACCTCTTCGATGCCAGCGACGGCGACGACGCGGTCGAAGCCGCCGAGATGCTGGAGGCGGCGACTGCGCGGGAAGCTGAGCTCGACGAGCGACTCAAGGTGCTGCTGCTGCCGCAGGACCCGAACGACAAGCGCGATGTCATCGTGGAGATCCAAGGTGCTGAGGGCGGCGAGGAAGCCAACATCTGGGCACGCGATCTGTTCGAGATGTACCGGGCGTATGCGTCGGCGCAATCCGGCTGGTCGCTGGAGCTGCTCGGCAGCCAGGACAGCGACATGGGCGGGTTCACAAATGTGGCCTTTGCTGTGCGCGGCCCTGATGTTTGGCGGTCGCTGAAGCACGAAGGAGGGCCGCACAGGGTGCAGCGCGTGCCGGTCACCGAGTCCCAAGGCCGCGTCCACACATCGTCTGCGACGGTCAGCGTGCTGCCCGAAGCCGAGGAGGTCGACATCGAGATCGATCCCAACGATCTGGTCATCGACGTGTTCCGCTCGTCGGGCCCGGGCGGCCAGTCCGTCAACACAACTGACTCCGCGGTGCGGATCACCCACAAGCCCACCGGGGTCGTGGTGTCGATGCAGGACGAGAAGAGCCAGCTGCAGAACCGGGCCAAGGCAATGCGCGTGCTGCGGGCCCGGCTCCTGCAGCTGCAGCAGGAGGCTCACGCTGCCGAGGTAGCGGCTCACAAGCGCGACCAGGTCCGCGGCGGCGGCCGATCCGAGAAGATCCGCACCTACAACTTCAAGGAGAACCGCGTCACCGACCATCGTGTCGGGCTCACGATCTACAAGCTCGATCGGGTGCTCGCCGGCGAGTTGGACGAGATCATCGACGCCCTCGCGACTGCAGAGCGCGCCGAGCAGCTCGCCGCTGCGGTCGCCGACGGCGGCGGGTGAGCCGGCCGGACCCGGCAGCAGGCTGGAACATGGGGGGCAAGGACGGGTTGACGCTGGGCGATCTGTACCGCGGACTGCGCGAGCAGTTCGCAGCAGCCGGTGTGCCCGAGCCCGAAGTGAGCGCGCGCCGCATCGCGGCGGAGGCCAGCGGCACCAGCGCCGCCGAGGTTGCACTGGCGCCGCAGACGCCGATGACCGTGCGGATGGTGGCGCACGCCGACGCCATGGCCGCCCGTCGGGTGGCGGGCGAGCCGCTGCAGTACGTGCTGGGCAGCTGGGGATTCCGAAAGCTCGACTTGGCGACTGATCGGCGGGCGCTCATCCCTCGCCCCGAAACCGAGGTAGTTGCGGGCCTCGCGATCGACTGGCTCAATGAGACAGCCCGGCACCGGCATCCCAGCGGATTGAACGTGGCCGATCTCGGCACGGGCTGCGGCGCGATCGCCATGTCGATTGCGCACGAGGTTCCCGACGCCCGGGTGTTCGCCACCGACAGCTCCGCCGAAGCGCTGGCGCTGGCCGCGGCCAACCTGGCCGGCCTGGGAAGTGCGGCGAGTCGAGTCTCGCTCCATCACGGAGATTGGTTCGGAGCACTGGAAGGCCTCCGGGAATCGCACGCGGACGGCCGCGTCACAGGGCCGCTGCGCGGACGGCTCGATCTCGTGGTGTCCAACCCGCCGTACGTGGCCGACGGCGACGTGCTGGCTCCTGAGATCGACGACTGGGAACCGCACGAGGCGTTGTATGCCGGGACCGACGGGCTGAGCGCGCTCCGCACGATTCTCCGGGATGCCCGTGGGTGGCTGGCGCCGGGCGGCCTGCTGGTGCTGGAAATCGGGGCGACGCAGGCACCGGCGGCCACCGCCATGGCCATCGCCCGCGGCTACGAAAACGTGCGAATCGAGCGGGACCTGGCCGGCTCCGATCGAGTGCTGGTTGCGTCGCTCCCGCAGTCTGAGCCCGATGCGCTCGAGCTGAGCGCCGCCGTCGAATGGCTGCGCGAGGGCGGGTTTGTGGTCGTGCCTACTGACACCCTCTGCGGGATCATGGCTCGCTACGCGGACACCGACGCTGTGGCTCGGGTATGCGATGCCAAGGAGCGTCCTCGCACCGAACCGATGCCGATCCTGGTCTCGGGGCTGGCACAAGCCGATGCGCTGGTAGAGCTGAGCCCGGCCGCCCGCGCGCTGGCTCAGCAGCACTGGCCGGGCGGCCTGACGCTGGTCGCGAAACGCCGGGACGGTCCCGACCCGCTGCACGGCCGCGAAACGCTGGGCGTGCGCGCACCCGCGCTGGGCTGGCTGCGCTGGCTCATCGACGACGTCGGACCGGTCACCGGCACCAGCGCGAACCGCCACGGTCTGCCCACACCTGCCGACGCCTCCGAAGCAGCGGCGCTCCTGGCCGCTCCCGAGGGCGAAACAACGGTGCCGGGGCGTGTCATCCGCGGGCGGGCAGCGGGGGAGACCGCTTCCACCGTCGTGGATGTCACCGGAGACCAGCCGATCATCCTGCGAGCCGGTGCCGTCCCCGCCGTTGCGCTGGAATTCCCTGAAATTCCTACCGAAACCGGCACCTGAGCGGAGGCGACCGCTGCGAGACTTGCACGGTGGCTCACGACGATCCGCGCACGCCCCCGACGCTGGCCATCGCGCTCGCTGCCGATCACGCCGGCTGGGAACTCAAAGACCGCTTGGCGCAGCACTTGCGCGATAGCGGCTACGAGGTGGTCGACCTCGGCACCAACGGCCCGGAGTCGGTCGACTACCCCGATTTCGGCGAGGCCGTCGGCAAGGCGGTGGCGAACCGGACGGCAGATCTCGGTGTGGCCGTGTGCGGCAGCGGCATCGGCATCGCGATGGCCGCCGGCAAAGTGGCCGGCATCCGTGCGGCCACCGTGCACGACGAGACATCGGCCCGGCTCGCCCGCGAGCACAACGATGCCAACGTGATTTGCCTCGGCGCTCGTCTCACCGATCCCGGCGGGGCGGTAGCCGTACTCGATGCGTACCTCGCAGCGGCGTTCGAAGGCGGCCGGCATCAGCGACGGGTGGACAAGATCGACGCACTCGGCCGGCGCTGAAACCGCCCCGACCTCCGAGGGCTCACCGAGGAACACCGCAAGGAGACACAGCTTCATGACCCGAATGCACCCCACCGCAGCGAGCTGGGCGCCGCTCGGCGATCCCGAGATCGATGCCGTGCTGGCAGCCGAGCTTGAGCGCCAGATGACCACGATCCAGCTCATCGCTTCGGAGAACTTCGCCTCGCCTGCGGTCATGGCGGCCACCGGCAGCGTGCTGACCAACAAGTACAGCGAGGGCTACCCCCGCCGCCGCTACTACGGCGGCAATGCCAATGCCGACACGGCCGAGCAGCTGGCGATCGACCGGGTGAAGGCGCTCTTCGGCGCAGAGCATGCGAACGTGCAGCCCCATTCAGGGTCGCAGGCCAACGCCGCGGTGTACCTCGCGCTGCTCGACATCGGCGACACGGTGATGGGCATGAGCCTGGATCACGGCGGCCATCTGACCCATGGATCGCCGGTGAATGCCAGCGGCAAGCTCTACAACTTCGTCAGCTACGGACTGACTCGCAGCGACGAGCGCATTGACTACGAAGCCATGGCCGGGCTGGCTCGTGAGCACCGGCCCAAGCTGATCGTGGCAGGCGCCACGGCGTATCCCCGCCGCATCGACCCGGCACCGTTCCGTGAGATCTGCGACGAGACCGGCGCGGTGTTCATGTTCGACGCAGCCCACATCGCCGGGCTGATCGTGGGAGGGGTGCACCCGAATCCGGTCCCGTTCGCCGACATCGTCACGTTCACCACGCACAAGACGATGCGCGGGCCGCGCGGCGGAGCGATCCTGTCCACCCAGGAATACGCCAAGCGCATCGACTCAGCGGTGTTCCCCGGCAGCCAAGGCGGGCCGCTCGACCACGCCGTTGCGGCCAAAGCGGTGGGCTTTGCTGAGGCCGCCCGTCCTGAGTTCGCTGACTACCAAGCGCGCATCGTCGCCAACGCCGCGGCGCTGGCCGACGCGCTCGGCAATCACGGCTTCCGTTTGGTCTCCGGCGGTACCGACAACCACCTGCTGCTGATCGACCTGCGCACCTTCGACGCCGACCTGACGGGCAAGGTGGCCCAGGAGGCGCTCGATGCGGCCGGCATCACGCTGAACCGCAACGCCATCCCCGACGACCCGCGTTCGCCCTTCGTGACGAGCGGCTTGCGTATGGGCACCCCATCGGTCACCACCCAGGGAATGGGATCAGACGAGATGGCGAAGATCGCCGAGTTCACCGCGCGCGTGCTGCGCGCCCCCGACGACGAGGCCGTCATCGCTCAGGTGCGCGCCGAGGTCGCCGAACTCTGCACCGCTCACCCGCCCTACGACCGCTGACACTCGTAGCCTGTGCGCATGGCACGCGGCCTCGTCGGCAACAGCGGCAGCGAGGACGGTCTGGCCAAGGCCATCGAGATCGTGGTGACCCCGGCCATATTCGCGGCGGCGGGATTCGGCTTGGATCGCTTGTGGGGTACCGGACCATGGCTCGCGCTCAGCTTCGGCATGACCGCGTTCATCGTGAAGATCCTCGTCGAGTGGCAGCGCTATGCCGAGCGCATGCGGGCCCACGAGCAGGAACTGGCCTCGAGCCGTCCCTCCCAGCGGCGGGGCATCGACCGTAACGGCGACCTCGACGAGCCCGCATCGCTGCCGGCCGGCGTGTCGCTTGACGCCGCGGAACCGCCCGAACCGACTCCGCCGGCGGCAGCGTGAGTTCCGCTGTCGTCGACCGCTCTCCTGAGCGCGACCTTGCGTTCGACATGGCGCGCCGCAGTCTGTGGGTGTTTCCGGCCTGGGTTGTCGTCAGCGGGTTCATCTGGGGCATGGGCGGGGCGCTCTCGTCGGCACTCGGCTACGTGCTGGTCATCGGCAACCTTGCGGCGGCAGCGGCGCTGATGGCGTGGGGCGCGCGCACGTCGCCCGTCGCGCTCATGGGGGCCACGCTGGGCGGCTTCATCGTGCGGCTCGCGGTGCTCGCCGGCATCGTGCTAGCGGTCAGCCAACTCGGCTTCTTCGAGCCTGTGCCCATCGCGATCACCATCGTCGCGAGCCATCTCGGTCTGCTTGCGTGGGAGATCCGCTATGTTTCCCTGCGGCTCGCAGCCCCAGGCCTCGATCTCCAACGTCCCGGCAAGGAGCAGAAGTGAACCTGCTAGCGCTGACCTTCCCTGACATCGGGCACCTCTTGGAGTGGCCGGGTCTCTTCGGGCACGACCCGGTGACGGGCACGAACGAGTGGTACGCGCTCAACAAAGTCGGCATCATCTACCTCTTCGCCTTCGTGGCGCCAGTGGTGATGTTCGTGATGGCCAAGCGTCGCTACGACCGTTCCGAGGTCAGCGTCGCTCCGCGCGGCATCCAAACCGTGGCGGAGACCTCGGTCGGGTTCATCCGCGAGAACATCATCATGCAGACCATCGGACCGGACGGCCTGCGCTACCTGCCGTTCTTGCTGACGATGTTCTTCTTCATCCTTTTCTCGAACATCACCGAGGTTGTGCCGCTGAT
The DNA here is from genome assembly GCA_964484385.1 of uncultured Acidimicrobiales bacterium. Lineage (GTDB taxonomy): Bacteria > Actinomycetota > Acidimicrobiia > Acidimicrobiales > Poriferisodalaceae > Poriferisodalis. The sequence goes on from CAZAFV010000031.1 coordinate 30,940, forward strand.
CCACTTCCCGGGCAACGCCCGCATGGCGATGCCGGTCACGCTCGCACTGCTGGTGTGGGTGATCTACAACACGATCGGCATCAAGCACCACGGGTTCTTCGGCTACCTGAAGAATGTCTGCATTCCGCCCGGCGTGCCCAAGGCGTTGTTGATCATCGTCTTGCCCATCGAGTTCATATCGACAATCGTCGTGCGGCCGTTCTCGCTGGCGGTGCGGCTCTTCGCCAACATGCTTGCCGGCCACCTGTTGCTGGTGACGTTCGCTGTGCTGTCTCACACGGTGTTCTGGCTGGCGCTCACCGACAGCACGCCCACGTGGCTCGTCATCATCACGCCGGCCCCGTTCCTGATGCTGATAGGCCTCACGGGATTCGAGATCTTGGTGGCATTCCTGCAGGCGTTCATCTTCACCATCCTCACCGCCGTGTACATCGGCGGCTCGCTGCACCCCGAGCACTAGGCCCAACCCCAATCCAGATCATCCAGTCCCCATCGACCAACGGCCGCACAGTGCCCCGGCGCTCCGGCCCCTGCCCCAAGATCCCGTACAACACAGGAGATAACGAGTAATGGACTTGCTCGCACAAGCGGACACCGCAGTTGACGGCCTCAAGGCGCTCGGCGCCGGCCTCGGCTATGGCCTCGCGGCCATCGGCCCGGGCGTCGGCATCGGCCTCGTCGTCGGCAACGCCATCACCGCAATGGCTCGCCAGCCCGAATCAGCAGGCATGGTCCGCACGACCATGTTCCTGGGCATCGCGTTCACCGAGGCCTTGGCCCTCATCGGTTTCGTGGTGTTCATCCTGCTCAACTTCACCTAGGAGGCGGCAGTGAACGCACTATCCGGTCTGCTCGCAGCGTCCGAGGGCGAGTCGTCCAACCCAATCATCCCCGCATGGTTCGAGGTGATCTGGGGTTCGATCGCGTTCTTCATTCTCCTCTTCGTGATGTGGAAGCTGGCGCTGCCGCCGATCAGGCGGGCGATGGAGGCACGCACCGAGCGCATCCAGGGCGACCTCGACGCTGCCGCGACCGCCAAGACCGAAGCCGAGGAGCTGCGTGCGTCCTACGACGCGCGCCTGGCCGAGGCCAACGCCGAGGCGGCACGCATCATCGAGGAAGCGCGCGCGCAGGCCGAGGAGGTCCGCCAGGAGCGGCTCGCGGCCATCGAGCCCGAGATCGCCGAGCGACGTGCGCAGGCCGAGGCCGATATCGAGGCCGCCCGCGAACGTGCCATGGCCGAGGTGCGGGCCGACATCACTTCGATCGCGGTAGGCGCCGCTGAGCAGGTAGTGATGGCCAGCATCGACGAGGCGGCGCATGCCCAGTTGATCGAGGACTACATCGAGCGGGTGGCGAACTGAGCCATCCCGCCGAAGGTTCCCGCCGTCGCCCGCAGCACCGCCATGGCTGCAACGGCAGGCGGCGGACCCCACAGGAGTTGAACTGATGATCAGGATCGACCGATGAGCGAGCGAACCGAGGGCTACGCCGGTGCCGTGGTCGCTATCGCCCAGGCCGAAGACGTGCTCGACCGCGTCACCTCCGAGCTGGCATCGGTGGGACGGGCCGCATCGAGCAACGAAGAGCTGCGGCGCGTGCTGTCGGACCGCACGGTGCCGGCGTCACGTCGCATCGGCATCGTGGAAGACCTGCTGGCTTCGACGGCCTCACCGGTCACCCTGAATGTGGTGGCGATGCTGGTGGGTGCCGGCCGGGGCGGCGACCTTGAGTCCATCGCGGCCGAAGCGTTGGAGCTCGCCGCAGCCACGCGAGGCGAGGCAGTAGCCGAAGTTCGCTCGGCAGTCGCGCTGACCGACCAGCAAATTGCCCGGGTGGCCGAAGCGCTGAGCCGTGCCAGCGGCCGCAACGTGACCGTCCATGTCGTAGTCGACACCGAGATCATCGGAGGACTGACCGCCCAGATCGGCGACACAGTCTTCGACGGCTCGGTGCGCACCCGGCTTGACCAGATGAAGGAGCGCCTGTCGTGACCGATCTTTCCATCAACACAGCCGATATCACCTCCGCGATCCGCCGGAATCTCGAAGGCTTCGATCCCTCGATCGAGTCGGGCACCGTCGGACGCATTCTCGAAGTCGGCGACGGCATCGCCCGTGTCTCGGGCCTGCCCGGCTGCTCGGTGAACGAGATCCTCGAGTTCCAGAGCGGTGATGTCGGCCTGGCGCTGAACCTCGACGAGGAGTCGATCGGCGCCGTGGTGCTCGGCAGCGTCGAGCACATCGAGGAAGGCCAGGCAGTGCGGGCCACGGGCCGCATCCTGTCGGTGCCGGTGGGCGACGCCGTGCTGGGCCGCGTGGTGAACGCGCTCGGCCAGCCGATCGACGGCCAAGGCGAGATCACCGGGGCCGTCGAGCGGCGCATGGAGATCCAGGCACCCGGCGTGATGGGCCGCAAACCGGTGCACGAGCCGCTGCAAACGGGCATCAAGGCCATCGACTCGATGACGCCAGTCGGGCGGGGCCAGCGTGAGCTCATCATCGGCGACCGCAAGACCGGCAAGACCTCCGTTGCCGTCGACACGATCCTGAATCAGGCAGGCCTGGGTGTGAAGTGCATCTACGTGGCCATCGGGCAGAAGGGCTCGACGGTGGCGCAGGTGGTGAACACGCTGCGTGAGCGCGGCGCCATGGAGTACACGGTGGTGGTCTCGGCGCCTGCGTCAGACCCCGCGCCGTTCAAATACCTGGCGCCCTACGCGGGCTGCGCGATGGGCCAGCACTGGATGGAGACCGGCGACCACGCCCTCATCGTCTATGACGACCTGTCCAAGCAGGCCGAGGCCTACCGCCAGCTGTCGCTGCTGCTGCGCCGGCCGCCTGGCCGTGAGGCCTACCCGGGCGATGTCTTCTACCTCCACAGCCGGCTGCTCGAGCGTGCCGCCAAGCTGTCCGACGCCAACGGCGCGGGCTCGCTGACGGCGCTGCCGATCATCGAGACCAAGGCGGGCGACGTTTCGGCGTACATCCCGACCAACGTGATCTCGATCACCGACGGCCAGATTTACCTCCAGGACGACCTGTTCAAGTCCGGCGTGCGGCCGGCGGTGGATGTGGGCATCTCGGTGTCGCGGGTGGGGTCTGCTGCGCAGACCAAGGCGATGAAGAGCGTGGCCGGCACGCTCAAGATCGACCTCGCCCAGTTCCGCGACCTCGAGGCATTCGCCACGTTCGGTTCCGAGCTCGACGCCGTGTCGGCAGCGCAGCTCGGCCGTGGCTACCGGCTCGTGGAGCTGCTCAAGCAAGGGCTCAACTCGCCGATGCCGGTCGAAGAGCAGGTGGTCGTGATCTATGCGGGTACCAACGGTTACGTCGACGGCATCGAAGTCGACGACGTCAACCGCTATGAGGAAGAACTGCTGGCCTACATGAGCACCCGCCACAGCGCATTGATGTCGGACATCCGCTCCACCGGCGATGTCGACGCTGCTGCGCTGCAGGCAGCCGTCGAGGCATTCACCGCCCAGTTCGTGAGCACGGCCGATGCCGCCGACGGTGCGGCCGCCGACGGCGACAACGAGGACTGAGCGGGGACTGAGCACCGATGGCAAGCGGTCAGGAGCGCATTCTTCGGCGTCGCATCAGGTCGATCGACGCCACCAAGAAGATCACGCGCGCCATGGAGCTGATCGCTGCCTCACGCATCGTCCGGGCCCAGGCCCGGGTGCGTGCCGCCCGGCCCTACAGCGACAAAGTGACCGCGGTCATTGCCAACCTGGCGTCCGCCGGCGGCGAAGCCGACCACCCGCTGCTGCGCGAACCGGCCGAGGTGTCCAAGGTCGCCTACGTGGCCATCGCGGCAGACCGCGGGCTGTGCGGCGGTTACAACAACAATGTCCTGCGGGCCACCGAGCGGGCCATCGCTGCCGACGCAGCGGAGGGCCGTGACTACGAGCTGGTGCTGTCGGGGCGCAAGGCGCTCGGGTACTTCCGCTTCCGCAACTACCGCATCGCAGCGGGTTTCGAGGGCTTCAGCGACCAGCCCAGCTACGCCGACGCCCAGCAGGTAGCTGCGGCGGCAACCGAGCTGTTCGAGAACGGCTGCCAGCGGGTCATGCTGGCCTACACCCAGTTCCACTCCATGGGCAATCAGTCTGTGGCCATCGTGCCGTTCATGCCGCTCGACTCGGGCGAATTCGACGAAGCAGACGGCGCCGAGGACTCGGGGGGCGGTCCCGAGGGCGGGTACGAGTTCGAGCCCGAACCCGCCGTCATCCTCGAGCGGCTGCTGCCGCGCTATGCCGAAGCCCGGCTCTACTCGGCACTGCTCGAAGCCTCGGCGTCAGAGCATGCAGCGCGCCAGCGCGCCATGAAGGCAGCCACCGACAATGCCGAGGAGCTCAAGACCAACCTGACGCGCGTCATGAATCGTGCCCGCCAGGACGCCATCACCACCGAGATCATGGAGATCGTCGGCGGCGCTGAGGCGCTCGCGCAGACCGGCGGCGAAGTCGATCTGCTCTCCGACACCATCGAAGCCCGTACCGCGGACCTGTTCCGTGCACGCGAGT
>CAZAFV010000031.1:35480-36008 GCA_964484385.1 uncultured Acidimicrobiales bacterium
CACCGAACCTCCTCTCTGCTCCGAGGAGTGACAGATATGACGATGACTGAAGAACGACCCGCCGGAGATGCAGCCGAGCACGCCGATGGCCGCGTGGTGGCCATTGCCGGGCCGGTCGTCGACGCGGAGTTCCCGCCGGGCGAGATCCCCGAGATCAACACCGCCGTGGAGATGCACGTTGAGCTGGAGGGCGAGCCGGTCACGATCACCGGCGAGGTCGCCCAGCAGATCGGTGACAACCGCGTCCGCATCGTGTCGATGAAGGCCACCGACGGGCTGACACGCGGGATGGCGGTCGTCAACACCGGCCAGGGCATCACCGTGCCGGTGGGCGACGGGGTGCTCGGGCACATCTTCAACGTGCTCGGCCAGCCGCTCGACGGCGCCGATGTCACCGACGACATCGCCGACCGCTGGGAGATCCACCGCCCGGCGCCCGCGTTCGACACCTTGGAGCCCAAGGCCACGATGTTCGAGTCGGGCATCAAGGTCATCGACCTCCTCGAGCCCTACGTGGAGGGCGGCAAG
>CAZAFV010000032.1:0-19188 GCA_964484385.1 uncultured Acidimicrobiales bacterium
TCATGTCGCACCGCTCGGGCGAGACCGAGGACACCACCATTGCCGACTTGGCTGTCGCCACCAACTGCGGGCAGATCAAGACTGGCGCGCCGGCACGGTCCGATCGGGTCGCCAAGTACAACCGGCTGCTGCGCATCGAGGAAGAGCTCGGCGAAGATGCTGCGTACCGGGGCGGCAGCTCGCTTGCCCGTGACCCATAGACCCCGTTTCCCAGAGGCACAGCGCCCATGAAGCCCTCGAGCCCATGACTACAGCGCCGGCGGACCTGCCGACGCAGGCTCGCCGTCGGGACGCTCGACCCCGGCCCCTGGCGGTGCTCATCAGCTTGGTCATCGTGGTGAGCGCCGTCGGCCTGCTGGCGGTGCTGCTGTTCCCCTGGCAGTCGCTGACGTCTCAGCGGCGCAGCATCGACCACGCCGCCGACACGCTCGAGCGGCTGCAGGCGGAGACGTCCCACCTGGCCGTCCAAGTGGCCGAGGCCAAGGATCCGGTGGTGGTGGAGCGGATTGCGCGTGAGCAGCTCTCATTGGTGCGCGAAGGCGACACCCTGTATCGCCTCAATGTGGATCCTGCCGACGTGATCACGCTGCCGACGTCGTGGCCGCTGCCGGGCGTGGCCCACCTGCTCGGCGATGGCGAGGGTTGACGTTCGTCAGTCGGTCATGATCTGCAGGGCCCGCCCGATGATCGCATCGCGGTGAGTGTCGGGCTCCACACCGCTCTGCTCGAGCGACAGGCGGATCGTGCCCACAGCGGCTGCCGCACGGATCCGATCCTCGACTTCGGGAGAAGATCCGGTGAGCCAGGCAAAGAGGTCTCTGGCTTGGGCTCGGAGCCGTTGACCGACCGCGCTCTGCTGAACGTCGACGTCGTCGGCGACGAGCCGGAACGCCACGATGTCACGGGCCAACAGGTCGAAGTAGCGATCGAGCACCTCCCGCAAGGCTTCCGGCGTCGGCTCAAGTTGGGCCATCCTGGCGATGATCGTCTCGCCGTCGCGCTCCATCGGCGCCAAGACCCCGGCGAGCACGTCTTCCTTGCCGGTGAAGTGGTAGTAGAGCGCTGCCGGCGTGAGGCCGAGTCCTGAGGTGAGCTGCCGTATCGACGTACCGCGGTAGCCCTGCCGGGCGAACAGGTCACGGGCCCGCCGCAGGATCGAGTCATGCGTGTCCGGCGTGCCGCCAGTACCCGCTCTGGCCCCTTCGCCGGCCACATCGCCAAACTACTGCTGCGCTTGCGGGGCGCTTGTCCTCGTGTCTGCGCGTGACCGCCGCATGGTGCATGATGGTGCGCGCTCGGCCCTCGCGGCCGCGTGCTACGCCGCCCGGCCTGGTGGCCGCGGAACAATATGCTCGGCCCCGAGGCCGACGAGACGGGAGAGGTCATAGTGGAGATCAGCGTCACGGTGAACGGCGAGACTCGTACCGGCGATGTCGAACCGCGCACGCTGCTCGTGTACTGGCTGCGGGACGACCTGCGGCTGACAGGCACGAACATCGGCTGCGATACGTCCTCGTGCGGCGCCTGCACAGTGCATGTGAACGGCGAATCGGTGAAGTCGTGCACGATGCTGGCGGTGCAGGCTGACGGCGAGGACATCCTGACCATCGAGGGCCTGGCGCCGTCGGAAGACGAGCTGCACCCGATGCAGGAGGCCTTCCGCCAGAACCACGGCCTGCAGTGCGGTTACTGCACTCCCGGCATGGTCATGGCGGCGGTATCGCTGCTCGAGGAGAACCCCGACCCGTCCGAGCGAGACGTCCGCTTGGGACTGGAGGGGAACCTGTGCCGCTGCACGGGGTACCACAACATCGTCAAGTCGGTGCTGGCCTGCGCGGCCGGCGAGACAGCGGCCTGAGGGGAGCGCAGCAATGATTCCTGCAGCATTCGACTACGTACGGGCCGGCTCCGCGGAGGAGGCCATAGCGCTGCTCGGCGAGCATGGCGACGAAGCCAAGCTGCTGGCCGGCGGCCATTCGCTGCTGCCGATGATGAAGCTGCGCTTGGCGGTGCCGAGCGTGCTTGTGGACATCGGCCGCGTCAGCGATCTCAGCTACATCACTGACGGCGGCGATCACATCGCCGTCGGTGCGCTCACCCGCCACCGTGCGCTGGAGACCAGCGACCTGCTGGCTGCCGAGTGCCCCCTGCTAGGCCATGTGGCAGGCGAGGTGGGCGACCCGCAGGTGCGGCACCGCGGCACCATCGGCGGCTCGCTGGCGCACTCCGACCCGGCATCCGACCTGCCGGCGGCAGTACTGGCGCTGGGCGGCACGCTCGTCGCTCAGGGTCCCAACGGAAGCCGTGAGATAGCTGCTGGCGATTTCTTCACCGGCTACTTCGAATCGGCGCTGGCCGACGACGAGATGCTGACTGAGATCCGGGTCCCGAAGGCCCCCGGCGCCGGCTGGAACTACCAGAAGTTCAACCGGCGGGCTCAGGATTGGGCGATCGTCGGAGCCGCTGCGGTGACCGTCAACGGCGGCACGAACGTGGCGCTCGTGAACATGGGCTCAGTGCCGCTGCGGGCCAGTGCGGTGGAGGCGGCGCTGGCAGGCGGGGCGTCAGCGGCTGATGCCGCTGAACAGGCTGCCGAGGGCACGGATGCCCCCACGGATCTGAACGCCACGCCGGACTACCGCAACCACCTCGCTCGGGTGCTCACGCGCCGGGCACTCGAAGCAGCCGGCGTCTCCTAGGTCGGCTCTCAGGCGGGAGCCCGTCGGGCAGCTGCCCGAACGCGGCTCGGCAAGAGCGATCAGTCCAGCAGGCCGGTGGCTTGGCCGCCGTCGATGAGCAGACCAGTGCCGGTGATGAACTTGGCTTGCTCGCTGCAGAGGAATGCCACTGCAGCGCCGAAGTCGTCCGACTCGCCGCAGATGCCCATCGGGTTGCTCTGGCCTGCCTGCTCGCGGTCCATCATCTTGGCGACTCGGTCGGTCCAGTGCGTGCCCGGCTGGGCAGAGTTCACCGTCACACCGTCGCCCGCCACCTCGCGGGCGGTGATCTTGAGGAAGCTGGTGAGACCGGCCCGTGCAACGGAGCTGGCGAGCAGGAACGGGATCGGCTGCTTGACGCCAACGCTGGTGATGGCGCACACCCGGCCCCAACCGCGCTCGCGCATCGCCGGGACGGCGACCCGGCACATCTCGATCATGGCCTTGCAGTTCATGTCGAAGGCCATCTGGTAGGCGTCGATCTCGGTGCTCTCGAACATGCCGGGTGGCGGGCCGCCGGCGTTGGTGACCAGGATGTCCACCGAACCGAGCCCGTCGATGGCCTGCTCGACGAAGCTGCGGCCCTCATCGGGGTTGCCCAGATCGGCAGTGATCGAGAGCACCTCGCCGTCGATCTGCGCGGCTGCGGCGGCGAGCCGGTCAGAGTCCCGGCCGCAGATGGCCACTCGCACGCCTTCAGCCGCCAGTGCCTTCGCCGATCCGAGCCCCAGCCCTGCTGAGCCCGCAGCAACTGCCGCGGTCCGTCCTGAGATTCCCAGGTCCATCGTCGATCCCCCTTGTCTCAACCGGCTGCAGCGATGCCCCAGCCGGTATGCAGTCGCCGGGAACCGTAGCCAACAGCCGACCGCCCCTGCGCAGCCCTCGTGGGTCGTAGCATCGAAGCGTGAGCGTGACTGTCGCGCCGCCGACGCACGACGAGCTTGTGGCGAAGATGACTGGGGGAATGACCTGGCCGGACCTGCCGCGGTTCGAGGGGTCGGACCGCCTGCGTCCTGACGGCCGGCCCAAGCCCGCGTTCCGGGCGGAACTGCGTCGCATTCCCAACTTCATCAATGCGATCGAGGTCGTTGCCACGATGGCCGCGCCGGTGGCAGTCGTCGCCGCGGTGATTGCCATCGGGCACTGGCTTGCTGTGGTCGCGGCGGTGCCGATCATCGGCACGCTGCAGCTCCGGTGGTTCATCCTCCATCACGAAGCCGCCCACCGTTTGCTGTTCTCGAACCGCTGGCTCAACGATCGCATCGGCATCAACCTGCTGGGCTGGCTCCCGCTGGGCACCGGTTCGCACTTCTACCGCCGGGGCCACGCGAACCACCATCGCGACGAGTTCGGTCCCAAAGAGCCCGACTTCCTGCTGTATTCCTTCTACCCGATCTCGGCAAAGTCGCTGAGCCGGAAGCTCGTGCGCGACCTCGTGGGCGTATCGGCGTGGCGCATCACCAAACCTCGCTTTACCGGGCTTGTGAAGCTCAAATATGTGCCGCTCAGCCTGCGTTTCTTCGCCGGGCAGGCAATCGTGTTCGGCCTGTTCTGGCTCGCGGGCCATCCGTGGCTTTACCTGCTGTTGTGGGCGCTGCCATGGTTCACCTGGTATCAGATCATCAACCGGCTGCGGGCCATTGCCGAGCACGGCGGTATGACCCGCACGGCCGACCGTCGAAACACGACGCATCACATCTGCCAGAGCTGGCTGGCCCGGGTGCTGTTCGTGCCGTACCACGTCGGCTATCACCTGGCGCATCACGTCGATTCGGGTGTTCCGGCCCGCAACCTGAGGCGGCTGCAGCGGGCGCTGGAAGAAGATGGCTACCTGCCGCCCGAAGGCGCATGGCCCACGTATCGCTCGCTCTGGCGGGCGCTCGCCGCAGGGTCGCCGGAACCCGCAGCACAGCAATCCTGAAACACCGGCGGGGACAGGCCGACGGGCCAGGGCTGCCGTCGAATACGTTTCGGGGCCATGTCGCGACTGAAATCCACTCAGCTCGGTTCGAACTGCGGACTCCAAGTGTCGGAGCTCTGCTTGGGAACCATGAACTTCGGCGTGCCCGGGCGGGGCCACCAGGGCGACTGGACCCTGGGCGTCGAGGAGGCCCGTCCCATCTTTGAGGCCGCTATCGAGCGCGGCCTGTACTACTTCGACTGTGCCGACATCTACGGGGTGGGTGCGTCCGAAGAGGTGGTGGGACAGATCCTGCGCGAGCTGCTGCCGCGCGAGAAGTACGTGCTGACCACCAAGGTCTCGATGCCCATGGGGCGCAACCCCAACGAGGGCGGCCTGAGCCGCAAGCACATCATGGAGGGAGTCGACAATTCGCTGCGGCGCCTCGGTGTCGACTACGTGGACCAGCTGATCATCCACCGCCACCCGCACGGCATCCCCGGGAGCGCGCAGACGCCCATCGCCGAGTCGCTGGAAGCGCTGCACGATGTGGTCAAGGCGGGCAAGGCGCTGTACCTCGGCGGTTCATCGATGTTCGCCTGGCAGTTCGCCGAGCTGCAGCTCACTGCCGAGATACGCGGCTGGACCAAGTTCATGTCGATGCAGAACCACTACAACCTCATCTACCGAGAGGAAGAGCGCGAGATGAACCCGTACTGCGCAGCCACCGGCGTGGCGCTCACGCCGTGGTCGCCGCTGGCGCGGGGCATACTCACCGGGTCCTACCAGGGCAGTCTCGACGCCGGCACAACCGACCGCTCCAAGGGCCAGGACCGTGCCCGCACCGAGAGTCTTTATTTGGGTGAGCGCGACTTCGACATCGCTGCGCGGGTGTCCGAGGTGGCCGAGCGGCTCGATGTGCGCCCCGCCCAGATCGCCTTGGCATGGCTCACCAACAAACCCGAGATCACCGCGCCCGTGGTCGGCGTGTCCAAGATCAGCCAGCTCGATCAGCTCGTCGAGGCCACGACCATCAAGCTCAGCGCCGACGACACGGCCTACCTGGAAGAGCTCTATCAGCCCGTCGAGAACCTGCTCTCGCTCGGCACCAGTTGATCGGGATGATGGCGGCGGGGTCCCCATGACGGTGCTTGTCACAGGCGGGGCCGGCTACATCGGATCAGTCGTGGTCGACGCCCTCGTCGAGCGCGGCGAGAGCGTCCTCGTCGTCGACAATCTGACTCGCTCGGTGCAGCCGGAATTCTCCCCGGGTGTGTCCTTCGAGACCGCAGATATCTGCGACACCGGGCACATCGGGCAGCTCATCGACGACCATGACGTCGACGCGTGCATCCATCTCGCTGGCCTGATCTCCGTGGCCGAGTCAGTCCATGACCCGGGCGCCTATGTCGAGAACAACATCGTCGGCTCGGCCCGGCTGTTCGAGGCCCTCGCCGACCACCACGTCCGCCACGTGGTGTTCTCCTCGTCAGCAGCGGTGTACGGCAACGCCTCGTCGGTGCCGATCAGCGAGGATGCGCCGCTGCAGCCAACCAGCCCGTACGGCTGGACGAAGATGGTGGTCGAGCAGACGTTGGCTGCGTACGACTCAGCCAACAGGTTGCGCTCAGTCTCGCTGCGGTACTTCAACGCCGCGGGTGCGACCTCCCGCCGGATGGAACGCCACGAACCAGAGACGCACCTGGTGCCTCTCGCGATTCGCGCTGCAACGAATCCAGGTGCGCCACTGAAGCTGTTCGGCACCGACTATCCCACCCCCGACGGCACCGCCGTGCGCGACTACATCCACATATCCGATCTGGCTCGAGCGCATCTTCTGGCGCTCGGCTACCTGCGCGATAGCGGCGGCACGACGGTCCTGAACCTCGGAGCGGGCCGGGGTCATTCGGTGCTGGAAGTGATCGCTGCAGTCGAGCACGGGCTCGGCCGGGCAGTGCCCTATGAGGCCGGGCCTCGCCGTGCCGGCGATCCCGCTGAGCTGGTTGCCTCGCCGCAGCGAGCCTGCCGTGTGCTCAAGTGGGAGCCGTCGCAGTCGACCTTGGAAGAGATCGTGGCCTCGGTGGCAGCCCACGCCCACTGAGCCGGCAGGGTCGCCGCCGGCTTCACTCGTCGTGGCCGATGAGCGACGCGCCCGCCGCTGGCTGCGACAGCCAAATATCTGCGTCGAGCCCGTATGCAGCCCGGTATCGGTCGCGCACCGCGCGTGTGAAGACTTCTGCCGCCTCAGCTTCCACGAGCGCCACGGCACAGCCGGCGAAGCCGCCGCCGGTCATGCGAGCGCCCCGGCAGCCGGGGAGGGACTGTGCGATCCCCACCATGGCATCGAGCGCCGGACCCGAGACCTCGTAGTCGTCGCGCAGGCTGGCATGGCTTGCGTTCATGAGATCGCCGAGGGCGTCAGCGTCTCCTGAGTCCATTGCGCGCGCGGCTGCCAGCGTCCGCTCGTTCTCGGTGATGACGTGCCGCGCCCGGCGGCGCTCGGTCATGAGATCGGGTGGCATGTGCTCGATCGCATCCAGATGAGCGTCTCGCAGCGCATCGGTGGCGAGCCAGTCTGCCGCGCGAGCGCAGGCGGCACGCCGGTCGGCGTACGCGGAATCGACCAGTTCCCGGCGCGTCATCGTGTCCAAGATCGCGATGACGGATCCGTCCACGAGTCGCTGCGGCTCGATGTCGAGCGACCGGCAATCGATCAACGAGGCGTGCCCCTCTACTGCGCTCGCGCAGATGAGCGGATCCATGATCCCGCACGGCATGCCGACCACCTCGTTCTCGACGCGCTGGCACAGCTGGGCCGTCGCCACGGCATCCCAGCTCTCGCCTGCAAGGTGCAGCAGTGCCGCCGCCATGGCGACCTCCAATGCCGCCGAAGACGACAAGCTCGCGCCGATCGGGACATCGGTGGCAACCGAACATCGCCACGGATCAATAGCGATTCCGCAACCAGCGAGCAGTTGACTCACGCCGAAGACATAGGCGTCCCAGTGCGTCGCATCGATCTGATCTCGCTGGTGATCGAGCGTTGCTTCGCCGAAGTGCTCAGACACGACGGTGCTGACGACGTCACGGCCAGAGCGGTCACGTTGCGCTCGGCTCAACGCAACCACCGTGTCGAATTCGATCGCCATCGGCAGCACGAACCCGCCGTTGTAGTCGGTGTGCTCGCCGACCAGATTGACCCGTCCGGGTGCCCTGCTGACCACAGCGGGCGCGCCCCACCTTTCGCGATGCAGCGCGACGGCGCGCTCAGCCGCTGGTGCTCGATTTGTCACGCCGACTCGCGGGCCACCAATTCGACGGGCAGCACCACGGGCGGCCGCCGCTGCGCTGGCGCATCGATCAAGTCACCGAGCGCGGCGACGGCTTCGTTGCTAAGCCGGCCGCGGTCGAGCCGGATGGTGGTGAGCGCCGGTGTGATGTAGGTGCTCATCTCGATGTCGTCACAGCCCACCACGGCGATGTCGTCTGGCACGCGTCGGCCGCTCGCGGCGGCGGCACGCATCGCACCGATGGCCACGAGGTCGTTGTAGGCGAATATGCCGTCGAGGTCGGGCATCAGCGACAGCAGCTCCGCAAAGCCCGCTTCGCCTCCCCTCACCGTCGGGTCGGCCTCTGCGGTCACGGCGGGCAGATGATCGCCGTCGGCCTCGGTCAAGGCCGCGACGAATCCGCGTTCTCGATGGCGCCGCCGGGGGGGCGAGACCGTGGCACTGATGACACCCATGCGACGACGGCCAACGCTGAGCAGGTGTTGTGCTGCGAGGCGCCCGCCTTCGGCAAGGTCGAACAGCACGCAAGCCACGTTGGGCGCTTCGACCAGGTCGTCCACGACCACGATCGGCAGCCCACGCCGCCCGTAGTCGGTGAGCTGATCGATCGAGTCCAGCGCAGGAAAGACAATGACGCCGTCCACGGCGCGGGCCCAGAACGATCGGAGCACCTCTGCCTGCCGATCAGGATCGCTGCCGGTGCTGGCGAAGAACATCGTTTGGCCGGCTTCGCGAGCACGGTGCTGGATGCCTTCAGCGAGCGCCGGAAAGAACGGGTCGGTCATGTCGCCGCCTACCAGGCCGACGGTGCCGCTCCGCTTCGTGATCAGCGCCCTGGCGACCATGTTGGGCCGGTAGCGGAGCTCCTCGATGGCCGCCAGAACCTTCTTGCGGGTCTCGGGGCTGTAGCCCCCTTCGTCGTTGACCACGCGCGAGACGGTCCGCGGCGAGACGCCGACCTTGCCGGCCACGTCGTGAAGAGTTGCTTCCCTGTCCATGATCCTCCCGATCGCCATTCGCCGGCCGGCGTTGGCTCTCGGTTCGTGCGCCGCAACTGGTGGTGCGCGCTCCCCGCACGAACCTACTTGCTGAGCTGATTCTGGCCCAGTCTTGCGCCATCGTTGACGTCAACGTTGACGCCAACGTTGACGTATGCTATTCTGGCCTGCGAACGACCAGGGGGGCAGATGGTCGCAGTCGCATTCGTCGGAGCGGGGAGCACGGTGTTCTCCCGCAATCTGATGAGCGATCTCCTCGCGTATGACGACCTGCGTGACGAACTGGACATCCGACTCCACGACATCAATCGCGAGCGACTGCGAACGTCGGAGATCGTCGGGCACCGGTTGGTGGCGGCGCGGGGCGCACGCGCCAAGCTCTTGGCCACGACGGATCTGCGTGCTGCGGTCGAAGACGCCGACTTCGTCATCACGATGTTCCAGATCGGCGGGTTCGAGCCGGCGACCGTCCAAGACTTCGACTTGCCGGAGCGATACGGGCTGACCCAGACGATCGCAGACACCATCGGCATCGGCGGCATCATGCGCGGGCTGCGGACGGTGCCCGCTCTGGTGGAGGTCGCCGAGGCCATGAACGAGTTCGGCGCTGACGCGCGAATGCTGAATTACGCGAACCCGATGGCGATCAACATGTGGGGCCTGTCAGCTCTGGCAGACGTCGAGGCGTACGGGCTCTGCCACAGCGTCCCGATCACAGCGCAGCACTTGGCTGATGACCTGGGCATTCCGGCCACCGAGATGGACTACCTCGCTGCTGGCATCAACCACATGTGCTTCTTCTTGAAGCTGGAGCATCACGGCGCTGACCTGTACCCGAGGCTCCTGCAGCTCCATCGCGATCCGGAGCATGCGCCGAGACGCGGCGAGTGGGGGCTCGGCGACGCGGTCCGGTACGAGATGCTGAGACGGCTCGGTTACTTCGTGACCGAATCGAGCGAGCACTTCGCCGAGTACACCCCTTATTTCCTGAAAGCAGGGCGACCGGACCTCGTCGAGCGGTTCAAGATTCCCGTGCGGGAGTACATACGGCGCTGCGAGGAGCAGATTGCCGAATGGGAAGAACTCCGTCAGCGCCTCGAAGACCCCGACCATCCGCTGGAGATACCCGCCAGCGACGAGTACGCGCCCCAGATCATCCACAGCATCGCGACGGGCACGGAACGAGTCGTCTATGTCAATGTCGCGAACGACGGCCTGATCGACAATCTTCCTGCCGGCTGCACGGTGGAGGTGCCGGCCACCGTTGGGAACCGAGGCGTGGCGCCTCACGCAATCGGACCGTTGCCGCCGCAGTTGGCGGCACTCATGCGAACCAACATCGGCCCGCAGCAACTCACCGTGGAAGCGCTGCGGACCGGTTGCCGCGAGCACGTGTATCACGCCGCCATGCTGGATCCCCACACAGCGGCCGAACTCGATCTCGACCAGATCTGGTCGCTGGTCGATGACCTGATCGCAGCGCACGGGGCCTACATCCCGGAGTCGCTGCGGCAGCCGGGCTCAGGCGCAGGAGCGGTTGCGTGACGTCGACAGCGGCGCCCGAGCAGGTACGGCGCCGACGCTCGCTGTTCGGGTCGGCCAGCCTGCACGGCGGCTGGCGATCCGCGTTCTGGTTCCTGCTCCCCGCGCTGGTGGGATTCGTTGCGTTCTATCTCTACCCCGCGCTGCGAGGCCTGTACATCAGCTTCACCGATTGGAACCTGATCGCCAATCAGGGCAGCTGGGTCGGCACCGACAACTACGAGCGGCTGTTCAACGATCGCCAAGTCTGGGAATCGCTGAAGATCACGTTCAAGTACACGGTCATCAACATCGCCTCCCAGACGATCCTGGCAGTCGCCATCGCGGTCCTCATGGACCGGCTCACCAAGTCAGTCACGATCCGGGGAATCCTGCTGCTCCCTTGGCTCATCCCGAACGTGATCGTGGCGCTGCTGTGGGTCTGGATGCTCGACGGGAATCTGGGCATCGTCAACGACTTCCTCGGACTGTTCGGGATGGACCCGGTGAGGTTCTTCACCGATACCGGCAAGGTCATTCCGAGCCTCGCGGGCATCAACACCTGGCGGCACATGGGCTATACGGCCCTGCTGATATTCGCGGGACTGCAGACGATTCCTCGCAGTCTCTATGAGGCGGCAGCGGTGGACGGTGCTTCGGAGCGCCAGATGTTCCGTGACATCACGATCCCGCTGCTGCGCCCAATTCTGGCGCTGGTGCTGGTGATCACCATCGTCGGCTCGCTGCAGGTGTTCGACACGGTGTTCGTGGCTACTGGCGGATTCGGCGGCCAGCCCGGCGGTCCAGCCAATGCCAGCCGGGTGATCTACCTGTACATCTACCAGAACGCATTCGACTTCAACCAGCTCGGATACGCGGCCACCATCTCGGTACTGCTGGTCGCGATCCTGCTCACGGTCACCTACCTGCAGCTCAAGCTCCTGCGG
Source organism: uncultured Acidimicrobiales bacterium (assembly GCA_964484385.1). Lineage (GTDB taxonomy): Bacteria > Actinomycetota > Acidimicrobiia > Acidimicrobiales > Poriferisodalaceae > Poriferisodalis. The sequence continues at coordinate 11,374 of CAZAFV010000032.1, forward strand.
GCCGGCGAGAGCGACTTGGCATGACGGCTTCCGCGCCCGGCCCGGCAGACGTGAACGCCGCTCGCGCGTCGGACGAGACCACCCACGATGCGTCGTCCGCGGCTCGACCGCAGCCATCGGCCCGGCTTCGCAAGCCGCGCATCGGGCGCGCGGCTGCGTGGACTTTCATGGCGGCGATCCTGGTCATCAGCGTGTTTCCCTTCTGGTGGGCGCTGCGAACGGGGCTTTCCACCAACGGCGATCTCTTCGCCGGCGAACAGAGCTTGCTCCCAGTTGGTTACACCGACAACAACTTTGAGCGCGTGCTCGGCACGGCGAGCGACGAAGAGATCCTCGAGAGCCTGGGCCGGGAGAACACGGGGTCGTTCGACTTCCTGCAGTCGTTGCAGGTCAGCGTCATCGTCTCGACTGCCGTGACAGTCGGGCAGGTGGTGTTCTCGGCAATGGCGGCCTATGCGTTCGCTCGCATGCGATTTCGGGGCCGCGACAAGCTCTTCTTCCTGTTCCTCAGTGGGTTGATGATCCCGCCGATCTTCACGCTCATTCCCAATCTGATCCTGGTCAAGAACCTGGGTTGGCTGAACAGCTATCTCGGCATCATTGCGCCCTTCTTCCTGATGACGCCGTTCGCGGTGTTCTTCCTGCGCCAGTTCTTCCTGGGCATCAGCCGCGAGGTAGAGGAGGCGGCTTTGCTCGACGGCGCCGGCCACTTCAGGACGTTCTTCGGAATCATCGTGCCGATGAGCGCCGCTCCGCTCGCGACGCTGTCGATCCTCACCTACATCACCGCGTGGAACGAATTCCTCTGGCCCTTAGTGGTGGCCAGGGACCCAGCGCGCCAGCCGCTCACCGTGGCACTGGGACAGTTCACGGCCCAGCAGCCGGGGACCTCCCCGGACTGGTCGGGCCTGATGGCGGGCACCTTGCTCGCCGCCCTGCCGATCATCGTCATCTTTCTGGCTTTCGGCCGGAAGGTCGTCGACTCGATCGGCTTCTCGGGGATCAAGTGATCCCCACCGAAAACCGGGGACCCGCCCAGGGTCGCCGCCGACTCCTGGGAGGGAGACCCTGATGTCCAAAGCACTCTGGAGACTGCTCGCAGTCCTGTTTGCCTGTTCGCTCATTGCAGCGGCATGCGGAGGTGATGACGACGCCGATGCCGATGCACCCGCGGCGACGGAGGCGCCATCGGACGGCGATGACATGACCGATGAGGCAGTCAGCATCGAATACTGGCTCTGGGATGGCAACCAGCAGCCCTACTACGAGCAGTGCGCTGCGGACTTCGAGGCGGCCAACCCTGGCATCGATGTCGAGATCACCCAATTCGGCTGGGGCGACTACTGGACCAACGTCACGGCAGGCTTCGCCTCCGGCTCGGGCCCCGATGTCTTCACCGACCACCTCGCTCGCTACCCCGAGTTCGTGGCCAGCGGCGTGCTGGTCCCGCTCAACGACTTCGTCGACCGTGACGGCGTCGATGCCGGCGCCTACTTCCCTGGCCTCGCCGAGCTGTGGGTCGACAACAACGGAAGCCGCTACGGCCTGCCCAAGGACTTCGACACGATTGCCCTCGTGATGAACGCCGCGCATGTCGCCGACGCAGGGCTGAGTGCCGCCGACTTCGCTGGCGCCGAGTGGAATCCTGACGACGGCGGCTCGTTCGGCGAGCTCATCCGTCGACTGAGTGTCGATGCCAACGGCAACACCGGCGACTCGCCGGACTTCGACCCGGACAATGTCGAGGTCTACGGCCTCGGCCTCGAGGGGAACTTTGGCGCATTCGGCCAGACGACGTTCTCCGCCTTCGCCGCCTCGACAGGTTTCGAATTCCTCGACGTCAATCCGTTCGGCGACTCTGCGAACTATGACGACCCGCGCCTCGCGGCCACCATCGACTGGTTCGCCCGCATGATCGAGGCCGGCTACGTGGTGCCGATCGAGGATGTCGAATCGCTCGGCGGCACCACCGTGTTCCAGAACGGCTCTGCCGCGGTCATGGCCGACGGCTCGTGGAAGATCGGCACCTACATCGGTGCCGACACCCCCTTCGATGTCGAATTCGCTCCGCTTCCGGTTGGGCCGAGCGGCTCGCGCGCTTCGATGTTCAACGGCCTGGCTGACTCGATCAACACAAACTCCGAGCACCAAGAAGAGGCTTGGCAATGGGTGAAGCACATGGCGTCGGCTGAATGCCAGAACGTCATCGGCGAGGGAGCGGTGGTGTTCCCGGCGATTCCGTCGGCTGCGGACATTGCCATCGCCGCGCACCAGAGCAACGGAGTCGACGTCACGGCGTTCACCGTCCATGTCGACGAAGGCACCACGTTCTTGTTCCCCATAACGGACAGCGCCAGCCAGATCGAGGCCATCGTGGGCCCGGCCATGCAGGAGATCCTGCGCGGACAGGTCGATGCCGCGGAGCGACTCGGCCAGGTGTCTGACGAGGTCAACGCCGTTCTCGGCTCCTGACAGGCGCCCTTCCAACTGGTCCCGGATCGGAGGCGCTGGTGATGTCGAGGAAGTCCCTCCTGGAGACCTCGGCGCGCCAGCTGCCTCCGATCCGGCCTCGGTCCGGTGACCTCAGACGGCGGCCGAAAAAACGGCTGCTCTGCGTCGCCGTGGTGCTCGCGATGGTTGTCGGCGCCGCGTGCGGCACGTCCGCAGATGCCATCGAAGTTAATGTCGAAGGTTCCCCGCACCGTGATCGCGGTCTCTGCGAGGATCGGTTCGTTCCCCACGAACTCGAGCATCACACTCGCGGGCCCGGCGCCAGCCGGTCGATGTTCGACGGCATGGGCGCGGGGCTCGCGGTCGGGGATGTGGACCTCGACGGTGACGACGATGTCGTCCTGGCGAACCTCAGCGGGGACACGTCGCTGCTGTGGAATGACGGCGGCTTGCGATTCCGTCGGGAAGCGCTCATCGAGGGCCGATTCCGCCAAGCCATCATCGTTGACAGCGACGGCGACGGCAGCAACGACATCGTGCTCACCACCGGCGTCGGCCGCCCGCTGCTCATGCGCAATACAGGGAGAGGCTCGGTGGCAGGCGAGCGCTTCGAGCGAGACGAGATCGACGGGCTCGACGCCTACACCTACTCCATGGCCTGGGGAGACCTCGGCGGCGACGGCGACCTCGACGCCGTGACCGGTGCTTACAACGCTGAGCTCACCGCCGAGCGGCGTCTCAACCTCGGGAACAAGGGAGGTGTGGGCCTTTTCGAGCGGGACGGCGGCACGTTCGCGCACACGCAGCTTGCGCCCGAGTCCCAGGCGCTCGCCGCCCGCATCGGTGACATCGATGGCGATGGCCGCGACGACATCTATGTCGGCAACGACCTCGCCACACCCGACTACGTGTGGTTCGCCGGCCCCGACGGTTCCTGGACCGAAGCGGCACCGTTTGCCCAGACCGCGTTCAGCACGATGGGCATCGACTCGGGCGACATCGACAACGACGGTGATCTGGACCTGTTTGCGACCGACATGAAGCCCATGGACGACCGACCCGAGACCATCGACGCCTATGCGAATGTGCAATCGGACATCGACGCGTCGCCCACCGACGACATCCAGCGACCCGAGAACGTGCTGTTGCTGTCGACCGGCGACGGCTTCGCCAGCGGGGCACCGTCGTTCGGTGTGGAGGCCACGGGATGGAGCTGGTCCGGCCTGTTCGGCGATCTCGACAATGACGGGTTCGTGGACCTGTACGTCGTCAATGGCATGGTTGCGGACAACCTGTTCGAGCATCTGCCCGACGCCAGCCTGGTTGAGACGAATCAGGTGTTCCGCAACATCGATGGCGAGCGCTTTGCACCGACAGCCGGTTGGGATCTGGACGACTCCACCGGCGGGCGGGGGATGGCCATGGCCGACCTCGACTTCGACGGCGACCTGGACATCGTCGTGAACAATCTCAATGCGCCGTCACGGCTGTACGAGAACCGGCTGTGCGGGGGCAATGCCGTGACTGTCTCGCTGCGCTGGCCCGACACCGGCAACCCGCACGCCATCGGCGCGCGGGTACGGCTGCGCCAATCGCGGGGCGGCGCGCTGGTACGCACCATCGAGGCGGCACGCGGCTATCTCTCGGGCGCATCGGCGACAGTGCACTTCGGCGTGGGGGAGGCATCCGGGCCTGTCGAGATCGAGGTGACGTGGCCTGACGGCCGCGTCGCGACGGTCGACGATCTCGACGTGAACCGGCACGTCACGATTACCCGGACGGGTGAGGCGGCACGGCCATGAGTCCCGAGTACCTCGTCCAGCCAGGCACGCGAGGCGGGCGCCGCCGAGACGCAGCGGTGCATCTGACGCCGCTGGCACCGGCGGCGATTGCGGTGGTGCTGATCGGTCGGCCTGCCGTGTGGGCGGCCCCGGCATTGGTGCTCGGACCGCTGTTGCTTGGCGGACTGTTGGCTCGAGGACGGGACGTCGGTCGGAGCCATCGACGGCGAGCGGTCGACTTCAATGCTTCGGTTGCGTTGGTGGCCTTGGCCTTGTGGGGAGTGCTGGAATTGGGAGCTCGTTTTGAGCTGGCCGGCGTCCTAGTGCCTGTCGGCGCGCTGCTGCTCGCATTGCTGTGGCTGAACTGGCTGCTGATGATCGCGATCGCCGCGAATCGGGCCAGGTACGGGGAGTTGTTCTCCCCGCCGTGGGTTGTCCCGTTCGCACGCTGGTGCGAGGGAGGCGACCCAAAGGAAACGACAGAGGAGGATTCCGATGGCGACGGTTGAGCTCGAAGAGCTGACCAAGGTGTACCCCGGAGGCGTCACGGCAGTGAACGCCATGAGCCTGAGCATCTCTGACGGCGAGTTCGTTGTATTCGTCGGTCCGTCGGGATGCGGCAAGTCGACGGCGTTGCGCATGGTTGCTGGACTCGAAGAGATCTCCAGAGGCACGCTGCGCATCGGGGACGCCGACATGACCAAGGTGCATCCCCGAGACAGGGACATAGCCATGGTCTTCCAGAACTATGCGCTGTACCCGCATCTCACGGTGCGCAAGAACATCGCCTACCCGCTCAAGCTCGCCAAGGTCGGCAAGTCGGAGATGGAACAGCGTGTGGAGCGAACCGCCGAGGTGTTGCATCTCACCGAGTTTCTTGACCGCAAGCCGGCCGCCTTGTCGGGCGGGCAGCGCCAGAGAGTTGCCATGGGCCGAGCGATCGTGCGTGAGCCGGCGGTCTTCCTCATGGACGAACCGCTGTCAAACCTCGACGCCAAGCTTCGCGTGTACATGCGCAGCGAGATCTCGCGGATCCAGCGCGATCTCGGTGTCACCACCATTTACGTCACCCACGATCAGGTCGAGGCGATGACCATGGGCGACCGGGTGGCAGTGCTGAATGGCGGGGTGCTGCAGCAGGTCGACAAACCGTCGGTGCTGTACCGACAACCGGCGAACATATTCGTCGCCGGGTTCGTCGGGTCGCCGGCAATGAACCTCTTCGAGTCGACGATTTCCATCGGCGACGCCGGGGTCACGGTCGCAACGGGCGACCAGCAGGTCGAGCTGTCCCTGTCGTTCCTCGACGACTGTCCTGCCCTGCGCGGGTACGACGGACTGCCTCTGGTTTGCGGCATCCGGCCTGACGACGTCTACGACGCTGCACTGGCCCCGGACTTCAGCCAGCGGATTGCGGCAAACGTGCAGCTCCTCGAAGAACTCGGCTCGGAAATCGTGGCCCACCTTGACATCGGCGTGCAGCGCGTCGAGACCGGGGGACCGTCCGCCGACGCCGACGACGATGAGGACCTCGGCAGTGCGTTTCTGGGCAGGTTCGCGCAGCAGAGCGAGGCCCGTGTCGGACAGCGGATGGAGATTGCAATCGACGTTTCGGCGCTGCATTTCTTCGACAGCGCTTCCGGCGAAGTCATCCGCGCCTGAACTGATGGCTGCGGCAACGACCTCCGAGCAGGCCGTCGCGGCTGCCGAGTGAGGGGAGCCGCGCAACTAGCGTGCGATTCGCATGCCGGTGCTGCTGGGCGCTGCGGCGTCGGTCTTGATCGGCGTATCCGACTACTTCGGTCGTTACTGCAGCCGACGCGCGCGGGCCATGACCGCAGTCGGCACCGCGTTCATGGGCGGGTTGGTCGTGACGGTGGTGCTGCTGTTGCTGGTGCCGGGCTCTGCTGCCGCTGCGGCCCTCGCGCTCGGGGCCGCGTCGGGCGTGTTGATGGCGCTCGCGCTCTCGGCGATGTGGCACAGCATGGCCGTGTCGTCGGCGGCGATCGCCTCGCCGGTTGTTGCCGCCTCCACTGCACTGGGCCCGCTGGCATACGGAGTTGCGGCCGGCGAGCGACCCTCGGCTCTGGCGGCGGGCGGCATTGCGGTCACCATTGCCGGGTTGCTGGCCGCGGTCATCGTCCCGGATCTGCGCGGAGACATCAGGCGCGGCATCGCATTCGCATTGCTGGCGGGGATCTCGTTCGCCACAGCCACGGTGTTGCTGGGCGAGACCAGCACCGACAGCGGCATGTGGCCAGCTGTCACGCAGCGGATGGCGGCACTGGCATGCATGCTGGCGGTGACCAGAGTGCGGCGGATTCCCCAGATACTGCCTCCCTCGCTCCGTCTCGCCGGTTTCGCCGGGGGAGTCGCCGGCGGTGCGGGCATGGGTGCGTTCATCGCCGGACTGCAGCGGGGCCCGCTCGGTGAGGTTGCGGTAGCTGCGTCGCTCTATCCGGTAGTGACGATCGCATTGGCGGTGCTCTTCGACGACGACACGCTGCGCTGGTGGCAAGGCATCGGCATCGCTGCAGCGCTGGCCGGCACGTCGATGATCGCGGTGGGCTGAGCACGCCCGGCGGTTGAGTTCTGAATGTGCCCGCATTTGGGAATTGAACAATCCTCATAGTTTTTCTTGGATTCGTGAGAGATACTGTCTGACTGGGGATCAGCAACACGGCCAGGAGGGCTCGGGAACCGGCGATGGCGTACTTCGATCTGGGCTCGTACCGGTGGCCGGTCACGACGTCTGACGCTGAGGCCCAGCTCTGGTTCGACCGCGGCATGGCGTGGTGCTACGGCTTCCATCACGAAGAGGCAATCGCCTGCTTCGAGCGAGCGCTGCTGCACGACGTCAACTTCGCCATGGCGCACTGGGGCATCGCGTACGCCGTCGGGCCCAACTACAACAAGCCGTGGGAAGAGTTCGACGAGGACGATCTGCGTACCTCGCTGGACCGGGCACGGACTGAGGTTGCGGCAGCGGCGTCTGCCTCAGCAGGCACCGGTGATCTCGAACGCGCGCTGATCGGTGCGCTGGCGCACCGCTACCCGTCGCACCCCGAAACTCCCGGCGAAGACCACTTCGCACGATGGAACGACGCCTACGCAGACGCGATGCGCGAGGTCTACCGGTCCTACCGCGATCACCTGGATGTCTGCTCCCTGTTCGCCGAGGCGATCATGAACCGGACCCCCTGGGAACTGTGGGACCTGGTCAGCGGCGAGCCTGCGGAGGGCGCGGGCACGCTCGAAGCAGTTGATGTGCTCGAGACTGCCTTCGACACGCTTGACGCCGAGGGCGCCAACAGCCATCTGGGCTTGCTGCACATGTACATCCACCTCATGGAGATGTCGCCCCACCCCGAGCGGGCCTTGGCCGCCGGCGACCGGCTGGTCGATCTGGCGCCCGACGCAGGGCACCTGGTGCATATGCCGACCCATATCGACGTGCTGTGCGGCCACTACCACAACGTCGTCACCCGCAACTCGGCGGCGATTGTCGCTGATCGGAAGTACTTGGACCTCAAGGGTCCGATGAACTTCTATTCGGCCTATCGCTGCCACGATTACCACTTCA
>CAZAFV010000032.1:19198-33735 GCA_964484385.1 uncultured Acidimicrobiales bacterium
GCGGCGGCGCAGGAGGGCGGCACGGCGATGCCCAACGTGGTGCCCATCCTCGCCGACGATCTCGGCTGGGGCGACGTCGGCGCGATGCACCCGGCATCGGCCATCCGGACGCCGCACATCGACCGCCTCGCCGACGAGGGGATGCGCTTCGTGGACGCGCACTCGCCGTCGGGCGTCTGCACCCCGACGCGCTATGCGCTGCTCACCGGGCGCTACACGTGGCGGACGCGGCTGACCCGGGGCGTGCTGGGCGGCCAGTACGCCCCGGCCCTCGCGGCGGCCGAAGAGATGAACCGCACGCTGCCGGAGGAACTGCTGCGAACCGGCTCGCCGCCCATGGCCGACTGGCTGGAAGGGTTCGTGGCGGTCAAGCAGCACGTGTTCGTGCGATTCGGCAAGTGGCACGAGATCCTCGACCAGCACCTGCCCTTTGACCAGCACTTCTATTGCGTCACCACTGCCATGATGCGCTACGCCCGCACGGTTGCCTACGCCTCGCTGAGCCAGGTCGACGACGCACTGGCTGAACGTGATGCATTCATGGCTGCCAAGGCCCAGGTGCTGCCGAGCCGCACGCTGTTCAACAACACCGGTCTCGACATCCTGACCGTGGCCGAAGCGATGCTGAACGGCGAGGTGGAGTACCGCTGCGGCAACTTCGATGTCGCGTTCGACCATCTCCGCCACGCGGTGGAGCTCGACGACAACCTGCCCTACGACGAACCTTGGGGGTGGATGCAGCCGACACGACATGCACTGGCCGCGTTGCTGTCAGAACAGGGTCAGTTCGAAGAGGCCGAGGCGCTGTACCGGTCCGACTTGGGCTTGGACGACCAGCTGCGCCGGCCCTGCCAGCATCCCGACAACGTCTGGAGCCTGCACGGGCTGCACGAGTGCTTGGTGCGGCGGGGGGAAACGGTGGAGGAACCGCTGATCCGCCAGCGCCTCGATCTCGCCATCGCACGGGCAGATGTGCCCATCACCGCGTCCTGCTTCTGCCGGTTGGAGACCACCTCATAGCACGGAGTCTGAAGCCGTAGCCTTGACCGCTGTGTTCACGGCGCCCGGTACCACTGCTGAAGTCTCGGCGGCGCTGACCGAGCACGGCTACCTGCCCGACGAGGGGCTGTCGACGGTGGTGTACCTCTCGGTCACGATGGGTCGACCGCTGTTCCTCGAGGGGGATGCGGGCGTGGGCAAGACCGAGCTGGCCAAGGTGCTCGCGGCCTGGATCGGCGGGGAGTTCATCCGCTTGCAGTGCTACGAGGGCATCGACGCCGCTCAGGCGCTCTACGAATGGGACTACACCCGCCAGCTCCTCCACCTGCGCACCGCAGAGGCTGCGGGACGCGCTGCGGCCGACGCGGAGGCCATCGAGGACGAGCTGTATTCGGAACGCTTCCTGATCCGCCGGCCGCTGCTGCGGGCCATCGACCACGACGACGCCACGCCCGCGGTGCTGCTGATCGACGAGGTGGATCGGGCCGACGACGAGTTCGAGGCATTCCTGCTCGAGGTGCTGTCCGACTTCACGGTCACCGTGCCCGAGCTGGGCACGATCACGGCGGCCCGGCCGCCGCTCGTGGTGGTCACCTCCAATCGAACCCGCGACGTGCACGACGCGCTCAAGCGCCGCTGCCTGTACCACTGGGTCTCGCACCCGTCGGTCGACCGTGAGGTCGAGATCGTCAAGCTGAAGCTGCCTGACGTGGACGGCACACTCGTACGGCAAGTGGCGTCGGCCGTGTCGGTGATGCGCGAGATGCGGCTGTATAAGCCCCCCGGCGTGGCTGAGACCATCGACTGGGCCACTGCGCTGGGGCGTCTCGGCGCGGCCGAGCTCGACACCCCGATGCTCGAAGCCACGCTGGGAACGGTGCTGAAGTACCGCGAGGACCAGCAACGTGTTACGTCGGTCGGGATGGAGATGATCATGGCCGCCGTTGCCGAGGCCTAGGGCCGGGCCAGCCGTGGGCGCCAGCGGCCTGGATCTCGATGCTCCGATGCCGGCGCCCGACGGGCACGTCAATGAACCTGAGCGCTTGGCTTCGGCCTTCTCGTCGATCCTGCGTGGCGCGGGGCTGGTTGTCACCATCCGCCGTGTCATGGCATTCACCGAAGCGCTGCGGCTGCTGGGGGTTGGGGGCCGTGAGGACGTGTACTGGGCAGGCCGTGCGACGCTGGTGGGCAGTCCGGCCGACATCAGTGTCTACGACCGTGCCTTCGCGGTTTTCTGGGAGGGCCGTGCGCCCAGCGGGATCGTCGTGGAGCTGCCGCCGATCTCGGTGACCCTGGCCACCGATACTGACGACGACAGCGATTCGGCGCCTCCGGGTGACGGCGATGAGCCCGATGCTGGCCCCACGCTGCGCGTCCGCTACAGCGATGTCGAGACGTTGCGCCACAAGGATTTCGCCGATTGCAGCGATGGCGAGCTGACTGAGCTGCATTCGCTGATGGGCGAGCTGCGGTTCCAGGCAGTTACCCGCCGCTCGCGGCGCGCTGTGCGGGCCAAGCGCATCTCCCGGCGACCCGATCTGCGTCGCACCATTCGCCGTGCGTTGCGCACGGGCGGTGAGGCCATCCGCCGCGAGTTCCTGATCGGCGACCGCAAGCCGCGCCGCCTGGTCCTGCTGCTCGACGTCTCGGGATCCATGGAGCCCTACGCGCGGGCGCTGGTGCGGTTCGCTCACGCTGCGGTGATCGGCCGCACCCGGGTGGAGGCGTTCACGATCGGCACCCGGCTCACCCGGGTCACCCGCGAGCTGTCCTCCCGCGATCCTGACGCCGGCTTGGCCGCCGCTGCCGACTCGGTGCAGGACTGGTCGGGCGGCACCCGGCTGGGCGCGACGCTGCACGAGTTCAACGATCGCTGGGGAGTTCGGGGCCATGCGCGCGGGGCCATCGTGGTGATCTGCTCGGACGGCTGGGACCGCGGTGCACCTGACGAGCTGGCCGAGCAGATGGCCCGCCTGCACCTGGTGACCCACCGGCTGGTCTGGGTCAACCCGCTGAAGCACACCCCTGGCTACGCGCCGCTGGCTCGTGGTATGGCTGCGGCGTTGCCGCACGTCGACGAGTTCATCGAAGGCCATTCCTTCGATTCGCTCGAACATCTAGCTGCTGCCATCGCGGCCTGAGACCGGCCGAACCGCACGATCACCCGACGCACGACCCTCCGATGCCGCAACAATGTCAATTGAGAGACTGGGGACATGGACGAGATCTTGGATGACATCGACCGGTGGCGGGCTGCAGGCCAGCGAGTGGCTGTGGCGCGGGTGGTGGATATCGAAGGCTCGGGGCCACGCGACCCAGGTGCTGCGATGGCCGTGAACCAAGAGGGCGAAGTCGCCGGCTCGGTCTCGGGCGGCTGCGTCGAGGGCGCTGTGGTCGGCGAGGCACTCGAACTGCTGGGCGGACGGCGGGGTCCAGGGATCACCACCTTCGGCTACAGCGACGACGAGGCATTCGCCGTCGGGCTGACCTGCGGCGGCACGATCCACCTGTTCGTGGAGGAACTCGACTGGTGAGCGAGGCCGCGGGCATCTACGAGGCATTCCGGGACGCCATCCGCGCCGAGGAGCCCGTCGCGCTCGCCACGATCATCGACGGCCCAGACGCCGGCGCTGTGTCTGATGTGCGCCCGCGAGCGGGCGCCAAACTGCTCGTGCAGCCTGGCGAGGCGGCCCTCGGCACCCTCGGCGACCCCGATCTCGACCGGGTGGTGGAGCGCGATGCCTTGGGGATGCTGGACGCTGGCATCAGCGAGGTGCGCCACTACGGCCAGCACGGCGAAGCTCGCCAGATGGACCTCAGCGTCTTCGTCGAGTGCCACGCCCGGCGCCCGCACATGGTCATCTTCGGCGCCGTCGACTTCACCCGGGCGCTCGCCTCCCAAGCCAAGCTGCTCGGCTACCGCGTCACGGTGTGCGACGCAAGAGAGGTCTTCGCGACGAAGCGCCGCTTCCCGATGGCCGACGAGGTCGTCGTCGACTGGCCCAATCGCCTGCTCGACCGCATCGGCGACGAGCTGGGCCCCCGCGATGCGGTGTGCGTGCTCACCCACGACCACAAGTTCGACGTGCCCGCCATCGTCGGCGCCCTGCCCACTCGGGTCGGCTACCTCGGGGCGATGGGTTCCCGCACAACCCACGAGAAGCGAACCGAGCGCCTCCGCGAAGCCGGCGTCACCGACGAAGATCTCGAACGGGTCATGGCCCCGATCGGCCTCGACATCGGCGGCCGCACGCCCGAGGAAACGGCCGTGTCGATCGTGGCCGAGATCATCGCCTCGCACACCGGCCGCCAAGCCCCCCGTCTCAAAGATGGCGAGGGTCGCATCCACTAGCCGCGCCGGTCCCGGCCTGGCCCGGGCTCGGAATCAGGCGGCAATCGCCGGGTAGCGTCGGCGCGATGGACTTCACCCAAAACGAGGACCACGAGGCGATCCGCGAGGGCGTGCGGCGCGTCTGTGCCGACTTTCCCGACGAGTACTGGCGCGAGCGCGACGAGCTGCACGAGTTCCCCTGGGACTTCTACAACGCCATGGCCGAGGGCGGATGGGTCGGCATCGCCATCCCGGAGGAGTACGGCGGCGGCGGCCAAGGCATCACCGAGGCATCGATCGTGCTGGAGGAGGTGGCTGCCAGTGGGGCCGCCATGAACGGCTGCTCAGCCCTGCACCTGTCGATCTTCGGCATGGAGCCGGTGCGCAAATATGGCTCGGAAGCACTGGCCAAGGAGATCCTGCCCGGCGTTGCCGACGGCTCCCTCCACGCCGCATTCGGCGTCACCGAGCCCGACGCCGGCACCGACACCACGTCGATCCGCACTCGAGCCGAGCGCGACGGCGACGAGTACGTGATCACCGGGGCCAAGGTGTGGACCACTAAGGCCCCCTACTGCGACGTGTGCCTGCTGCTGGTGCGCACCACGCCCAAAGAGCTGTGCGACGGCCCGACCCAGGGCATGACCCTGCTGCTGGTCGACCTGCAGGACCCCGCCGTCGACATCACCCCGATCCCCAAGGTGGGCCGCAACGCCGTGGTGTCGTGCGAGGTGCGCTACGACGGGCTGCGGGTGCCGGTAGACCGCCGGGTCGGCGAGGAGGGTGAGGGATTCCGCTACATCCTCGACGGGTTGAATCCCGAGCGGATCCTGATCTCTGGAGAGGCGCTGGGGATCGGCCGGGTGGCGCTGCGGCGCGCTGCCGAGTACGCGAAGAGCCGGGTGATCTTCGGCCGCCCGATCGGCCAGAACCAGGGCATCGCCTTCCCGCTGGCCGACAGCCATGCCCGCCTGCATGCTGCCGAACTGGTGGTTCGCGACGCGTCGTGGCGCTACGACAACGGCCTGTCCTGCGGCGAGCAAGCCAATCTGGCCAAATATCTGGCGTCGGAGGCGGCGTTTGAGTGCGCCGACCGGGCCATGCAAACCCATGGCGGCTTCGGCTACGCCAAGGAATACGACGTGGAGCGTTACTGGCGCGAATCGCGGTTGATGAAGATCGCGCCCGTCAGCCAGGAGATGGTGCTGAACTTCGTGTCGTCCAAGGTGCTCGGGCTGCCCCGCTCGTACTAGCCGAGCTCAGCCTCGTAGGTCATCGGGCAGTGTCCACGGCGGGAGTGCTGCTGGCAGCGGGGGCGGGGACCCGGTACGCAGGCCCGCGGCACAAGCTGCTGGCAGACCTCGACGGCCAGGGCGTGATGAGTCGTGCCTTGGGGTCGCTGCTCGGGGCGTCGCTCGAGGCCGTCGTGGTGGTCACGGGAGCGGTGGATGTCTCCGGGGTGCTTGCAGCGACCGGCGGCGACATATCCGTGATCGACAACGATCGCTGGGAATCGGGGATTGCGTCATCGGTTCGCTGCGCTGCGTCTTGGGCGGCCCGGCGGGGCCACAGCGCAATCGTGGTGGGACTCGCCGATCAGCCGTTCGTGACATCGGCGGCATGGCGGTCCGTGGCTGCCAGCGTGGCCCCGATCGCCGTTGGCACCTACGACGGCCGGCGGGGCAACCCGGTCCGGCTGGCACGCGAGGTCTGGCCGCTGTTGCCGTCCGGCGGCGACGAAGGCGCCCGGACGGTGATGCGGCGATTTCCGGAATTGGTGGTGCCAGTAGCCTGCGAAGGGTCACCCGACGACATCGACACCGTGGAGGATCTGCGCCGATGGAGCTGAAGAGTGAATTCCGTGTCGGCATACCCGTCGAGCAGGCGTGGAGCACGCTGACCGATGTCGAGTTCATCGCGCCGTGCATGCCGGGCGCGCAGCTTACCGAGGTCGACGGCGATGAATTCAAAGGCGGCGTGAAGATCAAGGTGGGCCCGATCACGGCGCAGTACAAGGGCTCCGCGAAGTTTGTCGAGCTCGACGAGGCCAATCGCCGGATCGTGCTCGAAGCCTCCGGCCGTGACTCACGCGGCGCGGGCAACGCAGCCGCCGAAGTGACCGCCGAGATGACACCCGACGGCGATGGCACGGTCGTGTCGATCGCCACCGACTTGAAGGTCACCGGCAAGGTGGCGCAGTTCGGACGTGGGGTGATGGCCGATGTCACCGAGAAGCTCATCGGTCAGTTCGTGGATTCGCTCGAACAGAAGCTGTCTGAGATCGGCAACCAAGGCGATGCCGGCGCCGCTGCGGAAGATGCTTCGGCGGATGACGCTGAGGCATCCGACGACACAGCGGAGGCACCCGCTTCTTCAGGCCCGCGCCAGATCGATATGGCCGAGCCGGAGCCGGTCGACCTGCTCGAGACCGCCGGCCGGCCCATGCTCAAGCGCATCTTGGCGCCGCTTGCCGTGGTGGCGTTCTTCCTGCTCAACCGTCGCCGCAGGCGCAAGCGTCGCCAAGGCTGAGGGCTTGCCCACCGGCTCAGCCTCATAGGGCGTTGCTCGTTTCTCGCGCCCCGGGCGCACCCGTGACGCCGGCTCAAATCGAGGTGGTCGCTGCCTTGCTCGGCCGCCGGCCCCAGTGCGCCTTTGACGTGGTCGTGGCATACGACGACGGGCGGCCGGTGGTGATCGCCAATGCCCCGCTGCTCGACGACGGACGCCCCATGCCGACCCGCTATTGGCTGGTAGACGTCGACCTACGTCGGCGGGTGTCCCGGCTCGAGGGCGAGGGCGGGGTCCGGTCGGCTGAGGCGGCCGTCGATCCCGAGGCGCTGGCCGCTGCGCACGATCGTTACGCCGCCGAGCGTGACGTGCTCGTGGCCCAGGATCACCGCGGACCGCGCCCGGCGGGCGGTGTCGGGGGCACGGCGCGAGGCGTGAAGTGCCTGCACGCGCACCTGGCGTACCGGCTGGCGGGCGGCGATGACCCCGTCGGCGATTGGGTGCTGGCACGGCTCGGCGACATCGGCGTGTCATCGGCCGTCGAAAGCGCTGCGATTGCCTCTGCACCCGGCAAGCCAGCGCTCGCGCCAGCATCCGGCGCACCGGCATCCGCATCCGTCTCGCCCGAGCCAGTGGCGGGATCTGATGGGAGTTGAGCCGTCGTCGGGCCCGGTTGCAGTCGTGGACTGCGGTACGAACACCACGCGCCTGCTCATCGATGACGGCAAGGGGCTAGGGCAGCGACTATTGCGCATCACCGGGCTCGGGCGGGGCGTCGATGCCGGAGGTCGGCTTCGAGACGATGCCATCGGCCGTGTCGTCGACGTGCTGGGGGAATACCGCCAGATCATCGAAGACCGCCAGGCGACCGCGGTTCGGGCCGTCGCGACCAGTGCTGCGCGAGATGCCGCAAACGGAGCGGAATTCCTGCAGAGGGCGAGCGATGCGCTCGGCACCGACGTCGAGCTGCTGAATGGCGACACCGAGGCTGCGTATGGATTTGCAGGGGCCACCACCGGCTTGGCCGAAGTTGCCGGCCGTGGCGCACCGTCCGATGCCGGCGCGCCCACAACCCCAGCTCCGGCGGCTGGGCCCGCGGCGCTGGTACTCGACATCGGCGGGGGATCGACGGAGTTCGCCTACGGCACGCCATCGGCTGGCGGCCGACCGGATGCGGCGGTCTCCGTCGACATGGGTTCGGTGCGGTGGACGGAGAGGTTCCTGGCATCGGATCCTCCCCGGCCCGAGGAATTGAGCTCAGCTATCTCGGTCGCGCGCCTGCACCTCGACGACATCGACCGTGATCATCCCGTCATCGCGCGGGGTGCCGCGGCGGCACGGCTTGTGGGTGTCGCAGGGACGGTCACGACTGTGGCCGCGGTCGAGATCGGCCTCGATCCCTACGAGCCCGAGGTCATTGACGGGTTCGTGCTTACCAGGGCCGCAGCCGAGGATGTCTTCCGCACGTTGGCTACCGAGCGGCTGGCCGACCGCATCCACAATCCGGGCTTGCACGTCGATCGGGCGCCAGTGATCGTGGGCGGCTGCTGCATCTTGGTTGCGGTCATGCGCCATTGGAACATCGACGAGTGCATCGTGCGCGAGCGCGATCTCCTCGATGGCATCGCGGCCGAGCTACGCGAGGCGCAGGCCGGTCCAGCGGCCGAGCTACGCGAGGCGCAGGCCAGTCCAGCGGCCGAGCTCCGCGAAGGCACCGATGTCGCTCGGTGAGCGCCGACGGCGCGCCAGTACTGTGCGCAGCGTGAGTCGCCTGCGCACCGAGCGGCTCGAGCTTCGCCCGCTCGTGCCGTCGGACTTCGCCCAATGGAACGAAGTCCGGGAACGTTGCCGTGATTGGCTGGCGAAGTGGGAGCCTCGCCCGCCTGCGAGCGCGCCCGATCCGTCGCGCGACCCGCAGGCGTTCGCCAATCGCTGCCGCGTCCGTGAGCGCGAGCGCTCACTGGGCACGGCTTTCGACTTCGGTCTTTGGCACGAAGGCTGGTTCTGCGGCGAGATCAATGTCTCGCACGTGGCACGTGGGGCGTTCCAGAGCGCCCATGTGGGCTACTGGATCGACGAGCGGCTGGCCGGCAAGGGATTGGTCGCCGAAGGACTGCTGGCGGTGTTCGGGTTCGCCTTCGATCAGGTCGGCTTGCACCGGGTGCAGGTGTCGATCATGCCCCGCAACGCCGCCAGCCTGCGGGTGGTGGAGAAGCTGGGGCTGCGCTCGGAGGGAATCGCGCAGGGCTACATCCAGATCGCCGGCGTGTGGGAAGACCACGAGCGCTTCGGCCTGACGCTGGAGGAATGGCAAGCCCGACGCGACGAGATGGCGGCACGGCTCCGAGCTGCCCGCAGCGACGGCGTCACTCAGTCGTCGGGATCTGACAGCCAGGCCTGACCCGGTTCGCAATCGGCCGAGATCGGGCACCAACGGCACGGCGGGCCGGGCACGCGCCGCGGCTCACCTCTGTCCGTTCGCAAGGTGATGAGTCGACTGATGCCGTCGACGGTGCGACGCAGTGCACTGTCGAGCACCTCGGCAGTCACTGCCTCGTGCTCGATGCGGCCCTCGGCGACGTAGAACGAGCCGATGCCCAGAGGCGGAACACCCACCGAAAGCGTCTCGACGAGGGCGTAGAACCGCAGGTCCTCCGGGTCGGTCGGTGTGCGTGATCCGGTCTTGAGGTCGATGATGACCTTGCCGGCGCGCTGGAGACGGTCAGGTCCGCCCAGCGGCGCGGGCGATCCGAGCGTGAGGTCGTACTTGCCGCTGAGCACGAAGGCACCGCCGCACAGCCGTGCGCGGGCACGGACCTCGGCGGCGGGTCGCCAGGCGCGCTGCATCGGCGGGAAGGTCTCGCCGAAGCGGGCGAGCAGCGCAACGCAGTTGGCCGTCAGATCGGCTCGCTCGCCGTCCGATGCCTCGGCCAGGAAGCTGCCGAGGTTGTCGTCATCGGCGACGAGCCGTTCGAGCGCGGCATCGACCGCGCCTTCAGGTTCGAAGCGCCGATGGGTGGACAGTTCGACGGCCTTGTGCAGCACCGTTCCGCGCGCAGTCGGCACTGTCCATTCGAACGGGGTGTCTGCATCGGCGAGATGTCGGGCTTCGCAACCGAACACACCGGCGAGGTCCCGTTTGGACACCCACAGGCCGCGGCCGTCGATGCCGCGAGCCGCATCGACGAGCTCGGTCAGCACTGCTTCCGCATCGTTGCGCAGCTCGCTGGCAAAGCCGGCCGGGTACGTGGGACGGTGCTCTGCGGGCGTGCGGATTGCGTCCAGCGTGGCCTGCTGGGCCGGCAGCAATCCCGGAGCGGTCTCAGCCATGTGTGCTCATTGTTGCCGTCCCCGCACCCGCTGCGGCACCCGCCCTTTGGTGTCACACCCCCCAGTGATGATGGGCACATGCCAGCAACACCCCGCACACACCCTCCTGCAGCGCTCCGGCTGGTCGATGCCTCGCCGGCTCGCGGACGATCGCACCGAGCGGGCAGCTCATCGGCGGCCGCCGCCGGCGTGTTCAGCGATTCGAGTGCCGACCCGTCGGGCCGCTTCGTGCTGACGGCGCGAGCCCTGGCTGCGGCCTCACGCGAATTGGGCCTCGACGTGCCCAGCTTCCAGAGCCCGCCACGATCGGATCAGCTCGATCGCTCCATCCAGCGCAGCGTTCACGGCGATTGCGTGGTCGCGGTGCGTGTGCGCGGTCGCCCCTTCGCAGCTGTCGTGGCCGACGCCATCGAAGGCATCGTGGTGTGCAACCGGTTGGATGCCTCTGCAGCGGCCGCGGTGAGAGACGAGCTGTGGCGCGAGATCGAGGGCAACCACGATGCCACCGCTCCTACCGCCCGCCCCACAGGGCCATGCGCAGCGGCATCCGCGAGCGGGCATCGCGAGCCCGGCACCTACGAAGAGCCCTACGGCCTGGATGAAGCCGCCTAGAAATCCAGTGCATCGTGTCGGGGCGGGCGTGCGAGCATGATGAGCACCGAGGAGGCAATGAACGCGCAGAGTGGCCCGGGTGGCGGAACTGGCAGACGCAGAGGGCTTAAACCCCTCGGCTCCCACGGGAGTGTGCGGGTTCGAATCCCGCCCCGGGCACCCGCCAACGCGTCGCTGTGACGATCAGCGGCGGGCCGCGGCGCGCAGCGATGCCACGGTCTCGGTGCCTGGCCCCAGCCGGCGGGCCGCGGCGTCGTGGCACAGATCGTTCAGCGTCCGGTTGAGCGGCGTGGCGATGCCGTGCCGCTCGCCGAGTTCGCAGATCCGGCCGTTGAAGTGCTCCACTTCGACAGTGGGTCGCCGGAAGTGCAGGTCTTGCCAGGTGGACGGGTAGCTGTGCATCACCGGGTCTGAATCGCCTCGTGGCTCGCGTTGGCCCGGCACGCGCATCCGTTCGATCCATGCGCGCAAGTCGCGGCCGTCGTCCATGACCGGCGAGATCCCTGCCGCATCGAGCACGTCGGCGGCCTCTTCCTGAAGATCGGCCATGAAGAAGCGGGTTTCCTCGTCGCAGAACCACTCCTGCACGGGCAGGTCGATCAGCGCCGAGAAAGCGTTCGTGAGGTTGAGCACCAGCTTTCCCCACTTGGCCTCGGCCACGTGGTTGTCGACCGAAGCGCGCATATCGGCGGCAACCAAGTCGTTGACGACCCGCTCGCACAGCTCGTTGGAGCCGGTGGGCCAGCACCCGATCTGAGCCCGGCGCGCGCCTGTGTGGGTCACCACGCCCGGCTCGTCGATGCGGGCGCCGATGCGCACCATGACGCCATAGGCCCGGAAGCCCTGCTCGGTCAGCCACTCCTCGTTGGTGACGCTGTTCTGAAAGCAGAACAGCGGTATCCGGTCGTACAGCTCCCGGTGCTGTTCGATCGCCTCGAACGTGTGCTGGGTCTTCATGGCCAGCAGCACCACGGTGCGCTCGTCCAGTTCGAGCTCGTGCGCGGTGCGCACGGCCGGCAGCCGGAAATGGCCCTCGGTGTAACCAGAGATGTGCAGTCCCTCACGCTGCAGCGCAGCGAGGTGATCGCCCCTCGCAATGAGTGCCACGCGGCGGCCCGCTTGGGCCAGCCGAGCGCCCAGCACGCAGCCGATGGCCCCGGCGCCGTGCACGACGTAGTTCAGCTCGTCGCCGCTCGGATCGGCGCTGGCGGGATCAGGGTTGTCACCGGGGCGGGGCTCGGTCGTCACGGCGGTACATCGTGCCAGATGTGTCGGCGCCTGGTCCGGTCTTGCCGACGGTGCGGCGGGCCGGCCGCCCAGGATCAGTGCACCGTGGCGTCGGACCGTATTGAGCCTGTGCAGCGCAGCGCTACCGTGCTGCCATGCGCGAGTGGAACACCGACGTGCCCAACATGATGGAGGCGGAGTTCTGGAAGCAGCCCGCCGACGTCATCGACGCGGTGATCGCCCGGCACCATGCCGAGGCCCCGCTGGACTGGTTCGAAGAACCCGGCTACGACGGTCTGATCCCGGTGGGACCCGGTTACTGGTGCGTCACCCGGCATGCCGATGTCGCGGCCGTCTCCCGCAACACCGAAGTGTTCAGCTCGGCGGCCGGCATCACCATGCTGGACGCGCCCCCGGAGTTCCTCGAGTTCTTCAGCTCCATGATCGCCATGGACGACCCGCGCCACGCCCGGCTGCGTCGCCTCGTGGCCAAGGGCTTCACGCCGAAGATGCTGGCTGACCTCGACGGCAGCGTGCAGGCCTCGGCGGCCGACATCGTGGACTCAGTCTGCGAGAAGGGCAGCTGCGATTTCGTGACTGAGGTTGCCGCTGCGCTGCCGCTGAAGATCGTGTGTGACCTCATGGGCATTCCCCGGTCGGAATACGACGGCGTGTTCGAGGCCACGAACATCATCTTGGGCATCGGAGATCCCGAGTACCAGCCCGAAGGCGTCGACTTCGTGACGGCGCTGCTGGGCGCGGGCGCCCAACTCGCCGAGCTGATGAAGGAGGTCGCCGAGGCGAAGCGTGGCGGCGACGGCAAGGACCTGACCAGCGTGCTGGTCAACGCCGAGCTGCCCGACGACCGGCTGAGCGACTCCGACTTGGCCAGTTTCTTCGTGCTGCTGGTGGTGGCCGGCAACGAGACCACGCGCAACGCCATCTCCTGGGGGCTCAAGTACCTCACAGATCATCCCGACCAGCGCGCCATCTGGGCCGCCGACTTCGAGGGCGTGGCGCCCACCGCGATCGAGGAGATCGTGCGGTTGTCCAGCCCTGTCGGCTACATGCGCCGGACGCTCACCCGCGACTTCGTCTTCGGTGGCCGAGAGATGAAAGAGGGCGAGAAGGTCGCGATGTTCTACGTGGCTGCGAATCGCGACCCGGCGGTGTTCGACGACCCGTTCAAGTTCGACGTGCTGCGCGATCCGAACCCGCAGTACGGCTTCGGCGGCCCCGGTCCGCACTACTGCCTGGGCGCGCACCTCGCCCGCCGGGAGATGTCGGTGATGTACCGCGAGCTGTTCAACCGGCTGCCCGACATCGTCGCGGTCAACGAGCCGGACACGCTGCAGGCCGCGTTCATCCACGGCGTCAAGCACCTCGACGTGGAATTCACCCCGACGGCGCCGCTGGCCGCCTGAACAGGCCGCTCGGGCCACGGCTTCGCCATTCGGCTCAGCCTCTAGGGTTCGCGCTATGACGAAGCCCCAGATCGCGCCTGCCACAGGCAAGCTCGGTGTGCTCACGCCTGGCATGGGAGCTGTGGCCACCACGTTCATCGCCGGAGTGCTCGCGGCGCGTGCCGGGCTGGCAGAACCGATCGGGTCGGTCAGTCAGTTGGCCCACATCCGGCTCGGCGGTCGGGCGGAGGGCCGCAACCCGCTCATCCGCGACTTCGTGCCGTTGGCCTCACTCGACGATCTGGTGTTCGGCGGCTGGGATCCGATCACGCCCAATGCGCTCGAAGGCGCCCGCACCGCGGGCGTGCTGGAAGACCGTGACCTCGGCGTGATCTCCCGCGAGCTAGAGGGCATCGTCGCGATGGACGCCGTGTTCGACAGCCGCTGGGTGAGCCGGCTCGAAGGCACCCGTACCAAGCCCCCGATGGGCAAGCTCGAAGCTGCCCAGGCGTTGATGGATGACATCGAGCGTTTCCGGGCCGAGAACGAGTGCGAGCGGCTGGTGATGGTGTGGTGCGGCTCCACCGAGGCGTACCAGGAGCCGACAGGGGTGCACGCGAGTGTCGAGGCATTCGAAGCCGGCCTGGCAGCCGACGATGACAACATCTCGCCCAGCCAGATCTATGCATACGCAGCGCTGATGAGCGACGTGCCCTTCGCCAACGGCGCGCCGAACCTGTCCGTCGACATACCGGCCATGACCGAGCTGGCTGTGCGCCGCGGCGTGCCCATTGCGGGCAAGGACTTCAAGACCGGCCAGACGCTGGTGAAGACGCTCGTGGCACCCGGCCTGAAGGCGCGGATGCTGGGCCATCGCGGCTGGAACTCCACCAACATCCTGGGCAATCGCGACGGCGAGGTGCTGGACGAACCCGAGAACTTCAAGACCAAGGAGACGTCCAAGCTGGGCGTGCTCGGCACGATCCTGCAGCCAGAGACCTATCCCGAGCTCTACAGCGAGATCGACCACGTAGTCCGGATCAACTACTACCCGCCCCGCGGCGACAACAAAGAGGGCTGGGACAACATCGACATCTTCGGCTGGCTCGGCTACCCGATGCAGATCA
>CAZAFV010000033.1:0-33192 GCA_964484385.1 uncultured Acidimicrobiales bacterium
CGGCATACGAGATCTCTGCCTGTGACTGGAGTTCAGACGTGTGCTCTTCCGATCCGGCGGCCACTACGACGGGGATGTGGTCGGGCAGGCAGCCGGCCATCACCGCGGCCACAGCCACCTTCTCGACGCTCGCCACGCCGTGCGCGGGGCCCATGACACCCAATTCGAGATCGGGGTCGAGCCCGGTGGCGAGCGCCATCATGGCCACTCGTTCGGGCGTGGGGATGACCACCGGCAGGCCGTCGGTGAGCCCGAGCGCGTGCAGTTGCTCGAGCGCGTCGGCCTCGCTGCGGGCCTCCAGCAGCGTCACGACTGGTTCAGTTTGAGGTGGCGCCGGTCAGGATCGAGATGATCTGCGGCGCGATGTCAGCTGCAACCTTGGCCATGTTGTCCTCGCCGCTGCCCGCTACCGGGTGCGGCAGGCGGACGCGAGGGACGGACGGCATGCCGGTGGCGTTGGCCACGAAGTCGCCCTGAGGCCAGAACGCATCGGTGACGAGTGCGATGGAGGGAATGCCCGCTCGGGCGGTGGTGATGCTGTCACGCACGGTGCCAGATGTGCAGCTGCCTCAATGGCCGTACGCGGCGATCACCGCGCCGCACTCGGCGCTGATGTCGGCAAGCATCCCCTCGCCGACCACCGACGAAGCGTCGCCCTTGTCGTAACGGTTGAACGACGCCGACGGCAGCCGTTCGGCGAGCGCCTTCTCGACGTGGTCGAGGAAGCGGACGCTGTCGGGGAAGCCATTGGCGACCAAGCCGATCGTGATCGGCTGATCGAGCGGTGTGCTGAGCGCGTATGGCTCAGGTGCAGTCTTGGCCTCGCCTCGCGGATCGTGGAAGGTGAGGGTGCTCATGGGTCCAGTCTGACACCCGCGCCGCAGCCGCGCGTGCTGTGCGGCGGCACCGGCTCGGCGAGCCCTCGGCTCAGTGATCGTGGCCAGCGGGACGGGAGGCGTATGCGGCGGCCCGATCGGCAACGGCATCGCCGCTCAGCAGGCCGCGCTCGCCAACGGCGTGCTCGAGCGCCGTCAGCCAGCACCGGTAGTAATCCCACGGCTCAGCCGCTTCGCCGCTGGCCGAGGTCGTCTCCCATCCGGATATGGCCTCGATGAGGTGCTCGCGGAACTCGTCCCAGGTGAAGTGGCCGCTGCCGACGAGGTCAGCCGCCAGCCCGAACGCACGTGCCTGCCACGGTTCGGAGAAGACGAGCTCGCCGTTGTCTCGTGGCGGGGCGGCCGGGGTGCCCTCCAGCAGGTCGATGCTCACCGGCAGCGCCTCACTGGCCGCCGGGATCGGCCGCATGCGCGACGCCGATCATCGAATCCCTCGTCACCAGTTCGGCCAAGCGTTCGGCGGGCCATCCCTCGGTGCCCGCAGGACGTTCGGGCAGCACCAGGAATCTGGTCTCAGAACTGGAATCCCAGATGCGCACCTCGGTGCTCGGGTCGAGTTCGAGGCCCATCTCGGCCAGCACGGCCCGGGGCTCGCGCACCACGCGGGCCCGGTACTCGGGGCTCTTGTACCAGTTCGGCGGCAAGCCCAGCAGCGCCCACGGGTAGCACGAGCACAGTGTGCAGACAACCACATTGTGGACGCCGGGCTCATTGGCCTTCACCTCGATGTGCTCGATCTCTGCACCCCGGATGTCCATGTCGGCTACGACGGCGTCTGCGTCGGTCAGCAGCCGCTGTCGCAAGCCGGCATCAGCCCACGCCTCTGCTACCAGCCGCGCCCCGATCATCGGGCCGATGTCGTGCTCGAAACGCCGGATCGTGGCGTCGATCCGCTCGGGATCGGCCAGGCCTCGCTCGACCAGCAGGTCTTCGAGCGCTTCGACGCGGACCTCCGGCGACGACGCGTCGTGGTGTTCGTGATGGCCGTGATCGCCGTGGCTGCTGCCGCCAGCATGGTCGTCGTTCATGCGTCACTTCGCGATGGGTGCTTGCTGATACTGCGATTACATGCTGCGTTGCGCGTTCCTTACGAAGGCTATGGGTCGCTCACGGCGCAGCGCCAACCTCACGCTGGTAGCCGGATGGTCCCGGTTGGCTCCTCGTGCAACTCCCACTCATGCGGACTCATCCACTCTGAAGCATGCTCCCGCTACGGTACTCACTACATGCATCTCTATGCCAACAACCGCAGTGTCGGCCTTACGATGGCTGAGCGAACAGACGGCGCTCGCGATGGGGACCGATCAGCAGACAGATGGCCTTCCCGGGTCCGAGCGCCTGGCAGACCTAGCTTGGCATCCCGCTTGAACGCCGTGCGAGCCGATAAACGCCGCATCGGGGTGAGGCATCGACTCGAAACGGCACCAGCCTCGCTGATGGCGATGCAGAGCGGAGCACTCCGATGTGCCGCCTTGGCAAAAAGAACTTGGACGCCGACGCTACGGGGCGCTAGAAGTTCGATTTCATGAGCACGCACACAGTCTTAGACCTCTTCTGTGGTTGCGGTGGCCTCTCCTTAGGGCTCGAAGCTGCCGGGTTCGAAGTCGTGGGGGGCAACGATTTCGATGACGACGCACTAACAGCGTTCGCGTTGAATCATCCAAAGGCACACACTTGGCCTGGAAGAGTCGAAGACTTGCAGAGCACACGTGTGCTGAGCGATCTTGGGCTTGCGCCAGGCGAGCTGGATTCAATCGTCGGAGGCCCTCCGTGTCAGGGATTCTCCCAGAACCGGGCACGTCGCCATGTCAATGGGAGATTCGTCGACGATCCGCGCAACTATCTATTCGCAGAATTCTTGCGATTCGTCAGCGATTTGAAGCCAAAGACTATTGTCATCGAAAATGTACCTCAGCTTCTCATCAAAGAAAATGGAGCATTCAAGCGCGAGATTCAAGAACAGCTTTCCGATTTAGGATACGAATCCGTTTGCGATGTGCTGAACGCAGCAGATTATGGCGTGCCGCAGCGACGTCGACGCGCAATAATCCTTGCCTCTCGAGTTGGCCCGCCCGCGTTGCCTTCGGCAACACATCAAGACAGTCCAGCACACGAATCTCTATTTCCCTTGAAGCCATATGTCTCGATATGGGAGGCGATCGGTGACCTCCCATCACTCGACCCAGGGCAGGGGACTAGCCCAATGCCCTATGGGTCAGAAGCAATGACATCATTTCAGCTTGAACGACGTCATAAGTCAACACTTCTTCACGACCACGTGGCTTGGGAACTGAGCAATGTCCAAGCTGAGCGACTGACTTATCTCGAAGAAGGTGACGGCATGGAAAAACTACCTCCGCACTTAGCGCCGCGCAGCGGATACGGCAGTGCATATCGACGCATGCGACGAGACGAGCCTGCACTAACTATCACTACTTGGATGTATCACCCAGGCAGTGGCATGTTCTGTCACCCACGTGACGACCGCGTCATTACACTCCGGGAAGGCGCCAGACTTCAGTCTTTTGATGACCACATCAGATTTGCCGGCGGAAAGGTTGCTCGCTGTAGACAGGTTGGAAACGCAGTTCCACCGTTGCTCGGCCGCGCTCTCGGTGGCTCACTCAAGAACGTCCTTAAGGGTAACTACGATAGGCGAATACCGCTGGCAGCTGCGAGTGATCGGTCGTCTTGAGCGGCATTGTAAGTCAGCAACCGACAGTGGAATACGCCGATCGCCATTAGGCCTCAGTTCGTCGTGGCAATCGATCATTAAGGAAGAACTCGGTTGGATGCCCTAGCTAACTCTGCCTTTGAACATCAGCCCGCGAAATCTGCACGTGTGTCGCTTCCGACTATGAGATGAAGCTTGCCAGAGTTTTCAGTTCAGCATATGCGTCCGATTGAACGCGACTATGTCGAGCACAGTCACTAAATCGAATCTGCGTCGGGAACACAGGGAGTGTTGGCTCCTGCTACATGCCCCGAACATAGCGGAGGCAGTCCGTTAGTCCGGCACCATCCGCGCTTCATGCTCGATTGGCAACTGAGCCAAGCGTCTTCTGTTGCCACTCTCCCAAGATGTGACTCATAGTCTGTGGACACATAGTATGCGGTGTGGCTTCATTGTCCCGTGGATGGTACTGGCACTTCATTACTGGCCGCCTTGGGACGGTGCATTTCCGATCGGCGTAGTCGCGCCGGCTTGAGCCAAGAGGCTTTGGCTGAAAGGACGGGACTGCATCGTACCTACATCAGTTCTACGGAACGAGGAAGGAGAAATCCCACAGTCAAGTCCTTGGCTGCACTCGCATCTGGCCTTGGTTGCAAACCTTCGGACATCCTGGCGGAGATCGGATTATGAGCCGATCTCTATTTTCTTCAGATGCACAACTGGATCGGCTCGCGACCTTGATACGCGGATATCTGCGTTTGCCATTCTCCAACGGTCTGCTTCCGGGACGTTTCGTCGAGTCTGCGGTGGCCTGGGTCAAGGGTGGTCGAGTTCTGCCGACATACGATTTCGTTGACGTCGTGTGTGATGAATCTCGCATCGGATGGCAAGTTAAGTGTGCTCTCGTAAGCACCACGGTTACTTGGAAGCGCGTCAAGTTACCGAATGCTACTGCACTGATTGAGAGCTCACAGAATTCGGTCTCCGAGACTCAGGAATTGGGCCGACGGATCATCGATTTCTGTAACCAACATGCCATCAACAGCCTTGAGCAATATGGACTTAGCGCGATTGGTTATTGTCGGGCAGTGGTTCGCAAAGCCGATGTGCTCTACTTTGAACGCGAGATCATTTCTCAATCGGATCCGTATGTATTTGATCCGGCTAGCTTCCGTTGGGAATGGTCCCAACTAACGGGTTCAACCGCCAAGGAGATGCTCCCTGCTCTTCATGGTATCGATGAGCGAACAGGGGAGAAGTGGTTTAAGGCTCACATTCTTGGCGAAAATCAGCTTCATTTCTCTGGCGAGAGGAACTGGTGGCCTCACGATAATGAAGAGTTGCCTTCGACCACGATCACTATTCCAGCGCGCGGGGAAATGATGGACTTTGAAGAGTTTCTTGGCCGCTTCGCCAACAACCGGTAACGGGCATTCCAACTGATGGGGACTCGAACGTCGATACGCGAATTGCCAATTGCATGAGATCCGGATACTCGGACGCTATTGTGACTTTGATGGGGCTGCCACCAGGTAGCACTCGTACAGGTCGATGTGAATGGTGGTGTTCGGCTCGGCGTCGTCGCCCCACAGCGTCTGGGCGTCGTAGCCCACGCAATAGACGTGTTGGGGCCGCTCGCCCATGTCGTGGGCCGTGCTGTCGGGCAGCACTTCTGCCGGATGCAGCTCGGCGACCGTGCCCGGCTTGCCCACCGCGTAGCTCGGCAGGCGGGTGTGGCCCGGTTGGGCTGGGCCCGGCGCCACCACCCGATCGCCCACCTCGAAGCGGGGACGCTCGGACAGCTGGCGACGGACGGTGCGACGTTCGGGGGCCGGGGTGGGCCGGTCGGGCGGCAGGAGCGCCGCATCGAGCGCAGCCGCTGGCGCGGCCCGCTGGAGCGGTGACGCAACGGCCGCCTGCACAGCGGGCACCTCGATGCGCTCGGCGATCTCGCTGTTCATCTCGTCGGGGCTGATGACCCCGTACTCGCCGAGCAGCACTTCGAAGCCGGCGAGCCAGCGGCCGTAGTAGCCGTTGTCGAAGTAGTCCGATGCGTCGAGGCGCTCGAGGACGTAGCGGAACTCGCCCGGCCGGCGGGCCGTCGAAGCCGTCACCGCGCCGAGCAGGCCGAAGACACGCCGTTCCCAGTCGGCATGAAACGGCGGCTCGTCCGGGTCGTGAGTCACCGGTCCGAATCCCGAAGCGCCCCCGAGGTCATGGACGCTGCGCTCTCGAGCATCGGACTGCATCGGGCCCAGCATGGCACTTGCGGCGATGATCGCCGCAGTTCGGCGCTGTGCCGGAATCACCGGAGTCTGCAGCGGCCAGGTTGTTAGGTTGCTGCGGTGCCTGCGTTTGTGCTTGCAGTGGACCTCGACGGTGTGTGCGGGATGCATACCGAGGCCTTCCGTCGCGTGGTGGCGGCCGAGCGCGGCGTTCCGGAGGACTCGCTGCCGCTGGTGCGTGGCTGGAACTTCACCGAGTGGGGCCTCGCCGACGGCGAGTTCGAAGAGCTCCATCGCATCGCCGTCATCGACTACCGCATGTTCCGTGAGATGAAGCCGATGGAGGGGTGTTCTGAAGCGCTGTGGCGGCTGTCTGACGCCGGCGTGTGGATACGGATCGTCACCCACCGCCTGTATGTGAGCTGGGGCCACCGTGTCACCGTGAGCGACACGGTCGAGTGGCTCGACCGCGAGCGCATTCCCTATCGCGACATCTGCTTCGTGGCCGACAAGGCGATGGTGAACGCTGACGCCTATATCGAAGACGCGCCGCACAACGTGATCGACATCCGTGCCGCGGGCGGGTACGCGATCACCTTCGACCAGCCCTACAACGCCCAGGTGGAAGGACCACGGGCCCACGACTGGGCCGAAGCCGAAGAGATGGTGGTGGAGCTGCTGGCGAAGCACAGCGGCTACGTCTCGCGCCCGCTGCCCGGCATGGACGCCGGCTCCGATCGCTTGGAGTTGCGAACCCGGGATACCGCGTAGGCCGGGCGTATGAGTGATTCCCCCACAACACCGCCGGCGCCGATCGACGCGGCGACCGTCGTCGTGCTGCGAGACGGCACGCCTGCGGCTGCGCCAGGTCACGGTTTCGACGCCGCAGAAAGCGACGCAGGAGCGCACATCGAGGTGCTCATGCTCCGGCGCAACTCGCGGGGGTTCTTCGGCGGCATGTGGGTATTCCCCGGCGGTCGGGTGGACCCGCCCGATCGTGACACGCCCGGCGATGTGGTGGCCGCGTGCGACTCCCGCACCGCTGGCGCCAATGGCCTGCATGACGGCGACCGGCGCGGCTTTCGCACGGCAGCAGTTCGGGAAGCTCACGAAGAGGCCGGCATCGATTTGTCTGGTGCCGAGCTGACCCACTTCGCCCATTGGCTGCCGCCGCCGATTCGCCCCAAGCGGTTCTCGACCCACTTCTTCATCTGCGAAGCGCCAGCCGACCTCGATGCGGTACGTGTCGACGGCAGCGAGATCCTCGACCATGCCTGGGTGTCGCCCGCGGCGGCGTTGGATCGGCGAGCAGCAGGCGAAGTCGAGTTCGTCACACCCACGTTCGTGACGCTCACCTGGCTGTCAGGCTTCACCCGCACCGCCGATGTGCTGGCCTCGATCGACGGCCACACGTGCTTCCACACCCAGATCATCCCTTCGCCGGATACTGACCCGGGCCACATTGCCGTGTATGTCGGCGACGCTGCCTACCCAGACGGCGATCTCGATGCCCCCGGCCCTCGCCGCCGCTGCATCATGGTCCGCTCCGGCTGGCGCTGGGAGGAACACGACGGCACCGACGCGGACGCGGGCTAGGCCGCATCATTCGCTGGCGCGCAGCCGTCTGGCCTTGGGGACGAGGCGGGCGATCTGGCGTTCTTGGGGAGGGCCGTCGGGACCTCCGCCGGGACGGGCCGCCCGGAAGTCGACAGCGGCTGCAGCCGGGTCGGCACCGAAGGCCACCATCGTCAGGATCCCGATCACCGCCGTGCGCGCCATGCCTGCGCCGCAGTGCACGAGCACGCTGTCGCCGCGATCCAGCGCTGCGACGACGGCTTCCACGAGTTCGAACACTGGCCCGTCCGTTGTCACGCCCCCGTCAGGTGTGGGCAGCCACAGTGCACGGGGGCTGCCGGCCTCGTCGCTATGGGCAGTGAGCCACTCGCCGTAGTCGGGATAGCGCAGCTCGATCTCGTGGCGAGTCAGCATGCACGCCACGACCGAAGCATTCACACGATCCAGTGCGCCCCCCGGATCGGGACCGACTGCTGAGAAGTTGGTCACGAACAGGCGACCGGCCACCTCAGCAGCCCGAAGCGGGATCTCGTCGATGCGGTGCAGCACGGTATTCGCTACTGGTCGCCCGTGCGGAACCGCGCGAAACGCCGCTTCGGCTCCTCGGGCGGTTCTGGCAGCGGCGGCCAGGCTCCCGACAGCTCCTGCTGCCCGGTACGGCGCACCTCGTCGAGCTCGTCGCGGGTGTAGGGGTCCGGTCGGGGATCGAGTGCCCGGTAACGAGCTTCGGCACTCGCGAAGTTCTCGTCGGTGATCAGGTCGCCGATCAGCGTGCACGGTTCCCAGTCGGCGCGCGGCCCCAGATAGACGTAGCCGTCGGTCACCTCGCGCAGTCGCAGCGAGGTATCGGCACCGTCGAGCGAGCCACGCACCTCCGTCATCGCGACACTGCCGAGCGTCGAGGCTGCCAAGTCCAAGCCGAAGCGGATGTCGGTACCGCCACGACCCTCGGGCGAGCGTGAGATCAGTTCCTCGACCCGTTCGGTGGCGGCGGTGTCGGCCACGGTGCCGTGGAACACGACTCGTCGGCAGCCGTCGCTCATCCAGCGCCACAGGAGGTTTCCCGCCGAGGTTGTCGGCGAGCCGTCGACCCACTCCACGAGGCCGGTGGTAGTGGCGGCGACGTTCATGTATACGAGCGCACGCTGTCCCTGGCGGAGTACCTCGGCGGTGAGCACGCTGGCGGCGTGAAACGCGGACATGTCCCGGTAGTGCCCGCCGAGCGACCAGTTCCGCAGCCCCAGTTCGGCGGCAGAGCGACCGTCCAGCAGATCGGGGTCTTCCACGTAGGTGGGCAGGCCGAGCGCGATCACGCGGATGGGCCGCCGGTCGTCATCGCGACGGCGTTCCGCTGTGTTGTGCCTCCAGACCGCGTGCAGCACATCGGCGTATTCCTGGTATCCGAACCCGGCACCGAGCAGATCGACGAACAGGTCGGCGCAGGCTCGGCTGTCCCACTCGGGAGCGTCGATCAGGGCATCAAGCTCGGCTTGACGGCGTGAGTTGGTGAACTCCCAAGCGAGATTCTCCACACCGTTGTCGGCCAACTCAGCGAGCGTGTCCGCCAGGAATCCCAAGTGCTGTCGAACCCCGACCTGGTCGCCGAGCAGCACGATCTGGTGGCGCCCGCAGAGATCGCCCAGATATTCCTCAGGCGACAGGAGCGCGGGCGTGGGCCGCTCGTCGTCGGTGGGGTCTTCGGGCGGCACCGCCATGAGTCTGCCCGCTGGCGGCCCGGAATCTGACAGCGAGCAAGAGCGGGAAGCAACGCGTGAGCAACGGCAGGGCTCAGCCGTCTGCGCTCGCTCTCAGAGCACCTGTGTCCAGGCCAGTTCCGCTGCCGCTGCTGATTCGGACACGGCCGCTGCGAAGTCGCCAGGGGTCGATTTCTCGTCTCGCAGCGCCGGATCGAGGGCATACCGCCGGGCGTGTTCCACGTACACCGCAGGCACCGGCTCGGGCAGCGGGGTCGGCGCCCGGCGCTCGTAGTCGGGTTCGAGGTAGATCCAGCCGGTGGCGAGGCTGCCGAGCGGCCCGCGATCGAGGCTCGTCGTGCAGCCGAGCCGGGCTGCGGGCCCCTGATCCACGTCGAAGGCGAGCGGCACGGCCAGGTCGTCGTGCATGGCAAATGCCGCGTCGAGCACGCCGTCGGCAACCAGCGCGTAGTCGCACAGCTCGCCATCGGCCGGCAGCGGCTCGTGGATCAGCACGGTGACGGCTCGGTCGGCCACCACCTCGTACACGCGGTTGGCTGCACCCACCACGTGACCGCCGACGATCTCGGCATCGATCGCATCCCACACCCGGTGAGGCAGACGCCTTGCCCGAGTCAGCGCGTGAGCTGTGCGGGCGAGCACGAGCGCGCGATGACCCGGCTCGACGACCTCGGCGAGCAGCACGTCGCACATGTGCGCCGACACCGGGCCGCGGCTGCGCAGGTGCGGCCACGCGTACGAGGTGCGCAGGTCGGCTGTGTCGGTGACGGCATCGAGGTCGAGGTCGTAGTCGAGCGCCAGGACACGCATGGGCGGCCCGCCACTGGCGAAGCGACGGTTCACCTCCCAGACCGCGCTCAGCACGTTGAGGTATTCGCGGTAGGCGAAGTTGTGGCGTATGCCCCAGCGGAGCAATGCGTCTCGCGCAAGCTGCTCGTCGAATGTCGCGCCGGTGACCACCGCGTCAAGCCGGGCCTGGTCATCGACGCAGGCGTACTCCATGGCCACGATGCCCACGCCCGACCGGTACGCCGCTGCCACGAGATCCTGCAGGAACAGCCCGGCGCGGCGTGTGGGGGTGTGGTGGCCCACGAAGACCACTTGGTGACGCTCGAAGAGATTGCACACGTACGTCAGCGGGTCTGAGCCGTGGCTTTTCAGCCATTCGGCCAGCTCATCGATGACCGCGGGTTGCAGCGGCGGCAGCTCACGGCGATGCCGGTAGAGGGCGATCCGCTCGAGCAGCGCACGGTCGCTTCCACGCCTGTCCACCCGCTCCGACAGTACCGTGTCGGGCCGTGGGAATGCGCATCTACGACACCGCGCAGAAGACCGTCGTCGAGCTGGAACTCGACGATCACGTCGGCATGTACGTGTGCGGCATCACGCCCTACGACGCCACCCATCTGGGGCACGCCGCGACGTATCTGGCCTATGACCTGCTGATCCGCCGGCTCGAAGACATGGGTCACACCGTCACGCTGGTGCGCAACTACACCGATGTCGACGACAGCATCCTGCCCAAGGCGGCCGAGCTGGGCGAGCACTACCTGTCGCTGGCCGAGCGGGAGATCGATCGCTTCGAAGCTGACATGGAGGCGTTGCGGGCACGGCCTGCAGCGCATGAGCCACGGGCCACCCGGTCCATCGACGCCATGATCGCCATGATTTCCAAGCTGCTCGAGGCTGGGCATGCCTACGTATCAGCCGACCGGGTCTTCTTCGACGTCACGACGTTCCCAGACTTCGGGAAGCTGTCCGGTTACAGCGCCGATCGCATGACCGAGCTCGCCGCGGAGCGCGGTGGCACCCCCGACGACCCCCGGCAGCGCAACCCGCTCGACTTCGTGCTGTGGCAGGCCAGCGCCGACGGCGAGCCCTCGTGGCCGTCGCCGTTCGGCCCGGGACGGCCTGGCTGGCACATCGAGTGCTCGGCCATGGGCTACGCGGCGCTCGGCGAGACCATCGACATCCATGGCGGGGGCGGTGATCTCGTGTTCCCGCACCACGAGTGCGAGATCGCCCAGAGCGAGGCTGTGCACGGTGCTCCGCTGGCCCGCTACTGGGTGCACGCGGGGCTCGTCTCGTACCAGGGGCACAAGATGTCGAAGTCGCTCGGCAACCTGGTCTTCATCTCCGATCTGCGTGCTCGCGTCGACCCCAGGGCCATCCGGCTGGCGCTCATGGCGCACCACTACCGCACGGAATGGGAGTGGTTCGATTCGGAGGGCTTCGCCGCACAACGCGAGCTGGACACCCTGGCGTCAGCCGCAGCCGGTGCCTCGCCCGCGACCGGATCGGGCGAGGGGTCATCTGGCCTGCTCGCCGAGGTGCAGGCTGTGCTGGATGACGACCTCAATGCGCCGATGGCCCGCACCGCGCTGCTCGACGCCGCCGCTGCCGTCGAGCGCGGGGCCGCCGGTGGCGCGCTGCGAGGCGAGCTGGTGGCAGCTGCAGCCCTCTGCGGTATCGACTTGTCGTCACCGCCGGCGACCGCAGCGCCGTGACGCGGCGCGCAGGCTCGTAAGGCACTCGCCATGACGACGCTGGCCGTGGTCAACCAGAAGGGCGGCGTGGGCAAGACCACGGTCGCACTCGGCATCGCCGAAGCAGCGTGCGCTTCGGGGCTGAGCGTGCTCGTCGTGGATCTCGACCCGCAGTCCAATGCGTCGGCTGGCCTCGGAGTGTGGAACGGGTCGCCGAACGTCGACGACGCACTTGCCGATCCGACCCCGGGAGCTGTGCTCTCGGCGGTCACCGACGCTCGCTGGCCGCCCGACGGGCCGTGTCCGCAACTCGTCCCGGGCAGCTATGCGCTGGCGAGTCGGGAACCGCAGATGGCCGCTGACCTGGTGGGTGCGCAGGATCGTCTGCGCATCGGGCTCGCGGGCGCGAACCACGATCTCGTGCTCATCGACTGCCCGCCGTCGTTGGGCCTGCTGTGCATCAATGGGCTGTTCGCAGCCGACCGTGCCCTGGTGGTGACCGAACCGGCCGCCTGGGCTGCCGATGGCGTCGACCTCATGCGGTCCACCGTCAGCCGAGTCGCGCAACGCCAGGGCACGCCCACGATTGCCGGGGTCGTGCTGAACCGTGTAGGACGCACGCGTGACAACGCCTATTGGTCCCAGCAGCTCGCTGAGCGCTTCGGCGCAGAGTTGTTGCCACCCATCCCGCAGAGGGCCGCCATAGCGGAGGCCTCCGGGCAGTCGCAGCCGTTGCGGGCGCTCGGTCGCCGGCCTGGTGCGCCCGAGGCAGTGCTGGCCTTCGACGAGCTGTGGGCCGACTTGCAGAGCCGATTGGCCTGATCCCGTGCGCGGACAGGCGAACCTCCTCGTCGCGCTGCCTGTTGTTTCCCGCTCTTGTTCCCCATTCTCATGCGATTGGGCTCACGGGCCGCTCGGGCCACGGCTTCGCCTCTGACGGGTCGGCGGTACGCTCGGATTGCTCGCCGTTGCAGGGTTTGACTATGGCCAACTACGACCCGAACCGTCCACGGCCGAGCGTCGACGGGACGGCTGCGCTCCCGGGCGACTTGCCGGCCGAACAGGGCTCCGAGACACCAGCATCCCCGCCCGCCGCGGGTGCTCCGGTCGCCGACACCGATGCAGACCCGGCGCCCGCGCCTGCATCGCACCTCCTGCCGCGACAGGCCGAGCCGGTCGACCGCCGCCTGCTTGCAGCGTTCGGCGGTGCAGTCGCCGTCGGATGGCTGATCGCGGCAGTCGTGGCGTGGTGGCTGTGGCGGCGCTGGCGACGTCGCTAGAAAACCATCCACGCGCCCGATGACTGGATGGGCCACGCTGTGAAGGTGGAACCCCGCACCGGCAGCGTCGCTGCCGACGATGCGCCCAAGGTTGAGCTTCCGCGGAGCCTGAGTCCTTCGGGCGCATCGACTTTCCGGCAATGCGCGAGGCGTTGGAAGTTCCGCTATGTCGACAAGCTGCCGGATCCTCCCGGCGAGCCGGCGCTGCGCGGCACATTCGTGCACCACGTGCTGGAGGAGCTGCTGGCGGTCGCGCCCGCTCAGCGAACGCTCGAGCGAGCTCGTGCCATCTGCCGGGATCTGTGGCCGCAGCTTGCGGAGAACCCCGATTTTGTGGCGCTGGAACTGCCTGAAGCCCAAGAACGGGCCTTCCGATGGAACGCATGGACCGACATCGAGGGCTATTTCCAACTGGTGGATCCCGCCGAGGTTGACGTGGTGGACCGCGAGCGCGATGTGCACACGTCGTTGGATGGCGTGCCGTTCCGGGGCATCGTCGACCTGGTCGACCGGGTGTCGGAGGGTGTGCGCGTCACCGACTACAAGACCGGCCGCCCGCCCTCGCAACGCTTCGTCGACAGCCGCCTGTCGCAGGTCTGGCTGTATGCAGCTGCGCTGGAGTCGGTCGGTGATGATGTGAGCGAAGTGCGGCTGCTGTATCTGGGCGAGACGGGTGCTGGCCGCGACGACCGCCGGCCCACCGAGATCGCTCGTCCATTCGATGCCGACGCTGTCACGGCGGCGGTCAACGAACATTGCGACACGTGGGGTCGGATCGCTGAGGCCGCTGCAACGGGAAGCTTCGAACCGACCACCGGACCACTGTGCAGCTGGTGTCCCTACCGCGACGACTGCCCCGAAGGCCAACTCGAGCACCAGCGGAGGACGGGCATCGCTGCGTGAGCGATGCCGCATTGAGCACTGATCGCTGCGTGAGCAATGCTGCGCGCTCAGCGGCCATGCTGTAGCCCGATCCTGCGAACCTGGGAGCATCGAGATGGACTACGAGCAGATCACCGTGACCGACCGCGACGACGTGCGGGTGCTGACGCTGAACCGGCCGGAGAAGCTGAACGCGTGGACGCCGCGCATGCAGTCGGAGCTGACGCACGCGGTACGGGCCGGCAACGACGATCCGTCGATCGGGGCGTTCGTCATTACCGGTGCGGGTCGCGGCTTCTGCGCCGGCGCCGACATTGCCGAGGTCTTCGCGGCCCGTATCGACGCAGCCGACGAAGCGGGCGGCAGCGTGGGCGAAGCGGCGGCCCACGACGACTCCGCCGCAGACGACTGGGTGGAGCTCGTGCGCAGCTCCAAGCCCATGGTGGCGGCCATCAACGGCGCCTCGATCGGCGTCGGCCTCACCATGATCCTGTCGATGGACTTCCTCATCGCCCACAGCGACGCCAAGCTGTCGTGCCGTTTCGTGAAGATGGGCGTCACGCCGGAGCTGGCCTCGTCGCACATCCTCATTCAGCGCTGCGGTTGGGGCGCGGCGTCCGACCTTGCGCTGTCTGGCCGGATCGTCATGGGCGCCGAAGCGGGCGAGATGGGCCTCGTCGACGAGGTCACCGACGGCGACGTGCTTGAGGCGGCGCTGGCGCGGGCGAGCAGCTATGCGGAGAACCCGCCCACCATGCTGCAGCTCACGAAGCAGTTGCTGTCCGCCAACGGATCCGACACCGATCTGGGTGCGGTACAACGCCGCGAGCTCGAGGCGCTGAACGTCGCGCGTGCTTCGGACGATCACCGTGAGGCTGTTGCCGCATTCTTGGAGAAGCGCCCGCCGAAGTTCCGCTAGGCCGCACCTGCGCAAGCCGGATCCGGCCGCAGCGGCGTCGCTCCGTGCCTCCTGGTCGCAAGCGACCCGTCGATGCCTGAGCTGCCGGAGGTAGAAGTGGTCCGGCGTCAGTTGGCCGGGCCGCTGGTCGGACGTCGCATCACCGAGGCTTGGGCTCACCCGTCGCACAAGTTCGCGTCCGCGGTGGATGCGGTGGGCACCGAGATCGAGGCGCTGCGCCGGCGCGGCAAGTATCTGATCGGCGAGCTGGACTGCGGGCGCGAGCTGATCGTGCATCTCGGCATGACTGGGCGGTTGTGCTTCGCCGGGGCAGCCGACGCTGGCGCAGCGCGCGGCGCCGTGCCGCCTCCTCACCTAACTGACGGACCAGCGGCGGAAGTCATGACCCCGGGCGTGGTCGGTGCCTCCGACCCGTATGTGCGTGCGTGGTGGCGCCTCGACAACGGTGAGACGCTCTGCTTTCACGATGTACGCCGGTTCGGCCGCATCGCCGTCTGCGACCGGGGCGACTACCGGGATCTGCCCACGCTTGCTGCCATGGGTCCCGAGCCGCTCGATTCCGACCTGGACGCGGCCACGTTCTGGCGGGCGAGCAGGCGGTCCAGCCAGCGCATCAAGACCCAGTTGCTAAACCAGCGGCTGATTGCGGGCATCGGCAACATCTACGCCGACGAGGCGCTGTTCCTGGCGCGCATCAACCCGTCGGCCCGGGCTATCTCGAAGCCGCGAGCCGAACGGCTGCTGGAAGCGCTGCGGGATGTGCTGGTTGCCAGTATCGAACGGGGCGGCAGCACGCTGCGCGACTACTACAGCCTCGAAGGCGCGGGCGACAATCAGAAGTACTTCGTCTGCTACGGCCGCGCCGGCGAGCCGTGCGTGCGCTGCGGCACCGAACTGCGCCGCCGCGTGCTCGACCAGCGCTCCAGCACTTGGTGCCCCCACTGCCAGCGCCGTTGAAGCAGCAGCGCGCCTACTGACGCGGCAACGGGCTCCGTGGGGCGGGGCATACTTGCACCACGTCGGACGATTCACGCGGAGGTTCGGGTGGACAACGAACTATGGCGATGGGTCTGGGTCGCGGTAGCGATGGTCATGGGTCTCGGCGAGATCTTCACCGCCGGGTTCTTCCTGCTGCCGTTCGCCCTGGGCGCCGTGCTGGCGGCGGCAGCAGCCTGGCTGGATCTCCATGGCGCTGTCCAATGGCTGCTCTTCTTCGGGGGCACTGCGGTGTCCATGGTGATCCTGCGCCGGTTCATGGGCCGACAAGACCGTCCCGACGACCTTCCCGTCGGCGCCAACCGCTACATCGGCATGTCGGGTCGCGCCGTCGAGGTCATTGACCCGGTGAACAACACGGGCCGGGTGCGCGTGGAATCCGACGAGTGGCGGGCGGTGTGCGAAGCGGGCCGCATCGAGGAGGGATCGCTGGTGCGGGTGGTGGCACTCGCCGGTACCAAGCTGCAAGTCGAATTCGTCGAGGGACCCCCTGACGATTACGTGCCCCATGAGGACCCGACCGCAGCAGCGCCGAGTCCAGATGCTTCAGAGTCGCAGGCCGACCACGACGCTGGTGACGGCGGCAGCGACGCAGACCAGCCGTCTGCCCCTGACGACGAGACCGCCACCCCAAGGAGCGACTGATGGACAGCATCAACCCCGGAGTGATCCTCCTGGCAATCATCGCACTCGCGATCTTCGTGATCGCGGCGAAGGGCCTGCGCATCGTGCGCCCCTTCGAGCAGGGCCTCATCGAGTTCCTGGGCAAGTACCGCATGACGGTCGAACCGGGCCTGCGCTTCGTGATCCCGTTCGTGCAGCGCATCTTGAAGGTGGACATGCGCGAGCAGGTTGTGGACGTGCCTCCCCAGGAGGTCATCACCAAGGACAACGTGGCGGTCACGGTTGACGCCGTCATCTACTACGAGCCCACCGATCCGGTGAAGCTGAAGTACGCGGTCGGCAATTTCATCATCGCCGTGACGAAGCTGGCGCAGACCAACCTCCGCAACGTGGTCGGCGACCTGCAGCTTGACGACGCGCTGGTGTCGCGCGAGGTCATCAACTCCAAGCTGCGGCAGATCCTCGACGACGCCACCGACAAGTGGGGCACACGCGTGGTCCGCGTGGAGATCCAGCGGATCGAGCCGCCCGCCGATGTGACCACTGCCATGCACCGCCAGATGAAGGCCGAGCGCGACCGGCGTGCCGCAGTCACCGAGGCCGAGGGCGAGAAGCGTGCGGCAATCCTCCAGGCAGAGGGCGTGAAGCAGTCGCAGATCCTGCGGGCCGAGGGCGAGGCTGAGGCCATCAAGCGGGTGGCAGATGCCGACAAGTACCAGAAGCTCACGGTGGCCGAGGGCGAGGGCCAGGCCATTGAGCGAGTGTTCTTGGCGATCCACAACGGCGACCCCACCGACGACCTGATCGCCATCAAGTACCTCGAAGCGCTGCAGGGCGTGGCGAACGGCCAGGCCACCAAGATCTTCCTGCCGCTCGACACCAACGGCGTGCTCGGCGCAGTGGCCGCGATGGGCGAGATGTTCCGCGACCGCACAGATGGTGCCAGCACATCAGTCAGCACCCCGTCCGACGAGTAACCCCAGAACGGATCACAGGTACGTACTGAGCTGCTCTGTCTTGACAATTCGCACTCGGCTCCTCGGGAAATTCGCCTCGAAGAGAACAAGGACACGGCCGACGCCAGTGGCTGATGGGGCACATAGACCTGAGAACCCCTCCCGTGCAGCCGCTTCGCCCGCCCGCTGGCACTTGGTCCAGTCGGGGGCGACGATGTCGTCGCGGCCGAGCCCGGCTGTCTTCAGAGCATCGGGTGCGGCGAGATCTGCGACTTGAACGCCGTCAAGGGCGATGTGGTGCAGTTCGCGCGGAAGCAACGACGCGACGCCCCGGCCTTGGCCGTCCGCCAGTCGTCGGAATTCGGCAACGCAGGTCGGCAACGAGTCGGCCAGGTAGATGGCGGCGCTGCCGCCGGGACGATTCCATCGGCCGCCGAAATGCTGGGATCCGCTGCCGGAGAGCGGTGGGCGACCGGGAGACGTGTGCCGGAAGGCCACCGCGCGAAGCACGGTTGGCCTGAATCTGGTCACGAGGTTCGGAGCGGCCTATGTGGCCGCGCGCGTCCGGGATTACACGGTGATGCCGTCGGCCAGCGCTTCAAGAAGCGCCACAACCGATCGGTAGTCGCCGGAGGCGATGCGGTCTGCGGGCGAGTCGTGGTCGAGCAGCCGGTTCGGGGCGAACAGCCAGAGCGACAAGTCGGCGGGCTCGATGACCGCAGCCGCCTGCTCGGCGACGTAGGCCAACTCGAGCAACCGTTGTCGGGCGTCAGACTGGGGCCTGCTGCCGCCACGGTTCCAGCGTGCGACGGTGCGGGCGGATGTGCCGACCACGCGGCCGATGTCATCTTGCGTGAGTTGAGCAGATTCCTGCAGGACTTGGACGCGTTCGGCGATACCCGTCGACATGTCTCGACACCTCCCTCTCTGTCTCTGCGACTCTGTTCTGTCAGCAATTCTGACTCAATTGTGACAGACAGAATAGCATGTAATGTGGCATCCGCAGCCGCCGGGATGCCGACGAGTGCGGGTTTGTCCGTTGGGTGATCCCATTTGTCGGGACATCGGCGCGTGAGTCTCCCATCGCGAACATCCATGCCGACAAGATTGCTCGAAGCGATCACTCGGAGCACCACGGTTTTCCGGCTGCAGCCTCACAGACTCAGGCGGAGCGGAGCGCCTCGGTGGGGGACACGCGGGCGGCTCGGATGGCCGGGTACAGGCCGGCGACGACGCCGATGGCCACGGCGGCGCTGAGCCCGCCGACCAGTGCGACAGGCGGGATGATCACCCGCCACGCTTGCGCCGTTGCGTAGACGTAGGTGACGGCCACTCCCAGCAGCACTCCGGCGGTGCCGCCCAGCGAGGCGAGCGTCAGCGCCTCGATCAGGAACTGCCGGCGGATGTGCGCCCGTGTGGCGCCGATGGCCCGGCGCAGGCCGATCTCGCTGCGCCGTTCGATGACGCCGATCACCATCACGTTCGCAACCCCGATCCCGCCCACGAGCAGCGCCACCGCGCCCAGACCCAGGAACAGGCCGGTGAACGAGCTCTCGGCTGCCGACTGCGCTTCCAGCAGGTCGGACGGCCGGCTGATCTCCACCTCTTCGGGATTCTCGGGATCGATCGTCCCGGCGAGCACGTCACGGGTCTCGTCGATGTATCGCTCGTCGACGCGCACATAGACCACCGTGGGCACCAGCTCCGAGTCGAAGTAGCCCTCCGCGGCCAGGTCGCCGATCAGCACGGCGCGGTCCAGTTCCGCCGCCAGCGCGAACGGCTCCAGCACCCCGAGCACCTCCACCCATCGTCCCCCGATGTGCAGCATGACGGCGGGGTCGAGGTCGCGGATGCCGAGCCGTTCCGCTGCAACCGAGCCCACGACGGCGACCGGGTACTGCCTGGTCCCCTCGGTGAGGAACGAGCCGTGGGCCATGCCGCCGTTCAGCGTTTCGAGCAGGCCCGGATCGGTGCCCATGACCCTGATGCCGCCCGTCTGGTCCTCTGGCACGAGGTCATTGCGATAGACGGCGGCATCCACGCTGTACACCGCCGCGGTGGCCTCGACGGTGGCGACGCGGCTCACCGACGCCACGGCGGTCTCCGGCAGGGCCGAATCGCCCGCGCCGAAGCCGGTGCCGGCCTCGACGGTCAGCAGGTTCGTGCCGAGCGCGCCGATCTGATCGAGCAGCGCCGACTTCGACGAGTCCGACAGGCCCAGCACGCTCACCAGCGACGCGATGCCGATCGCGATGCCGAGTGCCGACAGGAACGACCGAAGCTTGCGTGCCGCCAGCGCACCCAGAGCCACCCGCACCAGTTCGGACATGCGCAGCCGGCTCGGCGCGACGGGCGCCGTGGCGGCATGGCTGTGATGAGACGTCGGCCCGGAGGTCATCTGTCAGTTGGCGCTGGCCCGGACGTCGTCATGGAGCCGTCCGTCGAGAATCTGCAGCCGCCGCGGCAACGTCGCGGCGATGTCTTCGTTGTGGGTGATGACCACGATCGTGCGGCCTTCGTCGTGCAGCGACATGAACAAGTCCATGATCGAGGCCGACGACGCCGAGTCGAGGTTGCCGGTGGGTTCGTCGGCCAGCACGAAGGCCGGCTCGTGGACCAGTGCCCGTGCGACGGCAACCCGCTGCGTCTCGCCGCCCGACAGCTCGTTGGGCCGGTGCCAGATGCGATCCCCCAGCCCCACCCGTTCCAGCACTGCCGCGGCGGCCTCTCGCCGTTGAGGCCGGGTGGCACCGGTGTACAGCAGGCCGTTGGCCACGTTGTCGATCACGGCAACGCCGGCGAGCAGGAAGAACCGCTGGAACACGAAGCCGACGCGTCGCCCCCGGATCGCTGCCAGACGATCGTCGCTGAGCACCGAGGTATCGATGCCTTCGATGAGCACCGTGCCGCTCGTGGGCCCGTCCAGCGTGCCCATCACGTGCAGCATCGTCGACTTGCCGCTGCCCGACTGCCCGACCACCGCCACCATCTCGCCCCGGTCGATGCGCACCGAGACGCGGTCCAGAGCGACCACCGGCGGCGAGCCCGGGTAGTGCTTCGACACCTCCTGCAGCTCGATGGCCGGCGCCGAGGGGTCGGGCGCGGTGCGCGCCACCGTCGGTGCCTCGGGGCCGATCACCGGGGAACCACGACGAGTGTGCCCGCGGCCAGCTCGCCGCTCACCACTTCGACGTCGCCGTCGACGAACAGCCCGGTCTCGACGCCGACGAGGCGTGTGGACCCGTCGTCGTCGAGCACCTCGACGGCATAGCCGCCCTCGGTGAGCGCCAGCAGGGCCGTGGCGGGCACCACCAAGGCGCCGGCGACATGCGTCTCGGTGATCTCGACCGTCACCGTCGCGCCGATCCACACCGGCGAGGCGGGTTCGGTGAGCAGGATGGTCACCTCGACGATGTTCTCGCCGGTCTGCGCATCGAGCTCGGGCGTCGGGTTGATCTCGGTGACGGTGCCCGCCACGTCGGTGTCATCGGGCAGCTCCACGTTGACGGCGATGCCTTCGGAGATGAGGTCGCGGTCGCTGAGCGGCAGGTCCGCGATGACGCGTTGCGTGGTGGACATTGCGCCGGCGGCGGGGGTCTCGATGACGGTGAGCGTGGCGAGCGCCGTGCCGGCTTCGAGATCCTGGCCGATCTCGATGCCTTGGCCCCACGAGCCCACCTGTACTGGTCCGTCGGTGAACAGCACGTCCGCAGTGCCCACCATGCCGTCGGCGTTCTGCCCGGTCGCTTGCTGCCAGCTGCGCACCGCCGCTGCGGTGTGCAGGTCGAACACGCCGTCGACGGCGAACTCGTCCGCATCGCCGAAGCCCAGCGCGGCCAGGTTGGCTTCGAGCTGGCGGACGTCGTCCCCTTCGAGGCCGTCGGCCATGGTGCGATAGGCAGGCGCCTCGCCGTACATGAGATGCATCGGCCGGTAGCGCTCCTCCGAAGCGGCCAGTTCCGCCTCGGCGCTGAGCAGCGCTGCGGTGGCGCTGGCCAGCGATGCCTCGAGCGCTGCCAGTTCTTCGTCGGAGAGGTCGGCTCGGAGATCGGCCAGGGACTGCTCGGCGGAAAGGATGGCTGCGTCGGCGGCGTCGATCTCTGCCTGGGATGGCCCGGTGCGCAGGTCGGCGAGGGCTTCTCGGGCGGTGGCGAGGTCGGCCCGTGCTTGAGCGCGCTGCGCGTCGGTCGGGTCTTCGAGCAGCTCGAGTTGCTCTTGTGCGGTGAGGAGCTTGGATTCGGCGTCGTCGATCTCGGCTTGGGTCGGCCCGGCCTGCAGGTCGGCCAGCGCCTCTTGTGCGGTGAGGAGCTTGGATTCGGCGTCGTCGATCTCGGCTTGGGTGGGGCCTGCCAACAGGTCGTCGAGGTGCTCATCTGCGGTCTGGAACTCTGCGCGCGCCAGGTCGATCTGGACATCGTTGTCCGAACGCTGGAGTTCGTCCCGGTACCGCTCCCAGGCCGCCAGCCGCGCTGCCCGTGCCGAGGAAAGCTCGGCCTCCGACGGCCCCGCTTTCAGGTCGTCGAGTGCCTCGGCGGCTGTTTGCACGGCCGCTTGGGCTGCATCGGTCTCGGCCTGCGAGGGTCCCGCCGCCAATTCGTCCACGAGGGACTCTGCGTTGGCGACTGCGGCACGGGCTGCGGCGAGGTCGGCTGGAGTGGGGTTGTCCAGAGATTCGAGGTGGTCGGCGGCCGAGACGACAGCGGCTTCGGCAGCGCTGATCTCGGCGGCACTCGCCGGTTCGACGAGGCGCTGCCGTGCTTCGTGGGCTTCCTCCACAGCAGCCGTCGCAGTGGCGATGTCAGCATCGCTCGGACCCGCCTCGGCGTCGTGCAGATCGTCGGTAGCGACAGAGAACGCGTCCCGGGCTGCGGCGACCTCGGCGAGGACGCGCGCCGTGTCGTCTTCGGTGGGCTCATGGACCAAGAGGAAGAGCTGCTCGCCCTGCCGGACGACGCTGCCCTCGTCGGCCAGTTGCATGAGCACCCCGGTGCTGCGCGTGGCCAGCGTGGCGGTGCCGTCGTAGTCGAGCGTGCCGCTGATCTCGAGATACTCAGCGAGGTCGCGCTGGGTGACCGGTGCCGTGCTGAGGCTGGAGTTCCCGTCCGCCGCTGCGTTGCCGTCAGTGCCGTTGCCGACCACGGACAGCCCGACGGCGCCGGCCA
Source organism: uncultured Acidimicrobiales bacterium (assembly GCA_964484385.1). Classification (GTDB taxonomy): domain Bacteria; phylum Actinomycetota; class Acidimicrobiia; order Acidimicrobiales; family Poriferisodalaceae; genus Poriferisodalis. The sequence goes on from CAZAFV010000033.1 coordinate 22,391, forward strand.
CGATGACGACGGCGATGGCCGTGCCGGCGAGCAGGCGGCGTCGTGATGCGCGCTTCATCGTTCGCCGCCGAACAGACGAGGCTCCGACCTGGGAATCATGAGCCTGGGGGTCATGGCCTGGCACCCGGACGCCCCTGGCGGCCGAAGGGCAGCTGCTCGTTGCAGACCTCGAACGCAGCGCTGACGTCTGCGTCGTCGAAGTCCAGCTCGCCGAATGGCGATCCGCCGCCGCTCCCCGGACCGACGGCACTCAGATCGGGATCGCCGATGTCCACCCCGTTGTCACGCATGCACTGTGCGAATTCGAGCAGCATGTCCTCGATTTCGACCTGGGCCTCGTCGAAGCTCTGCCCGCCCGGGCCGAGCGCAACGCCCTCGATGATCGGGCTGCAGGCGTCTCGGGCCGCCGGCAGGTCGGGGTCTCGTCCGATGGCCTGAAGGTCGCTTGCGTTCTGGCCCGCGCCGCCTCTGCCGGGCCGGAGTCCGAACGTGACCGTGCCGTCGGCCTCCACGATCGGGTCGGGGAACTCGACGCCGTTGTCGCGCATGCACGCGGCGAACTCCAGCAGCACTTCCTCGTCGGTGAGGTCGTCGTCGGCAGGTGCGTCGCCGGCAGGAGCATCGCCGTCGGTGTCAGTGCCGGTGTCGGCGCTCTGGCTGGCGCCGGCGTCGGTTTCGTCATCGGCGGGCGCAGTCTCCGTCGTTTCGGTGGCGACAACCGCAGCCGCGGGCCCGTCGTCCGCGGAGGCAGTGAGGGTGGCGTCGGGGGCCGTGGTGGTCACTCCGGCGAGCGTGGCAAGCCCGCTGCCGTCGCTGTCCGAGCTGCAGGCACTCGCCAAGGCGAACATCGCAGCGAGTGCCGGCAATGCAATGCAACGAAGTCTGCGCATTCAGAAGATCCTCCGAGTCCGGTCATGTCTGGCGAGCCGCAAGCTACGAGCCGAACATGAAAGAAGCTTCAGAACCGCATGAGATCAGCCTGAGAGGCTGAGCCACAGGCCCGAGCGGCCCGCGAGCCCAATCGCATCGGAATCGGGAGCTAGAGCAGCAAGCGCAGGGCGATGCAGCGTGTCTGTGGCACGACGCGTAGGGTGCGCGGCCATGGCGTTGGGACTGCCGTCGATGCTGGTGGGTTCGTGGACCGACGACGAGGCTGCCACCGGCGTCACGGTGGTGCTGCCGCCGCCAGGCACCTTGGGCGCTGTCGCCGTGCGAGGCGGCGCACCGGGCACCCGTGAGGCCGCCGCGCTCAGTTCGACGGGCGCCGGCGTCGAGTGTCATGGAGTTGTGCTGTGCGGCAACAGCGTGTTCGGTCTCGCCGCGGCTGACGGCGTGGTGCGCTGGTGCGGCAGCGAGGGCCGTGGGCTCGACATCCGCGGCAGCATTGTGCCGGTGGTGGGCGGAGCCGTCGTCTATGACATTCAGTCTCCGCACGGCGAGCGTCCGACGGCCGCAGCCGGATGGGCAGCATGCGAGGCCGCCAGCGCGGACGAGCCTGCCACCGGTCGGGTTGGCGTCGGGCGCGGCTGCACGATCGGCAAGGTCGCCGGTCGCGACTTTGCTGTGCCCGGCGGGCTGGGCGCTGCGGTGGAGCGTTCGGGCGATGTAGTCGTAGGCGCGTTGGTGGCGGTGAATGCCTTGGGCGATGTCATCGACGAGGCCGGTGCTGTCCTCGCCGGCTGCACGGCGCCTCCTGACGCGCCGCGCTATCCCTACGCAGCCGTCGATGCCATTCCCGGCTTCAGCGGACGCGGCAACGAAGGTGACGATGCCGACGGTCACGGCGAGCGCATGAACACCATCATCGGCTGCTTGGTCACCAACGCTCGGCTCACCAAGCCGGAAGCTTGCCGCGCCGCCGACCTGTCCCACACTGGCATAGCCCGCGCCGTCGAGCCGCCCCACACGAACTTCGACGGCGATGCCTTGTTCCTGCTGGCGACCGGTGAGGTCGATACCCAGCTCGACCTCGTCACCGCGCTCGGCGCCCGAGCCGTGGCCTCGGCCGTCCGGAGCGCAATCTCCGTTTGAGCCTCGATGGTCGGTCCTCAGCGGGGTTGAAGTCCCGCTCGGCGACAGCGGCGCGTGCGACCCGATCGGAATTCGTCACCCGATCTCGTCGCGACTGTGGCAATCTGGGCGCACCAGAGAAAGGGGGTGGTCCAAGCAATGCCGAAACGCAACAGGACTCTGGAGGTGGCCGGGCGCTGAGGCGACCCGCTTCCGAGAAGGGGACGTCTCCATCAGGTGGCGACTCCAACCCGGACCACCGAACCCCACAAGATCCGCGTGCTGGTCCTCACGCGGCCGCTGCCCCGCCAACCGGCGGAGGCGCGAACACGATCTTCGGGTAGCAGCAGGCCCCTGCTCAGTCGAGCGGGGGCCTGTTCGCGTCTGAGGGCACAGCACTAGGGTCCGCACATGGACTTCGACTGGCCGGACGATGACGATCCTCGCCGCGTCGCCGTGCGCGACTGGCTCGACGATCACGACGGCAATCCGAGCCAAGAGGCGCTGGCACACGCCGGGTACGTAGCACCGCACTGGCCGAAGCCCTACGGGCTGGAAGCCGATCCCATCACCCAGCTGCTGATCGACGAGGAGCTGGCCGCCGCCGGCGTGAAGCGCCTTGCGGGCGGCATCGGCCTGGGCTGGGCCGGTCCGACGATCATCTACGGCGGCACTGACGCCCAGAAGGCGCGCTACCTGTGGCCGATCCTCACCGGCGAGGAGGTCTGGTGCCAGCTGTTCTCCGAGCCCGACAGCGGCTCCGACTTGGCGAATCTGGCCACCCGGGCGGTACGCGACGGCGATCGATACATCGTGAACGGCTCGAAGATCTGGTCGTCGGGAGCTCACCGCAGCAAGCTCGGCATCCTCATCGCCCGCACCGATCCCGACGTGCCCAAACACCGCGGCGTGTCCTACTTCATCTGCCCGATGGACACGCCCGGCCTCGAACTTCGCCCGATCATCGACATGACCACGGCCTATTCGTTCAACCAGACGTTCTTCACCGACATGGAACTGCCGGTGGAGAACCGCATCGGCGACGAGAACGACGGCTGGCGGCTGGCCAAGATCACGCTGGGCAACGAGCGGGTGTCACTGTCGGGCGAGGGTGCGCTGTGGGGCAGCGGCCCCAGCGCGGCCGACCTGCTCGACGTGGTGCGGTCGGCCGGGGGCGTGTCAGATCGCGACAGGGCCGCACGCTTGCACATGGAGGGCGAGGTGCTTCGGCTCATCCGGCTGCGCACGCTGAGCGCCCGCCTGCACGGCCGCCAGCCCGGCCCCGAAGCCAGCGTGCGCAAGGCGTTGGCAGACGATCACGGCCAGCACGTCATGACGCTGGCGAAGGACCTAGCCGGCGCTCATGGACTGCTGGCCAACACGGGGCCGCTGGGCACATCGCCAGAGTTCCCCAAGGCCCAGGCCGTAACGGAGGGCTGGAACGGCTGGCACGGCGGCTACCTGTTCAGCCCTGCACTCACCATCGGCGGCGGCACCTCGGAGGTGCAGCGCAACATCATCGCTGAGCGGGTGCTGGGCATGCCCCACGACGTCGACGTGGAGTCCGGCAAGACCTGGGCGGAGTCCCGAGCTGCAGTCGCCTGACGCGCTGCTAGGCCGCTCGGGGCCTGCCTGCGGTTACCGGCCGGTGAAGGTGGGCGGACGCTTTTCGAGGAATGCCTGGACGGCTTCCTTGGTGTCCTCGGTGGTGAAGTTGAGCGACTGAGCCATGCCCTCGCCTTCGAGCGCAGTGGCGAAGTCGGCCGAGGCATTGAGGGTGAGCAGGCGCTTGGTCATCGCAACGGCGATAGGCGGCCCGGCTGCGAGCCGGTCGGCCCAGTCGTCGACGAATGCGTCGAGCTCGCCGTGGGGCACCACCTTGTTGACAATGCCGAAGTCCTCGGCCTGCTTGGCATCGATGACGTCAGCGAAGAACGCCAGTTCCTTGGCGCGGTGCAGGCCGATGAGGCGAGGCAGGATCCAGGTGCCGCCGAAGTCGACCGACAGGCCGCGGCGGGCGAAGATCTCGCTGAAGCGAGCCTGGTCGGAGGCCACGATCAGGTCGCAGGCGAGGGCGAGGTTCATGCCAGCGCCGGCTGCCACCCCGTTCACCTTGGCGATGACTGGCACCATGATCGAGTACAGCGCCGACACGGTCTGGTGGATCACGTTCAGCCCTTGCAGCGCATGCCTGCGGGGGCCGTCGTCGCCATCGGCGGCCAGGTCGGCGCCGCTGCAGAAGGCATCGCCGGCACCGGTCATCACCACGCAGCGCACGGTGGGATCACCGCCGATCTCATTCCACGTCTCGCGCAGTTCGGTGAACATCTGGGGGCTCGCCGCGTTGAGGCGCTTGGGCCGGTTCATCGTGATGGTGACGACGCCGTTGTCCGCGGCGTCGATGATGAGCGTTTCCAGTTCTGCCGATTCCATGAGTGGCGACGCTAGTGGTGGGACTTGGGTTGCGCCCGAGGGCTCAGTGCCGGTGCTCAGAGGCTGAGCCGATAGGCGAAGCCGTCGCCCGAGCGGCCCGTGAGCGAAAGCGAACAAGAGCGGGAAATGACAGGTGCGACTGCGAGAAGGTTCACCTACCGACGCGGCTTCTGAGCCCACGCGGTGAGGCGTTCGACGGTCTGGATCATGTCGTCGTTGCTGCCTGCGAACGAGAACCGGATGTAGCGATGTCCCTCGGCAGGGTCGAAGTCGATGCCGGGCGTGGTGGCGATGCCGAGTTCCGCGAGCCAGGTCGCGGCCAGCTCAGCGCTGTCGTCGGTGAGGTGATCGACGTTGGCATAGATGTAGAACGCCCCGTCAGGCGGGGCGATGCGATCGATCCCTGCTGCGGGCAGGCTGTCGAGCAGGATCTGGCGGTTCGCCCGGTAGCGGGCGACGTTGGCTTCCAGCTCGTCGATACTGTCGAAGGCGCCGAGTGCGGCGTGCTGGCTCACCGTGGCAGCGGCGATGGTGGCGTTCTGGGCGAGGCGCTCAATGGGCGAGACCAGATCGGGCGGCAGCAGCAGCCAGCCCAGCCGCCAGCCGGTCATCGAGAAGTACTTGGAGAAGCTGTTCACCACGACCGCGCTCGGGCTGTGCGCCGCAGCGGTAGCGGCTTCGGTTCCGTAGGCGATGCCGTGGTAGATCTCGTCGGAGATCAGCCGCACGCCGGCGTCATGGCACCAGCGGGCTAGCCGGCCCAGTTCGTCTGCCATGAGCATGGTGCCGGTCGGGTTGGCGGGACTAGCCACCACCAGCCCATCGAGCGGGCCGGCGCTGGTGACCATGTCTGCGCTCAACCGGAAGCCCGACTCGGGCGTCACTGCAATCTCGACGACCTCGATGTCCAGTGCTTCGAGCGTGTTGCGGTAGCAGGGATAACCGGGCGCAGTCACCGCCACCCGGTCGCCGGCCTCGAAGCACGCCAGGAACGCGAGCGTGAATGCCCCGCTGGCACCTTGGGTCACGACGATGCGACCGGCATCGGAGTCGTGGCCGTACCAGTCGGCGTAGTGCTGGACCAGCCTCGTGCGCAACGGTTCGATGCCCACGGCCGACGTGTAACCCAGCACGTCGTTGTCGATTGCCGCCTTGGCAGCAGCGCGCGCCCCGGCCGGCGCGGGGGTGGATGGCTGGCCGACCTCCATGTGCACCACATCGCCGCCGGCAGCTTCCCGGTCGGCGGCAGCCCGCATCATCTCCATCACAAAGAACGGCGCGATGTCCGCCCGCTCGGAGACCTTCAAGCCGCTCACGAATCGCCGCCGTGCCGTTGCATGGCGTCAGAGGCTAAGAGACGGAGCCCTGGGCAGAGCGACCCGCGCCCGCCTGGCTCACGCTGTTCTTCGGCGACGCTCCGAAACGATGCTGGACAATCCGACCAGGCACAGCAGCGCGATGCCGAGACACTCCACCCGGTCGGCGAGTCGGACTGCGGCTGGCACGTCGGGGGGATCGGGTCGGGGGCCGTCGCCCAACACTGGACGGTTCTCCTCGACAGTTCCGTAACGCAGGGGTCCTCCGAGCTGGCGGCTGATAGCGGCGGCCATCGCCGCTTCGGCCACCCCCGCATTGGGCGAAGGATGTGCCGGTGCGTCGCGGCGCACGGTGGCAAGGAGCCTGCGCGCTCGTCGGAGGTGCAGCGCGGCCATGAGTCCGGCGAAGATCCGAGCGGGAACGTAGTTCGCAACGTCATCGAGGCGGGCGGCAGCCCAGCCGAAGTTCGCGTACCTCTCGTTGCGCCTTCCGACCATCGCGTCCATCGTGTTGATGGCTCGGTAGGCAGCCGCGCCGGGGGCACCGGCCACGACGGCCCAGAATGCTGGAGCAATCACGGCGTCGACGCTGTTTTCGGCTACCGACTCGATCACCGCGGCCGCGATCTGCGAGGCATCCAACCCAGATGGGTCACGGCCTACCAGCGCAGGCAGCTCCGCACGCGCCGTGGCCAAGTCTCCCGCCGCGATCAGTTCGCCGACCTGGGAAGCCACTCGACGCAGCTCCCGACCCGCGGTCACCGACCACACGGCAACCGCCGTCGACCCGGCTGCCGCACCTGCCGCCGCGCCCAGAGCTACGCCAGTCGCCGCGTAGATGGCACCGTTCGATCGGCGGTCGGCCCACAGCCTTTGTTCGATGCGTTCCATCGTGCGGCCGAAGGCTGCCACCGGATGCACGGCCGCAGGCGGCTCGCCGACAAGGCGGTCCAGCACCAATCCCGCAGCGACCGCCAGACAGCGCGGTCCCAGCCTGCTCAGGACACGACCCCCGGTGTCGAGCCGGTCGTCTGCGGCGACATGCTCCATTCCCGGGTCCCGGCCCAGATTGCTTGGTGCACCGCCCGAGCGATGCGCGAGCCCCACAGTGAGCGGGGTCCGGCGAACCGCTCGGCAGAGCCGCCATCTGGCCATACCACGACCACGGCGTCGGTGGCTGTCCCCGTTCCCGGCACGTCACGGTCTGCCAGAGCCTGCGCCTTGGCCTCGGTGGCGGTGATCACAGCGTTGACCGCAGCCCCAGGGTCCAACGCCACCGGTACCTGCACGACCAGATTGATCGTGCCCGGGCTGCCCTGCGCAGTTTCCGTCGCAGTGGGATCGACAGCCCAAGTCGGATGGCTGATTCCCACCGTGGCCTCGACGGACACGCCGTCGCCGTCCGCGCTGACCAGCCGGTCCAGGTCGACCGCGGTGAACATCGCCGCCCCGGTACCGCTCAGGCCCAGATCCGCCGTGATCTCGGCGGCGTGCTCGGTCAAGTCGGTGCGGCCGTAGTCCGAACCCACACCGATGTTGAGCGCCCAGTCCACTGGGCCGAAACCGCCGCCGACCGGTGCCGACGACAAGGCAAGCACGGGTGCCGTCCACTGCCATACGAGCACGCCGCGATGACCTGCGGCGGCGGCGACTCGGGACGGCTGGACCCGAATGCTCAAGAGTCGGAACCGTCGCTCAGACGACGCAGCGGCCGGGCTGCCGAGTCGGGGCCCCGCGATTCTGAGAGAGCCTGGGACAGCCGCTGGGATGCTGCGTCCACGGGCGCGAATCGTACCGGTGGGCAGTCAGTCGCTCCGCGGGAGCCGAACGCTTCGTCACGAGTGTAGGTCTGCGACCCGAAACTGTCGTCGACTGCGCCCTCGCCTGAGATCAGCGCGGGGCATTTGTACGCTTCCGCGGTGGCCGGCCACACTCCTGACGCCCTGGCGCCTGGTCTGATGGTGTGCGGGACTTCCTCGAACGCGGGCAAGACGACCGTCGTGGCCGGTTTGTGCCGCCTGCTGTCGCGACGTGGTCTGCGCGTCGCGCCGTTCAAGGCGCAGAACATGGCGCTGAACTCGGCGGTCACCGCGTCTGGACACGAGATCGGCCGGGCCCAGTACGCGCAGGCGCAGGCTGCGGGCGTCGAGGCCACGGTGAGCATGAACCCGGTCCTGCTCAAGCCCACCGGTGACACCGATGCCCAGGTCGTCGTGGAGGGCAGGCCTGTGGGCTCGATGAGCGCCGCGGAATATCACCGCTACAAGCCTGAGTTGCTGGAGCTCGTCCTGGAATCACTGCGTCAGCTGCGGTGCGACTTCGATGCGGTCGTGCTGGAGGGAGCGGGCAGTCCTGCGGAGATCAACCTTGCCGACAGCGACATCGTCAACCTGCGCATCGCCGAACGAGCAGGCGTGCCGGCCGTCGTGGTCGGCGACATTGATCTCGGCGGTGTCTTCGCCTCGCTGGCGGGGACGGTCGCGCTGCTCCCGCCCGCACACCGACGCCTCGTACGCGGCTTCGTCATCAACAAATTCCGCGGCGACCCGGCTCTGCTCGGCGACGGGCTCATCGACTTGGAACGACATTGCGCAGTGCCGACGCTCGGCGTGATCCCGATGCTCGACGGCGTGCACATCGACGCCGAGGACTCGGTCGCGCTCGCACAGATGCCCCCGCCGCGTGCCGACGCTCACCTCGACGTGGCCGTCGTCGCCTTCCCACGCCTGTCCAACTTCACCGATCTCGATCCTCTCTTCGGAGAATTCGATGTCGGCGTCCGCTTCGTCCGCTCGGTCCGCGAGCTAGGCCAGCCCGACCTGATCGTGCTCGGAGGTTCCAAGGCCACCGTGGACGATCTGGCATGGATGCGATCCCGAGGCCTCGCTGATGCCGTGACGGCGGCGGCCACCGACGGCGGGGCATCCGTGCTCGGCATCTGCGCCGGCTACCAGATGCTCGGCCAAGTCATTCACGACGACGTCGAGTCGCGGCAAGGGACGGTGCCGGGTCTGGGCTTGCTCGACGTCGAGACTGTCTTCGATGAGGACAAGGTGCTTGCCCAGCGCCGGGGCGAAGCCTGCGGCGCGCCGCTGTGGGGCTACCAGATCCATCACGGACGGGTTGAGCCCACCGTCGGCAGCACCAGCGAGCCCTGGTTGTGGCTGGACGACGAGCCCGAGGGCCGGTGCAGCGGCCGAACGATGGGCACAACGCTTCACGGCATCTTCGAGAGCGATGACTTCCGGCGCGCGTACTTGGCTCGCGTGGCGGCGGAGTGCGCCTGTCCCTACACGCCGGACTCAGGTTCGTTCGCCGCTCGCCGCGAAGCGCAGTTCGACCGCGTTGCCGACGCCCTCGAGGCCCATGTCGACCTCGGCACACTCTTCGAGATCATGAAGATCACCGCCTGAGCAGCGGGCGCACCTAGCTAGTAGTCGATGCCCTTCTTGGCCCGGATGCCGTCGTCGTAGGCGTGCTTGGTCTTGACCATCTCGGTCACCGTGTCGGCGAGTTCGATCATCCACCCCGGCGCGTCGCGGCCCGTCAGCACTAGCGACACCTGATCGGGGCGGTTGCGGAACGTGGCTTCCACCTCGGCGGCGTCGATCCAGCCCCAGTTGAGCGGGTAGGTGATCTCGTCGAACACGACCAACCGGTGCTCGCCGGCCTCCACCAGCGCCTTGCCGTGTCGCCACGCCTCGCGGGCCTCTGCCTCGTCCCGGGTGAGATCGTCGCTGTCCCAGGTGAAGCCTTCGCCCAGTGACCAGAAATCGATGCCGAGCGGCTCGGCCATCATCTGCTCGCCGGTCACCCAGTTGTCCGACTTGAGGAACTGCACCACCGCTACCGGCCAGTCGCGGGCTCGCGCCCGCATCGCCGTGCCGAACGCAGCGGAGGATTTCCCCTTGCCGTCGCCGGTGTTCACCACCACGAGACTGCGCACCGTGCGCAGCCCGTCAGGGCGAGGGTCGTCAGTGGGCGGCGCGTCAGTGGGTGTCGAGCCGTCTGGCTGTGATGCATTCATGAGTGATCTCCATTCTGTGTGGCGGCGCGCCCTGCCGGTGCCGCGCTGGTCGCATGTGCCGATGTCGTTGCTGTGGGGACGATGACGGGACCGTCCGAATCGCGCAGCACCTTGACGTGTGCGCCGAAGTGCTGAGCGATGCTGTCGACGGTGAGCACGCCGTCGGGCGGCCCGCACGCCGCTACGCGCCCCTCAGACAGGATGGCGACCCGGTCGCCATAGCGGGCTGCGAGCGTCAGGTCATGCAGCGTGGCAATGACCGTCAGGCCTTGCTCCCGCCGCAGCCCGTCGACGAGATCGAGCACATCCTGCTGGTGGCCGAGATCGAGGGCGGTCGTCGGCTCGTCGAGCAACAGGATCGGTGCCTGCTGCGCGAGTGCCCGAGCCAGCACGGCTCGCTGACGTTCGCCACCGGACAGCGACTGCACGGCCCGGTCCCCGAAGCCGCTCAGATCGAGCCGTTCGAGCACTTCAGCGGCGATTCGACAATCTACGGCGGACTCGGCGGCGAAGACGCCCCGGTGCGGGGTACGGCCCAGCAGCACGTAGTCGCCCACCAGCATTCCCTGAGGAATGACGGGCGATTGAGGCACGTATGCGAGGAGCTGGGCTCTGACGGAGCGCCGCTGGCTGGACAGGCCGTCGATGTGCACCTTGCCGTCGTAGGCGACGAGCCCGAGAAGTGCCCGCAACAGAGTCGTCTTGCCTGCGCCGTTGGGACCCACCACGTTCACCCATTCGCCCGCCGAGACGCTGAGGTCGACCCCCGTCAGGATCGGCGTTCGGTCGAGGCTGACCTCGAGCGCCTCCACTTCGACGGCGGCGCTCACCAGATCTCCCGCCGGCTCGTCCGCAGCACGAACACGAAGAACGGCGCTCCCAAGAACGCAGTGACCACACCGATCGGCAGCTCGGCGGGGGAGAGCACGGTGCGCGCAGTGAGGTCGGCAAGCACGAGGAACGCCGCGCCGAACAGCACCGACAGCGGCAGCAGGATGCGGTTGCTGGTGCCGAAG
>CAZAFV010000034.1:0-4788 GCA_964484385.1 uncultured Acidimicrobiales bacterium
TCTGATGGCGGCCCTGCACGGCTATGGCATCAGCAATCTGATGGTCAAGATGCAGGATGAGATTCCGATTCTGGACGGCTCGGCGCGTGAGTTCTGTCAGCTGCTCGACGAAGCCGGCGTCGTCGAGCAGGACGAGACGGTTGAGGTCATTGCGGTTGACCGGCCGTATCAGGTTGGCGACGGGGAAGGCGGGAAGAGGCTGCGCCTTGAGCCGGCCGACCATTTCTCGGTCCGTTATATTCTCGACTATCCCCCGCCGGTTGGCCGTCAGGAGCACTGTTACGTCCACCACGGGACCGAGAGCTTTGGCGCCGAAATTGCCCCGGCCCGCACCTTCGGATTTTTGAAAGAGGTCCAGGCCCTGGAACAGATGGGCTTGGCCAACGGTGGACGGCTGGACAACTGTATTTTGATCGGCGACCAGGGCGTGATTAACCCCCCGCTGCGTTTTGACGACGAACTCGCCCGCCATAAAATCCTGGACCTGATTGGCGACCTGTACCTGTTGGGCCGGCCGCTGCGGGCCAAGGTGACGGCCGACCGGACCGGTCATGGCGATAATATCGCCCTGGTTCGAGTCCTGCGCGAGGGGCTGGGCCTGCTCCCGACGCTGCACTGAAGAGCCGCTAGTGCGTTTTCCGATAGATTGTAGCCCTGTGTTCCGTTCCTGTCATGCCGGACGTGAGCCGGCATCCAGAGGGCGCCAGGGTGGGAAGGCGAGATTCCCGCTTGCGCGGGAATGACGGACGGCTACACACAATCGTAATTTGCTCCAATGGCGGCCAGAGCGCACCTGTGTGGAAAACCGGCTCTGACCGGCTATGATGGAGGCATGCTCAAACGCTGGCTCTACCTCAGCCTCGCTGGCTGCCTCCTTTGTGCGCTCCCTGTCGGACTCGTGGCCGACGGCTTTGGCCAGAGTCGGCCGTCCTTCAGCCAGATCGTCCGCTACGTCCAGCTCGCCCAGCTCGAACGGGTGACCGACCGTCTGCGCTCGGCCATCCCCAACCCGCCTCAGTTTGAACTGCTGGTATTTGACGATCCGTCCATCAACGCCGGGGCCACCTCCGGTCGCGTCATGGTTTCGACCGGCATGCTGAACTTTGTCCGTTCGGACGACGAGCTGGCCGTGATTGTCGGCCATGAAATTGCCCATCTCAGCCTGGACCACGTGTCGCAGGGCGTCTTCAGGTCCAGCCTGCTCGGGCTGGCCAGCCTGCTGGTGGACAGCATCTATCCGGGCATAGGCCTGCTGACCGGCCAGGTCGGGCGTCTGTTTTTGAATCACTACAACCAGGACCAGGAGCGTGAGGCGGACGCGCTCGGTCTGCGCTACGCGTTCGACGCCGGGTATGATCCCCGGGCCGGGGCTGAGGTCATGCGCCGCATGGCTCGTGAGGTGCCGGAAACTGCGACGGCCGGATTTTTCTCGTCGCATCCGTCCTCCCCGGAGCGGGCTGCAACGCTGCGTCAACTGGCCGCCCGGCTGACGGCTGGCCGCCCCGGTCCGGCGCCCGTCGCCCTGTCGCCTCCGTCCCCGCCGGCGCCCCGGTTCGAGCGGAACGAAGACGCCTGCCGCCGGGCGCGGTCGTACTTCTACCGGGCTCTGGCCGCCCGCTCCCTGCGCCAGAAAGTGCGCCTCTACGACTGGGGCCTGGGTATCTGTCCGCACAGCCCGCGGGCGCGTTTCGAGCTGGCCGAGGTGTATACCCGTCTGGGCCAGACCGAGCGCGCGACCGCCCAACTCCGGGCGGTGCTGCGCTATGACCCGGCCTATCCCGGCGCCCGGCAGCGCTTGCGCAGCTTGCAGCGCTGAGGTCGCCTGCTCAGGATTGCTTGCCGGCCGCGATGATCTCACGGACCATCTCAGAAAGCGACGCTGTCGGCGGGGCTGGTTGGGCTGTCGGCGGTCGCACGAGCGCCCGGAAGAGGCTCGACTCGCGCCGAAAAAATCCCTCGGTGTGATACGACTCGCGCAGCCCCAGGTAGGTGAAATCGAGGTGATGGCAGACCTCGTGCAACAGGGTGCGCAAATAGGTCCGAAAGGCCACGACCTGGCCGCGTTTGGCGGTGCGCATCCAGACCTGAATGGAATCCTTGTGGCTGCCGTTGTTGTACTGGGTGTACAGGCCGTGCAGTTCGCCGCGGCGATTTGAGGGGCGCACGCCCTGGACCTGGACCCGTACGCTGCGTACGCCGAGCTGTCGGCAGATCTGGTTCACGATTCGCTGAGACAGGGCCTGGACCTGAGGCCGGTCGTCCCGTCCCAAGGCGTCGGCCAGGCTGGTCGCCGCGTCCGACAGTTGGGGGCTGGGGGGCAGCTCAATCGAGCTGATGGCGGCACTGCGATCATAGATCCGTTGCTGCACTGGACTCAGCCTGGTCCGCCAATTCCGCATCCGCCTCTCCCTGATAGGGCGTCATTGTGACCCGAACGGGCGGACACCGCAAGCCGACTAAAATTCTTTCCTCGGCGCCTGAAGTAGCGTACAGTGGGCCTTTATTTCAGACCCCATAATGGGCAGGAGGCGGCATGGGATCCCTCGTCAGACGCTGGAGCTGTGTGACCCTGGTCATGCTCGTAGCCGGCACGCCTATGCGAGTCGCCGCGTGTTTCGCCGATTTCTTTCCCAAGCAGCAGGTCGGTCAGGAGATGACGCTGACCGGCCAGTTCTACCGTTTTTCCTATGCGCGTCGCTTTTTTCGGCGCGACCCCAAGACCGGCCAGGTGGATTATTTTACCTTTTTTGGGGTAGAGGTCGTGCCGACCACGATTATCGGCGACGGGACCCTGTCGCAGGAGCCGAAGCAGATCGATTCCCTGCTGTTGCTGTATCCCGACGAGGAGCTGGTCCGGGACCTACCGGAGAAGGGCGATAAGATTTGGTTCACCGGCACCCTGCTCGGCTATCAACACGGGGCGAGCGGCATTACCTCGGCCTTCGGCATTGGCGGGATGCCCTATATTCTGCTCAAGGGCTTCTCTGACCAGGCACCGGCGCCCTGAACTGCTCGGCGGCCTTGCCAAGACGCAAAAAAATCTGCACGGTCATAGCCCTATGGCGTGGGATGCGTGGTTTACCCTGGCGGTCGTGGTCGTCGGTATTGGGGCCTTGATGCGGGATCTGCTGGCCCCGGATCTGATCTTTGTGGGGATGCTGGCCGTGCTGCTGGCGAGCGGGATTGTGTCGCCCCAGGAGGCGTTTGTCGGGTTTTCCAATCCGGAAATTCTCGCCATCGGCGCCCTGTTCGTGGTGGCCGGTGCGCTCCAGCATACCGGTGCTCTGGGCTTTGTGGCCACGCGGCTGTTCGGCCAGATTACCAGCCACCGACGCGCCCTGCTGCGCATGATGCTGCCCACCGCCGGTATCTCGGCCTTTTTGAACAACACCCCGATTGTGGCCATGTTCACGCCGGTGGTGTTTGACTGGGCGCGACGCCACCAGGTGTCGCCGTCGCGCTTTCTCATCCCGCTGTCCTACGCGACGATTCTGGGCGGGGCGTGCACCCTGATCGGAACCTCGACCAATATGGTCGTCAACGGCTTGATGGTCGGCGCCGGGCAGCAGGGCATGTCCTTCTTTGAGCTGAGCGCGGTCGGGGTGCCGTGTGCCGTGGTTGGCGTGGGCTTTGTGGTTATTGCCGGCCGCGTCCTGCTGCCCGACCGCAAGGAGCTGCTGGAAAGTCTGGGCGAAACGCGCCGCGAGTATCTGGTCGAGCTTGAGGTGACGGCCGAGTGTCCCCTGGTCGGCCAGCAGATCGAAGAGGCCGGTCTGCGCCACCTGCCCGGCCTGTTTCTGGTGCGTATTGAGCGATCCGAGGGAACCGTCTCTCCGGTCGGGCCGCAAGAGCGGATTCGGGTCGCCGACCGGCTGGTCTTTACCGGGGTGGTCGCGACGATCGTCGATCTGCAAAAGATCCGGGGGCTGGTGCCGGCCGGGGATCACCGCGACGGAGTCGAACGGGTCGGGGAGGGCAACAATCTGAGCGAGGCGGTCATTTCTGAGGACTCGCCGCTCAACGGGGTCACGATTCGAGACGCCAATTTCCGCACCCGCTACGGCGCGGCCGTGGTCGCGGTGCATCGGGGCGGGCGCCGGCTGAGCGGAAAAATCGGCGACATTCTGCTCCGCGCCGGAGACACTCTGTTGCTCGAAGCCTCGGCCGGTTTTGCCCGCACCTACCGCAACTCGGCCGACTTCTATCTAGTGTCCGAGGTCGATAACAGCGCGCCGCCGCGGTACGACAAGGCCATTCCGGCCCTGCTGGCCCTGGTCGCCCTCATCACGACCGTCACCCTGGGCCTGTTGCCGATGATGACCGCCGCCCTGCTGGCCGCGTTTGGCGTCATCATGTGTGGCTGTCTGTCGGTCGGCGAGACCCGCCGGGTTGTCGATGTCTCGGTCTTGATTCTCATAGCCTCGGCGTTCGGGATCGGTCGAGCGCTGGACAAGACCGGGGCGGCCGAATTGCTGGCCTCGTTTCTGGTCGAGGTCGGCGCCGGGCTGGGGCCGGTGGGCGTGCTGGCCCTGGTGTATCTGGTCACCCTGGTCTTCACCGAATGTATCTCTCACGCCCCGGCCGCAGTCCTGATGTTTCCCATTGCGGCCGAGACCGCCGGGCAGTTCGGGGTCGATGTGCGGCCGTTTGCGATCACCATTGCGATTGCCGCCTCGGCCGCGTTCGCCTCGCCGCTCAGCTACCAGACCCACCTGATGGTGTACGGACCGGGCGGCTACCGCTTTACCGATTTTCTGAAGATCGGCATCCCGCTTGACCTGCTGATCT
>CAZAFV010000034.1:4836-6983 GCA_964484385.1 uncultured Acidimicrobiales bacterium
GAGGTCTGCCTTTTCAGTGTGCGTGTCAGGAGGACTGGTATGAGCAAACAATTTGACGGAAAAGTCGCTTTGGTGACTGGCGGCAGCTCGGGCATCGGGCGAGCCTCGGCGCTGGCCTTTGCCCGTGAGGGAGCCCGGCTCGTTGTTGCTGATGTTGATGTCGAAGGCGGCCAACACACCTGCCGGCTGATTGAGCAGGTCGGCGGCGAAGCCGTATTTGTGGCAACCGATGTCTCGCAGGCGGCTCAAGTCGAAGCGGCGGTCAAGCGGACCATCGACCGCTATAGGCGGCTGGATTATGCCCATAATAATGCCGGCATTGAGGGCATGGTCCTGACCCCCACGGCAGAGTGGACCGAAGAGGCCTGGCACCGGGTCATCGGGGTGAATCTCAAAGGGATATGGCTGTGCATGAAGTATGAGATTCCGCATCTGCTCAAGCAGGCCGGTGGGGCGATTGTCAACACTGCCTCAATCGCCGGCTTGGTCGGCAGTCGCTCAGCCGCCTACGGGGCCAGCAAACACGGCATCGTCGGGCTCACCAAAACAGCCGCCCTGGAATATGCCCGGTCAGGTATCCGGGTGAATGCCGTATGTCCAGGTGTGATCCGTACTCCGATGCTGGAAAGAAGCTTAGAGCGTATGCCGGATCTCGAAGCCCGTTTTGTCGAGGTCGAGCCCATCGGTCGTATGGGTTCGCCGGAAGAGATCGCCGAGGCCGCAGTCTGGCTGTGTTCTGACGCGGCGTCGTTTGTGACCGGTCACGCCATGGCCGTTGATGGCGGGTATGTGGCACGCTAGAGCATTCTGTGAATAGATTGAGTCGGCGACGGTCTTCACGCCAGCAGATAGGTGTGTCCCGGTTTGGGCCCGAGGAATGTAGCCATTCCTTTACCCATGCCGGCTATGCGTCAACCTAAAAGCACAATGCTCTAGCATTTTTCTGGAAATTATCTTGGAGCAGGCGGCCGTCTCACCCCGGGCGCCACTCACACCCGGGGTAGGACGCTAATCGCGGAAGCGCGGCATGACCTTTTCGGCGAACAGCTCGAAGCTGCGCAGCACCACGTCGCGGGGCAGCAGGCCGTCGCCAATCAGGAAGAACATTTCGTCGGTGCCGATTTTGATCGCCAGTTCGATTTTGCGCGACACGCTGTCTGCGTCGCCGATCAGCGGCTCGGCCACCCCCAGGCCGAACGGAATGCCCCATTGCTCCCAGAACCAGCGGGTGTCGGCCAGGGCGCGCTGGGTCTGGGCGGCGCTGTCGGTCACCACCAGCTGTCCGCCCAGGGCCAGCTCGGTGCCGGGCGGAACGGTGCGGCCGGCCTTGTCGGCCTCTTCGCGGTAGATGCTCTGCAGCCGGGCGCACAGCTCTTCGTGCAGGAGAATGATGATCGGTTTACCGCCCTCGCGAGCCCAGTAGCGAATCGACTCGGTATTATGGGTAAACCCGGCGTACAGCGGCGGGTAGGGGTCCTGGTAGGGGCGCGGGGCGATGCCGACCTGTTCGATGCGCATATCCTGCGTCACCCCCGCGCCGTAGCGGGTATAGGCTTCCATGGGATGCGGGTTTGTGGCGTCGGGGGGCGGGAACTGCCAGAACTCGCCCCGGTGGCAAAAGGTGTCCTGGGTCCAGGCCTTTTTGATGATCGCCACGCCTTCTTCAAACACCCGGCGGTTGAGCAGGTCGGAGGCCTGTTTTTTATTCCAGTGGCCGACCGCCTCGACGCCCGGCCGGGTGGCATAGTTCTGGACCCAGCGCGCCTGATAGCCGCGCACGAAGGCGACGTTGAGACGGCCTTGCAGCATGTGATCCATCATGGCCACATCCTCGGCCACCCGCAGCGGGTTGTGGGTGTTGAGCACATAGCCCAGCACGTCGACGCGCAGCCGCTCGGAATGCTGGCCGATGAACATGCTCAGCAGACCCGGGCTGCCGGTCGCCTCCATGCCCTCGATCTGCAGGTGATGCTCGGGGTGGCCGAAGCCGTACCAGCCGTTGTCGTCGGCGAAGCGTGCGATCTCGGCAATCTCGCCGAGCATGCGCTGGTAGTAGTCGTTGTTGAGCCCTGCGAGACCGGCTTCCAGCTCGTGGCGCCGGCCGATCGTGCAGTACATGAACAAGCTGAACTTCACCCTGGCTCCCG